>JACQYF010000083.1 GCA_016208315.1 Chloroflexota bacterium | reverse complement strand
AATGTCTACGATGTCGTTGGACTTCCATGTCTACGATGTCGCTGGACACGACAACTAGACGCTTCTTCGTGTGTGAACGCGATCGCAGTCAGTGGAGGAAACGTATACGTCGGCGGTTATTTGTTTTGGGCTGGTGCTAGCGCGTTCAACGGCATCGCCAAATGGAATGGGAGCGCTTGGTCAGGACTGGGCGCGGGTGTAAACGGATCTGTCTATGCCATCGCTATCAGCGGAACGAACGTGTATGTGGGCGGTTCTTTTAGTTCGGCGGGTTCAAGTCCCGCCAGCAATGTCGCCAAGTGGGACGGTAGCGCATGGACCCCCTTGGGCACAGGAACGAACAGCCCGGTATCTGCCATCGCTGTGAGTGGAAGCAACGTGTATGTGGGGGGATATTTCTCAACCGCAGGCGGGATACCTGCCAAGAATGTCGCGCGCTGGAATGGCAGTGCTTGGTCGGCGCTTGGCTCGAGTGGCGTCGGTAATCCATCGCCGTATTGGGCTGAGGTTCGTGCGATTGCGGTGAGTGGTAATGATGTGTACATTGGAGGAGCATTCACCTCCGCGCGTACTCCCCAGGAGCGCGGCAGCACGACCAACGATCGAGCGCCTAGGGGTGTGGTGGCGTCGAATATCGCGCGATGGAATGCGCTGACAAATACTTGGCACTCTGTGGGCAACGGACTGGATGGCTCAGTCTCGGGAATTGCAGTTGGCATGAACAAGATTTACGTGGATGGCAATTTCACTCTTGCGGGAAGCGCGGACGCCAACTATATCGCGAGATGGGATGGGAGCAATTGGTCGGCGCTCGGCAGCGGTCTCAATGGATATGCAACTGCCATTACCACCGGCGGCGGCTCGGTATACGCTGCCGGTAATTTCACAACCGCAGGGGCCAAAGCATCCTATCATTTCGCCCGGTGGTACGAGTTTATTCCAACTACCATTATCTACTTCCCGATAATAGCAAAGTAGGACGTGTGCTGCTGTTCCGGTTCGGTACCGTGTATCTCTGCATCGGTATGTTGCTTGCCGGATGTTCCGCGCCCCAGCCGGCAATTACGCCTACGACATTTCCCGTGGGCGGGCAATTCCAGATGAATTCGCCGGAATACGGCGTGCAAGCATTTTTATGGTGGCGTCCCGAAACAGCGGATCGCGACTTGGAATTGGCAAAGGAGGCCGGTTTCACTTGGGTCAAACAAACCTTCGCCTGGCGTGATATCGAAGGCGCGGCCAAAGGCGCATTGGATTGGAGCCGTGCCGATATTGCGGTCAATCTGGCGAACACAAAGGGTATTGATCTTCTTGCCCGCGTTGATAACGCGCCCGATTGGGCCGCGCCCGGTTGCTACAACGCAGAACGAAAAACCATGGGGCCTGCGCTAAACACCCAGGACTGGATTGACTTTCTGTCTGCCTTTGCTGCTCGATACAAAGGAAGAATTCGCGCCTATGAGATTTGGAACGAACCCAATCTCGCGCGGGAATGGTGCAGCCGTCGCCCCAATGCCGCAGAATACGCCGCGCTCCTGAAGGTGTCTTATCAAACGATCAAAGCCGTTGATCCCAACGCGATGATTGTCAGCGCCGGATTGACCCTGACCACGCAACAGAATTCCGAAGCGATGCCGGACACGGTCTTTCTCGATCAAATGTATGCGGCGATGAAGGGAGACTCGTCCGGGTATTTTGACGTGCTCGGCGTTCACGCGCCCGGTTTCAAAGCGCCGCCCGAAACAAGCCCAGAGCAAGTCGCGAGAAACTCGGAATACAATCATGGCGAAGGCGCCGCCGGGCGCATTTACGGTTTTCGCCATGTCGAAGATATTCGCCGGATGATGGTCGCCTGCGGCGACGCGGCCAAGCAAATCGCGATCCTCGAAATGGGCTGGACCAGCGATCCGCTTCATGCCGCGTACGCGTGGATTCGCGTGGACGAACAGACCAAAGCCGAATACAATGTCCGGGCTTTCCAGTACGCCAAGCAGAACTGGGCGCCGTGGATCGGCGCCATGTTCCTGATCTACTTAGCGAACCCCGATTGGCAGAAGAGTGATGAGGAATACTGGTGGGCGATCACCGAGCCGGATGGCACGCCGCGACCGGCTTATCTGATGATCAAAGAAATGGTAAAATAAGTCCTCAGTAAAGTATGCAGAGAATGATTCACTATGCAACCCTCTCTTTTTGATCTCACCCCCACCCTCACCGTCGCCCAACTTGCGCGGCGCATCAAAGAGGTCGTGGAAGATGACGACGTGCTGAGCGATGTTTGGGTGAGCGGCGAGGTCTCTAATTTCGTCCGGGCGAACTCGGGCCACGTCTATTTCACCCTCAAGGATCACGACGCGGCTATCCGCTGCGTCATGTGGCGCAGCGCCGCGGCGCGCGTGTTCAAGATGCCGAATAGCGGCGACGCGATCCTGGTCCATGGCGGCGTTTCGCTCTACGAAACGCGCGGCGATGTGCAGTTATACGTGGACGAGATCAAGCTCGCCGGTGCCGGCGCGCTCTGGCAAGAGTTTGAACGCTTGCGCGCCAAGCTGGAAGCCGCGGGCTTGTTCGCGCCGGAGCACAAACGCCCACTGCCGAAATTTCCGCGCACCATCGGCGTCGTCACCTCGCGCGAGGGCGCGGTGCTGCGCGATATCTGCAATGTGCTGCGCCGCCGTCATCCGCTGGTCGAACTGCTGCTCGCGCCGACGATGGTGCAGGGCGAAGCCGCCGCGGAAATGATCGCCGCCGCGATTCGCGCGATCAACCATTTTGACATTGACGTCCTCATCGTCGCCCGCGGCGGCGGCTCGCTTGAAGACCTGTGGTGCTTTAACGCCGAATGTGTCGCGCACGCGATCTATGATTCGCGCGTGCCGGTCATCAGCGCGGTCGGACACGAGACCGATTTCACGATTGCCGATTTCGTCGCCGACCTGCGCGCGCCGACGCCGAGCGCGGCTGCCGAACTGGCCGTCGTGGACGCGCGCGAACTGCGCGCCGCGGTCTATGCGTCCGAACAACGCCTCGCGCAGCTCACCCGCGACCGGTTGGGCGACGCGCGGGTGCGGCTCGCCAACGAGATACGCGCGCTGAAACGCAACTCGCCGCAAGCGCGCATCGCCAACACGCGTCAACGCGTGGACGAGCTGACGCGCCAAATCGGTTCGCGCGCCTTGCAGGCGATCGCGCTGGAGCGGGAGCAGTTGAACGGCGCGGTCCGCCAGTTGGCCGCGCTCAACCCCGCGGCGACGCTCGGACGCGGGTATGCCATCGTGCAGGAAAAGGCCAGCGGGCAAGTTGTGAAACATGCGTCGCAGGTCGCCGGTCGCAAGCAGGTTCGGGTGCGCGTAAGCGACGGCGAGTTTGAGGCGACGACGGATACATAAGCAAGCCACTCGCTAGTCCCCAATTCCTATTTCCCACCTGCTTGAAACAGCATATACTTTCTGCAAAGCGCGTCCGTTGTCGGGCCATCCCACCGAAGAGGGTGAGACAATCCATCCTAACGTTTGGGGTTACGCCTGTTTCTACACTCCGGCTTTGGTAGAGCAGGTTTTTTGTTATCCTGATGGAGGGGGTAAGATGGAGAAGGTGAATTGCTGGGAATTTAAAAAGTGCGGCAGGGAACCAGGGGGTGTCAAAGCAGATCAACTGGGCACCTGCGCCGCGGCGATTGAAACGCGAACGCATGGAGTTAACGGCGGCACGAACGGCGGCCGAGTCTGTTGGGCCGTGACCGGCACCTTGTGCGGCGGCAAGGTCCAAGGCACGTTTGCGCGCAAGCTCGCCAATTGCCTGATGGATTGCGAGTTCTTCAAGTCCGCGCTCAAAGAAGAACGCAAAAACCTCGAGTTCTATCCATCGTTCAAGTCAATTTGACTGTAGCACAAAAGCAGGTATAATAGCGACAGTGTGCGGATGGGCGTACGCCGTGGGTTCCAATGAACTCACGGCTTTGTATTTGTTGTCTATGGGTAGTCGTGAGCAAACCGATTCTTTCTAGCCAACCGCCGGTTCGTCTCGAACCCGCGGAACAAATAAAATACTTTGCGGAAATGTACGGCCCCCGCGTGGACGCGGCGGCATTTGCGCGCTTGGCCGCGCGCACGCGCGAACTGCATCTCGATTATACTGACGACGAACTCGTCATCCTCGCCGCGCTCGATACGCCGGGGAAGGTGCAGGATTTTCTCAACACGCAGGTTTACTACAACAACGACCACGCCTCGGTCGAGCAAGACGAGACGGCAATTCCGCCGCGCCAAGTGCTGCGGACCGCGCACGCGCACTGCTTTGAAGGCGCTGTGTTCGCGTACGCGGTGAATTACCTGCACGGCCACAACCCGCACTGGGTCTTGCTCGAGGCGACTCAAGACCCCGATCACAACCTCGTCGTCGTTCAAGACCCGCAGACCGGTCTCTACGGCTCGAACGCCCACTCGACCTGGCCGCATTTGGACGGTCGCCCGATGGAATATCCCACGCTTTGGTCAATAGTCGAAACGTATATTCCGTGGTACATCAGCGACCTGACGCACGATCCGCAAGACCTCACGCTCGTCGGCTATTCCGACCCGTTCGACCTGACGACCAAGTTTGGGACCGACTGGCTGGCGAGTGACAAGCCGATCTGGGATATTTACTATACTTACGTTGATGCGTCGGTCCGCTTTCATTACCTTCACGACAACTCGAACGAAACGCACCTCTATCCCCTGGTGCGCGCGCTCAAAGACCAGTGGATTCAGTTGGACGCGCAAGGCAAGCCGTTCGTCAGCGTGAGCGATTTGCCGCGCGCCGCGCAGGAATTGTGGCACGCCTTCTGGCCCGTTTTTGAGAAATGGCCCACCCGCGGCCGCGCGCGCGAGATCGAACAGGAATTCGTGCGCGTGGCCGGCACGTCGCCGCTGGATTTGCGCGATAACGCCGACGACCTGCAATATTACCTCGCGGCGGGCTACCGAATCGAGCAATTGCTAACTGAATCTACGCCAACTTGAGCGCGCGCGCTTGGGCGATGGCGCGCGTGCGGCTGTTCACGCCGAGTTTGCGGTAGATGTTTTTCAAATGCGTCTTGACCGTGCTCTCGGCGAACGAGAGCTGCGCCGCGATCTCGCGATTGGAGAGGCCGGTCGTTACCAATCGCAGGACTTCTACCTCTCGCGGAGTAATAGCCGCCGCAGTGGATAGGGCCGTCAGCTCGGATTTCAACAGCGGCCTTTTTGCGGCATCGGCATTTCCGATCAGGCGCAGCGTGTCTTGGACGAACGTCTGGGCCTCGGGACTGAGGTGCGATGTGTGGAGAACGAGCGTGAGGAGTGGGACGCTCTGACTGCCGTGATCCAAAAACGGACGGACGAAACCTTCCGGACTGGCGAGTCGCACCGCCTCGGCCATCACGTGGCGCGCGTGATTGATGTGATGCTCCTCAAAGAGCGCCAGCGCCCACACGACGCGGGCCCCAAGGGTCGGTTCGAGATAGAGGCCGTGCGGGTAGCGCTCGACCAAGTCACGCAAGCGATCGGCGGCCGCGGCCGCGTGTCCTTGTTTCAGCAAGAGTTCGGCTCGGACAAGGGCGGATAACGCGTGATGCTCGGCATCGCCTACCTCGCCCAACAAACGTTCCGCCTCCGCGCAATCGCCCTGGCGCACGCCGGTCCACGCTTGGTACGCGATCAGATCGCGGTCGCGATACAAGCCGGCGGGGTACTTGCCCTGCAATTCGCGCGTCGCCTGGATCGTCGCGAGCGCGGCCGCCGCGTTGCCCTGCGCCAACTCCAATTTGGCACGCTGCATCGCCTCCATGATCGGCATGTTCGAGCTGGTGGGATGAGGGTCCACCTCCGCGGCGCCGAGCAAGAGTTGATGCGCCTGCGCCAATTGGTTGCGCTCATAGCACACGCGGCTCAGAATGGTCAGCGCGACACTCGCCGATTCGGGCAGTTTGCCGCGCTGCGCGAGGGCTTGCTGCAGAACCTGCCCCGCAATCTTTTCGCTCCGCCGCAGTTGCCCGCGGAGCAGCGCGTAATGGGCCAGACTGCCTCCCGCGATCAACGTGACATAGAGATGCGACCGCGCTTGGCCCATTTCGTAGAGCTTTTGCGACACGGTTTCCGCTTTCTCAAAATCGCGCCGCACGTAGCCCGCATACGTGACAATCCCGTCGAGCATTTGCCACACGTCGTCGTGCTCGCCGTCCTGCGACAAAGGCGCCAAGCGCGCCTCGCCGGAGATCCACAGCTCCCGAATCCGCCGAATCTCGGCCAACACCGATTGCTCTTCGGCGCTTTGCTGCGCGGCGGGCTGGCGCGTGATGTTCGTCTCCACGCGCGCCAGAAATTCCTTCACCTCCCGCCGTGAGAGATCGAGTGCCGCGACGCGCGCGTACACGCGCAGGAGCGTCCGGCGCTGCTGCACGACCGTTTCGGGCAACTGGCGCAGCCAGCGCAGCAGCCGCGAGTAATCGCCGGAATGCTCCAACTCGCGCAGCACGATCTCCTCGATCAGAGTCGCCGCCTCGTCCCAAGCTTCGATGGCTAACAAGTGATGCACCGCGTCGTCGGGCGCGTTTTGCGTGCGATACCATTCGGCCGCGCGGCGGTGCAGGCGCGGGATGCCCGCGGCGAGCTGCTTTTGCAGTTGGCTGCAAAGCGTCTCGGCGAACAAGTCGTGATAGCGATACCAGTTCGGTTCCTCCATGCGCACGAGAAACAGATTCTCCTGCCACAAGTACGCCAGCATCTCGGCCCCGTCGGTCCGCCCCGTCACTGAGTCGCATAACGGCCCTGTCAAATGCTTCAGGATCGCGGTCTCGAACAAAAACTCTTGGACGGACGGTGGCTGACGATACAGGACGCTCTCCATGAAATATTCGCGCAAATAGTCGTGCGCGCCGGTAAAGGTTCCCATGGGTTGACCGCGATCACTCGGCTGGCCGAGCGCGAGGGTCGCGAGCGCGAGGCCAGCCGCCCATCCTTCGGTCCGCTTGACAATCGCCTGCATATCGCCATACGCCAGAGGATAGCCCCGCGCATGTTGCGACAAATAGCCGATCCCTTCTTCGAGCGTAAAGCGCAAATCGTCCGTGCCCAATTCCGCGACCATGCCGCGCGCGCGCAAATGACCCCAAGCCAACGGCGG
Source organism: Chloroflexota bacterium (assembly GCA_016208315.1). Classification (GTDB taxonomy): domain Bacteria; phylum Chloroflexota; class Anaerolineae; order UBA4142; family UBA4142; genus JACQYF01. The sequence goes on along the minus strand of JACQYF010000083.1, from coordinate 17,072 downwards.
CTGCGTGTGGCCCGAGATGACGAGTTGCAGTATCGAGGGCAGATGGTCGAGCCAAGTTTGGAGCGACGCGTGAATCGTCTTGTCCTGAATGTGATGATAATCGTCCAGGACGAGGGCGAGCTGGGCCGGCGAATCGGGCGCATCGCCGGCGCGGAGGATGGCATTCGAAAGGCCGGCGACGATTTCGGCCAGCTCGGCGGACGAAGGCGTGCGAAGCGGTGATTGCGCGTCGTGCGCGAGGTTCGGACAGATGGTGTAAAGCGCGGCGGTCACCGTGGACCAAAAGCGCAGCGGTTGATTGTCGTCGGCATCCAACGCGACCCACGCGACCGGCCGGCCGCAGGTCTGCCGCCACTCGTTGAGCAGTGTGCTTTTCCCAAAGCCGCTGGGCGCGATGAGCAAAGTGATGGGCCCGCGAATTCGCTGCGTGAGCCGCCGGCGCGCGACGAGTTTTTGCGGCAGCGCGGGCGGATGCACTTTGGTGAGCGGCAGGTAAGCAAGGTCGTGCGTCGTTCGTTCGGAAGACGATGGCGAGGTGATTGGCGGATTGTTGAGCGCGGTCATCCAATCCATCGCATCGGATGGGCTGGCTTGCCCTGCGAGGCGCGCGCTCGCGCGGTCGAGGCGTTCCTGCGTCAGTTCTTCCGATTTCCCCAAGTAGATTTTGGAGAGTTTGCCCTCGCGCCAGCGATACGCGTACCAGTAAGGAATACCTCGCCTGAGTTCGCGCCGCGCGTCCAGATGCCCGGCGCTCCCCTGGAAAATAAACCCCGTGTTGTCTCCCAGCCAGGCAAACCATTGGCGCGAACCGACCTGGATCACGGTGGCTCCGTTGGGGTCTGCCGCATCGGTCAGAAGATTGTCTCTCACGATCGGTCTGTTGCGTCTTGGCACGCGCCCTCCTTACCCAACGACGGGCATTGTACCCTTGTTGGGTAAGTTGTCAAACTTGCCCATCCCCCCAAGCGGCTAAAATTACCCCAAACGAACGATATACGGCGATTCGATTGTGGTTTATGCTAACGGCAATAGTTTCCCCGTGCATGCTCTGACGCAAGCCAATTCTCTGCAAGGAGGCAGACCATGGACAGGCCCTTCGACTCCGCTCAGGACAGGCCCTGGCTCAAGCACTATGAACCCGGCGTTCGCGCGCACTTTGATTACCCCGCCCGCCCCATGCACGCTTTCCTCGAAGATGTTGCCACCCAATCGCCTGACAAGACCGCGACCATTTTCGGCGGGGTCGCGCAAGATGCGCTCCTGGACGCCAAGCTCTCGTACTCGGAACTGAACGATCAAACCAATCGGCTGGCGAACGCGCTGACCGCGCTGGGCGTCAAGAAAGGCGACCGCGTCGCGCTCTATCTGCCGAATTGTCCCCAGTTCGTCATCGCCTACTATGCGATCCTCAAACTCGGCGCGATCGTCGCGCCGAACAATCCGATGTACGTCCCGCGCGAACTGGAATTTCAACTGAACGACTCGGGCGCGGAGACGATGGTCTGCCTGTCGCGATTGTATCCCTACGTTCGGATGGTGCGGCCGAACACCAAACTCCGCAACGTCGTCGTGACGAGCATGAAAGAGTATTTTCCGCCGCGCCTTAAAGCGATCTTTGAGCAGTTCGTGGAAGAAAAAGACGGACATCGCGCGACGATTGGCGCGGACGAGCATTGGTTCCAGGATGTGCTCAACGCCGCGCCCGCAACTCCGCCGAACGTCACCGTGGATCCCGAGGACACGGCGGTGCTGTTGTACACAGGCGGCACGACCGGCGTGCCCAAAGCCGCCGAGATCACGCACAAGAACGTCGTCGCGAATGCTTTCCAGTGCAAAGAATGGGTCTCGAACGTGCCGAAAGAATCGCACGATGCGACCATCGTCGCGCTCCCCCTCTATCATTCGTACGCGATGACCGTCTGCATGAACAACGCGGTGCTCCAGGAAATGCCGATGATCCTGATTCCTGACCCGCGCAACCTCGCGCATGTTTTGAAATCCATTGACTGTCATCACCCGACCTACTTTCCCGGTGTACCGACGATGTACACGGCCATTATCAACTACCCCGATTTGGGCAAGTACCGCATCAAATCTATCAAAGCGTGCCTGAGCGGCGCGGCCGCGCTTCCGCTGCCCGTGCAGATGAAGTTTCAAGAGTTGACCGGCGCGCGCCTAGTCGAAGGTTATGGACTTTCGGAAGCGACGCCCGTCACGCACGACAACCCGCTCTTTGGCGACAATCGCATCGGGACGATTGGCGTGCCCTTCCCGGACACGGACGCCAAAATCGTAGATGTCGAAACGGGCGAGCAGGAGATGCCGCTCGGCGAGCGCGGAGAGTTGATCGTCAAAGGTCCTCAGGTAATGAAGGGTTATTGGAACCGGCCGGATGAGACGCGCCTCGCGCTGCGCGGCGGCTGGCTGTACACGGGCGATATCGCGATCATGGACGAGGACGGTTACTTTCGGATCGTGGACCGCAAAAAGGACATGATCATCGCGGGCGGCTATAACATTTACCCGCGCGATGTCGAAGAAGTCCTGTACGAGCATCCTCAGATTTTGGAAGCCGCGGTCGCGGGCGTCACCGACCCGTATCGCGGCGAGACGGTCAAAGCATACGTCGTCCTCAAGCCCGGTCAGACGGCCACCGCCGAGGACATCATGGCCTTTTGTCGCGAACGGCTGGCGGCGTTCAAATGCCCCAAGATCGTCGAGGTCCGCGAATCGCTGCCCAAGACGATGATCGGCAAGATTCTGCGGCGGCAATTGGTCGCCGAAGAGCAAGCGAAGAAATGAATCGAACGCGGATAAACGCGGACAAACGCGGATATTATTTTCTTAATCCGCGTTCATCCGCGTTCATCCGCGTCCCCTTTTAGGCGCGGAGGCGATGGTGTCTCTTTTCGATCTACCGTGGGCGCAATTGATCGTGAATGGACTGGCGCTGGGCAGTCTGTATGCCTTGACCGCATTCGGCATCGTCCTCATCTACAAGACAACCGACATCATCACGTTCGCCCAGGGCGACACGGCCATGTTCTGCACGTTTGTCGCGTTCACCTTACTAACCACACTCCAATTGCCGTTCGTGGTCGCCTTTGCGCTCACCGTCCTCTTCGCCATCGTGTTCGGCATCGTCGTCGAGCGCGTCGTCTTGCGCCGCGTCAGTTCCACTTCCATCATCAACCCGATCATCGTCACCGTCGGTCTGGCCCTCATCTTGCTCGGCGTGGCGGGGTGGATCTGGGGTTATGAGGTACGTCCGTTTCCCGCGCCCGTCGCCGGCCCCCCGTTCCGTTTCGGCACGGTCGTGTTGAGCCAACTGAACGCGCTGATCCTCGGCGTCACGCTGCTCCTCATGGTGCTGCTGTTTGCGTTCTTCCGCTACAGTTTGACCGGCATCGCGATGCGCGCCGTCGCCCAAAATCGCATGGCCGCGCAACTCATGGGCATCAACATCAATCGCATCAACGCGATCGGCTGGGGCGTGGGCACGGCTCTGGGCGCGGTCACCGGCATTCTCATCGCGCCGCTGAATTACTTGGACCCGAACATGATGGGCGATGTCGCGCTCAAGGCGTTCGCCGCGGCGGTGCTGGGCGGATTCACGAGTCTGCCCGGCGCGGTCGTCGGCGGCTTGCTGCTCGGCATCATTGACAGCATTGCCGGCTTCCAAATACCGGAACTACGCACGACGATCGCGTTCTTGTTGATTGTGGTGGTCCTCGTGATCCGCCCCGGCGGGCTGTTGGGCACGCACGAAATGAAGAAGGTGTAAAGGTTGATGATGACGCGCTGGCTTCAACGGCTGAAGCGAGAGAGCATACTGTACGGTTTTGGACTGATCGCGGTATTTTTTCTGCCCGCGCTGCTGGGCCTCGTCCCCGGCATTCCGCTCGGCTATGTCCTCTACCTGGTCTCGCTTGGGCTGATCTACGCGATCGTCGCCGTGGGTCTGAATCTGCTGTTCGGTTACGCGGGGCAATTCTCGCTGGGGCACGCGGGCTTGTTCGCGATCGGCGCGTACACGTCGGCGCTGCTCACCGCGCGCGCGGGCGTGCCGTTCGTCCTCGCGCTGCCGGCGGCGGGATTCATCACTGCGGCGATTGGCTTTTTACTCGGCCTGCCCGCGCTGCGGCTCAGCGGTCTCTATCTCGCCGTGGCGACTCTGGGCTTTGGGCTTGCCATTCCGCAGCTCATCGTCTGGCAAGGCGCGTGGACCGGCGGCTCGATGGGCCTGCACGGTCTGCCGCCGGCATCCATTCCGATCGCTCCGGACCTCTCCATCGTTTTTCGCACCGATCAGGAATATTACTACCTGGCTTTGGGCGTTCTCATCCTACTGACGCTCTTTGCGCGGAACGTCGTTCACAGCGACACCGGCCGCGCGTTCGTTTCCATTCGCGATAGCGAAGTGGCGGCGCGCGCGATGGGCGTGAATCTCGTGCGCTACAAGACGACGGCGTTTGCGCTCTCGGCGTTTTACGCGGGTATCGGGGGCAGTTTGTACGCGCACCTGCTCCACGGGATCAGCCCGGAAGATTTCACTATCTTTCTGTCCATTGACTTTTTGACGATGGTCGTGTTGGGCGGTTTGGGCACGGTGAGCGGCGGATTGTACGGCGCGTTTCTGCTCACGCTCTTGCAGAACTCGCTGACGCGCTTGCCGGTGCTGAGCAATTTCAAGAATCTGTACGTCGTCGTGCTGGGCCTGATCCTGATCTTGACGATCACGTTTTTCCCGCGCGGGCTGGCCGGCGCGTGGCAGAATTTGCGCGGGCGCTGGACGGCGCGTTCACTCGGACGCGCGCCGACCCCCGTTCCTTCGACCCCGCAGGTGCTAAGCGATGACTCGACCACTGCTTGAGATCAAGAATCTGACGATCCGCTTTGGCGGCCTGGTCGCCGTCCAGAACCTCGACCTGGTCGTCAACCCGGGCGAGATCGTCGGACTCATCGGACCGAACGGCGCGGGCAAGACGACCGTGTTCAACTGTATCAGCCGTTTCTACCAACCGGACCGCGGCGCGCTCTATTTTCAAGGCCGCGACATTACGCGCGCGCCCGCCCACGACATCATCCGTTTTGGCATCGCCCGCACTTTTCAAAATGTGGAACTGTGCCGCAGCATGACCGTGTTACAAAACTTGATGGTGGGACAGCACGTCACGATGCGCGGCGGCGTGCTGCGCGACGGCTTGCGCTTGCCGGGCGCGCGCCAAGCCGAACTCCAAGCCACGCGACGCGCGACGGAGGCGCTCGACCTGTTGGGGCTGGCGCCCTATCGCGACCGCATCGCTTCCACGCTTTCATTTGGAGCGCAAAAAAAGATCGAATTGGGACGCGCCCTCGTCTCGCGTCCGCAACTCTTACTGCTCGACGAGCCGGCCGCGGGCGCGGACACGCACGAAACTGAAGGGCTGGCGAATTTGATTCAGCGTATTCGCGAGCAGTTCAACCTGAGCATTCTGATCGTGGAGCACGATATGCCATTCGTGATGGGCTTGTGCGATCGTCTCTACGTGCTGGATTTCGGCAAGAAGATTGCCGAGGGACTGCCGTCGGAAATTCGAAACAATCCGGCCGTGATCGAAGCGTATCTGGGAGAACCCGATTTCGTAATTGGTAATTCGTAACTCAGAATTACGAATTACCAATTACGAATTACCAATTCCCTGGGTTTCAAGATGTCACACCCCTTGTTAAAAGTCAGCGAGATCGAAGCGTATTACGGACGCGTGCGCGCGCTGCGCGACGTCAGTCTCCAAGTCGCGGAGGGCAGCGTCGTCGCGCTGCTGGGATCGAACGGCGCGGGCAAGACGACGACGCTGCGCGTGATCTCGGGCTTGGTGCGCCCCACGCGCGGTTTCGTGGAATTCCAGGGTCGCCGGATCGAAAAAATGCGGGCCGACGAATTGGTGCGGGCCGGCATCGCGCAAGCGCCCGAGGGCCGCCAGCTTTTCCCCGAGTTGACGGTGCGCGAGAATTTACGGCTCGGCGCGTACACGCGCGGCAACGATCGGTCCGTGGAAAAGGACATGGCGCGCGTCTTTGATTATTTTCCGCGGCTGCGCGAACGCCTGGGCCAGCACGCCGGTACGCTCAGCGGGGGCGAGCAGCAGATGCTCGCGATCGGACGCGCGCTGATGTGCAAGCCACGCCTGCTCTTACTCGACGAGCCGTCCCTCGGGCTGGCCCCGCTCCTCGTCAAAGAGATTTTCCACATTATCGGCGAGATTCGCGCCGCCGGGACCACGGTCGTCCTGGTCGAGCAGAATGTCCACATGGCGCTCAATGTCGCCGATCACGCCTATTTGCTCGAGACCGGGCGAGTCGTCCTGAATGATTCAAGCGCCGCCCTGCGACGACGAGAGGAGGTGAAGCGCGCGTATCTCGGACATTGAAACGCAATAGACCTGTTAGGTTTTGGAAACCTAACAGGTCTAAGCACACAAACTGAAGGAGGAGACAATGAAGCCTCGGTACTTGATCTTCGCAACGACAATCGTTTTAGTGGTTTTGTTGGCCGCGTGCGCCGCGCCGCCGACACCGACCCCGGTTCCGCCGACGGCCGTTCCACCCACCGCCGTTCCGGCAACCAAAGCCCCTGAACCGACCAAGGCCCCTGAGCCAACCAAAGCGCCCGCGGCAACGGTCGCGCCGACCGCCGTTCCGGCGACCAAAGCGCCCGAACCGACCAAGGCGCCCGCGGTGGCCGTTCCCGGTGTGACGGACAAGGAAATCGTCATTGGCAGTTGGGGACCGCAGGATGGTCCGGCGGGCGCGTACGGCGTGATTGACCGCACGATCGCCGCGTATTTCAAGATGGTGAACGAGCAGGGCGGCATCAACGGCCGCACGGTTCGGTTCGTTTACGAGAATGACAGTTATCAACCCGCCAAGACCGTCGCAGCCGTCAAGAAATTGGTCGAAGAGGATAAGATCTTTGCGCTGGTCGCGGGGCTGGGTACGGCGAACAATCTCGCGGTCATGGACTATCTGGTGCAGAACAATGTGCCGCACGTCGCGCCGGCTACCGGCTCGTCCTCAATGGCGGTGCCGTTGAAAAAGAACGTGTACGCGGTCCAGATCAACTACATGACGGAAGCCACGCTGCTCACGCAATACGCCCTCGACCAACTCAAGGCCAAGCAAGTGGCGGTGTTTTATCAAAACGATTCGTTCGGCAAAGAGGGTTTCGACACGATCAACGCCGAGTTGAAAAAGCGCGGCGTGGCTGCAGCGACGGGTGTCTCGTATGAAGCTGCCGATACGAACTTTAGCGCGCAGGCGCTCAAGTTACAGACCAGCGGCGCCGACACGGTCGTGCTCTGGGCCGTGCCCAAGCCGGGCGCCTCGGTCATCGCCGAAATGACCAAGATCGGTTACCAACCCAAGCTGCTCGCTTCCGCCGTCATCAACGATCCGGCCATCTTCCAACTGGCCGGCCCGGGTATTGACGGCTTGGTGATCCCCGCGTGGATCCCCGCCTGGGATGATCTGACCAATCCCAAGATCGTCGAATACCAGGCGTTCATGAAAAAGTACGCGGCGAACGAGCCGATGGGTGGTTTTTCGCTCAGCGGCTACGCCGAAGCGCAAGTGATCGTCGAAGGGTTGAAGCGCACGGGCAAGGAATTGACGCGCGACCGGTTCATGCAGACGATGGACCAGATGAAAGATTACAAGGATTCCGTCCTGCCTAACGTCAGTTACAACGCCACAGACCACGCCGGCATCAAGACCGCCTATCTCCAAAAGGCCGATGCCAAAGGCGGCAAGTGGGTCACGTTCACGGACTGGATGAGCGTCAAGTAGTATCAATTCAGACCCGAAGGGTTTCCAAAGACCCTTCGGGTCTAGAGTGTTGGAGGCAAATACATGATTAGAACCGAACTCTGCGATTGGCTCGGAATTCAGTATCCCATCATCCAAGCCGGGATGGGCCCTTTCGGGACGAACAAACTCTCGATCGCCGCGGCGAACGCGGGCGTGTTGGGTCTCGTCAGCTCCAGCGGCATCGCTTCGCGCGATACGCATCCGGGCATTTACAAGCATTTTGTCGAAACGGGCGGCGCGTCTTTGGACGACGATCAGAAAACGGTGCTCAAGAAAATCTTTCGCCAATCGCTCGAGGGCACGCGCGACACACGCGGCATCTTTGGCGTGAACGTCCTGGTTTCCGAAGAGATGAAAACGTGGGCCGAGCTGACCGTGGACACGATGATCGAGGCGCGCGACCAAGACCCTGAAATGCGCGAGCGATTGCGCGTGCTCGTGACATCGGCCGGCGATCCACTGCCGTGGACGGCCAAGGTCAAGCAAGCCGGGCTGCTGTGGATGCACGTCGTTCCATCGGTCAAGGGCGCGCTGCGCTGCCAAAAGGCCGGCGTGGATGCCGTAATCGCTTCCGGCCATGAAGGCGGCTTTCACACCGCGTGGGAGCCAGTGCATACGATGACGTTGCTCCCTGCCGTCGTGGATGCGCTGGCGAACTCGTCTACGCGCGTCGTCGGCGCGGGCGGCTTTTGTGACGGCAAGACGCTGGTGGCCGCGCTGGTGTTGGGCGCGTTGGGCGTACAGATGGGGACGCGCTTTCTCGCGACGCAGGAAAGCGACTTTCACCCGCTGTGGAAACAGGGCGTCGTCAAAGCCGGCGACCGCGGCACGCTGGTCGCGCGCGGCTTTGTCGGGCCGGCGCGGTGGCTCAAGACGCCGGTCAGTTTAAAGCATCAGGAAAACACGTTGAAAATGTCGCCCGGCGTTTTCCTCGGCCGACCCGACGACTATCGGACGGTCCCGAAAGAATTGCTGGACAACGAACACGAAGCGATGAACGCGGTTTACGCAGGCGACGAAAGCCGCGCGCTCTTTGCGGGCGGCGAGTGCGCCCAACGCATCGGGGATTTGCCCACGGTGGCCGAGCTGGTCACGCGCATCGTCAAGGAAGCGGAGCACTCGCTGGGCAAGCTGCACGCCCCTCTCCTGTAGGGGCGGGGTCTCCCCGCCCTATTGGGTTGCCCGATGCGCGAAGCAAGGGCGGGGATACCCCGCCCCTACAGGAGAGGGGGGTGAGGCAATGAACCACCGCGCGGTCGTCGAAAAGATGCGAAGCATGATCGGTCAAGAGATCGGGGTGAGCGATTGGTTTCTCATTGATCAGAAACGCATCAACCAGTTTTGCGAATGCACGGAAGACAATCAATGGATTCACACCGATGTCGAGAGGGCGGCGCAAGGACCCTATGGCAAAACGATCGCGCCCGGGTTTCTCGCGCTGTCTCTTATCTCGGCCATGAGCAAGTCTAAACAGGTTGCGTTTGACACAACGCAAGTCGAAATGCTCCTCAACTATGGTTTGAACAAAGTTCGGTTCCTCAATCCGATTTTTGTAGATTCGAGAATTCGGAGTAAGATGGTTCTGACCGATATCGAAGAAAAAACGCCCGGGCGCGTCCTCGTGACCACTCGGCATACCATCGAAATCGAAAGCGCGGACGAGCCGGCGTGCATCGTCGAGATCGTCGGCTTGTTCATCTTGAAATAGAGGGAGAGTATGGGTTACGAATTTATCAAGGTCGAGAAGAAGGAACACATCACGATCGTCACCATCAACCGGCCCGAGGTGATGAACGCGCTGCATCCGCCGGCCAGCAAAGAGCTGGACGATTGCTTTAACGACTTTGCCGCCGACCCCGAGGCCTGGATCGCGATCCTGACCAGCGCGGGCGACAAGGCCTTTTCCGCGGGCAACGATTTAAAGTGGCAAGCCCAGCACGGCGGCGGGGCGCTGCGCGAGGGGATGAAGAATCTCAAAGGCGGTTTGGGCGGAATCGCGTTTCGCTTCGACCTCTTCAAGCCCCTCATCGCCGCGGTGAACGGTCTCGCGCTCGGCGGCGGGTTCGAGTGCGCGTTGGCATGCGATATTATCATCGCCGCGGAAAACGCGTCGTTCGGATTGCCGGAGCCGACCGTCGGCATGATCGCCGGCGCGGGCGGCGTCCACTATTTGCCGCGCGCGATTCCGTACCATCAGGCGATGGGCATGATGCTCACCGCGCGCCGCATCTCGGCGCAAGAAGCGCTGCAAATGGGACTGGTCAACCAGGTCGTGCCGCTCGACCAGTTGATGTCAACCGCCGAGGCGTGGGCGCAGAAAATTCTCGCCTGCTCGCCGCTCGCCATCCGCGCGACGAAGGAAGCGACGCTCAAGGGCTTGGCAATGCCGCTCGATCAAGCCGCGCGCACGGTGTTCCCCGGCCAAGTCACCTTGTACCAGTCTGAGGATTTTGTCGAAGGGCCCAAAGCATTTGCCGAAAAGCGCAAACCGCAGTGGAAAGGACGATAATCAGTAGTTGGAGGAGAAGGCGTTCAATAACGCCGGAGCGCGCTAGAGAGCGCGCACACCTCAAGATGGGAGAGTAAAATGAAAATTGACGACGTAAAAAACATTGCCGTCATCGGCGCGGGAAACATGGGGCACCAGATCGCGATGTTGTGCGCCATGCACGGCTTCAAAACGACCTGCACCGATGTCAAACCGGAAATCCTGGAAAAAGCTAAAGCATTTGCCGATTCCTATCTCCCCGAGCGCGTGAAAAAAGGCAAGCTGACCCAAGCGCAAGCCGACCAAGCGCGCGCGAATATCTCATTCACTTCCAATCTCGCCGAAGCGGTCAAGGATGCCGATTACGTGATCGAAGCGGTGCTCGAAATCCTCGACGTCAAGCGCGCGCTATTCGCGGAACTGGACAAGCTCGCGCCGCCGCACGCGATCCTCGCGACGAACAGTTCGTACATCGTCAGCTCGCGCCTCGCCGACGTGACGCAACGACCGGCTCAAGTGTGCAACCTGCACTTTTTCAACCCGGCGTTGGTGATGAAGCTGGTCGAGGTCGTGCAGGGGCCGCACGTTTCGGACGAGACGGCGCAAACATCGCTGGCGCTGTGCGAGCGCTTGGAGAAAGTGGGCGTCCACCTCAAAAAGGAAGTCGAGGGCTTTTTGCTCAATCGCATTTTCTCGGCGATCTACCGCGAATCGCTCTGGCTCTTGGAAATGGGCGTGGCGAGTTTTGAGGACATTGACAAGGCGCAGGTGTACGGCGCCGGCCATCCGATGGGCGCGTTTCGCTTGATGGACCTCACCGGCATTGACCTGGCCTACATCCGCATGACGGAAAAATTCCGCGAGACCGGCGACCCCGCCGATCTGCCGCCGCCCACCATCGTCGAGCGATACAAGCGCGGCGACTATGGGCAAAAGACCGGCAAGGGCTGGTACGATTATGGGACGCGGACGAACGCGGACAAACGCGGATGAATAATTTATTCTTTCCGCGTTCATCCGCGTTCATCCGCGTCCAATTTTTATGGAGGCAAGGACATGCGCACGAAACAACAGTACATCGCGGGCTTGGGCAAGATGCGGCGGAACATCTACGTCAACGGCGAAAAGATTGACCGCACCGACCCGATGCAAGAATCAACTCTCAACACCATTGGTCTGACGTTCGATTACGCGTGCAAGCCGGAGTACGCCGACCTGTGTACCGCGACCTCGCACCTGACCGGCGAAACGATCAACCGCTTTACGCACATTCACCAGAGCAAAGAGGATTTGCACAAGAAGCAGGACATGACCCGCGCGCTGTGCCAGGCCGCGGGCGGCTGCATCCAGCGCTGCATGGGCGTGGACGGCGCGAACGCGATTTACAACGCGTCCTACGAAGCCGACAAGGAAAACTGCGGCGCGACCGAATACCACCAGAATTTCGTCAACTGGCTGGAACGCTTCCAACGCGAGGACTTGGTCGGCTGCTGCGCGCAGACGGACGTCAAAGGCGACCGGATGAAGCGACCGTCGCAGCAAGTAGACCCTGATCTGTACGTGCGCGTGGTCGAAAGAAAAAGCGATGGCATCGTCGTGCGCGGGGCCAAGGTCCACAACTCGGAAGCATCGGTCGCCGACGAGATTCTGGTCGTGCCGACGCGCGCGCTGCTGCCGGAAGAGAAAGATTGGGCGGTCGCGTTCGCGATTCCCGCGGATTGGGAAGGCGTCAAGCAAGTCGTTTCGATGCACAACCTGCGCGAGCGCGAGCATTTCAAGCGCGGATTTACGCCCGGCGCGACCGATTCGTACACCATCTTTGACGATGCATTCATTCCGTGGGAGCGCGTGTTCCTTTGCGGCGAGACCATGCAGGGCGGCGCGTGCGCGCTGCTGTTCGCGCTCTTTCACCGCCATTCTTATTCGGGTTGCAAGCCGGCGATGGGCGACTTGATGCTCGGCACGGTCGCGTTGGCCGCCGAGTACAACGGGATCGCCAAAGCATCGCACGTCCGCAGCAAGTTAGCCGAGATCATTCAGGTCGCCGAGTTGGGCTACGCCGCGGGGTTCACCGCATCCGAGATGGGCAAGCCGGAAGTGTACGTGCCTGGGCTGGGTTTTATCCCCTACGGCCCGGGCAGTTACATTCCGCATTCGATTTACGCGAATGTCGGGCGCGCGCTGAGCGGCGAAGCCGTCTTTCGTGAAGCGGAGATTCTCTGCGATGTCTCCGGCGGCGTCCCGGCGACGTTCCCTTACGAAGGCGATTTCGTCAATCCCGAGACCAAGGACCTCTTGAACAAATACATCATGCGAAACCCGGAGATTCCCCCGGAAGACGCCGCGCAGTTGTGGCGCTTTGTCGGCGACATGGTCTGCTCGGCGACCGGCGGCGTTCATCTGTTTGGCGCGTATCACGGCGGCGGGTCGCCGGTGATGGAATCCATTGCGATCACGACGCAGTACGACGTCGAAGCGCGAAAAAAGATGGTGAGGAAACTGGCAGGCATTCCAGAGCGAGAAGATTGATTTTTCCGCGAATCCCGCGAATCCCGCGAATGTCATTGCGAGCGGTTTTCGCGAAGCAATCTTCCCCTTCGGATCGGCGTGACACGACATCGAGGAAGATTGCTTCGTCGCAAAAACCGCTCCTCGCAATGACAAGGCCGGTCGCGTGATTCGCGGATAGCTTTGAGTCAGGAGGCAGGTAGTGGAACGTGTGTTAGTTGTGGGCGCAGGGTTTATGGGGGCAGGCATCGCGCAGGTGTGCGCGCAGGCGGGCTACCAAGTCAACCTGATGGACCTTCACAAGACGGCAACGGATAAAGCGGTCGAGCAGATTCGCTGGTCGGTTGAAAAGCTCGCGGCGAAGGGGCTGGTCAAGGATTCGCCCGAGCAGATACTCGCGCGCCTTGTGCCGGTACAAGACTTGTCGAGCGCCGCGCAAGTGGATTGGGTCGTCGAAGCCGCGTGGGAAGAAGAGAAATTAAAGCGCGAGATTTTCCAAGAGCTGGACCGCCTTGCGCCGCCCGAAACGCTGCTCGCGACCAACAGCTCTTCGATCCCGATCACGCGCCTCGCCGAATTCACGAGCCGCCCGGAGAGGATGCTCGGTTTGCATTTCTTCGGCCCCGTGCCGCTGATGGGCTTGGTCGAAGTCATCAAAGGCGACAAGACATCGCCGCAAGTGTTTGAGCGCGGCGTGGCTTTTGTTCGATCATTGGGCAAAACGCCCGTACGCGTGCAGCGCGATATTCCCGGTTTCGTAATGAATCGCATCTTTTCCGCCGCGCTGCGCGAATGCGTGGACTTGGTGGACCAGGGCATCGTCAGCCCCGAAGATATAGATGTCGGCATGCGGCTTGGTTACGGTTGGAATGCCGGTCCGTTCGAGATCGCCGATAACGCCGGGCTTGATACGGTCGCGCGCGTTCACCGCAGCATGCAAGCCCTCGGAGCCAACCACCTGGCTTTCACGTCCGACTTGATCGAGCGCATGGTCGCGGACGGGCGCTTGGGCCGCAAAGTGGGCAAGGGATTTTACGATTATACGCCGGAAGGGAAACGCGTGGTGCGGTAGGACAAGTTGCCAACTTGTCCCACAATTCCGATGGAGAAAAAACAATGAGAGATGTTGTAATTGCCGGATACTTGCGAACCGCCCAATCGCGCGCGAGACCGAACGATCCCGCGCGGGATTGCTTTCATAAACTAAGAGCCGACGAATTGCTGGCGCGGCTTTTGCCCGAACTGATCAAGCGCACCGGAATTCAGGCAGAAGAGATCGAGGACTTTATCGTAGGGTCGGCGCTGGGGGTGTCTGAGCAGTGGACTTATGGCGGTCGCAACCCCATCTTGCTGGCGAATCTGCCGGAGACGATTGCCGCGAAATTCGTGGACCAGCAGTGCGGCTCCTCGATGGCCGCAGTCCAAATCGCGTTCATGGAAATCGCCACGGGTTTCGCCGATATTGTGATGGTCGGCGGGATGGAACACATGACGCGCGTGCCAATGGGCGGCGCGCTCACCGAAAAGGGCGCGGTCGCTCCCAACCCGCGTCTCTTTACCGATCCCGCCTACCGGCATTGGGATATGGGCAATGCTATGAATATGGGCATGACCGCCGAAAAGCTTTTTGCCCAGACCGATTCCGCGATCAAGCCGTTCGCGACGACGCGACGCTCGAAGGCATGCAATCGCTCAAGCCGGCGTTCAAGCCCGATGGCGTGATTACCGCGGGCAATTCCTCGCCGCTGAATGCCGGCGCGACCTCGATGCTTTTGATGTCGAAAGAGACCGCCAAGAAAAAAGGAATCGAGCCGATGGCGACGATCCGGTCGCTTGGCTTCGCCGGGGTTGATCCCACGATCATGGGCGTGGGTCCGGTTCCTGCCAGCCGCAAGGCGCTCGAAAAAGCGGGCTTGCAGGCGAGCGACATTGACTATTGGGAAATCAACGAGGCGTTTTGCATCGTCGTCCTGAACTGTATCCGGGAACTGGGCCTCAACCCGGATCGCGTGAACGTGATGGGCGGCGGCACGGCGATTGGGCACGCGTTGGGCGCAACTGGGATTCGACTCGTGGGGACATTAGCTCGAATCCTAAAGGCGAACGGCGGACGTTACGGTCTCGCCAACGCGTGTGTCGGCGGCGGGCAAGGCGTGGCAACAATTATCGAGAGGGAGTCGTAGTGCGATTTCTGATTTATGATTTCAGATTTAAGATTTGCCTTTCCCGACCGCTGGTTTCAAATCATAAATCATCAATCTGAAATCCTAAATCAGTTCGTGGGGAGCAAACATGGTGGAATTCGGTTTAGGCGGCAAGGTGGCTATCGTTACCGGCGCGTCGCAAGGCATCGGCGAGGCGATTGCGGTGGCTTTTGCTCAAGCGGGGGCGCGCGTCGTCGTCTCCAGCCGCAAGTTGGAGAGCATCGCCAAGGTGGCTCAAGAGATCGAAAGCGCGGGCGGCCAGGCCATCGCGATACAGGCGCACATGGGATACATGGATCAGGTGAAATCTCTCGTCGCGCAAACCCTGGACAAATGGGAGCGCGTGGATATTATCGTGAATAACGCCGGGACGAATCCGCATTTCGGTCCCATCCTCACCGCCGACGAAGGGCAATTCGAAAAAATTCTCGACATCAATCTCAAGGGCTATTTTCGGCTCGCGCAGGCGGTTGTGCCGCAAATGAAGGAGCAGGGCGGGGGCAAGATCATCAACGTCGCGTCCATCGCGGGCTTGCGACCACCGCACAAGATGGGCGTGTACGGCATATCGAAAGCCGGGGACATTATGCTGACGCAGGTCTTGGCGCGCGAGTTGGGGCCCTACAACATTCAGGTCAACGCCATCGCGCCCGGCATCGTGCAAACGAAATTCAGCCGCGCGCTGTGGGAAGACGCGGAGCTGATGGCGCGGCACGAAGCGAACGTGCCGCTGCGGCGGATCGGCACACCCGAAGACGTCACCGGCGCGGCGCTCTACCTCGCGTCGTCCGCGTCGGATTGGGTGACCGGGACGGTGCTGGTCGTGGACGGCGGCGCGAATCTGATCTCGATGGTATAGAAACTTGACGGAGGCGAATTGAAATGGTGGATTTTAGACTCACAGAAGAACAACAGCGGCTGCGCGAGCTGACGCGCGAGTTCGCCCAGCGCGAGATCGCGCCGGTCGCCGCGGAACTGGATCGCGAGCAAAAGTTCTCGCAAGAGATCGTAGACAAGTATTTCGAGATCGGACTGCTGCACAGCGCGGTTCCCGAAGAACACGGCGGCGGCGGGCTGAGCAGTCTGGAGGGCGCGATCATCGCCGAAGAATTGGGCGCGGCCTGCGCCGGAGTCGCGTCCTATCTCGGCGCGAATATTCTGGGCTTGACCCCGCTGCTGATCGGCGGCAGTCCGGAACTCAAAGCCGAACTGTTGCCCAAGCACTGCGCGGGCCCGAACCTCGCGGCGTTCTGCTTGACCGAACCGGGCGCCGGCTCCGATGTCGCCGCGATGCGGACGACTGCCGCGCTCGCCGGCGACGAGTTCGTCATCAACGGGACCAAGCATTTCATCACCAACGGCGGCGTGGCGAGTTTGTATTCGGTTTTCGCGAACGAAGCACCGGAGTTGGGGCACAAGGGCATCTCGTGCTTTATGGTCCCGGCCAATACGCCCGGCGTCTCGCACGGCAAAAAGGAAGACAAGATGGGCCAGCGCGCGGCCGATACGCGCGAAGTCATCTTTGAGAACGTTCACGTTCCCGCGCGTTATCGCCTCGGCAAGGGCCGCGATGGGTTCAAGATCGCGATGCTGACACTGGACGATTCACGCGCCGGCGTGGCTGCAGCGGCGGTGGGGATTGCGCGCGCGTCGCTCGAGACCGCGGTCAAGTACGCCAAAGAGCGCGTCCAGTTTGGGAAGCCGATCGCGCACTTGCAGGGCATCCAGTTCATGCTCGCCGACATGGCGATTCGGGTCGAAGCGGCGCGGTTGTTGGTCTGGCAAGCGGCGAATCTCCACGACCAGGGCTGCCGCAACTCGAAAGAGTCCGCGATGGCGAAATGCTTTGCGGGCGATACCGCGATGCAAGTCGCGACGGATGCCGTTCAGGTGCTCGGCGGCTACGGGTACATGAAGGACTATCCGGTGGAAAAGTACATGCGCGACGCCAAGTTGCATCAGATTTACGAAGGCACCAATCAAATCCAGCGCCTGGTCGTCGCCAACGAGTTGCTGCGGTAAACCTG
>JACQYF010000130.1 GCA_016208315.1 Chloroflexota bacterium | reverse complement strand
AGTCGGGCTGCGGCGAAGCGGGCAAGCGCCGCGGCTGGCGCAGCAGACATCGAGCGACCAGTCGAAAGAGCACGAGCCGCGCCACGGCCAGCAGGATCGCGACTTCGATCAGCAGCGTTCGTTTGGCGCGCGGCAACCGCGCACATTTAGCAAACACTAGGCCCACTACTGAATCAATCCTGCTCTAAGAATTCGCGACCGCGGCTAGCTCCGGCTCGGCGATCCAGTTGTCGTATTGCGCCATGCTCTTGTAAACGCCGCAGCGCACACACGGCATATCTTCGCGCGCCGGAACCCGCCCCATCAGCATTTTCCGCGCGTACTGCATTCTTTCGTTGTTGATGGCATCCGTCAAGTTGTCTTGGAAGACATTGTCGGCGAAAACTCCCCACATATTCCGGCTGCAGCCGAGCAGCCGGCCATCCCAATTGATCTGAGGGCTGTGCCACAGCTCATAGCACTGGTTGCGCTTGTAATGCTTGTGCTCTTTTGCCAGATATTCGTGTCGGTCCGCGTAGCCGAGCCGTCGCCTGACGCGCTCTCGGTTGACCACCGGCATAGCGCCGGGGTAAAAGTTCAGCTTGAGCGTGATTTCCATTTTCAGCATCTTGGAGAGCAGAATTGCCCGTTCCATCTCATGTTCGTTGTGACCAAAGATGATGAACTGGAAGAGCAGCCGCGGCTTGTCTGATTGATATCGCTCTTTGTAGGAATTGATCTTTTGAATGTTCCGCAAAACCGTTTTTAGGTCTCCGCCCGCGCGATACATGCTGTAGGTTGCCTGGGTCACGCCATCAATCGCGCAGCGAACGACGGTGGTCTGATACTTGACGAGCGCTCCCAGGACTTGATCGGACGCGTCGTTCAAGTTCGCGCCTTCGTCAATCGCCGTGCTCACGTTTCGGGCATGGGCATACTCGAGTATCTTGGGCAAATCTTTGTTCAGGAACACTTCGCCAAAGTTCGCCAGTTCGACGCTCCGAATCTGCGGGTTGCGATCAATGAGCTGTTTGAAATTCTCAAACTTTAAATACCCGCTGCCGACCATCGCGGCGGTCTCGCCGCGCGCCCGCGGACAGAGCGGACATTTCAACTGGCAATGCGAGCAGGCCTCGATACGCAGGGTCGTTGGATTCACGGTCATAGTTTCATATTCCTCTTCTCCCGAATTGCGTTTAGATTCGTGGCGCTGCGCGCCGTTGAATTGGGGAAACTCGAAAACGAGATAGCCGGCCGGCGTGCCGCCAATATTGCGCAAGCCGTGGGGGACGTTCGCCGCGCAAAAGACAACGGCGGGCGACACGATCCGGCGGTCGAGAGTCTCCACGGCCCCGCTTTGCAACACGATCAGCATATCGTGCGAGTCACGGTGCGGAGCATAGCCGCCGCCGGGTTCGAGCACGCTCAAGTGTGAACTGAGTCTGCCGCCGGGATGTACGCCTTCGATGGGATGGATTTGCAGTGTTCCCTGGGGATCCACGCGCCAACGGCTGTCGAGTGACCGGCGGTCGAATATGAAGGAGCGCGGATCGGGCGAGTGCGCGGTCTGGGACGGCGTTCCCCATCTGAAGACAAAGTAGGATGCCAGATCGGCGCCGGTATTTCGCAGGGTGTGCCATCGCCGAGAACCATGGTACACGAAGGAGCCCGGACCGAGTCGCTGCGATTCCGTGATAACACCATCAGGAGTGTCGGCTGTGAGGATGGCGATCTCACCGCTCAATACGACGATTACTTCCTCTTCCGAGTGCTGGTGCGGGGGATGGGGGCTTGCTCCGCGTGTCAATTGAGAAATGTGACTCGCCACGTGAGGGAAATTGCCCAAGGCGCCGCGAAAGGGATAAGAGATCGTCCAGCCGTTGCGCACATAGTCCGGCGGCGGCGGAAAAGACCGAATCCAAAAATCCAGCCCACGCGTCGTGTTCACTCGCGCCTCCCATCTCTCGTCTTGGCGAACAAGGTCAGGCATCGTGTCGCCAGATCGAGCACCATTGCGTTGGAATCAAAGTGACGGTACTTGACGGCGAAAGTGTTCACGTGCTCGGCCAGTTGGGGCGACTCTAGCGCAGCGCCGATGTTGCGTCGAATATCGGAGTCGGGATTGAAGAAGTTAACCATGTCGGCCAGGCCTTGCGCGCGGAGGCGATGCGCCCACACGGCCTGCTCCAACTCCATCGGGCAGATGAACAAGGCGACGCCGGCGAGCAGCATCAATGCCCCGGCATTGTGGCCCCCGTGGCTGATCATCAAGCGGCAGCGCGTCGCCGCGCTCGATAAATTGACCGGATGCGGCGTGATCGTCAAGGTATCTCCCTCGAGAGCATCGCGCTCCGCTGGGTCGAGACCGGGCGCAAAAACGAGGGTCGGTTGCTTGCTCTCTCTGAGCCACTCAATAATCGGATGAAAGAAACGATACTGCGGTTTGAGGTAAACAAAGATATTGTCGCGTTGGCTCGAAATCCACGGCGCATCTATCTCGTCCGGCGAATAGATGACCGGGCTCCAATACCGCGTGTCGAGTCGGACGCCGTAGTGGTCCAACTCCGGCCACGTACACAAAAAGCGCGCTGCCCCCTCGAAGATTTCTGCAACTGCCGCCAAGGGAGCAGCGCCCAGGTCTTGCAATACTCGGTTGACGCCATCGAGGAATTTTGCCTCGCTCTGAACGAGATGAGTTTCAGGAAGCGCGAACCACGGCGGCAGGCAAGGTATCGGCGACGTCAGCGGCGGCAGCGAGAACCCGGTGCCAATCGCCGCACGCGGCAAGCCCGCTTTCCTGGCAGCCAATAGCGCGGAAGGAGCATGTTCCGCCAAGATCAAGTCCGGCCGGTAGGCGTCAAAGAGCGCGAGCCAGCCCTGCAACTGGTTCTTTAGCGATTCGCCGTGCCAGTACCCGTTCCGCCAGAGGTTTTGGGCATAGGTTTGCGACAGCGGATGCGCTCGCGGCGGAACATGCCAGACCGGCGCTTGAACGATGTCAGCCGCGTGACCCTCGAGGATCGGTCGCCCGCGCTCCACGTCGCGCAGCGCATAGATCACCTGGCTGCCGCGCTCGGCCAACGCTTCGCCGATGGGCCGGAGGCGGAACAGATGCCCGTATCCGCCTCCGAATTCCCAACAGCACAAGATGCGAGTCATGACGCGCGCAAACCAAGCAAGTTACTCCCTCAGCTCCCCAAAAGACCTGCGTGGATAGAACTGGGCAGAAGGCGATAACCTATTTATGAATAACCGAATGTGCCATCAAGCGGGGCGAGCGGGAAAAACGGCCCCGAAAGTGTTGCCTCTTCGACGTCATAATCCGTGATCGCAGGAGTGACCCATTCCGCGCGCTCGTCCTGTGCTTCCGGTGTATTGCCAATTTTTTCCATTCTCCGTTCCTCCTTTTTTGTTTGTAACCGATCAGATGTCATTTCGACGAGCGGTTTTTGCGAGGAGAAATCTCCGGTTGCGATCCCGCGGCTGCGATCGGGATGAGATTTCTCACCCTGCAAAAACCGCAGGGTTCGAAATGACAAATGCGGCTGAACGCTTACTCGTTTTTTGGCAGGGGGCGGCCCCTAGCCGACCTTTACGACCTGGCGCGCTGCTAATTGGTCAATAAATTCCACAACCTCCTTTTGGCAATCCGCTGCCGTGATCTTGAACTCGCCGGTCAGAACGGCGCACAGTTCGCCAATTGTCCGCGGCTCGTCCAGCAACGCCCAAATGCGGCTGCCGGTTGGATTCATCAAATAGTACTTGCCGTTGTCAATGCTCATCATGACGAACTCGTCATCTATCTTGCCGGCGACGATTTCGTCGCTCTTGGCGATCCGCGTTTCCAAAGTGATTTCAGTCATCACGTGACTCCTTTCTATTTTCGAAGGCGATGCTCAGCGAGTAAAATCCTGCTCCAGCAATTGCGCCACGTGCTCGTAGGGCGTGGGCCAGTCAGGGAGTCGAACCTCGGCCATAGGCGTATTGGCGGCCAGCGACTCGATGTTCCGAAATTGATCGGATAATTTGCCCATCCCGTGTAGGAACTGAGAGCAAAAGACATTCTTCATCAGCGACCGAAACTTAGCCCCTCCGTTTAGCGGTTTCAAAGCAAAGTCGGGCCGGCGTCCGCGGGTGAGAATGTAGATTTTTTTCAACGGCTGTGGGCGGGCGGGCAATTCTTGACAGACCGACATGGGGAACTTGCGCAATGCCGACTGGTAGCGTCCCGGCGTGACAAAAGCATAATCCGGCCGGCGCACGACATCGTCGGGCAGCTTGATCACCGGGCAACCGGGATAGACCCCATGCCCGCTGTCCGAGGGCACAATCGCTACGATATTGTCATCCAGCAGCGCATATCCCCGGTTCACAAACAGCGCGGCCAACGAGGACTTGCCGGTACCCGAGGGGGCGCAAAAGGCGACACACTCGTCGCCGACGTTGACGACGCTGCCGTGCAAGGGGAGTGTATTGCGCTGGTGCAGCAAGGCGGCAATGCCCCATCCCAGAAAAAGCGCTCTAACATTATCGGGGTGCGCGCCGGCTTTGGGTTGGATGGTTATCCGGTTTCCTTGCGATATGAGGATGTTGGCAATGTAATTCGTTTTGATGAGCAATTGATCCGCGCGGGCTTGGAATTTGAAACCCGCGCGTGTCGGATTTTCCAATTGCTCGGGCACGTGCCCCTCGGCGACGAAAACATCGGGCTGGCCATCCGAAACGGCCACCAGTTCGGGACACTCGAATTGCGATTCAAAGATCAAACCGTAGGCCCGATAGCGAAAAGGAACCACGCGCGGTCTCCTCAAAATCGAGAGTTCCTGAATGGATATAACCCGGCACGGCCACTATAGTCGCGCGCCTCGCGGCCCACGGGGTTTGCGTCGTACACGGCGCGAGGGGATTCGCGTCGCGGCACGATTATACTCTAACATGCGGCGAATCGCCAAAACGCGCCGATGATTGCCCCGCGCGAAAAAAAGAGCTTTGCTTGCCGTGCGCCGATGCGGTGTGAGTGCGAACGGGATCCCCCTTGCATTCGGACTCGAGAATGGCTACAATGACCGCGGATTCTAGAGTCGCCGTGCGCCGGCTCTGGAAACAATTCCTGAGCAGTACGACTAGAAAGCGCCATTGCCTGACGATGGGCAGCCCTCCGCAAGCCATACACGTTTTCCTCCTCGGGCGATTCGAGGTCGCGCGCGGCGGCCGCGTCTTGCGCGATTCGGATTGGACGCGCCGCAAAGCCGCCGCGCTCTTTCAACGTATCGCGCTTGAACGCCGGCTCACCAAAGACCAGGCGATTGAGTTCCTCTGGTCGGACGCCGACGCCGCCTCCGGGGCGAACAATCTGTATCGCACGCTGCACGCGCTGCGCCAGACGCTCGACACCGCGCTCGGCGCGCACACGGCAAACGCGGCGCTCACGTTTGAAGATGGCATCTTCACCCTCGGCGATTCCGTCTGGGTGGACGCCCGCGAATTCCAACGCCTCGCTCACCTCCAACCCTTCGGCGGAGTTTACACTGAGCGAAGCCGAAGTGCTCAGGGCAGGCTTCCCACTTCCCACCTCCCACTTCCCACTTCCGAACTCCAGTCCGCCCTCGACCTATACACCGGCGATCTCCTGCCCGACGAACTGTACGCCGAATGGACGCAGGTTCCACGCGATGCGCTGCGCCGTCTCTTTCGCGAGACCGCCCTCACGCTCGTCGCGCATTACCGCGAAGCACGCGATTATGCGCGCGCGATCGCGCTGCTCTCGCGCCTCGTCATGCGCGATCGTGCGGATGAAGCGGCGCACCGCGAGTTGATGCGCGCCTACGCGCTCGCCGGACGCCGTCACGACGCGCTGCGCCAGTACCAGATTGCGCGCGAGGCCCTCGCCGCCGAACTCGACGCGCCGCCCGAACCGGAGACCGCCGCGCTGTACACGCAAATCCTCAACGGCGAACTGGGCGCCGGGTCGCCGCCGGTCTCGCTGCCGCCCGCGCCGATCCCCATCCAAATCGAGGACGATATTCCTATCGTCGCACGCGCCCGCGAAATCGAAACGCTGCGCGCCCAGCTCGATGCGGCGCGGCGTGGACAGGGGCAGACCGTCTTGCTCGCGGGCGACGCCGGCGTCGGAAAAACGCGGCTCGCGTTTGAAACCTTGCGGATCGGCGCGGCGGCGGGGATGACGACCCTCATCGGCGCGGTCTATGAACAGGAAGGGCAGATGCCCTATCAGCCCTTTATCGAAGCATTCGACCGATACCTCGCGGAGCAGCAGCGCCCGGCCGGTGAGAACCCCATTACGCACTTTAGACGCACCGGCTCGGGCGACCCGCAGCAGGACCATTGGGCGCTGTTCAAGTCCGTCGCCGCGTTTCTCACCTCGATTCGGGCGCCCACCATTCTCCTGATTGACGATTTGCACGCGGCGGACGAAGCGACCTTACGTCTCTTTCACTATCTCGCGCGCCACACCCGCGCCGCGCCGGCCCTGCTGCTCGCCGCCTATCGTCCCGACGCCGTCGTCCCCGCGCGTCCTTTTGCGACGCTCTTGAATACGCTCTACCGCGAGCGTCTGAGCCAGACGATTACGCTCTTGGCCCTGCCCACGGATGCCGTCGCGCCGGTGCTGGAGCCGATTCTGGGCGGCCAGGTGGATGCGGAATTGGCGGCGGCGGTCCACGAAATGACGGAAGGCAATCCGTTCTTTATTCGCGAGATCGCGCGCGCGCTCCTCAAAGGCAACCAACTCGAAAAGGACGACGGACAATGGCACCTACGTAGGGGCGACCCTCGTGGTCGCCCAACCGAGGGTCGCCCAACCGAGGGTCGCCCTATGTTGCCCGTGCCCGCCGACCTCGGAGGACTTGTCCGTGAGCGCGTCGCGCGTCTCGGCGAAGGTGTGGAAGCGGCTCTGACCGCGGCAGCCGTGATCGGGCGCGAGTTCGATTACGAAACACTGCGCGGTGTCGCGGTGTTGCCCGACCCTGTGGTGCTCGACGCGCTCGATGCCGCCCTCGCGGGATACTTGATCGAGGAGACGGAGAGCGGCTATCGTTTTCGCCATCCCCTCATCCGCCGCGCGCTCTACGATTCACTCAGCCGCGCGCGGCGCGCCCACTTGCACACGCGTACGGCCGAGACGGTCGAGTCCATCTCTGCGCGCCGCGCCGCGGGCGTTGCGCCCATCGTGGAGACGCTTGCCCACCATTACGATTTGAGCGACCGCCGCGACCGCGCGCTCGATTATCTGATCCAGGCCGGCGACAAGGCCGCGGCGATTTTCGCATTCGAGGTCGCGGTCGGCTACTTTGAGCGCGCGCTCGCGTTAATGGACGCGCTGGGACTGGCCGATCACGCACGGCGCTGGAAGTTGCTCGAAAAGTTGGGCTGGTGGTACAACATCCTCGCCGATACGCCGCGGGCGGTCGCGCGTTTCGAGCAGGCGATCGCGCTGCCGCCGGAGAACGGTTGGCAGTCGCCGCGCCGCGATCGCGTGCGTTTACATTGCGGCGCGGCGGTCGCGCTCATTACGGCGGGCCACCTCGACGCGGTGGAAGCGCACTTGCAGACCGCGCTCCAAGAAGTAGACGAACAGGAAGACGCGGCCGAGTATTCCGATCTGCTCTACAACGTCGCGCAGTTCCGTTGGCATCGCGGCGAATATCGCGAGGCCTACGATGCGGCGCAATCGAGTCTCGCCGTCGCGGAGCGCATCGCCAAGCCGGAGGCGATCGCGCGCGCGTTCGAGATGCTCGCGTTGGTGTGTCACTCCTTGGGCGAATGGCAGACGGGCATCCAATACGAACAGCGGCGCGCCACCCTCGTCGGACCGGCCCTCGACGTGACAGATGCGTTCGATACGCACCTCTGACTGTGGGAGTATCACCTGTACGGTGATCAGGGCTACGACCAGGTCAAGCAAACCGTGAGCCGCACCTACGAGCAGGCGCGGCGAATGAATGCGCCGCGCGCCATTGCGTTGTGTCAGTGCTTTAGCGGCGCGCTCGAATTTCAGGCGGGGCATTGGCGCGAAGCCGAAGCCGCGCTGCGCGAGTCCATTCGCTTGCACCGCGATATCGGCGCGGCCTCGGGCGAGGCGCTCGCGTGCCAACGGCTGGGCGTGCTGCTCACCGAACGCGGCCAATTGGAGGAAGGGCTTGCCGTTCTCGACGACGGTGTGATCGCCGCCGAACGCGCGCTCTTGCGCGCGCATTGCCTCGCGCGTTTGTACGCCGCGCTCGCGCGCAATCGTCTGGCCGCGAACGATGCGCCCGCGGCGAATCAGGCGCTCGAACTGGGTCTGGAGATGAGCGAACGGCACGGTCACTGCGCGACATGCGATGCGCTTTTGCTGCCCGCGGCGGTCAGCGTGCGCGTGCGCCAGGGCGCTTACGCCGCGGCGGAGGAATTTTATCGCCGATTGGAACTCGCGTCGCAAAAATATGCGAGTCGCGTGTGGGTCGCGATGGCGCTCCAATCGCGCGCCGAATTGGCCGCCGCGCGCGGTCAACTCGACCAAGCGATTCAGGATTATCGCCAGGCGTACGAGAATTTCACGGCGGCGGGCAACGCGCTCGAATCGGCGCGCTGTCTCACCGCGCTGAACGCGCTCCGCCACAAACGCCGCGCCGCGGGCGATGTCGCGGCGGCGCGCGCCGAGCAGTCTCAGGCGCAAGCCATCTACGCGCGGCTTGACATTTTTCGTTGACGTGGGCGGTCGTTTGCTTTATCGGGATGAATCGTAAGGCCGGGAGACCTCTCTCGGCTTTTTACTTTCTGGTAAGGTCCGGGTAAGGTTTTTGGGGGGTCGGCGTGGTATCCTGTTTGTAGTTAGCGACGGAGTGAAGCGGAGTCGCGTTGTTCTGCCAACGACAGCACTCCACTTCGTTCCGTGCCTCACTACAAACCAAATAGAGGAGGAAAACCTATGGCTACCCAAACTATGACGATGACCGGCCTGAACGGCGTCAACGTTGACCAGTTGGTCGGCACCATCAATGCGATCAAGGCCAACCCCGACTTGGCGCGTTTCCAATTCCGCGCCGAGAACGAGTGGGTGGATGGCGGGCATTCCCGCACCACGATCAAGAGCTTTTACGGCGCGGGAACGGAAGACGCGTCCCGCATGCGCCCCTTTGTGCTCGAAGGGGACGAGCCGCCGGTGCTGCTCGGCAATAACGCCGGACCGAACGCCGTCGAAGCGGTGCTGCACGCGCTCGCGTCGTGTCTCGCGGTCGGCTTTATCTACAACGCCGCCGCGCAGGGCATCAAGATAGACAGTCTGAAATTTAGACTGGAAGGCGACCTCGACCTGCACGCGTTCCTCGGCTTGTCAGACAAGACGCGCCCCGGCTATGAAAACATCCGGCTGACCTACCGCGTGAAAAGCGATGCGCCGCGCGAGAAAATCGTCGAACTCTGCAACTATGTCCAGCGGACCTCGCCCGTGCTCGACATCGTCCGCAATCCGGTGCCGGTGAGCATCGCGATTGAGGATTAGGATGTGGTTCGTAAAACGTAAAACGTAAAACGTAAAGCGTAAAAACGTAATTCGTAAAAGTGAGACACCCGCCTTCAGACGAGGCGGGTGTCTTTGTTCTTCGCAACGAACTCTAAACTATGAGATGACGAGCGCCGTCACCATCCCGAACATGCCGTGCGCTGATTCGGCGTGCGTGAGAATGTGGCAGTGAAAGGCCCAGGCACCCGGCTCTTGGCAATCTACGATCGCGTCAAAGCGCTGCCCCGGCGCGATGTTGAGGGTATCGCACATGTACGGCTGCGGCAGCGGGTAGCCATCCGCGGAAAAGATTTGCATCGCCATGCCGTGCAGGTGCATGGGGTGGATCATGAGCCCCTCGTTCATAAAGCGAACCCGAACTTTTTCGCCGACCTTCGCGAGGATCGGGGCGGTCGCGGGAAAGCCCTTGCCGTTGAGCGTAAACCCGAGATTGGCGTCATTCAGGATCATGACATAGTCGCTGTCGTACTTGGGTTCTTTAGCCCTGTCCTTCGGTTCGATGATGAACGGCCCGAGTAAACCCTTGGTGACCTGTTCCGCCGCGTTGTGATGCGAGTGATACATGTGGCTGCCGAACGGTTTGGCGACGAATTCGTAAGTGAACGTCCCGCCTGGCTTGATCGGCGGCTGCGTGATGTAGGGCACGCCGTCCATGCTGTTGGGGGTCGTGACGCCGTGCCAGTGGATCGCGGTGCTTTCCTTCATCGTGTTCTTGACGAGCACGCGTACCTTGTCGCCTTCGGTCACGCGAATCTCCTGACCGGGAACGACGCCATTGTAGCTCATCGCCGCCAGCTTTGTCTCGCCCCCGGTATCCCATTGAATATCCTGGCAGGTGATCTCAAAGACCTTGGTGTCGCCATCCATCTTGTATGGCATTCTGGCGGGCCAAAAGGTTTTTGAATTCTTTTCGATGTCGGCCAGAAACTTTTTGACGCCCGCTTCGTGCAGCGCGTCCATTTCGTCCGCAGCCGACGCGCTTTGCGCGCTCACGTTCATCCCTGGCATCGGCGTGGGCGTCGGCGGCGCCGTGGGCGCGCAGGCCGCCAGTCCTAATCCGGCGGCCACCGTTCCTGCCGCTCCCAAAAATTGACGCCGAGATAACAACGCTTTCGTGCTCATTCTTCCCTCCTGAAATTTTGAATTAACTAGAGTATGGCCGCGTCAACTTGACGTTGGGGCAGCGGCAACACTTGGGGCAAGCTCACCACGAGGTCTGCCAACGTGGTCCGGCGAAACAATTGGTCAATGTAATCCTGGGCTTGCTGCCAGATAGGATGCACGCGGCAAAAAGCCGCGCGATTGCACCGGCTCGGTTGGTAAGTGCAACGATTAAGACAGATCGGCCCCTCGACCGCTTGGATGATGTCCAACAAGTTGATCTCCGCCACCGGCCGCGCGAGCATAATGCCCCCGTCCTTGCCGCGAAAGGTTTGGACGAGCTGGGCTTTGCTCAACGCGGCGACAATCCGCGGCAGAAACGATGCGGGAATCTCCTGACGTTTGGCAATTTCACCGGTCAGAACGCGCGTCCCGATTGGAAAAGCCGCGAGGTCTACCATGGCCCGAACGGCGTAATCGGCTTGTCGGCTGAGTTCCATCAATTGCTCCTAACATGATGAATGAAACCAGATTAGTCACATTCGATGGAACTATAGCACGGCAGAGCCGTTTTGAGGAAGGGACAGATGTCCCGAAACGCGAAGGACAAAGCGGACAAAGTTCGTCCGACGTAACGCGCGAGGTTCACTACTGCATTATGCGCCATCGCAAGCAGTAGTTCAATAGGGTCTTACCCTACTCTGGATGAGGAATTCCCCTTTATTCTGCCTCGAGACCATACCCGCTCTCGATCAGTTCTTTCAATTCTCGCGCCTCAAGCCCTTATCCGATGCTCAGCGCGCGGGCAAACTCGCTCTGGAAATCCGGCTCGGAGGTCAATTCAACGTACTGGATTTGGTGCGCAATTTGCACGGCGCGCTCGCGCTGCGCGACAGAGAGCAATGCGATGCGCGCGCCGGCACCGGCCGCATTCCCAACCTGGCGGATCTTGTCACGATCAATCTTGGGGAACATACCAATGTCTAGCCCACTCTGAATGTCCAGGTAAGTGCCAAATGCTCCTGCGATGATCAGTTCATCAACGTCGGCATCCGTCACGCCGGCGTGCTTGAGCAGAATATTCACTCCCGCGCGCATGGCGCCTTTCGCCAGTTGAATCTCGGAAATGTCTTTGCGGTCGAAGGTGATCTCGGTTCCGCCGTTCTCTTCGCCGGTGACCACTACGAACTCGAACCCCCGGTCGTTGCGCCGGACCCGCGGGGCGTTGCCGTCACGCGGGAAAGCGCCGCGGGCATTGATGATGTTGGCATGGCGCATTTGAGCTGCCAGGTCGAGAATGCCGGAACCGCACAAGCCCGTCGGCGGCATATTTCCCACGGTCTGATAGTGCACCTTGCCGTCCCGAATTGAGACGCGTTCGATGGCGCCCGGGGCAGCGCGCATACCGAACCGAATGTGAGCGCCTTCAAACGCCGGGCCCGAGGCGGTCGAGCAAGCGAAATGCTTTCCGTGGGCACGCAAGCTGACCTCGGTGTTTGTCCCGATGTCCATGGCCAGGACAACATCGTCGCGTTCGGCGACCCCGGTTGCCAAAAGCATCGCTAGGTGATCCGCGCCGACAAACCCCGCCACATTGGGGAGTAGGTGGACGTAAGCCCCGGGCGCCAAGTCGAGTCCCACATCGCGTGCCTTGACGTCGAGCGCGGCGCTTTCCGCCGCGACATAGGGGGCGAGTCCAAGTTGGCGAACTGGCAGGCCAAGGAAGAGATGATGCATCGCCGTATTCCCGACGACCACCGCGTCCGCGATGTCGGCCACGTGTCGCAACGCTTGCGCGCACAAATCGCGGGCGAGTCCGTTTAGCGCGTCCACGATCCCGGCGCGCAACTGCTCCGCTCCCTCGCGATGGCTGATCGCGTGGTTGATGCGCGCCATAACATCTTCGCCGTAGGCAATCTGCGGATTCATGGCGCCGAGTGCCACCAAGGTCTCGCCGCTCTGCAGGTCCGCAAGATAGGCGGCCAGTTTGGTCGTGCCGATGTCGACCGCCAGTCCCAGCGGGGAGGCGCCTGCCGGCCGCGTGCCGACGACCTCATTACCGCGCACAAGCGCCGCGAGATGGAATTGCGCGTCGCGCAACTCGGACGATAGTCGCCGAAGAACGCGCGCGTCAAAGGACAAATGGGAAAGAGGAATAGCAGCGCGCACCCGTGCCGCATCAGAGCGCAGATCGTCGAGGGTGGGCGGTGCGACCTGCACGTCGAACGCGCGCGCCGCGGGTTGTAATTCGACTGGGACCGCTTGCCCTTCGGTTTGGGTCCGCTGCGCGGTCGCCAGCGAATCCGGGGGAACGTGAACGTGGACATCGCTCGCAATAATCGTCTGGCAGGCCAGGCGCCAGCCCGCCGCGGTCCGATCGCGCCCCAGTTCCGCTTGCTCGATCATCGTGGGTGAAGAGACTTGGCCGCTCATCACGCGAACAATGCAGCGACCACAGGATCCTTCGCCGCCGCAGATCGCCGTCAGCAACACGCCGGCGCGCTGCGCCGCATCCAGCAGCGTCGTATCGGATTCGACGCGGATGCGCCGGCCGATTGGTTCGAAATCTACCTGATAGGGCATACCCTTATTATAATCATGATTAGGTGTCGGGCAACTTCTCGGCATCGCCGATTAGAACAGATGTTTGACAGGCAAGCCCATTTCGGTTATAATCGTAGCATCCTCGTGTGCGGTCGTCTTACGGGAGACTGATGGGGAATGGTGATGTGGCAGACGACCTTTCGTTGGTGCTATGACGATTCCCGATGCGTTCGCTCCCTACGTCTATATCATTCTCCTCGTCGTCCTTGCCTTCGTCCTCTTCCTCTGCTATCGGCTGTGGCAATTTGTCCAGCAGCTCATTTATCGAGTTACCCACCGCCCGCCGAAAACGTTTCACTTTAGCAGCCAAATTCCGGTGCGGCTCGTGCCGGAACGCGAGTGGACTTTTGAGCCGGAGAGCGATGACCCCAGCCGCGTCGAGGCATCCGAACGGCAAGGTCAAGCGTCCGATTCAGAAGAACTCACGGAGCGCGAGAAAGAGGTCGCCCAGTTGGCGTTGGAAGGCAAAAGTAACAAGGCGATTGCCAAAAAACTCAACATCTCCGTCGGCACGGTCGAAAATCACATGACGAATATCCACCGCAAATTGGGCATCGAGTCGCGCAAAGAACTGAAATACGTCCCACGAGATCGGCTATCCTGAATACTAATCGCCGCCGACCCCTAGATATGGCATAGGCAATTCCCATACTTGACAAAATAGGCAACAAAATAGGCAATTCCTAGATTGAACGGACCGCGCAGGCATGTTATACCTTTGACATGCCTGTTTTTGTTTCCGCGCCAAAGGTCGTGAGCGACCCCAAACGCGAACGACTGAACGGCGCGCTGCGCCGGATCGAGCGCCGCTGGGGACCGCAGACGATTGGGCCGGCGTCCGCGGCGCCGAGCGTTTCGCAAGGTCTCGCGACGGGCTTTGCCGCGCTAGACCAAATCTTGGGACCGACAGGTGTGCCACTCCAAGCGATCACGCTGCTCTCCGGCTCGACGACCTGCGGCAAACTGACGCTCGCCTACAAAATCCTAGCGCAGGCGCAGCATACGCTGGCCGACCGCGGCCACTCGATCGCCATTCTCGATTTGGGCGCGAGCGCCGATGCGGATTATCTCGACCGCTGTGGGATTGACCTAAATGCCGCGCTTGTCGTTCGACCGTCATCCGGGCAAGCGGCCGTTCGCGTGCTGCTCGATCTCGTCTGTAGGGGCGGGGTCACCCCGCCCTTCTTGCCGGTCACCCCGCCCTCGCGATCACAGGGCGGGGCGACCCCGCCCCTACAACGCGCGATTCTGGTGGACGGCGTGCCAGACCTGATGGTGGATGCGAACACCGCCCGCGCCTTCGACCAAATCATGCCGCAGGTGAACTTGGCGCTGAAAGGAACGGGCAGCGCGCTGATCATGCTGGACGAGGTTCAACCGCCTTGGCTGCCGGCGCTAGCAGGATGGACCAGTCGAGCGATGGCGCATTACGCGGCGCTGCATATCGAACTCGTTCGCGAGGGATGGCTCGAGTCGGGCGGCGAATTGGTGGGTTATCGCGCCCAAGCGCGAATCGTCAAACGGCGCGGGCCGGGCCACGGACGATCGGCGCCCATCGCGATTGAATTCGGCGAGACCGTGCGCGCTCGCGAGACCTGGTGAAAAAGAGGAGCATCGTCCCATGAGCGTCATGTGTTGTCGCGTGCCGGATTTTCTGATGGGTTTGGCGGAACGCCGGCAGCCCGATCTTGCGGGCAAGCCGGTCGCGCTCCTCGGCGCGGACGAACGCGTGTGGGCCGCCTCGCTTGAAGCGCGGCAGAGCGGAGTCACTTTGCAGATGAACGCGCGCCAAGCGCGGATGCGCTGCGCGGATGTACACCTACAACCGCTCGACACGGAAACGGCCCAAGCCGAACAGGGTGCTTTTCTTGGGACGCTCGCCGAATGTGGCCTGCCGGTCGAATCGCCGGCGTGGGGACTCGCCTACGTTGACTTGCACGCGGTTGCCGATAGTTCCCAAGCGGTGCGTCCGTATTGCGCCGACCTGGGGAAACAGGTACGCGGCGCGCTGGGCGAACCACTCGTGCCTTCCATTGGCTGGGACATGGGCAAGTTTACCGCCCGCGCCGCGGCGAGTCATGCGACTCCCGGGCACATGCGACTTGTGGATCGCTCGAACGAGGCACGTTTTCTTCAGCCGCTTTCGATTGAGCTGCTTCCGCTGTCTCCACTCGTGTTGCAGCAATTAGATTGGTTGGGCATACGCACGCTCGGACAATTCGCGCGGCTGCCAACGACCGCGATTTGGCAGCGCTTTGGGGCTGAGGGCAAGCTCGCGCAAAAGTGGGCGCAAGGGCACGACGACCGGCCGGTGCGTCCGACCGTGGAAGAGAATGCGCCGCCTCTGACGATTGATTTCGATCCGCCGACCGGCTTGCACGGCCCGGTGCTCGAAGCCATTCTCGCCAAGTTGCGCCCGACTCTTTCAACACTCGCGAAACGGCTTGAGGGTTGCCGCCATCTGCGGTTCGATCTGCGCTTTGCGGAGACGCGCACGCGCGCGATGGATTGCGCGTTCGTCGAGCCGGTGAGCGACGAGAGCCGTGTCAAAGCGATTTTATCGCATCAGCTTCAAGTGTTGAACTGGCCCGCCGAACTATCGAGCGTAAAAATCGCGCTCCTCGAAATCGGCGAACTCGTGCCCCGCCAGCTTACGCTCTTTCCGATGGACGCGGGGCGTTCGCCTCTGGTTCAACTCGCGCAGAAACTCTCGAGTCGCTACACCAACATCTTCTTCCAACCGCGATTGGACGATGCCCAGCATCCGCTGCCGGAACGGCGCGTCGTCTGGAATGCGCTCGCCGCGCCGCATGGACTATGACCCGCTTGTGGACGGCCGGCCAGGAAATCCGAGTCCAGCGCGACGCGCACGGCAAGCTGCTCAAGTTTACATGGCAGGGACGCACGCATCCGATTCAAAAGGTTCGGCAGCGGTGGCAGGTGGACGCCGACTGGTGGAGCGAAGAGGGCCGCGTCTTTCGCGAATACTTTGCCGTGACGACGACGGATGGATTGCTGTGCGTGCTCTATTTCGATTTCCTCGACGAGCAATGGTATATCGCCAAATGCTATGATTGATCATCCCTCATCCCTCATCCCTCATCCCTCTTCGATTGAATACGCCGAACTACATGCCCACAGTTACTTTTCGTTGCTCGATGGGGCTTGCTCGCCGGAAGCGCTCGTCGCCGGCGCGCGCGAACTCGGACTGAACGCGCTTGCGCTCACCGACCACAATGGGCTGGCCGGCGCGATTCGCTTTTGGAAAGCCGCGCAGGGCGCGGGTATGCATCCCATCTTCGGCGCTGAAGTGACCCTAACCGACGATCAACATCTGACGCTGCTGGCCGAAAATCAGGACGGCTATGCGCGGCTGTGCCGGCTTCTCACGGCCGCGCATCTGCAGGACACGCCGACCGATCACACAGGCGCGCTCACGACAGACCCCAAGCAGTGGCCCGGCAAAGGCAAGCCGGTGGTCACGTGGGAATTGCTCGAACAACATCATCGCGGTCTCCTCGCGCTCTCGGGCTGCTGGCGCGGCCCGGTTGCCGCAGCGTTGCGCGCGCAGCAACCCGAACAGGCCAAAGCGATGGCCGGCCGGCTGCGCGACATCTTTGGGCGCGAACAGGTCTGGATCGAATTGCAGCATCATTCTCTACCCGAAGACGACCGGCTTATCCGTGCGCTGCTGCAAGTGTCGCGTTCGCTGAACCTGCCCTGTGTCGCGACGAATAACGTTCACTACACCGCACGCGCCGGGAGCCGCTTGCGCGATGCGCTGATTGCGATTGACCAGAACCTGTCACTCGCCGACGCGCGCCGCGCCGGACATCTCCCGTACAACAGCAACTATTATCTGGCCGCGCCGCAAGAAATGGCCGCGCGCTTTGCCGAGATTCCGCAAGCGCTACGTGGTACCATCGAGATCGCGCGGCGCTGCCAGGTAGCGCTCGACTTTTCGCAGCACCGCTTGCCGACCTTCGCCGTGCCCGGGGGCGCGAGCGAATTCGCGTACCTATATCAATTGTGTCACGCGGGATTGCCGAAACGCTATCCCGAACTCAAACCCGCTGTGCTGAAGCAATTGGCGCACGAATTGTCGGTGATCGAACAGGCGGGACTGGCCGGATATTTTCTCATCGTCTGGGACATTGTCCGCTTTGCGCGCGAGCAGGGCATTCGGTGCCAGGGCCGCGGCTCGGCGGCGAATTCGATTGTGGCCTACTTGCTCGGCATTACGAGCGTTGATCCCTTGGCGCACAACTTGCTCTTTGAAAGATTCCTCAGCGCCGACCGCTACACCACACCGGATATTGACATTGACTTTGCCGCCGACCGCCGCGAAGAGGTGATTCAATACGTGTATGAGCGATACGGCGCATCCCACACCGCGATGGTCTGCAACGTAGTGACGTATCAGGCGCGCAGCGCGGTGCGCGACCTGGGCAAGGCGCTCGGGTTTCCGCTGCCGGTCATAGATCGGCTCTCGAAATCCATCGAAGGGCATTCGCCCGTGAGCGCGGCCGACCAACTCTTGAAATCCGTCGAGACCGATGCGACCGTAGATCATCCCATCCGCCTGCTCACCGACCTGATGCGGCAGATCGAGGATTGCCCGCGCCATCTGGCAATCCATGTCGGCGGGATGCTGATTACCGCGCGGCCGCTCGACGAGATCGTGCCGCTTGAACGCGCGACCATGCCGGGCCGCGTGGTTTGCCAGTGGAACAAGGATAGCGTCGAAGATGCGGGACTCATCAAAATTGACATTCTCGGCTTGCGGACGCTGGGGCTTGTCGCCGAGGCGCTTGGCTACATCGAAGGCAAGCCGCCTGACCTCGATGCGCTCTCGCTGGACGACCCGGCGATTTACGAAATGCTGCAACAGGCAGACACCATCGGCGCCTTTCAAGTCGAGAGCCGCGCGCAACAGCAGATGCTGCCGCGCCTAAAGCCAACCCGCTTTGAAGACATCGCGATTGAGGTCGCCATCGTGCGCCCCGGCCCGATCCAAGGCGGCGCGGTGCATCCTTATCTGCGGCGCCGGAGCGGAGTCGAGCCGGTCAGCTACACGCATCCGTTGCTCGAACCCGCGCTGCGGGAGACGCTCGGCGTGATGCTCTTTCAAGAGCAAGTGATTCGCGTGGCGATGGTCGCGGCGGGCTTTTCTGCGGGTGAGGCGGATATGCTGCGCCGCGCCATGTCGCGCAGTCGTTCGTTCGAGGCGATGGAAGCATTGCGGGATCGCTTTATTCAAGGCGCCGCCGCGAATGGCATCGAGCGCGCAATCGCCGACGACATCTTCCAGCAGTTGGAGGGCTTTGCGGGTTACGGGTTCTGCAAATCGCACGCGGCAAGTTTCGCGCTGATTGCGTATCAGACCATGCACCTCAAACGCTATCACGCGCCCGCGTTCTATGCCGCGCTCTTGAACCAGCAGCCGATGGGGTTTTATTCGTCAGAGGTCATTATCGGCGACGCGCAGCGCCACGGCGTCCCCTTACTCCCGCCCAACATCAATCGCAGCGCATGGAAATATACCTTGGAACGTACTGCCGATGGAAAACTCGCTTTGCGAATGGGCTTGCGGACGATTCTGGGATTGGGCGAACAAGGGTGGCAACGCATCCAGTCGGCGCGGGAGAATGGATTGTTTGGCAATCTGCGCGATTTCTGCATTCGCACGCGGCTGCCGAAACCGACTGTAAGCGATCTCATCCGCGCGGGGACGCTCGATGCTTTCGGCGCGCGGCGGACACTTCTCTGGCAGTTGGGCGAGATTGACTATCGGCCCGAAGAATTGCCACTCGCGGCGCCGGTCTTGGATGTAAGTTTGCCGGCCCTAGAAGACACTGAAGCGACCCTTTGGGAATACGAACTGCTGGGATTATCGCCGAGCGGGCAAATCATGCGCCACCACCGAGCCGCGTTCGCCCGCGCCGGCATCCTCAGTACCGCCGAGGTGAAAGCGCAGCCGGAAGGGAAGATGGTGCGCGTGGGTGGGATGGCGGTCGTGAAGCAAAGGCCGGGAACCGCACACGGGGTCTTGTTTGTGTCGCTCGAAGATGAGACGGGTCTGCTCGACCTGGTGGTGAAACCAAATGTGTACGAACGCTTTCGACCGCTGCTGCGGCATCAGCCGTTCGTGTTGGTCGAAGGC
Organism: Chloroflexota bacterium; assembly: GCA_016208315.1. Lineage (GTDB taxonomy): Bacteria > Chloroflexota > Anaerolineae > UBA4142 > UBA4142 > JACQYF01. Next base: position 1,827 of record JACQYF010000130.1, on the reverse strand, counting down.
ATCGTGCAGAAAGCGAGCGGCGCGATCAACGTCGTGGTCACCCGCGCGTTCGAATTCACGCTCTTCGCTAATTCGTCGCCAGCCGACGACGCGCGCATTACGCGGACACGGGACGAATATTCTCCGCCGAATTATTCCGGATCGAATTGACCAGCGGCGCAACGGGGTACGCGATCAACTTGTCGGCGGGATACGGCTGGAGCAGCGCCACGAGTTCGTCCAAGTCTTGGTTCGCCGGATCGAGCCAGAGCTTGTGCGCTTTTTTCGGCAGAATCACCGGCATACGCTCGTGAATGGACCGCATCAGTTCGTTCGCGCTGGTGGTGATAATCGTGCATGAAGTGAGTGACTCGCCATCGGGAGATTTCCACGTGTCGTACAGCCCGGCGAAACCGAACGGCTCTGACGATTTGAAGCGGATGAACATCGGCGTCTTGCTCGCCCCCTGCTTTTGCCATTCGTAGAACCCGCTCGCGACGATCAAACAGCGCTGTTTCTTGAGCGGGCGCTTGAAGCTCGGTTTCTCGGCGATCGTCTCCGCGCGGGCGTTAATCATCTTGGCCCCGATACTCATCTCCTTGGCCCACACGGGAATCAAGCCCCAGCGCATCATCTCCAAAACGTACTGTCCATCCCGCTGAACGACGGTCGCGATGCTTTGCGTCGGCGCGATGTTATAGCTCGGTTGAATCGGACTCGGCGCCTGGTCGAGATTGAACGCCTTGCGAATCTCGTCGGGGTCGGCTTCGAGAATGAATCGTCCACACATGTTGTCATCCTCCTATCAGGTAGTCACTTGGACAGACTTCATTCTAGCATTCGGCAGAGCCGCCGTCAATGGCTGCCGACTTTGCATCAGGGCGCTGTCAAAGTCGCCCGTGCTGTCATGCTGAGCCGGTTCCCCTGGCACCGCCCGCCAGGGCTGGTGTGCGAAGCATCTCCCGCGCTGACAGGCGAGATCCTTCGCAAGTTCGGCTCAGGATGACAATCCACCGCGACTTTGACAGTGCCCTGTCTTTGCATTCGCCACAACTGGGCTTTCGGAACCTGCGAGAATGGATTCGAGCAGCGGCAGCATGTGGGTCACCTGCTTGGCCCGAATCACCCAGTCCCACAACGGCTCGAACTTTTTCCACCCTCCCGCATACGCCACGTGGCGCACGCGGCCCAGCCAGTCGGCTTTTGTGCTCGCCCCGCGCAGAATCGAACCCCAGCGATAGAAATCGCGATACGCTTGCCAGAATCCCGCTTCCAATTGCTCGACCGAAAGTTTCGCCGGATGAAAGACCACGTGCCGGGTGTCGTACAAATTCCAGTTCTGATGCCAAATCCGTTTCTGCGCGGCCATGCGCCCATGCCGCGCCGTGCCGGGATAGGGCGTGAGAATGTGAAACGTCGCGGTCTCGATGCCTTGCGCAATCGCCCACTCGACGGTGCGCGCAAAGACCGATTCGTCGTCGTCGTCCATCCCAAACACAAAACTCGCATTGACCATCACGCCGAGGTCGTGCAAGCGGCGGATCGCGGCGGTGTAATCGCGGTTAAGATTTTGATGCTTGCGCTGCGCGCGGAGATTCTCGGGACTGAGCGTTTCAAACCCGACGAACAGACTTTTCAAACCGACGTTAGCGGCGCGCTCGATCAGATCCGTTTCCACGATGGATTTCACGGTGCCCGCGGCCTGCCAGACGCGTCCCATTCCGCGCATACCGTCGAACAACGCGGCGGCAAAGCGCGGGTTACCCAAGAGATGGTCGTCGAGAAAATACAGATGGCGGCCGGGCAAGCGTTCGATCTCAGAGAGCGCATCATCCACCGTCTGCGTGT
>JACQYF010000129.1 GCA_016208315.1 Chloroflexota bacterium | reverse complement strand
TCGCTGTTCTTGCGATTGCGTGCGATCGGCTCCAATCGTTCCGCGATCTCGAAGACGCGAAAAAATTCGTGCCGTTCGAAATCCTTGAGCGACAAAATGTCGCGGCCCATAAAACTACGCATCGAAATGCCTCCTAAAGAGCTTTATGCTTGCTGGCCCACGCGACGAATCACGTGAAAATGAAAATAGCCGGGAACGAAATAACTGATCGAGTAATCAATCACGCGCCCATCGCGCGTGTACAACTGGGCTTTAAGTTTATGCACGGGATCGCCGAGTTGGAGATGCAACTTGCGCGCGATATGCTCGTCAGCGGATTCGATCAGAATATCGGTGCGGGAATAACTCAGCGCCAAATCGCCGCGCCGGATGAATAGATCGAGCACCGAGCCGCGAAAATCGCGCTCGAGGCGCTCGCGGCCAAGCACGGTCGTGGGCACAATATCAATCAGGTAGGCGATCGGGCGCTGGCCCGTCATGATGACGCGCGAAATCGCGAGGACGCGCGTTTCAAGCGGCAAGAGAAGACAATCGGCTTCGGCGGGAGTGGCGACGCGCTCTTCGATCAGCGGATCGCCCATGTGGGTTTCCAAACCGATGCGGCGCGCCAGAGTTTCAAGACTTTCCAATTCCTCCAGCCCGGCATCAATCCGCGGCGGTTGGGGGGCGACAAAGGTTCCGACGCCGTGACGTCGAATAACGACCGCGCGCTGCTCGAGTTGCGAAAGGGCCTCGCGAATCGTCGCGCGGCTGACGCCGAACCGCTGACTCAACTCGGTCTCGGAGGGCAGAATGCCGTTATCGCGGGCGAGGTTGCCCGCTTCGATACCGCTCAGAATTTCTTGAACGACTTGGCGAACGAGGGGAATGTTTCGGTTGACCATTTTAGAGCGCAGACGACAGTCGTCTGACAAGTGGGATTATACGCGAAAGAGGGAAAATGTCAAAACTTGTAAGCTTGCAGATAGCGAATCTGGTTCTGCAATTGTTCCGCCGTTTCGTTCACCGCGAGTGTCAACACGCGCCGCAAGAGTTCCCCGAATTCGTACTGCGGCGCAATAATGACTCCGAAATGCTCTTTGCCTTGCTCGAAATACTCGACGACCAGTTCGACAAAATCATCGCGATTGTGCGTCAAAATAGCGCGCTGTTGTGAAACGGCATACGCGAAATGTTCCGAGTCAGAAGCACGTAGACGACCCGCCTCCCGGGCGCTCGCCGTATCAATCTTACGCTCGCGCAATTTCACGGCGAGTTCGGCGCTCACATCGGCATCGAGATAAAGGCGAATGCCGCTCATGGATTTAGGAGCTTCCGCAGTTCAGCCGCACGTTCCTTGACTTGAGACCTGTTCATTGCCTTACGGTCCGCTAAAAGTGTATTGACGCGATCTTGCAGCGCGCGCGCTTGCTTTTCATCCATCTGCTGACGTGCCAGAATTGCATCAATTTCCGCAGGATGGTCGTAGTAATAACTGAGCGCATCGTAAATCTGTGCGAGTGAAAGATGCGGAAAGCTTTCCCGAATCTGCTCGGCAGTTTTGCCAAGACGATGATAGCCGACAATTGCCCAGACATCTATGCCTGTCCCTTTGATTTCGGCGACCGAGCCGCGCGCACCGCGCCGTTTGACGATATGCCGATGCTGCGTTCTAGTTACTCGTGTTGCGATTGCCATGTCACATTTCTCCTCTTTCTGCCCGCGTCCCAATCATCGCAGGCAGTAACGCGTACCACTCCGCCGCGCGCACCACATCATCCACGCGCACGTGCTCGTCAACCGTGTGGACCACTTCTTCTTCGCCCGGCCCGAAGCCGACCGAAGGAATCTGTGCGACACCGGCCCAGTACGCGCCGTTCGTCGAAAAGTTCCACTTGCCCGTCGTCGTCTCCAAGCCGACCGCTCGCGCGGCCGCGATTGCCGATTGAACGAAGGGATGCGATTCCTCGAACGCCCAAACCGGAAAGACTTGCTCGTGCTCGCGCCGATAGCCGGTGTAGCTGGGCTGAGTATAGCGCAATATCTCAACGTCGAAATCCTTCGATGGCAGCAAGGCGCGCACCTGCTCCAACGCTTGCTCCGCGCTCTCGCCAAACGTAAGCCGGCGATCCAGAACGATCGAGCAGCGATCCGGCACCACGTTGAGCGAGCCGGCGCGCACGTCAATGTGCGTCGCGACGATCGAGGCGCGGCCGAGGAAAGGATCGTCCGGCAAGTGCGCGTCTAGTTCGGGAATCGCGCGGATTACATCCTGCATCTTGTACAGCGCGTTATCGCCGAGCCAGTGCGACGCGCCGTGCGCGCTGCGTCCGTGCGCGGTCACGCGAAACTCGACGCGGCCCTTGTGCCCGCGATAGACGCGCAAATTCGTCGGCTCGCCGATGACGACGAAATCGGGCCGGACATGCTCTTCTTCCACGAACACCTGCGCCGACAAGCCCTCGCACCATTCCTCAATCGAGCCGAAATAGTACGCGGTGAAACCGTCGAGCAGGCCGAGGTCGTGCGCGATTTTCAGGCCGTAAATCATCGGCGGCGTGGAACCCTTTTCGTCCACAGTGCCGCGACCATACATCAACCCATTTTCGATGTCGCCGCTGAACGGACCATGTCGCCATTCCGCCGGATCACCTACGCCAACTGTGTCGAGGTGCGAATCATACAGTAGTGTCCGCTCGCCGTAGCGGACATCTTTGCCGCCACCGATGCGCGCGACAATGTCGCCGTAAGGCGCGTAGTGGAGCGCGTCAAAGCCGAGCGCGCGCAATTCGCGCTCGACGCGCGCAGCAACGTCGCGGATGTTGCTGTCATAGCTGGGGATGGCGACGATGTCGCGGAGAAAAGAAATCATCGCGTCGCGGTGGGAAGCGACGCGATGGGAGATTTCTTGAATTACGGTCTGCATAGAGTGCCGCGATTCACCTGGCAACTGCTTTTTCCATTTCCATCCATGCGGGCAGATGCTTCCCATAGAGTACGTCTGGATCCATATCAGCGCCGTTCTCCCATACGATGGTTCCCAGTTCCTCATCTACACGAACCGATCGGAAGAGTTCGGAGCTTTCTCGCAAGGGTTCGAAAATGGGCCCATGCAGCAGAGGTTCGAGGTCAATGACTTTTTGTTCGTTGGTGGAAAACTCCAATAGGACATTAAACCCGTCTAGCGGTCTGATTGAACGAATTGTCACCATTTTTGCCTCCTTCAACTCATTCCAGAGGTTCAATCCGATGCGGCTTCAAACCTGTTTGCGCGCGCTCCCAATCCTCTCGAAGTTCAGGACGATGCAAAGCTGCCCATTCTAGCGCCATTGCCAACGCGCGGCGCGGAAGTTTGCCTTCGATCACTTCCAGGGTCTCTATCGCTATTTTGGCGCGATGCTCCGCATATTTGACGTGAAAATGTGGCGGCAAGTGGTCATCGTAAAACATCGAAATAATTAGGCCAAAGAACCCGCTAATTTCGGGCACAGTTGTTCACCTCTTGTTGCGAATGGCAGGTCGTTGCGTGCTGGATAACCCTATTTTATCACTATTCTGGTTCCCTGCGCCAGGGCTAAAATTTCCCGAATCAAATGTGAAAAAGACTTCGCCTTCCGCAATTGCCGTATATGGGCTGGATGACCAAACGGCAACAGTGGAGCGCTCGATTTCAGGACGATTCACCGACTCGGCTACCAAGCGACTGTACGCGGCAAGGGATTTGAGCGGATTCTCGTCCATCTTCAATAGGTGGGTTGAAGCCGCAAGGCTTCAGTCAGATCGTGTCGCTTGATTTCAGAATCGTATGCTTGCTTGCGACGCAGCCACGTTTCATAGATGCCCTTCCAGCGGCTGAAATCTGTGCGCGTCTCGTCGTGCGCGTCGTAGTCCGCCAACATGCCCGCAACGAGCGCGTTGTAAAAATCTTGACTGAGGACGCCGTACTTTTCTTCGTACAGCATCAAGCGGCGTTCAAGTAATTTCAGTTCGATCACGAGTTCGTGGATGTTCGGCTGAATTAGTTGACTCATATTTACCTCACAGATGCTTGCTTGCAGAACTATTCTACCACCAATTCAAACAAAGAGGAACGGAGTGTTTCGCTTATTTACAGCAGAATCCTCACGCACTTGAAATACCCCGGCGCGGGTTGATAGCCCAGCTTTTGGTTGATCGCCAGGATCGGCGCGTTTTGCGAATCGTTGTTGGTGCGCACGTAAACCGCGCCGAGTTCGCGCGCGAAACGCGTTGCGAGCAACTTGAGCGCCAGCGCGATCTTGCGGCCGCGATAGTCTCGCTCGACGCCGGTGAACATGTTGTAGGTTGAGTTCGTCTGAGCAAAGTACCCGATGGCGGTCAAGCCAATCCATCGGTCGCCATCCGCCGCGAGAATCTGTCCTTCCGCTCGAAACCACGACGCGCCAAATACATGCATTTGGAAATCTTCGAAACGCGGGAAGGTTGGGTCTCTGCCCGGAATGTCGAGCGCGTTGCGACGATTTAGATCGTACAACCTGCGCTGGTTTGCCTCCGTATTGCCGATTTCTGCCAACGTGAAAAATCGGACACCTTGCGCCTGCACGGATTCGATCACACCCGCGAATCGCGCTTCGTCAAACGTCGCGAGATCGAGCGTAGATTCGAAAATGTGTCGCTCCACCTGAAAGCCGCGCGCCAGCGCAAAGCACAACCAACCGGGATCGTAATCGCGGACGTAGCACTCTAATCGCGTAGCATGTTCGGCTAGGGCAAACTCCAATGCGTCTCGGAAGAGATGCGACCCGACTCCGCGTCGCCGGTATTCCGGCGAGACGATCACCTGGATTTCGAAGCTGCCCAGCAACATATAGGGCACGTGCGAGCAATTACTGTCGCCAATGATGTCACCGTTCGCGTTCAATGCGACCATCCGATAGCGGACGCCGTCCTTGGGAAAATTTCGTTCCCATTCCCACAGCCGCTCGACGGTTACCGGTTCCGGGCTTGCGCTGTTGAATAATTCGACACAGCGCGGGGCATCCGTCTCAAGGTTTAGAGATCGCAGGCGTATCATTTACAATTCCTTGACGCCGCCACCACGTCACGCCCGCCCATACGAATCCGAGCACGACGAGGAACGCGGCGAATTGAAAGGGATGGACTTGCGCGGCTTGTTGCAACCACAGCAGCCCGCCCGCCATCCCCGTGCCAACAGTCACGCCGAGCGAATACACCGCCGTGAAAACACCCGACGCCATCCCGCGATTTTGCGGTTCGGTCTCATCGGCGATCAGCGCGGTCATCGCGGGAAAGAGAAAACCGAAGCCGATGCCGTACACGAACATCGCGCCCAGCAACGTTTCCCAGCCATCCAAAACTGGAAGGAAGAAGAGCGCGATGGCGATTAGCCCAAGCCCGAGCATGATCGTGCGCTCGCGGCCCCAGCGATCCGAGATGCGACCGAACGGCAGCGCCTGAACGAGGATTGCCGCGAGCGCGAAACTCGCAAAGAGCAAGCCCACGCGTGACGAGGCCAGCCCCAGCTCTTGGCCGATGAGCGGCAGAAAGACAATCAGACTGCCGAGGGAAAACATCAAACAGAACGCGGACGTGTACGCGAGGAACAGCCGCCGATTGCGCAACAATTGCCAGGCGTTCTGGTTCGCACCCTCGCGTGCCCGCGTCAAACTTTCGCCGACGAACAAATAGGCCGGGATGACGACGATGAACATCAGCGCCGACAACATCGCGAACACGTACGAATAGCCCAGCCGGTCGCGGATGAATCCCGCCAGCGGCGGACCGATCAACACCGTCAGCCCAATCGCCGCGCCGTAGAGCGCCATCGCGCGCCCGCGCGTCGTGGGCGTTGCCGTGTCGCCGATGTACGCCAACGACGCGGGCGACATGAGCGCCGCGCCCAAGCCGTGAATCGTGCGTAGGCCCAGGAGCGCATACGGGTCGGTGGCAAACGGATAGAGGAGTAACGCGAATCCGACAATCGCCAGTCCCGCGACGAGGGGAAGTTTGCGCCCCGTGCGATCAATCCAGTACCCCGCGCCGAGATTCCCCAACAGATTGACCGCCGAGTACGCGCCGACGATCAATCCGGCGAGCGCCACCGATGCGCCCAGCGATCTCGCGTAAGGCGAGATGAGCGGCAAAAGCGAGTGGTTGTCAAAGAACGAAACAAAGACGACGGCATAAACGACCAATAGACCGGAACGAGACTGCGAACCTGTCGTCGAGGTGACCATGTTGTCTGGTACCTTCATCATGTTACGTTCGATCCAAAATCCTGATGTCGCATTTTACCACCGATTCCGCCGGAGCAAAACTGGATAATGCTTCACACGACCTGCACCAGTTCTTCATCAGTTCTTCACAACCATCGAGTATCCTGCAAGTAACATTTTTCGACAAGGATGGTGTCAATGAATCGGAATCTGATCGTTCTGACGTTAGTTCTCGGTGGAATCGTTTTGTTCGCGGGCGGATTGCTGACCGGGTTCATGGCCGCGCAGTTTTCGTTCGGGCCGCTCGCCGTCCGGCAAATGGCGCAGGGTTACGGGCCAGGCATGATGGGCGGCGGCACGATGCGTGGCAGCATGATGGGGCAAGGGATGACGGGGCAAGGGATGATGGGCCAGGGTATGATGGGCGGCTATGGTTACAACGCCACGCCAGTCGCGCCCGGCAACGTCCCCGCCGCGCCCACGGCAACCGCCAATCCGCCCAGCGATACGAAAGCGCCCGCGCCGACCACCGCGCCGACCAGCGCGCCGACTGCCGTACCGAATAGCGGGGGCGGGCGCGGCACGACGAACACCGCGCGATCTGGCGGTGGACTCGTCGCGGTGTCGCCGAATGGCGCGGCCCTGCCCAAAGACAGCAACCTGCCTGACAACACCGCGGCGCAAAAAGTGGGTAATCTGAATGTGACGCTCGCGATTTCGCCTTATCCGCCCGCCAGCTTTCAACAGGGCACTTTCGACATCACGCTGGCCGACGCAGAAGGAAAGGCGATCACGGACGCCAAGGTATCGCTCGATCTGACGATGCCCGCCATGTGGATGCCGCCGAGCAAGCCCGAAGCGCAGAGCATTGGCAGCGGCAAGTATCGCGCGTCGGCGCGTTGGACGATGCGCGGTCAGTGGCGCATCGAAGTGATCATCACCCGCGGCAGCGAGAAGCAATCCGCATTCTTCGACGTGTGGTTGTAACCTATGCTGATCAGTAACCTACTCTTGGCGTTCGTCACCGGGCTTGTCAGCAGCTTTGGACACTGCCTCGGTATGTGTGGCGGCATCGTCGCGATCTATTCTGCGCGGCAGCCCGTCCTCGTGACGAGCGACGGCAAACGCCCAAGCATTATCGCCCGAATCGGCGCGCTCTCGCCGCTGCACATCGGTCGCATCATGACGTACACGTTTCTCGGCGCGCTAGTCGGATTCGCCGGCGCGCTCCTCGAACAGGTCGGCGGCTTGATGGGCGGGCAAGGGATTTTCTCGATCCTCGTCGGCGCGGCGATGATCGTGATCGCGCTGAGCCTACTCGGGGTATTGCCGCCCATCGAGGTCGCGTTAGCTTCCGTCACGGGCGGCGCGTCGCCGATGAAAAAGATGCGTGGGCTTTTCGGTCAGCATAGTTTTGGAGCGAGTTTGGGGTTGGGGTTGTTGTGGGGCTGCTTGCCGTGTGGTCTCGTGTTCGCGATGCTGGTCGTCGCGGCGGGGACGCAATCGTTGTTGGACGGCGCGCTCACGATGCTGGCATTCGGATTGGGGACCGTTCCCACACTCTTGGGCTTTGGTCTCGCGGCCAACGTGCTCAGTCCCAAACTGCGCGGGCGCTTGCAAACCTTCGCGGCGGCCCTAATTCTGCTCTTCGCGATTCAGACCATCCTGCGCGGGCTGGCGGTCGCGAACGTGGTACCGTCGTTGATTATCGGACCGGTGATGCTATGGTAAAATGCGAACATTGCGGCTTGGAAACCAACCATCCCGTCACAAAAACGATTGACGGGCGCGAACTGAATTTCTGTTGCGCGGGTTGCCTTCAGGTTTACGAATTCCTGAAAGAGGAAGGATTATTGGAACAGGTCAAGGCGGAAGAGGAACGCGTGTAGGGGCGGGGTCGCCCCGCCCTTTGATTGCGAGGGCGGGATGACCCCGCCCCTACTCATCGCTCGAACGTCGTCGCCGCATCGGTGAAAATCCACGGCGTCGTGCTGGCGCATGTGCTTGTCGCCGTCCCTTGTTTTTCGATTCTCAAAGTGGTTGTCGTCGGCATCGTCAGCAGGAGAATACCATTTGGTCTACCCAAGGGGATTCCGCCAGCCGTCCTATCCACGCGAAAGGTATCGTAGCAGTAGATCGAACCATCGGCTTTCACCTGGCCAAAGTCACGGTTAATTTGACCCGCGGGCTGAGGGTGGAAACCATAGACGCCGACGCGTAATCCTTTGACTGAAGTGCCCACCGAGAAGATCGGCTCTGCGGCGCCAATGTAATCGTGCACCAAGGCCATGAATTCGTCGGGCTGCAAAAAGGGGATCGCCAGATTCTTGCCTGGCAGGAACCAATTGCCCTGCGCCGTCCCGGGAATATCCTGCATGTAAAGGCCAACCTTCGGCTCCGCCGTTCTCAGCGCTGTACCATCGTAACTGGCTAGCTTGGTCTCGAACTGGGCCTTCACTTCGGAGGTGAAGTAGCCGACCGGCGAAACGTAATGCAGCATTTCCTTCATGTAATGGTTGGGATTCGCAAAACCGAGCGGGGGAATGCGATAATCAACCGCGCCAAAGTCAACGCCTGCCGCGTCTCCCGAATAGCCGGCGAGTTCACCGGCGTTTACGCGCAGCAGCGTGATTTTGCTGCAGGCCTTGACCGGCGTACCGCCCGTTTCATACGGCGGCTTGCACTGCACGTCGCTTGTTTTTAGCTGGGCGAGTATTTTGTCCGAGACTCCTGAGAGGTGACCGAAATAGGATTTGAACTCTCGGCAGGGATAAAACGTTAGTCCGTAACCGGTCTTGTTCAATCCGACATATTCGGTGGAATTGATCTCGGTCACCCAGAGATCGCCCGGAAAATAGACGGCGCGGGTCGGCGGGGTTTCGCCCGGACGCGCCAGCGCAAAGTTGGAATGCTTGGCGGGAAAGACATGAATGGGCGGCGACGTCCAACCCAGCGGACGAAATGCCAGGAACTCGTCGAGGGCCATCGGCATTGTGGTGAAGAGCGGCTTGCCCATCTCGGGACAGGCAGGAATCTGCGCGAGTCCTTGTCCTGGGGAGCCAGCCGTCCGAGTGGGTGTCGCTGAATTGGGCGGTCGTGTAGGCGATGGAACCACGGCCGTGGGCGTAAGAGATGGCGCGAAGGTCGGCGCGCGGGTGGGCATAACCGTCGAGGTTGCAGTCGGGACGACGGTTGGCACGGCGGGGGAATCGCCACACGCAGTCAGCATGAGACTCAAAACGATTGCCAGGATACTCCAGCTTGGACGCATTACCTAATCTCTTGCCCGCCGCAGCTTGTCCTTGTTTGCGGGCAGGTTGTAGATACGCGTGCCGACCGCGTTGTAGATCGCATTGACGATCGCGGGCGCGGTTGGGATGGAGGCGAGTTCGCCGACACCCTTCGCGCCGTACGGGCCGTCTTTCGTTTCGTGCTCGACAAAGAACGTGACGACCTCGGGCGTTTGGTCAACGGTCGGCAGATGACATTTGTAGAGTGAGTCCGTTAGCACGTAACCGTCTTTCATCACAAATTCTTCTTGCAGCGCCATCCCCAGCCCCATCGAAATGCTGCCCTCGATCTGCCCCAGGAGCGCAAGCGGATTCATCACGCGACCCACGTCGCACGCGGCGATCACCTTGAGGACGCGCGTCTCTCCGGTAACGACATCCACCTCGACGAGCGCGGCTTGCGCGCCAAAACCAAACGCGATATGTTGATACTTGGCCGTGTCCGGCGCGACGTATTGGTAACTGACTTTCGGCACACGTCCTTCGCGCCGGGCCGCCTTGACCACATCGCATAACGGCGCGTGACGACCATCACTGCTCACCATCCCGTTCGCGAATACTAGAGTCTCGGGCGCGGCGTCGAGCATTTCCGCGGCCGTTTGACTGAGCAGCGCGCGCGCTTCGCGACACGCGTGCCGCGCGGCGTTGCCCGTGACGTAGGTCTGGCGCGAGGCAGTCGTCGCTTGCCCGTCGAGCGTCCGGTCCGTATCGGCGACGAGCACATCCACTTGCGCGTACGGCACGCCGAGTTCTTCAGAAACAATTTGCGCGAGCACGCCGACGAGTCCCTGCCCAATTTCTGCCGCGCCCGCGCGAATTGTCGCGCGTCCATCCGCAAATAGCTCGACCTCCGCGCCCGCCGCGTCGTACGCGCCGCTGCCGTAACCCGTGTTCTTGTACGCGCACGCGAGGCCCCACGCCCGCCGCTTGTTGCCCTCGACCGCGACGGAATCGTGCCGGTTCATCTCCGCGACGACCTTTTCCAAACACTCTTCCAGCCCACAACTCTCGGTCATCACCTGGCCCGCCAGCGTCCGCTTGCCGTATTTCAGAATGTTCCGGCGGCGAATTTCAGTCGGCGAGATGCCGAGCGCGTGCGCCAGCTCGTCCATTTGGCTCTCCATCGCAAATGCGCTCTGCGTAACGCCGAAACCGCGAAACGCGCCCGACGGCACATTGTTCGTGTACATCGCGTAGGTGTTGACCCGGACGTTCGGGACCTCGTAAGGCCCGGCCGCGTGCGTCGTGGCGCGCAGCATGACGTGGTTGCTCAGACTCGCGTACGCGCCGCCATCGCCGTAAATCTCGAC
>JACQYF010000022.1 GCA_016208315.1 Chloroflexota bacterium | reverse complement strand
GCGCGATGCATCGAGCGAACGATTTGATCGGGAACTGGCGGAACGGTCGATTGCTTTCTTTGAGCCTTCATCTATCCCGACTGTGGATCCTAATCTGCCTGTTGGCGTTAGTGAGGTTCACTTCAAGGCCGACTTGACTGGAAGACCTTCCGCGGACATTTCGCAGTACCGCGCACAGGGTGGTCTCTTCAAGGCAGCCTTGTCTCGATAGAACAGAAAAAACCTAGAGCCTGCTTGGTTTTCTCACTATGGGTTATTTCTTCCATTTCCCGCGTCTCTCGCAAATTCGTAAGAGGCGAGTTTTCATTCTTCCAACGCTTCAAGTCCGCGAAGCATACTCATGTCGCACAATTAATCGTATGCGACATCTTTTTGCCGCTTGATTTCTCCAAGCGGCTGTGTCCATAATGGAAGGAGCTTAACAATTGCAGACTAATCCATTGAAACACCCAACCATATCAGGCTTTCAATGGATTACATGCACGTATGGTCATTTCCATTGCTTCCCAAAAAGGCGGAACCGGCAAACCACCACTTGCATATCCCTATCCGCGGGTCTGACCCGAGCAGGCAAGAAAACGCTGCTTATAGATATTGACGGCCAGGCGAACTCCTCGAAAGTGCTTCTCCCCCAGTACCAATCCCTCACAAAAGGGCAGACCATTCATGTGACGATCTTACCACTGGACAAATTCAGCGGCACTACGAGTATGCTCTTATCGCGTTCCGGACGGCGTTTCGGCTCGCCATAAAGCGCGATCAGTTTCTGGTGGACGCGGAGGACAACGCGCCGCGTAACGGGTTGAGGCATTCCAGCAATTGACTCGCGTTGGGAATTGTGCTATAAAATGCGCCAAACTTGCGGGTCGAGTGAGGTAGTTGGCATGCCGAAACGCAAAATCTTGACGCAAACGGAGCGAAAGAAACTAGAGAAAGAGCGCGAGCAGACCGTGACCGAACTGGAACGGCTGCGCGAATATATACGGACCCAACCGGAAAGCACCCGCGACGAAGCAGACTTGGATGTGTACGAGCGCGAAAGAACCTCGCTCTGGTGAGACGCTTGGAGACGCGCTTGAGTGAAATTGATTCTGCGCTGCGGGCGGCCAAGAAAGGCACGTATGGACTTTGTGGACGCTGTGGTCAACCGATTGATCCAGCCCGCTTGAGAGCACTCCCGGAGGCGACTCTGTGCATCAAGTGCAAGAACCTGTTGGAGAAACAAGCGCGACGCGCGACCCTGTAGAGCCAGTATTCAGTATCCAGTCATCAGTATTCAGAAAACTGAACACTGAAAACTGTTTACTGTTTACTGTTCACTGCTCACTGCTTCCCCAGTTTCGCCTTCTCCTCTTCCGCGATCTTCTCGTCGAATTTCTTGAACAGCGCCTTTGGCTCGCCCAGTCTCTGCCCCGGCGCGAGTTGCGAGGGCGCCCACTTTTGGCTATTGTCCCCCGGCTCGTAGACCAGCGCCTTGTGCGCGCGAGTAGATTCCTCGAACGTTTTCACTTCTAGCTTGCCAAGCAGGTCGCCTTGATAGCCGAGTTGCCGGTGCAGGTCATTCGACGAGAACGGCAGGAACGGGTAGAAAAGCGTTTTCAAGTTGTCAATCACGCGCAGCGCGACGTAGAGCGTGGTCGCCGCGCGCGCGCGGTCGGTCTTGATGGTGAACCACGGCGCGTTGTCCGCGATGTACTTGTTGGCATCGCGCGCGAGTTCGATGGTGATGCCGATGGCTTCTTTGAATCGCACGCGGTCGAGCGCATCACCAACCGAGGCGAATGCGGCTTCGGACTTGCCGATCAGTTCGCGGTCCGCGTCATTCAACTCGCCCGGCGTCGGGACGCTCTGGTCGAAATTCTTGTAGGTGAACGTGAGCACGCGGTTCGCGAGGTTGCCCCAGTTCGCGATCAGTTCGTCGTTGTTGCGGCGGACGAATTCCTTCCACGTAAAGTCGGTGTCGGCGAATTCGGGCATGTTGGCCGAGAGCAGGAACCGCAGCGGGTCGGGATCGTACGCTTTGAGATAATCGTTGATCCACACCGCCACAAAGTAATAGCCGCGCACGTTATCCGCTTTTGTCCACCACTCTTTCCACTTGTCTGGCGTGCCGCGATCTTTGGCCCACTCGACCGACGCAGAGTAATAGCCGATCACTGCCTCGAACCAGACGTAGATGCACTTGCCCGCATAGCCCGGCTGCGGAATCGGAATGCCCCAGTCGAGATCGCGCGTGATCGCGCGACCGTGCAAGCCGCCTGTGAGCCAGTTCCGCACGAACGTCGTCACGTTTGGCTTCCAATACGTTTTGTCTTCAAGAAATTCCTGCAAGCGCTTTTCGAACGCGGGCAGATCGAGATAAAAATGTTCGGTCTCGCGGACGATCAGACGATGCGGCGGCTCGCCCGGCTTCGCCAGCTTGCACTGCGGGTTGATGATTTCCGTCGCGTCGAGGACGTTGCCGCAGTTGTCGCACTGATCGCCGCGCGCGCGCGGAAAGTGGCAGATGGGACATTCGCCGGTGATGTAACGGTCGGGCAAAAAGCGCGCGTCGTTCTCGCAGTAGAGTTGCTTCTCGGTCGCCTTGTAGAGAAATTTCTTTTCGAGCAAGACCTTGAAGAAATCCTGCGAGATCGCCCAATGGTTTTCGGTATCGGTGTGCGTAAAGAGATCGAAGGTGATGCCGAGTTTTTGCCACGCCTCCAGAAACAGCGCGTGCGACCGCTCGAACACATCGCGCGGCGTGATGCCTTCCTCGTCCGCGGTGATCGTCACCGGCGTCCCATGTGAGTCCGAGCCGGATACCATTAACACATCATTCCCGTTCATGATGATTACTCCAGGGAGCAAGTATACAGATAAACAGATAAACAGGTAAATAAAAACGCCGCTCGTGTTGGGGCAATCCGTTGTGGTTGCCCTTGCTAGCGGCGTGGCGCACCGTGTACGCGCAAACTGCGCGCCCCCCTTTACGGTGCGCCGCTCGGCATTACCATTCCGCGATAGAATACTGGATAGACAAACATTCTTAACCCCACTGCGGCAATTCTACCACAAATACGATGGGTTGCCAAGTAGCCATCCAGATCAATTTTGCGACTCCCGCAGAATCTCGACAAATTGAGCAGGTGTCACAATGCGAACCGCGCCGTAGTGTTCAATCTTGACTAGGTGCGGATCACCACTGACGATAATGTCCGCTTTTGCTTCTAACGCACAAGCGATAAAGATGTCGTCTTTTGGATCCGCTGTTGTTCCAGTAGCAGTTACAGTTCCTTCTATCAAAAGGGCATCGCTACTCAAATTGTCCAACAGCGCCTGAGCTTCTTCGGGCTTGATTCGGCTTTTCAAATGAGGGTACTCTAGCACGCGTCGAATTTCGGAAAGGATTTGGGGCGAGAGACACAGCGTGAATCTGTCCTGGGCCCACGCGTCCAGGATGCGGCTGATGGTCTCGCCGTGTGAAAGCAGGAAACTGATGAGGACGTTAGTGTCGAGGACGATTTGCATTCTATTGTGAAGATGTATTTCTTGCTTCCTGTATCAGGGAGATTGCTTCATCTTCCGTAAGCGCGTTGCGGCGTGCCGCTTGGCGAATCAGCCGAAAACGCCGTTGACGCGCCACACGGTCACGTTTGAGCTCCTGCAATTCGCGGTACTCGTCCACCCCTACAATCGCTGCGGCCGGCTCTCCGAGAATTTCTACAATCACCGATCCACCGCGCCCTCGGACCTGCTCAACGATTTGGCGCGTCTTGGTGCGCAGACCTGTAATAGTTACGGTTTGCTCTTTCATAGTTGTCACCCTCGCTGTGTGACAGCTATTTTACCGCCCAAGCTTATCCGTGTCAACCATGCTGAGCTCGTTGTACTTGCCCCGCAGGTCGTTCCAGCGCACCAGCACCACATCGCGCAAGTTGCGCCAGGAGTCCTTAAGCGGATTCACTTTCGATTCCGTGCCGTAGCGCCACTCGACCGGCACTTCTTTAATGCGATGGCCCATTTTCTGCCCCAGGAACAGAACCTCGACATCGTACGCCGTGACCATCGCGTCGGTCACGCGCCGCGCGTGGTTGGTGTACAACTGGGCGCGCGTAAAGATCGCGTGCGCCACATCGCCTTGCAGGGCCTTGAAACCGCACTGGGTATCCTGAATCCCGCGCACCGTCAAAATGCGGACGACGAAATTGAAAACGCGCCCCATGAAATGGCGATACAACGGTTCTCGGATGCGCTTGGCGCCTTTGCCCTCGCGTGAACCAATGACAATGTCATAGCCCCGCTCAAACCACGGCAAGAGTTTTTCCACATCCTCGATCGGCGTGGACGAATCGGCGTCGAAGAACAATACGATATGGCCCCGCGCCGCCGCTACGCCGGTGCGGACCGCATACCCTTTGCCGCGATGGTCGTTGCGAATCAGTTTGAGGCGCGGGTGCGTCGTGATAAATTCTTCCACGACCGCTGCCGTCTGATCGCAACTGCCATCGTCCACCACGATCACTTCGCTGGCGTAGGATTGCTGTGTCAGATACTCCGTGACGCGCTGCAACGTCTGCGGCAGCCGTCGCTCTTCGTTAAACGCGGGGATGACGATTGAGAGAAAGGGACGCGAGTTCGAGATGCTGATAGAAATTCTCCAAGTCACAAGTTTCAAGTCACAAGTCGCAAGTCACAAGGCGAAATTATTGAGACCTGGGACCTGAGACTTGGGACATGCGACTTGTGTATTCTACTTGAAAAAACAAAAAAGACAAACGCTAACGCGCAGGGATCGAAACGCGCGCCAGTGCAACGCGGTCGCCGCCGAGATCGAGCACCGCACGCCGCGCGCCGGTCGCCGACTGGTACAAGCCGATTTCCAGCGCATATTCGCCGGGCGGAAGATTGTCGGGCAATTCCACGCGATACCCGTCGGCAAGCACTTCGCCTGGCAGCCAGCTCGTCGTCGGCGCGTTGCCACCGTCCGGCTCACTATCCTTCTGAGCGACAAGCGCTCCTGCCGCGTCGAGAAGATGGACGAATACCGTGTACCGTTCGTCCAGCGACGCGAGCGCTTGCCAGTAGAGATTGAGTTGCAGCGTTCTTTCGTCGAGGTCGTAACCGAGCAACTTGATCTTGTTGTCGAAATTCGCGGTCAATGGATGCTGGGGCGATGGGGATTCGTAGCGATGCTCGCGCGCAGTGAGGCGCACGCGCGTCAGTTCGAGCATCGCGAGCGGCATGGCTCTTCGTTGAACCGGATTTTCGATTTCGACTTGGCGCGAGGTCGCGCGGGTTTTGAGCGCGACGGCATTGCCGGAATATTCGCCGAACAAACCGATGAGCACAGTCGCATCGCCGGGCGCGGCATCTGCCGGAATCTTGAGTTGGATTTTGTCGAGCCAGGTCTCGCCCGCATCCCAGCCACTCGTCGGAAAGACCTCGTTGGAGGGACGATAGAACGCGGGCGCGTGCAATTGGCCGGAAGAATCCATCAACTGAATTACCACGCGATAATCGCCCTGCGGTTTTTGGAACGCTTGCCAATACAACGTCAGCGGCAGAGAATCGCCCGGCCTGAGTTCCTCCGCGCCGCTATCGAAACCGGCGAGCGCGATCCCGTTCCACTCGGCGTCGAGCGCGTTGGGAATCGGCGGGGGCGCGGGTATAACCGCGGGCTTGATGATCGCAAGGTTGCCCGCCTCGACCGCCTGGCCGCGCATATTCTCCGGCGCGACAATCGGCACGGGCCGGCCGCTTTGCGATTCGTACATGACGACCTGGATCGCATACTCGCCGCGCGGCGTGCCCGCCG
>JACQYF010000128.1 GCA_016208315.1 Chloroflexota bacterium | reverse complement strand
TAGTCGGCACTTTGACCAGGTTGTCGTAGGTGTACGCTCGCCTCACCACGGCCTTGCCGCCCGGATCGGCCATCATGGAGAGCAACCCGCTCACGGTCGCGTCGCGGATCGCGGCGGGGGTATCCTTGGAAACCTGCATGCCATCGTTCGGAATCTTGTCGGTGACGTAAAAGATGTCAACCTTGTCGTTCACGTCGGGATACGTCTTGAGAACCGATGCGTCGGTGCGGGCGTCAATGAACGTCGCCCCGGCATCGCAGTCGCCCTTGTAAACGGCCGACACCACATTGGGGTGCGACCCGGCGAACTGGCTGGCCTTGAGATCCTTGTCAGGATTGACCCCGTTGGCTTTCAAGATGACCTGGGGAATGATCGTGCCGGAGGTCGAGAGCGGATCCGTAAAGCAAAAAGTCTTGCCCTTGAGATCGGCCAGAGTCTTGATCGGCGAACCCTTCTTGGTGATGAACTGACCCTTGTAAAAGGGCTGTTGCGTTCCCTTCATGGCCTTGTCCGGATCGAGATCAACCGTCTGGTAGGCACGTGTGGCGACCAGGACCGGTTCGACGCCGTACTTTTGCTTGGCGAGAATCGCGGCGAAGGTAGCCAGGAACGAGAAATTGGCCTTGTTCGCGCCCAGGGCTTCGATCGCGCCCGCGTAGCTGGTCTGAACATTGATTTGGAAAGTGAGGCCGGTGATCTTGTTCAAGCACGCGGCAGTCTCCTCGCCCGACCGGGTAATCGTGGGCACATCGCCGGAAGGAACGAACGTGATGACGATCGGTTTGTCCGGCGCGCCGAGTTGCCCAGCCGTAACGGTCGGCATGTTCGGCAGCTTGGCGCACATGGCGGGCGGTACAGTCGCCGTCGCGGCGGCTGCTGCTTTCGTCGGCTCAGGCGCTTTCGTTGGCTCGGGCGCTTTCGTCGGAACAGCGGTCGGCGCGGCAGTCGGCGCGGTGGTGGGCGGAACGGCCGTCGGCACGGCGGCTTTCGTCGGCACGGCGGTAGCGGGCGCCGCGGTGGGTGGAACGGGTGTCGGGGTTGGCGCCGGGGCGCACGCCGCGATCGTCGCCAAGACGAGGACTAGCGCGACGGCGAGTAAAACATGTCTTTTCATTTCTTCTCCTCCTCGAGCTTTGAGTCAGTATGCAGACCGCGTCTCGGTCTGCGAGGCGCAACGGTTAGATCCACAAAAGTTTTCGGTCTGTCCGCATCACCTCCTCCGTTGACAGTTCTGTAGCACGCCTGCGTGCAATTCCTCACCAAATTCTATGATACACCAGTTTCGACGTTTAAGCAAATGGTTTGTTTTCCCGCGACTCTTGACGTATAATGCAGGTCGTATGCATCTCAAATATCTTGACCTACACGGCTATAAAACTTTTGCGAACAAAACTGATTTTGCTTTCGATTCCGGGATTACGGCGGTCGTCGGGCCGAACGGGTCCGGCAAGTCGAACTTGGCTGATGCCGTGCGCTGGGTGCTCGGCGAGCAATCATCCAACGCGCTACGCGTCAAGAAAACACAAGACTTGATCTTTTCGGGCAGCGGCGCGCGCCCGCGGCTCGGGATGGCCGAAGTCTCGATGACGCTCGAAAACCCCGACCCCTGGCAAGCCACAGAGGGCACAGAGAGCATCGCGCAGCATCCCGTAGGGACAGAGGAAAAAACGCGCGCGCGCGATCCAGTCACCGAATTGCTCCGCACGAATCCATCGGAAGTGACGATTGGCCGCCGGGCCTACCGCGATGGCGACAACGAATATTTCCTGAACGGCTCGCGCGTCCGCTTGCGCGATATTCACGAACTGCTCGCGCGGTGGGGACTGGCGCGCAATACCTACGCGGTCGTCGGGCAGGGCTTGGTGGATCAGGCGCTGTCGCTGCGTCCCGAGGAACGCCGCGCGCTGTTCGAGGAAGCGGCGGGCATCATGCTCTACCAGTCCAAGCGACAGAACGCACTCGACAAACTCGAAGAGACGCAAAAGAATCTCCTCCGCGTCAACGATATTATCAACGAAATCGCCCCGCGCCTCCCGTCCCTCGCGCGCCAAGCCGAACGGGCGCGCAACTACGACGGCGTCGTCAAGCTGCTCGACGACAAGTTGCGATTGTGGTACGCGTTTCAATGGGCGCGCGCGCAACAAGTCATACAGGATGTCGCCGCGCGCGAAAAGAGCACGCGCGAGATTCTGAATGCGCGCCGCGCCGAGGTGCAGGGACTCGCCGCGCAACTCGCGCAATTACGCCGACAAGGACAAGAGCTTCGCAATCAACTCGCCGAAGGGCGCCGCGCCCGCAGTCTCCTCGAAGGCGAATACGCTACCCGTACGCGTGAACTCGCCGTATTGGCCGAGCGCCTGCGCTTTATGACTCAACAGCGCGATGAAGCCGTCGCGGAAGTCGCCGGTCTGCTCGAGTCGCGACATCGGCAAGAAGAAAAGATCGCCCAAGCGACGGCGGAACTGGAACAGCACGTAAAAACTAGAGATTCGTTTGTCGAGCAGTTACGCGAGAAAGAAAAGGAATTGAGGGAGCTGGAGCATTTGGCTGCCAGCGCCGAGGCCCTGGAGGCGGAGAGCGAACCGCAGTTTCGCGAGTTGGCGCGCAAACTAGCGGACCTGCGCTCACAGCTTTCGGTTTACGAGGAAGGGCTGCGGGTCGCCGCCTCGCTCAGCGCGCGAGCGGACGTGCTGGCGAATTTCGAGATTCGCCGCGCCCAAGCAGTCAGCAACGTCGAAATGGCTCGCAATCAAATCACCGAACTGCGCGCCGCGCTTGCGATCGCCGAACGTGATGTCGCGGGAGCGCGCGCCGCGGTCGAATCGGCGCGCAGCGCAATGGCGCAGTGGGAAGCGCAGATCGCTGCACGTCAACGCCGCGTGGATTCGTTTACTCGCGATGTAGAAGGAGTGGACGCGCAGCGGGAACTGCTGCAAGCCCGTGTGGACGAGTCGGCTCGTGCGCTGGCGGAAATTGATGCGCGCGTTGCGCCCGCGGAGGCTCAGCTCGCCGCGGCGGAGAAAAGGCAAGCTGAACTCGAAGAGCAGGAATCGCTCCAACGCACGCGGCTCGCCGAATTCGAAGAGAACCACAATCGCGCCGTTCTTGACGTGGAGCGCAGCCGCGCCGAGATCGCCCGCCTTGAAACGGAGATCGAGGACGACCTGACGAGCGGGCGGATTGTGTCCGAGATCAAGATCGAGGAAGACGCAAGCGGCAGCATCGCCGAAAGCATTATCGCGATTGACTCGGATTTGCCGCAGCAGTTGCGCTTGCGTTTAGGCGACGAGGTCGTCGCGCTGCCGGTCGTGACGGCAGTGCCCGAAGGTTTGGAGAAGGAAATCCGCAAGCTGCGGAACCAACTCAAATACATGGGCTCGATCAATCCGAACGCGCCGCAGGAATACGACGAGCTAAAAGCGCGCCATCAATTCCTCACCGAGCAGACCGCGGACGCGCACCGCGCCATCGAGAGTTTGAACAAGGCAATTTCCGAACTCGACGAGATCATGCGGCGCAAATTTGAAGAGACGTTCAAAGCGATCAACAAAGAGTTTGCGTTTTTCTTTACGCTGCTTTTCAATGGCGGCACGGCGCGTCTGGAGCTAACTCAGCCCGAAGACTTGTCGCAGACCGGGATTGACATCATCGCCAAGCCGCCCGGCAAGCGCGCCGCGCACCTTGCCATCCTCTCCGGCGGCGAGCGCGCGCTGACCGCGGCCGCGCTCTTGTTCGCGATCCTCAAAGTCTCGCCCACGCCGTTTTGCGTGCTGGACGAAGTGGACGCGATGCTGGACGAGGCGAACGTGGGGCGGTTCCGCGACGCGCTGAAAACGCTGAGCGCGCAGACGCAATTCATCGTCATCACGCACAACCGCACGACGATGGAAAGCGCCGACACGGTCTACGGCATCACGATGAGCGACGACGGCGTCTCGCAGGCGATGTCGCTGCGGCTGGACGGCAATGGGAACGGCAAGCAGACAGTGAACAGTGAACAGTCAACAGTCAACAGCGAACAGTAAACAGAATCTGGTGTGACATGGCGATGACCGCGTTCTTTACGCGTTTCCGTGAACTTGCCTTCAAAGAAATGCGATCGGCCACTGTGCAGGGAGGGCGCGACCTTCCCGACGGCGAGTACGGTTTCTTGGAACTGTACTGCGACGAGGTGAATTGCGATTGCCGCCGCGTCATCATTAACGTGGTGACTCCCAAGACCAGCCCCAAGGTTCTGGCGACGATCAACTACGGTTGGGAGAGTTTGGAATTCTACGAAAAGTGGATGCACGACAAGGAACTTGCCAAAAACTCGCGAGGCGCCACGCTTGACATGCTCAATCCCCAGAGCAAGCACGCATACGCCCTGCTCGAGCTTTTCAAGTGGGTTTTGCAGGACGACCAATACGTCGAACGGTTGAAACGGCATTACGCGCTTTTCAAAGGGGCAATCCACGCAGAGCATCAGGCCAGGAAGCAAAGGACCATACGGCAGAAACGCAATCGGCGAAAACGCTGAGCGGGGAAGTGTAACGTTTGACCCCCATCATCCAAGTCGAAAACCTCTAAGGTTTTTCGCATCCCCAAAAAAGACCCCGGCGTGGCGGG
This sequence comes from Chloroflexota bacterium, assembly GCA_016208315.1. Classification (GTDB taxonomy): domain Bacteria; phylum Chloroflexota; class Anaerolineae; order UBA4142; family UBA4142; genus JACQYF01. The sequence continues at coordinate 117,044 of JACQYF010000128.1, read as the reverse complement.
CGCGGTCAAGTCCACCACGATCAAGATGCTCACCGGCATCCTCGTCCCGTCCGGCGGGCGCGTGTGCGTGCTTGGACGCGATGTGGGGATGTTCGCGTGGATGGGGCCGATCGTGGCGCTGATTCTGCTGTTCATCAGCTATCGCGTGTGGCTGATTGGCCTGCGGCACTATACGAGCACCGGTTCGTAGGTCAAATTGCCAATTTGACCTACAAGAAGCCTATCAAATGCAACCAAATCCACGCGATAAATCCCAATGAGGTAAGTGCGTAGAGCCGCATAATCGTCCGAAAGTTTTGGATGATTGCAGCTTGCTGAAAGGTGCGCGACCAGCGCCAAACCGCGAAGAGCAATCCGGCGAGGATCACCGCGAGGAATAATGCCTCGCCAATTTGAAATTGCATGACGATCAGCGCGATAGCGGCGATGCCGCCGAGGAGCAGGCACGCGAACGCGAATCGAAAGGATTTCGCCGGCCCGAGCCAGACCGGCAGCGTTTGATCGCCCCGCGCGCGGTCCTCCTCAATTTGATAAATCCCCGTAAGTGGATAAAATCCAACTGTCAACAAAGTTGCCGCGGTTGCGCCGAGCAGGCCCGGCAGCGTGAGCGCGGAAACCAACTCGCCGCGCGCGCACGCCCATCCCCCCAAATAGCCAAAGACGCCTTGACCGATGGCGACGGTCGCGAGCGCGGCCAGCGCATGACCCTTGAAGCGCGTGCGCGGATGGGAATAGCCGACCGACATCCAGAACATGATCGCGTAAATCGCGGCGAAGGAGAGGTTGACCGCGAGCGCAATCGCAAAGCCGATGAGCTGCCAGAGGATTGAAAAGGCGAGCAGCCCGCGGGGAATGGGCGGCGGGTGTTCCAACCCGCCAATCGGTCCGGTGTCGCGGTCGTAATACGAATTGAACGCCGTACCGCCGCCGTAACCGAACACGTGAAACGCGAGATAACCCAGAACGAGATCGCGGTTGATGTGGCCGCCTGCGATGAGAAATCCAAAGAGGAAAATCGGCGAGAGGAAAACTTGAAAGCCGAGCCGCAAGTGAACGAACCAACCACCAAGGTGGCGGACATCGCCGAGCGTCACGGTTTTTCTCCACTGCCGATAAGGCCAAAACCGTCCTGCGCAATTTCAGTCGTGATATTGCGGAAACCCGCCGCGCCGAGCAACCTTTCGAACGCGGCGCTCGAAAGCTGGCCGTGCAGACGGCTGTAGGGCCGCCAGAGCAAGACCGAAATCACATAGCGCACCTCGCGCCAGCGCGGCAGCAGCGCGCCGATTTTCGCTCCCGCGCGCGGCTCCATCGTCGCGATCCTTCCGCCGCTTCGCAGCACGCGATACGATTCTGCCACTACTGCGGGACGATCGTTGACGAGATACAGAAACGAGTGACCGGTGACCATGTCAAAGGCACAATTGGCGAAAGGAAGCCGGGCCGCATCGGCGAGGACGTAATCAATTCGAGGAGTTAATCCGGCGCGGGCGGTATAATGCTTGGCCTCGTCCAACATCCGCGGCGCGAGATCGAGGCCGACGAGCGTTGCCGTAGGGTTGGCCTGCGCGAGGATAATGGTCGAAACGCCGGGGCCGCAGCCGAGGTCGAGTACGCGACGTGTATCGTCCGGGAAATATCGGGCGAGGCGCGCGCAGCTCGACCGCCACGTGGGTTGAGCAGTCATCACGCCATAAAGAAACGCGCCGAGTTCGAACAACCAGGGACGCCCCATTGCGGGCGATTATAACACACCTCACCCCACTCCTCCCAGCCCCCTCTCCCCTCTCCTGATTTTCAAGTTCAAATCAGGAGAGGGGAGAGGGGGTGCGGGGGTGAGAGGTGAGGCCAGGAGGACATGTGGCACTAACGATTGAGGGCGTGTTCCCGCCGATCCCAACGCCGTTTGATGCGGACGGGGAAATTTTGCACGACAAGTTGAAAGCGAACATCGCAAAGTGGAGCAAGACCGGACTCAGCGGGTTTGCGGTGCTCGGTTCCAATGGCGAGTTTGTGATGTTGAACGAATCGGAAAAGGCCGCGGTCTGGGAGACCGCGCGCGCCGCCATCCCGCGCGATCAGGTGTTTCTCGCGGGCGCGGGCGCCGAGTCCACGCAGACCGCGCTCGCGTTGGCGCGGCGCGCGGGCGAGCTGGGCGCGGATGCGGCGATGATCGTCACGCCGTTTTATTACAAGTCGCAAATGAACGCGCCGACGATGGTCAATCACTTTCGCGTGATTGCCGATTCGTCGCCGATTCCGATCATCGCCTATAACATGCCCGCGTCCACCGGCATTGACCTCGACGCCGCGACGATCATTCAACTCGCGCAGCATCCGAACATTGTCGGCGTCAAGGACAGCAGCGGCAACGTCGCGAAATACGCCGAGATTGTCCGCGCCGTGCGGCCCGATTTTGCGGTCATCGCGGGATCGGGTAGCTACTTGTATCCCGCGCTGTGCGTCGGCGCAAAGGCGGGCATCGCCGCGGTCGCGAATGTCGCGCCGCGCGAGTGCGTCGCGCTGTACCGCGCGTTCTGCGCCGGGCGGCACGACGAGGCGCGCGCCCTGCAACTGAAACTAATTCCGTTGAATCAAGCCGTCACCGCGCGGTGGAACATTCCCGGCCTGAAAGCCGCACTCGATTTGCTCGGCGACTACTATGGCGGCGTGCCGCGCCTACCCCTTCGCCCGCTCGGCGAACCAGACCGGCAAGCGTTGAAGGCGATCATGCAAGAAGCCGGCGTGCTGTAGACTGTCATTGCGAGAATACATGCCGCAGGCGGTATGTATTCTCGCAATGACAAAGCGTAAATCCGTATGACTTTCGACGAACTCCTCGCCGCGCTCGAAACGGCAACTTTTGTGACCGCGAAGCAGCGGATCATCCGCGATTTTGCCAACACGCACGAATCGCCGATCGTGGAGGACACGCGCGTTATCTTTTTCTACATCAGCCCTGACGCGCGCGAGGTGTACCTCGAAGGCGACTGGACAAACTGGCAACCCGCGGCGATGGCGTATTTGCCCGATACGTCCCTCTGGTACCGCGTCGAGCAGTTTCCGCGCGCGGCGCGCCTCGAGTACCGCATCGTGGTGAACGGGCATCGCCGTCTCGACCCGCGCAACCCGCGCATCGCGCAGAGCGGGTACGGCCCGCATTCGGAGCTGGCGATGCCCGGTTACCAGGAACCGCGCGAGATCACGGACGGCTCGCGCATTGATCGCGGCCTCGTCGAACCCCATTGGATGACGAGCCGCGAGCTGGGCGACCGCCGCACGTTCTGGGTCTGCCTGCCGCCGCATTTCGACCCGCTCAAGCGCTGCCGCGTCGCGTACTTTAACGACGGCGGCGACTATATGCGCCTGGCCGACCTGCCGCGCCTCGCGGATTACCTGATCGCGCGCGGCGATGTCCCGCCCTTTATCGCGGTCCTCGTCAAACCCAATGACCGCGAAAAAGAGTATGCGCGCAATAACGCGCACGCGCGCTTTATCGTGAATGAGTTGGTCCCCTGGATTGACGCAAACTATCCCACACGGGCGGAGCGGGACGGGCGCGCGCTCATTGGCGCGTCGTTCGGCGGGCTGCAAGCGGCGCACATCGCCCGGCGACGACCGAACGTGTTCGGCCTGGTGGGAGGCCAGTCGGGCTACTACAGCTATCAAAATGATGCGCTGATCAAAGATTATGCGGCCGCGCCGAATCTCGGCATTCGCTTTCACCTCGTGGTCGGGCAGTATGAAACGAATCTGAACGCGACTGGACGCCCGGAGATGAATTTGGTCGCCGCGCAGGAGCGGTTTGCGAGGGTCTTGCGCGACAAAGGTTACGCAGTCATCAGCGAGGAATATCCCGAAGGACACCAATGGGGCTTTTGGCGCGCGCACCTCGGCGACGCGCTGCGGTTCTTTTGGGGACCCTACCTCAAATAATCCGCCTGGCCGAGCGTTTCAATCAATGGGTTGGCCAACCACTGCGGAAATAATCCGGCGATCAACACAATTACCAACAGCACCGCGATAACGGCCGTCGCCAAGTACGGGACCACCTTGATCTCGCCGGTGCTTTCGATCATCTCTTCGGCACTCGAAAAGATCGGCTTGACCATGCGGACCACCGCGAGCAAAACCACCGCGCTGGAGGCGAAGAGCAGCGCCAGCAAAATCGGATGGGTGGCCGCCAGCTCGTGGTAGATGCCCCAGCGCGCGGCTACGCCCGGCGCCAGCGCAATCCCGGCCAGCGCAAACCCACCCGCGAGAATGGCCGTCGCGCCGATCAACTGCCACCGGCGCTCGACGTGATGATAGACAAAGCTCATTCCTCCCGCGATCAGCGCGACCCCGAGCGCACGGTTGAGCACGACGAGCATCGCGCCGGCTAGCCCCACTTTGGTCCCCAAGCCGAATCCAATCAGCGCGTGACCCAGCGAAACGAGCGAGAGATACGCCAAAAAGCGCCCGCGCCGTTGCTCGGCGAGCGCAAGGACCGCGCCGACCGGCACGGTCACGATCCCCGCGAGCAGCAGCGTATTGAGCAGGGGTGATTTTTCCGTGAGCCACAACATCCGGCTCATCAATTGAAAGAGCAGCCAGAGGCCGACCGGCTGTCCCACGCTGACGAGAAAGGCCATACCCAGCAGCGGCATTTCGTCGGAGAGCGGGCCCAGCCAAATGTGCAGTGGCACAACCGCGAGCAAGAGACCCAATCCCCAGACGAGCAGCAAAAAGGCAGCTCTGACCAACTCTAGGTTTTCCGGGGTCAGCGGATACAGATCGAGATAGCCGTTCGAGAGCAAGAGACTGGCCGTGGCAATAATGGTCAGCAGCAAGAATTGCGCGGCCCCCCCGGCCCGGCTCTCGCGGCGCGGTTGAGCGACAAGCATGAGGAGCATCAGCCCGATGGCCCAAAAGAAAGCCGCAATCGGGAAGCTGTCGAGCGCGATGGCGACAATCAGGGGCGCGAGACTCAAAAAGAAAAACGCGCCTTGCGAATTGGCGAGGGCGAGCGCCGGCGTATTGCCCGCGCGCTCGAACGTGAGCGGACCAAAAAACGCCAGGACCGCCGCGGTCCCGATCGCCGGCCAAAGGAAGATGCGCCCGGCAAAATCGAGGCGCACCGTCCGCCCGAGAAAGACAAACGGTTCGCTTGACGCGGTGACGAGAATGAGCATCAGCGCCGCGCTCCCGATGGAGGTCGCCACGAAAACCAGACGCGGCCAGCGGCGCAATAGTCGAATGGCTAATCCTGTGGCGAGGCAAGCACCGACGAGTAGTAGGACGCTCATCTCAAGACCCCTTGCACCGCCCCGCAAGGGGCAGGTGTGACCTCGGTCATGGCAGGTCCCCGCGGCGGCGCGTGTCCTCTTTCTCGCTCGGCAACGTCGCCAGATGCGCGATGGCGAGCGCGATCAACAGGTCGGCAATATTGAGCAAACCGTAAAGGAATAGACTGGTCTCAATTGCCGTATCGAGAACGCTAAAACCGCTCGTAAACACCAGAATACCCAAACCGAGGCGCAGCGTATCGCGCGACAGCATCGCCACGAGAAGGCCAATCGCCATCAGCCAGAGCGAGCTAAAGAGAAGATAGGGACGCAGACTGAGGAGCGTCATCGAAGACGCAAAGCCAATAATCGTGACCGCGACCAACGCCACGGCAAAGAAGCGAAAAGGCAAGCCGACAATAAATACCTGAGTGCGGGGTATGGCGGAACGGTCGCCGGGCGAAGCCCGCCGCGCGGCCCAAAAGGCCTTGCGCTGATCTTCGGCGCGCGAGCGCATAGTGAGATACAAAATCGCGGCGGCCAATGCGCCCGCAATGATGCGCACCAGTGCCACGCTGGGATGAATGATGGTGGCGAGGAGCAGGCCGAGCAGGACGTATTCGAGCGCGAGCGCAAAGAGCGCCAAGCGCCAATCGGCAATGAGCACCACGCACGCCGCGCTCACGATCAAACCGACGACAACACCCGAGCCGGAGAGAAATTGGAGATCAACGAGAGAGGGCACCCGATTCCTTGACTGGGAATTTAGCGGGCGTTATTCTAACAGAGGGACCCACGAATGTCAAAAAAGATAACGGATTGCGGTAACGGATTGCCTTCGGCGAAACGGATAAACGGACACACAAACACGCGCGCTCATATCCGCTTATCCGCTTCGCGATAGCAATCCGTTACCAATCCGTGTACGCAGCACCTCCGCGACACTCCACGCTTGGGCGAAACAACCGACCGGGCGGAAGGGCGGCTGCGCCTCGTGGATTTCGCCGAGCGTGCCGAGACCGGCGTGCGATAATTGCTTTTCGAATCCGGCGAGCGCCTGCTGGGCAACGCGGGAGTCGCCTTCCACCATCAAGCACGCATCCACGTATGCGCCGATCAGCCACGGCCACACGATGCCTTGATGGTACGCGGCGTCGCGCTCTTGCTGATTGCTGCGGTAGATCGCGCGATAGTTAGCGTCGCGCGGCGAAAGCGTTCTCAGTCCGTAGGGCGTCAGCAATTCGCGCTCGACGATTTGCAGGATCGAGCGCGCCTGCTCGCGCGGAACAAGGTCGTCGGCCAGACTGAGGGCGAATAATTGGTTGGGACGCAGCGAAGGATCGTTCCCCTCCGGGCCGTCAATCACGTCGTACAGATAGCCGCCCGCGTCAAACCAATAACGATAAAACGACGCATGCACCCTCGCAGCCAAGTCGCGATACCGCGAGGGCCGCGCGCCAACACGCGGCGCCCATTGCTCCATCAGCCGCAGCGCGCGATACCACAGCGCGTTGATTTCAACCGGCTTGCCGATGCGCGGCGTAACGACCCAATCGCCAACCTTGGCATCCATCCACGTCAACTGGACGCCCGGCTCGCCCGCGCCGAGCAAGCCATCGCTCGGATCAACATGAATGTTGTAACGGGTGCCCTTGACATGCCACTCGACGATGGAGACGAGAACGGGAAACAATTCTTCGAGCAGCACGGCATCGCCGGTCGCGTTGAGATAGCGGTCAATCGCGTGGAAATACCAGAGCGTGGCGTCCACAGTGTTGTATTCGACCGAGACGGTCGTCGCGTCCGCGGAAATATCGGGAAAGCGGTTGGGCAGCATGCCTTGGCTGACGTACTTGGCAAAAGTCAACAGGATGTTTCGCGCGTGTTCATAACGCCGCGTGGCCAGCGTCAGCCCTTCGAGCGCGATCATCGTATCCCGTCCCCAATCGCCAAACCACGGATAGCCGGCGATGATCGTGTGGAGTGAATGACCTTCGACCTGTCGCCGGACGATGAATTGATCGGCGGCGATCATCAGTTGCTTTTCGAATTCGCCGCACGCGCCGATGGCGAGCGCGGCTTGGCGCGCCTGCGCGCGTTGCAGTGCGGCTGCGGAGTCGCGATCAATTTTGTCTGGTGGTTCGGTCGTGGCAATGACCGTCAGCGCTTCGCCGGGCATCAGCCGCCGGCGCAGCAGGCCCGGCAAGTACAAATCCTCAACATAGTCCAAGCCGCGTTCTTGCTCGACGCGATGTTTGAAACGCCAATACCATAAATCGAGCGGGACATACTCGCTCGCGGGCACGGACAACAAGCGGAAGGGGACCGCGCCCGGAAAGGCAGTGATCGCGACCCCGCCGTCCTTCGCTTCAATCTCAAAATGCCAATCAATCGAGCCGCGTACTTCCGTATGCGCATCGCGGTATGTAGAGAGCGGCAGCAGGGTAAGTTGGATCGGCTGCGAGTCAGACGCTAGCGCGTAGCGGATGTAGGTCGTATTCTGCTCGTGTTCCATCCAAACGGTTTTGGTCAGGGAAAAGGTCGCGGCTCGGTAAATGAAACTGGGGATCATGCCATCCAGTTCGACGCGTTCCAGGTAGAGGTATCCGTCCGGGTGGATCGTGCCCGATTCGTATTCGTTCGTCGCGAGCCGGTAGGTGGAACCATCCACCTCGACTTCTTCGTCCAACTTGGAGAGCATGACCGTGCGCGCCAAGGGGGGCTTGAGCGCGGCGACGAGTAATCCGTGATAGCGCCGGGTATTGGCGCCGGTGATCGTGCTCGACGCAAATCCGCCGAGGCCGTTTGTGACGATCCATTCACGGGCGAGTGCTTGGTTGGGGTCGCAGCACATTTCGCGGGGGATAACAATCATGCGCTGAGTATACCAGACAACATCTTGGAATTCAACCCGCGTGTGGGACAAGTTGGCAACTTGTCCTACGGTGTGTTAGAATACCGCGCATGGCAACCATTTACCTCGCGCTCGGCTCCAATCTCGGCGACCGGGAAAAGAATCTGGCAGAGGCGCTCGCGCGGCTCCGGGTGTTCGTTCAAATCACGCGGTCCTCTTCGATTTACGAGACCGAGCCGGTCGGCGTGCGGGAGCAGCCGTGGTTTCTCAACCAGGTCGTCGAGGGGACGACCGCGCTCGCGCCGGTTGACTTGTTGCGCCGCGTCAAGAAAATCGAAATAGAAATGGGGCGGACCGAAGGCATTCGCTTTGGGCCGCGCCCCATGGACATTGATATTCTGCTTTACGACCGTGTAATCGAGTTGTCCCCCGCGTTGACGATCCCCCATCCGCGCCTGCACGAGCGCGCCTTCGTCCTTACGCCGCTGGCCGAAATTGCGCCGAACCTCGTCCATCCGCGGCTCCGCGTCCGCATACGCGACCTGCTCGCGCGTCTGGAATCGGCCGAAGAGGTGCGACGCCTCAATTCTCCATAAACCATTTGATCCAACGAGCGAAATCCGGTATCGTGTGACTCCCGCGAATTCGGATGCGCTGGAGTTCGAATAGCTTCTCGGACGATTGGCGCGTCCCCTGAGTCTCGGTCACGGCGCCTAGATAGCCCGCGGAACGCAACACGGATTTTGTCGTCGCGTCGTACCTACTCGACGGGTAGGAAAAGGACAAAACCGGCGTGCCCAACCGCTCTTCGATCAGTAGTTTCGAACCGGCGATCTCATTCGTTTGGAACGCCAGCGTACGCCGGTACAGGTCGGGATGGGTGCGGGTGTGCGAGCCGATTTCCATGCCGGCTTTAACCATCTCGTCCAACTGCGCCCAAGAAGCATAGCCCCAGCGATTTTCCTCGACGAATTGCGAAATGACGAAAAAAGTCGCCGGGAAATTGTGTTGCTTCAGCACCGGAAATGCGTTGGCGTAGTTGTCGCTGTAGCCGTCGTCGAAGGTCAACACAATCGGCTTGTCCGGCAGGGGTGTTCCGTGCAGCAAGTAGTCCACGAGATCAATCAGGCGAATCGGGTGATAGCCGTTAATCGCCAAATATTCCATTTGGGTTTGGAATGCGGCCGGCGTTACCGAGAGGTCGAGCCGGTATTTATCCGCGTCCGGCGGGGGAACGCTGATATAGTGATACATCAAAATGGGAACGCGGATGGTGCGCTGGCTTGGAGTCGCGGTCGCCGCCGCAGTGGGCACGCGGGTACGGGTGGCCGTCGGAGTGAAAGTCGGGGTTGCGGTTGGCGTGGCAGTTGGCGTGTTGGTCAAAGTAGGTGTTGGCGTGGGCGTTGCGGTCTCGACGACGGTGGGCGTTGCGGACACGATAGCCGACGCGGCAACTTGGACATTCGGCGATGGTTGTGGGAAGTTGAGGAGCACAGCAGCCGCGACGGAGAGGAGCACCGCAATGGGCGCAAGGACGAAGGTACGATTCATGATGTCGCCAGTATAACATAGACCGGTCAGATTCTCCAAAATTGACCGGTCTCGTCAAACGGGCGAACTAACGGCTGCTCAAGTCTATCGTGATTGCCTCCGGCGCGACACGGAGATTGGCGAGCCGCAAGCCGGTCCCTTGCAGCGAGCGCTGCACGAGGCGATTCAACTGGTCCTCGCCTTGGGCGCGCAGCGGTTCGAGATAGGACACGAGCAATTCCGCGGGCACGCTCATGCCGTTCGCATCCACTTTTTCGATGGTCAAGAGCGCGCGACCGTTCTGCACTTTTAGCCCCATCGTGGTCGTCGCATTGAGCTGAAGCGACTGGCCCAACACCTTGATGCTGACGGGCGCGGCGATGATCACATAGTTGGGCGCGGCGAGCGTGATGGTGGCCTGCTTGGCGATGCCACTTGACCGAATTGCCGGTTGGATCTGCGTATTGACATACGCCGCGCTGGCGCTGATGGACAGGTCGGGCCGATCCGTGATAATGACTGGGTTGGCCGATGCTTTGTTCACCACCCCAAAGTCAAGAAAGGGCACCGCCAGCAAAACGAGTACGGCTCCAATGAAAGCACCGATTACGATACTGACACAACCAAGAGCTAAACTTTTCATCATCTTCCTTACATTGATTCTGGGGCGCGCACGCCCATGAGGGCCAGCGTCCGCGCGAGAGCGTTCTTCGCTGCCGCGACGAGCTTGAGCCGCGCGTGGGTGATCGCCGCGTCCGCGGGATCGGAGGAGACGACGCGGCATTGGCGATAGAACGAGTGAAACACGCCCGCCAGTTCGATGGCATAGTGCGGGAGATGGTGTGGTTCAAGGCGCGCGGCTGCTGCCTCTACGACTTCGGGCAGGCGTAGGATTTCGCGAATCAGTTCGAGTTCGGCGGGATGGGTGAGGAGCGCGACGTCGCCGCCTTCGCTCGATGCGCCCAACTCGATGGCATGTCGCAAGATACTGGCGATGCGCGCGTGAGCGTATTGGACGTAGTAGACCGGATTCTCGTCGGACTGCTTGACCGCGAGATCGAGATCGAAATCCATCGTCGTGTTGGCCGATTGCGATATGAGCATAAAGCGAACCGCGTCCGCGCCCACCTCGTCAACCAACTCGTCCAGCGTGACGAATTCGCCCGTGCGCTTGTGCATGGCGACCATCTCGCCGCCGCGTTTCAAGATCACGAACTGGTAGATCAGGATGACGACGCGCTTTTCGTCCAACCCGAGCGCGCGCGTCACGGCCTTGATCCGCATCGCATCGCCGTGGTGGTCCGCGCCGAGCACGTAAATGGCGCGGTCAAAGCCGCGCACGACCAGCTTGTTCCAGACGTAGGCCACATCGGACGCGAGATAGGTTGGGCGCAGTTCGGGGTCGGCGATCACTTGCGGCGAACGAATCAGGACCGCATCCTTTTGCTCGCCGAGCGCCTGGGCCGCGAACCACGTCGCATCGTCTTTTTCAAAGGTCAGCCCCTTGTCATGCAGAATCCTAAGGACCTCGGCAAACAGACCGCCCTTGCGCAAGCTCTGTTCGGAAAACCACTCGTCGAAACTCACGCCGACGCGCGCGAGCGTCTGGCGCGCCTGCGCGACCACGCGGTCAATTCCAATCCGGCCAATCTCGCGCGTCGCTTGCGCGCGCGACATTTGCAGGAATTTGTCGCCGTACTGCTCCGCAAATTGCTTGCCCATCTCGACAACGTAGGCACCCTTGTAGCCGTCTTCTGGGACCTTTTCGTCCCGCCCCAGCGCTTGGCTATACGTCGCCAACAGACTGGCGCCAAAATGCATGACCTGCGATCCCGCGTCGTTCACGTAATACTCGCGCCGGATTTCGTGTCCCGCGGCTTGCAGCACGTTCGCCAGCGTGTCGCCGATGGCGGCATTGCGCGCGCTGCCGATCGTTAGGGGCCCGGTCGGGTTCGCGCTGACGTACTCGACGTTGATGCGCTCGCGCGGTTCCGCCTCGCCATTCCCAAACTGCGCGCCTTCCGCTAGGATCGTTTCGACTTGACGCGCAACCCACGCGTCGCTCAGCGCGATGTTGACGAAACCGGGCGGCGCCGACTCGGTCTTGGCGACCACCTCGTCCGCGGGAAAGTGCGCGGCAATCGCCTGCGCGATCTGGAGCGGCGCACGCTTGGCCTCGCGCGCGAGTTTCAACGGGGCCGCGGTCGCAAAATCGCCCCACTCTTTTTTCTGCGGACGCTCGACGATCACATCGGGCAGCGGAAACGCGGGGAGCGCGCCCGCTTGTTGGGCATTGACTATCGCTTGCTTAACGAGTTCGGCGAGGTGACTTTTGATTCGCATTTTTGGCTTTCCGAAAATCATTCTTGGGTGACCAACTCAGAAACGCATAAATTGGATAGAGCTGTTCAAAACGCGATAGGATTTCTGTCTCGATCTCTGCCGTGCTCAGCCGCGGATCATTGGGCTTGTACTGAATGCCAAGCCGGAGATCGTGTCCGCCCGGCTCGTATTTGTCCATCGTCGAATTGAGCATTCCGACGTTGACGAGGCGGCTGGCCTTGGCGCGCAGGACATCCTGGTAGCCGAGGGGACGCCCATCGTCCCGCATGAACTTGGCGAGAGTAAAAGTGTGCTCGCCACCCAACTCCGCCAGCAGGTTGCGAAAGTGCCCGCGCTGCTCGGCCCCATCTTGCAGCCGGTGTTTGAGATTCTGCCCATCCACCCATGCTTTTTCGCTCACGAGGAGCTCGACCGCAAAACCGTTCTTGTCCACGCGCGCGGCGAGCATCGCGTTCGCGTAAAAGTGCCCAAAGTCGTCAATGAGTTCCTTCTTCATCAGCTTGATGATCGTTTCGGCTTTGGAATAGCGCAGCGTCATAAAGTCAACCCGCGAGGTCGCCGGCGAAATGCGCGAGGCGCTGATGAGCCACTGTGTCATCCAATGCGGGTGCAAATCCCATCTGCGTTTGCGAATCTCGGGATAGATGCGCTGGTGCAAAAACACGAGTTTGTCGCGCACGCGTTCGCGCTCGCCGTCGTATTCGGCATTCGACGACAGGCCATTTCCAAAGACGGCATAATCTGCGGGCGAAAAATACAGTTCGATTTTGGTCACACGTTACTCCGCGCGGCACCGGCCGACTTGCCACAGCCGCGTTTCCAACGACGCTTGCGGCTTGGCGCAAGGATCGTCATCCCATTTGCCCAAGATGTACGTAAACGGCGCACTCGGATTCGGCAAATTGTCTAGCCCAAAGTAGAACCGGCCAAAGGATTTCACGATGATTGCGCCGTATTCCACAGTATATCGAAGCTCGCGTTGATAGTCGCTCGGCGCATAATTCGAATAGAATGCAGTCAGAATCTCGGGCAGAACGATCCGGTCAGTCACCAGAATCGGCTCCGAGGGTCCGGCGACCGCGAGGCCGCGGCTCACCGCGCGATCAAGGCCCTTGAAAAAAGCCAATTCGACGTCGGGCACGGTCGGATAAACCAAGAAATAGTCGGCAACGAAAACTAGCGCTTGAAGCATTACGAGCGCGCCGACCGCAGTCGTCAGGATGCGACGTGAAACATAGAGCCGGCGGCGCAATTCGGCAAAGCCGTAGACCGCGACGACGAGCATCGGGACGAAAATCGCGTTGATGCGATTGATCGCCGGGTCGGCTATGAAGAAAAGCGGCAAACAGGCAGCCAGCCACAGCAGAAAAAGATCGGCCCGCCTATCTTTGATGAAACGCGCCGCCCCGACAATCGCCAAAGGGAACGTGACGATGAACGCCGGCGCGATCCCCAGCACCGAGTTGCGAACCTCGCCATCTTGGAATCCGCTGACAATAAAAAAAAGATTCAGCAGCAAGCGCTCGGGCAGCGGACTCGAAACTTGGGCCAGCCGGCTGATTGGAACGAGCGGAATCCCAAACGGCAGCCACGGCTCAACCGGCAGGACATCCTGAACGATCCAATTCTTCACCAGGAACAAGGCAATCGGCATCGCGAGCAAAACATAAAGCGCAAGCGCGCCTAGCCATGCTTTCCAATTCGCCAGAATCGCCCGGCGATAGAACGCCAGCACGAGCAGCAGAAGAATCGGGACGACGACATACGCCATCGCGTACGCGTAAAGCGCCAGGCCCCACGGCAGCAGCGCAATCCACACCCACTTGGGCGATTGACTTGTCAGCGCGCGCTCGACGGTGTACGTGCCAAGCAGCATGAAGAACGGCAACAGGTTCGCGTCGAGCGCCCAACGCGAAATCATCACGTGCCAGGGCATGATGGCGAGCAGCAACGTCGCGATGAGCGCCGCGCTCGTCCCAGCCGTCCGCTTGACCGTCACATACAACAGCGGCAGCGTCAGAATGCCGACGAACAAACTCAACAGCCGGACCGACAAGCGATCCAGGCCGAGGGCCGCCACAATCGGAATGCTGAGATAGGAATACAGGACGCTTTGGCCCGACCCCCAACTGATGAAATAGACCGGCCACGTAACGCCCCAGCGGTCGGCGCCCGTGCGCAGGAGCGAGAACGTCTCGTAACCGGCGCCCGCTTCGTCAACGAACAGGCCCGGCGGGTTGTTTGGAAATTGAAAGGTGCGTAAGAAAATGCCCAAGAGCAAAATGGCGATCAGCAAGCCATACGAAGGTTGAATCCAATGCCGAAGACGATGCCAGTGAAACCTTCGCAACGATCACGCCTCCACCGGCAACATTCCGTCCCAGTTCTGCCCCGCGCTAACATCTACCTTGAGTTTCGGGTCGAGCGGGTACGCGTTTTCCATGACCTCGCAGACGAGCGACGCGACCTCGTGGATTTCGTCTTCCGGCACTTGCAAAACCAACTCGTCATGTACCTGCAAGGTCATGCGCGCACGCAACCCGCGCGCGTGTAATTCATTATTCAGACGAACCATCGCGATTTTGATAATGTCTGCCGCGCTGCCTTGGATCGGCATGTTCACCGCTTCGCGCTCGGCGGCCCCGCGCACCGAAGGATGGACGCGCGCGCCGCCGGCCAGTTCAGGAAAATAGCGGCGGCGTCCGAGCGGCGTTTTCACGAACCCGCGTTCGCGTGCCTCGCGCTTGGTCTGCTCGACGTACACTTTGATCTGCGGATACTCGGCGAAATATTGGTCAATCATCTTTTGCGCGTCCGCGGGCGATAGATCGGTCCGCGCCGAGATGCCAAAGCCGGTGATGCCGTAGGCGATGCCAAAATTGATCGTCTTGCCGACGCGCCGCATCTCGGACGTCACTTTGTCGAGCGTGACGTTGTAGAGCCGCGCCGCGGTCGCGGCGTGAATATCCTGGCCGTTCGCGAACGCTTGCAGCAGCCCGGCGTCGCGCGAGATGTGCGCCAGAATCCGCAGCTCGACCTGCGAATAGTCCGCGCTGATGAGTTGGCTGCCGTGCGGCGCAATGAACGCGCGTCGCACTTGACGCCCAATCTCGGTTCGAATCGGAATGTTTTGCAAGTTTGGATTGGAAGAGGAGACCCGACCCGTCACCGCGCCGGTTTGATTGTAATCGGTGTGTACGCGTCCCGTCTTGGGGTTGATGAGCGCAGGGAGCGCGTCCACATACGTGCCCTTTAATTTTGCGAGTTCCCGATGTTCCAAAATCAAGCCGATCACCGGATGCTTGCCGCGCAGCGAATCCAGCACGTCGGCGGCGGTCGAGATCTGGCCCGTCTTGGTCCTGGGTAACCCAACCGTGGAGAGTCCGAGTTTGTTGAACAGCGCGTCGGCCAACTGCTGCGGGGACGCGATGTTCAACGGCCCGCCGCATTGCTCCGTGATCTGCGTTTCGAGTTCTTGCAGCCGCGCCTTTAACTTCGCGGACATTTGTTGCAAGAACTCGACGTCGAGCAAGACACCCGTGCGTTCCATTTCCACGAGCACCGGCACGAGCGGCATTTCGACCTCTTGGAACAACTTGTCCAGCCCGCGTTCCGCAAGGATCGGCTTGTACAATTCGACTAGACGCCACGTGTAGTCCACGTCCGCGCAGGCATAACGCGAGACCTGCGCGACATCAACCTCGGCCATCGAAATTTGATGCTTGCCCTTGCCAATTAGCGCCTCTATCTCGGTCATCTCGACGCCGAATTTCGCCCACACCAAATTCTTCAAGCCGACCGATTGCCCGTTCGGCTCGACCAAGTGCGCGGCGACCATCGAATCGAACGCGATGCCGCGCAGTTCGACGCCCGCTTCCGCCAGCACCGTCGCGTCGTACTTGGCATTGTGGGCGTATTTGGGGACTGATGCGTTTTCGAAGATCGGCTTGAGCTTGGCAAGAACGAAATCGCGGTCGAAAAATGAAGGATGAGGGATGAGGGATGAAGGATTTGTGTTAAACGTCATCTGTCCCCTCTCCTCCCTTGCTCCCCTGCCCCCCTGCGCCCCTGCTGATTGAATCGGGACGTAATACGCTTCTCCGCCGCCCACACCAATCGCGATGCCGACCAACTCGGCCCGCATCGCGTCCACGTCCGTCGTCTCGACATCCACGACGAACGGCTGGCCCGATTGCAGTTTCCGTACCAATTGATCGAGCGCGGCTTCCGTGTCAACCGTGTGATAGTCCTCGCGCGCGGCAGTCGGCTCTTCTTGCTTTGGCTTTTCGAACTTGATCTCAGCCACCGTGGTTGGCCCGGGCAGACGTTCCACCAGACTGCGAAACCCAAGCTGGCGAAAAAGGGCCACGACGCGCTCACGGTCGTATTGCGTCACGCGACACGCCTCG
This sequence comes from Chloroflexota bacterium, assembly GCA_016208315.1. Lineage (GTDB taxonomy): Bacteria > Chloroflexota > Anaerolineae > UBA4142 > UBA4142 > JACQYF01. The sequence goes on along the minus strand of JACQYF010000128.1, from coordinate 100,641 downwards.
AGGTCGAGTTTGATCGGCGCGTCGGTCACGATCGTGACGAGGCGCTTGCCGCGCAGCGCTTGCTCTTGCGCCGCGGCCAGTTTTTCGCGCACGCGCTTGTCCACCTCGTCAAGATGCTGATAGATCCCTTCGATCGTGCCAAACGTCTGCACCAGCTTGGTGGCGGTCTTGTCGCCCACGCCGACAATGCCGGGAATGTTGTCGGAGGGATCGCCCTTGAGCGCTTTGAAATCAATGAGTTGGGTCGGCTCAAGGTCGTAGCGTTCCTTGATCGCCGCAAGGTCATAGCGAATCAAATCGCCAAACTGGCGCGAGAAAGTGAGCACGGAGACGTGTGGGCCGATGAGCTGGAACGTATCGGTATCGCCGGTCACGATCACCGTCTCGACGCCCTGCGCGCTCGCTTGCTTTGCCAGCGTGCCGAGCAGATCGTCTGCCTCGTACCGTTCGACGCCAAACGTCGGAAGGCCGAACGCTTCCGCGACCTCGCGCGAGCGTTTGAGTTGCAGTCCGAGGTCGTCCGCGAGCGCGGGACGCGTCGCTTTATATTCCGCGAACTGGTCGTGGCGGAAACTGCGACCGACGTCAAACGCCGCGGCGACATAATCGGGCTTTTCTTCGGCCATCACTCGCAGCAGGGTCGAAGCAAACCCATAGGTCGCGTTCGTCGGCTCACCGTTTGGACTCGTGAGCGTATGGGGAATCGCGTGATACGCGCGATGGATCAGGGCGTGCGCGTCGAGCAGAACAAGCTTCATGTTTCAGGTCTCAGGTCTCAAGTCGCACGTCTCAAGTCGCCTGTATTTTACCTGAGACTTGGGACGTGAGACCTGTGACGGCTACGCGTTCAAACGCGTCAGGTCAGAGACGCCAGTGGCCTGCAATTCTTGAAAGCGCGCCTCGGCGTCCTTGACGCGCCATTCGACGATAACCTCGCCGTTGGCGTTTTTGTACCCCGCGAGCGCGCGGTGCTGCAAAAGATGTTCAAAGGCCTCGAGCAGGTCTCGATTTGGCTCGGGCAGCTTGAGCAAGAGATAATTCGCCGGTTCCCATTCGATGGTGAATTTCTTGCCGCGCCAGGCCCCCTGGCATTCGTATGGCGGCTCTTCGCGTGCGCAACTGAGCCACAGATCGCCAAACCCCGCCTTCCAAATCGCGCTCCGCAGTTCGGCTTCGATCGCGAAACGCGAGGGCGGGAAACGGGCAGAAAACCAAGTGGGCTTCATCGTGCTTCTCCTTTGGCATGAAAAACCTACGATGTGGGAAAGACACAGGGTCTGTAGCCAATTCTAGCACAAGAGTCCAAGAGGGTCAATGCGAAGAGGAATCGTTATCTCTTCCGCCACAGCAACAACGTCACCGCGCCCAGAAAGACGGCAATGAAAAGCGCGCCCAGCTCGGCGATTCGCAATGGAGTCGCCGCGTATTGTGGAGTCTCGACCGGGGACGGCGGCGCGACCGGCAGGCGCGTCGGCTCAACCTGCGCGAGCGCTTTTGGAGACGGCGTAACCGTCGGCGGGATACCGGTTGCTGTTGGCGGAATGACGGTCGGCGTAGCCACCATAGCCCCAACCGGCGGCGGAGCTAGCGGTGCTGTCGCGGCAGTCGCAGCTTCGGCGGTATCCTGCGCGCCCTTGTTCGCCGATGTTTCAGGCGGCGGCCCGCCGCCTCCGCGAAAAACCGGTGTTGGCGTAACGGTTGTGCGCGTTCCTGCAAAGGGTTGAGCGAGCGGTCGCACTCTCGTTGCCGTTGGCGAAGGCGCAACCACCGCCGCAGTAGGGGCCGTGGTCGCTGCGGGCGCTTTTGTAGGTTGAGGCGCTTGGGTGGCGGCAGGCGCGGCAGTTGGCGGGGCTGCCGTCGCCGCGGCGGGCGCGACCAGGATGTTGGTCGGATTTGTGGGCGTTGGCGGCATGCCCAAAGCGATTGATGTGGGCGGGACGGATTGAGCCTTGCGTGCCGCAGGTAGCGGCGCCGGAGCTAGGCCCGCGCCGCCCAAGTTCAGAATCAAATCTATGCCGACGAGCGAAACGAAAACCAGGGTCGCGAGCGCCGTCGCGAGGCGAAGCGCGCTCAAGCCAATGATCGGCGCGCGCGGCGCTGGGGCCGGGACGCGCAGCGTGAACGAGCGCGGCAGTTTGGGCGCCGGCGCGTGCTTCAACAGCGCGACCGTCCATTGCAGGGAATCGAGTGTCCCCTGGCAGCGCGCGCAATCGCGCAGATGGCGTTCCAGTTGGGCGCGCTCCAATGGCGGAAGCTGATTGTCCATATAGTCGGACAGTCGTGCTTCTATCCACACGTGCCCATTGCGATTTACCTGGCGATCCGACATTACCGATCCTTTAGAATCCTCATAACCCTATTTGCCACAGAACCACACGGAATTACGCAGAATATTCTTTATCCTTCTGTGTAATTCGGTGTGCTTCCGTGGCTAATCTGCCAATGCCTGTCCACTCTTTAGACGATAGCGGGCGGGCACAAGTTCCTCTTGGCCCAAGAGGAAATCGCGCAGGTGCGCCCGGCCGCGGCTCAAGCGTGATTTCACCGTGCCAATGTTCGCATCCGTCGCTTGAGCGACCTCTTCGTAGCTGAAACCCTCAATATCCACGAGTACGAGCGTGACGCGCTGATCAGGCGGCAGCGTCGCCAACCCATTTTGGATCGCGCCATTCAGTTCCTGCCGCTCGGCGGCATCTTGCGGCGTCTCGGGCGCGGCGCGATCAATGCCCGGCGCCGGATCGTCGGGATCGAGGAGCAAGGCGTCGAGCGACGCGGTGGGCCGGCGCTGTTTGACGCGCAATTGGTCGTAGCACGCGTTCGTCACAATGCGCAGCAGCCAGGCCTTGAACGATCCGCCGCGATAGGTGCGGATGTGCTTGAACGCGGAAATGAACGCGTCCTGCGTCGCGTCTTCCGCCGCCGCCTGATCGCCGAGCACGCGATAGGCGGTGCGGTAGACTAACACCTGATGCGTACGCACCAATTGATTGAATGCGGCGGTGTCGCCCTTTTGGGCCGCCTTAATCGAACCCTGCTCATCCATAGGTGATGGGAAAAACGATTGACAATTCCAGTGTTCCTGCTACAATCCGCGTGTGAACCTGCGCCGCCAAATCACCGCCGAAGAACTCGAACATCTCTATCTCGACGAGCGGCTGACCATCGAAGAAATCGCCGACCACTTTGACGTCGGCGCAACGACCATCCGCCGCCGCATGGACGACCTGGGCATCCCGACGCGCCCGCGCGGGCCGGATGTTGATCCCAACGCCCGAATTTCCCTTGAGTGGTCGAATGAGCTAGCGTACGCCGTTGGACTCATTGCAACTGACGGCAATCTCTCACCCGATGGTCGTCACATGACCATGGTGTCTAAGGATCGCGATTTGCTGGAGACCTTCCGCGCTTGTCTCAAGCTCGAAAACCGAATCTCTCCCCATTTCAGTCTCCATGGCATCTACAATCGAGTCGCATGGGGCAACCGTCAATTCTACGATTGGTTGTTGAGCATCGGCTTGATGCCCGCCAAGAGTCTCAAACTAGGCGCATTGGAGGTACCCGACGGGTATTTCGCCGATTTCGTCCGCGGTTGTTTGGATGGCGATGGCAGTATCCTGACGTACACTGACAGATACAACTTTTACAAGGGCAAGAACTATGTTAATGAGAGGTTGTTTGTCGTATTCTTTTCATCCAGTATTACATTCCTGGAATGGCTGGAGATCGGCATCGCCCGTCTGGCCGACGCGCATGGCTCGCTCGTGGCAGAAAAGTGATGCCTGGGCGGTCACCGGCGTGGCATCTCAAGTACGCCAAGCACAACTCCATACGTCTACTCAAATGGCTCTACTATGCCGATGACGTGCCCTGTTTGGCGCGCAAACGTGTCAAGGCCCTGCCGTTTTTGGCGACTGACGCGTAGAAGTGAGATTTGACCTTCGCCGTGAAATTTGCTATACTTAGTTCCGATAAATGCCGAGGTGACGAAATTTGGCAACCGTACGCGGCTCAAAATCGCGCGGGTGAATAACCCTTGGGGGTTCGAGTCCCCCCCTCGGCACTCTGACTCTTCGAAAATCATTATAACATTTTTATCGTTCCACCGCCACTTTTTTCCTCTTCTGCATTCATCAGTTGGCCGTCAACACGGCGACGCGATCTAGTCGCCCGCGGTCGAACGGAGATGGACCTATCTGAACACGAAGGGCATGGCACGCGGGCCGGTAACCGGCGCAGGGCTAGCAGGCCTCACAATTGGATTTATCGTTGGTCTCATTATCGCGTGGGTGCTTTGGCCTGTCGAGTTTACGAACGCCGATCCGGCAGACCTGCGGTCGGTCTACAAAGACGATTACGTCCGCATGATCAGTGCCGCCTTCGAGCTGGATAGCGATCTAGGCAAGGCAAGGCAGCGGTTGTCGCGGCTCAAATTGGACAACCCTGCCCAGACCATCAATGCGCTCATCGCGCGCGAGAAACAGACCGGCAAGAATTCGCCTGCTCAGACCGCGCTGACGCGCCTTGCTCAGGAGTTGTCCGTTCCGCCAACTGCCCAGCGAGCGTCGCCTAGTTTGACGCCATCCGGCCCTACTCCTACTGCGACGCCGACCCAACCCGTTCCCGTTTTTCAGTTGGTCGAGCGGATCCAGCTCACGTGCCAGGACGAACCGGAAACGGCAACTCTCCGCTTCTTTGCGCGTGACGCCAAAGGCCAGGACCTGCCCAACGTGGGTATCGAAATCCGTTGGTCTAGCGGCGATGATACCGTATACACAGGACTCAAGCCCGAGCGCGGCGTCGGCTTTGCGGATTATGAGGCGGCTCCCAGCGAGTATTCCGTGACGATCTTGAACGCGCAAAGCGCATCGGTATCCAATCTGACAGTCGGGCCAGCGCCCGCGAACTGCCGAGCCGATCGCGGGGCAACGCCCCGCGGTTGGAAGCTGATCTTTCAACAAAAGTAGATAGGTATCCTGCCGCTCGACGGGGCGCGGCAGTTATGGCTCATCTTTGACCCGGAGGTAAGCTCTTTGATTCCACAACCGATTGACCAGGTTCCGTTGTTTCTCCGCCTCTCGGAGGAAGAACGCGAACTCGTCACCGCCCGTTTGCGACGCCGCCAGGCGGCTTCAGGCGAGCTGGTCTTTAGCGCAGGCGAGCCAAGCGATTCGATCTTTGTGATCGCGTCGGGTTGGGTAAAACTGGAAGAAAGCACCGCAGAGCACACGCTCACCTTGGCGAATCTTGGCGCCGGCAGTCTCTTGGGCGAAGTGGATACGCTGCTCGCGAGACCGTACACAACGGCCGCTCGCGCGGTTTCAAACACCCAACTCCTGGTCCTCTCCCGCTCCGACCTGCAAGACCTGATCGGTCAACACCCCGGCATCGGCCTCAAATTCAGCGCAGCCCTGGGAATGCGAATCGCTTTCCTCGAGCAGTACCTCGTCCAGCAACGCTTGCGCAATATCGAACTCCTCAGCTCCCTCTCCGAAGACGACCTGCGCGCGATCGCGCAGAAATTGGATTTCAAGTCTTTCGCGCGGAGCGAAATCATCGTCGAAGCGGGCGCGCCCGGCAACGCCGTCTATTTCGTCGAAGTAGGTCAAGCGCGTCTGGTGTCCGGATCGAAAGAAGGCGAATCGTTTGACGAGTTGCACGAAGGCGCGCTCTTTGGCCATACCGCGTTGGTCACCGGCAAGCCCTACCCGGCGACCGTCCGCGCGGTCAGCGACGTGAGCGTTTGGTTCCTCGCGCGCTCCGCCTACCTCGATCTGATTCGCGACCATCCCGCGGTCAAGCTCGCGTTCAGCCGCGCGCTGGCTGAAACGCTTGGGCCCAGCGATCAAAACGAAGCGGTGGACCGAATGCGTCTGCTGCCGCTTTTTTCCGACGTGCCAACCGAAGCATTGTCCACACTCGTCGCGCGCCTCGTCCTCCGCCATTTTCCCCTGGGCGATGTCATCTACACCGAAGGCACGCCCGGCGATGCGCTATACATTGTGGAATCCGGCGAAGTGCGATTATTCGACAGCGCCTTCTCTGACGCCCAACTGCTCGAACGAATGCGCGCCGGCGAATCCTTCGGCGAGATGGCGCTGCTCACCGGCCGCACGCGGGCCGAGTGCGCGCGGGCGGCGAGCGATGCGACCGTCTGGGTCCTCTACAAAAGCGATTACGACGATTTGATGGTTCACTATCCAGAGATCAGCGTCTCGCTCAGCCGTGCGCTGACCGAACGACTGGCCTCCCGCGAGAATGATTTCCTTGTGCGCCATCTGCGCCGCACCGCGCTATTGGCCCCTCTCGCCACGAGTGAACTGCGCGCCATTTCGAAAAAGGTCAAGGGCTTGCGCTTTCGCTCCGGCGAGATTATTTGCTTCGCGGGGCAATCGGCCCAAACTTTATTCATGATCGAAATGGGCGAGGTCAAGCGCGTCGGGGTCGGTCCTAGCGGCGAACCCGTACTGCTTGACCTGCTCGGGCCCGGAGATTCGTTCGGCGAGCAAGCCATCGTCCAGAACAGCGCGTACAACAGCACGGCCCATGCCATCGGCGAGGTCGAATTGTGGACGATCGCCAAGGGCGATTTCCTGGCGATGATGGAGCAGTATCCCACGCTCGCCGTAGCCGTGACGCGCTTGATGGCCGACCGGCTGTCGCGCTCGCAGAGTATGCCCGGCCCGCGCGGCGCCGGCTCGCCGCCGCGACCTGGGATGTCCGCGCCGCGCCCCGCGCCGCCACGTCCGCATCCAACACCGCCACCGCCGCGTCCAGCCGCGAATGTGCCGTCATCGCGATCTCGCATTCAACAGCCACAATCCGGGGCGCGACCCATTCCGAAACCGACACCACCCAAACCACAACAGAAAACCGACCATGCTTCAACGGTCGTCCGACCTTCGATGCAGGCGACTCAACCCATCGTTCAACCTAGGCCCGCCGTTGCCAAGCCAGCGCCGCAAGTCGTTCGCCGACCCGCTCCCAAACCGGTCGCCCCGCCAACCTCACCCCCTACCCCGCTGCCCCCTTCCCCCTCTCCTGGCGCTGAAGGTCGCGCCAGGAGAGGGGGAAGGGGGTTGGGGGATGGAGGTGAGGCCCCCCGCAATCAATTCTTGAACGAACTGGTCGCGTGGCTCAACGGACTTTCGTGGGGCGCGCGATTCCGGGCCACGGCATTATCAGGACTGTTTGTGTGGTTCGCGTTTATCGCTTTGCCCGCGACCGCGATTACGACAGTCACCTCTGCGGTGGGCGGATTGCAAATTTTCAATGCCGCGCCGACAACCAGCGGCACACCCGCGCCGAATATCCCCGCCGCCTTGACGCGCACGACGAGCGGTGCGAAATCCAAGGTCGCCTACGCGGTGGCGACCGAGACGCCGGTCCCCACCAAGACCCGCGTCCCGCCGACCGCAACTGCGACGCGCCCGCGGCCTACCGCCCCTCCCGCCACGCGTCCTCCGACGGCGACCGCCGTTCCGGCGGCGCCCGCGGTGCCAGTCGTAGCCGCGGCGGCAAAGTTGGCGCCCCTACCCCAAGTGCAGTGGGATAGGCGCCTGGGGCCTGGCGGTCTGGAAAAACTAACCGATACTCGGATCGTGCCGGCGGGCGCCGCGCCGGGCCAAAAGTTCTGGCGAGTCATGAAAGTGCTGTACGAGGATGGACCAAAAGAGTCCAGCGGCTGTGGCGACTATAACATCAAGGTCATTGTCCTAGACGAAGAGGGCAAACGTCTTTTCGGCAAGAAACTGCTCCTCACCGGCGGTGATCCTTCGCCCGAATATCCGCCCGAAAAAACTAAAGACGATGCGCTGTACATCTGTGGCTATAATTTTTCACGGGAGACTGGCGGCGGTTCGTACACGGCAACTATCGAAGACCAGTATCCCAGCGAAAAAGTGGCCTCCATGCAGGGGTTACCGACCAAGCAACATGCGAGTTACCTGATCACGTTCCAACTGGTAACTCAGCCGTAATACCCAAGCAATTTTCACAAAGGAGTGAAAAATGTCCAGCAAGGTAACGCTCAGCGTCATCAAAGCCGACATCGGCGGCTGGGTAGGACACTCGGCCATCCATCCCGCGCTCGCCGAATCGGCCAATGCCAGTCTCGCCGCCGCGAAACGCGATGGGCTGCTCATTGACTATTACGTGACGGCCTGCGGCGACGATCTGCAGTTGATTCTCACGCACACGTTCGGCGTGGACCACGTGAAAATTCATCGCCTCGCGTGGGACACCTTCACCCGCGGCACGCAAGTCGCCAAAGAACTCCACTTGTACGGCGCGGGCCAAGACCTGCTTTCCGACGCGTTCTCCGGCAACGTCAAGGGACAAGGCCCCGGCGTCGCCGAAATGGAATTTACGGAACGCACCGCCGAGCCGGTCCTGATTTTCATGGCCGACAAGACCTCGGCCGGTTCGTGGAATCTGCCCCTGTTCAAAATGTTCGTAGACCCGTTCAACACCTCCGGTCTTATCATCGCCCCGTCGCTCCACAAGGGCTTTCGGTTCGAAGTCCACGACATCCGCGCGCACACAAAGATTTTCTTCGACGCCCCCGAGGAAATGTACGACCTGCTGATGTTCATCGGCACACCCAGCCGGTTCACGATCAAGCACGTCTTCTCCCGCGCCGATGGAGACATCGCGGCGGTCACTTCGACCGAGCGCCTTTCGCTCATCGCCGGCAAGTACGTCGGGAAGGACGACCCCGTGATGGTCGTCCGCTCGCAACACAATTTCCCCGCCGTGGGCGAAGTGCTGGAGCCATTCCGCTATCCGTGGATTATCGAGGGCTGGATGCGCGGCTCGCACTATGGACCGCTCATGCCCACCTCGCAGCCGCAAGCCACGCCCTCCCGTTTCGATGGTCCGCCGCGCGTGATCTGCCTTGGCTTCCAGTTGGCCGACGGCAAACTCATCGGACCGCGCGATATGTTCGACGATCCGTCGTGGGACGAAGCGCGCCGCGATGCGAACATTATCGCCGATCACTTGCGCCGCCACGGCCCGTTTGAACCCCACCGGCTGCCGCTTGAAGAAATGGAATACAGCACGCTGCCGCAGGTCATGCAGAAATTAGAAGGACGCTGGGAAAAGTTGTAGAGATCGGAGATCAGAGATTAGAGATTGGAGATTGGAGGGCGGATGGAACAGTCCGCCCTATTTGTTTCTTTTTGGGGATTTCCGCGTTCTGCGATATAATCGCGTGGTAGTTGTAGGGGCGACCCTCGTGGTCGCCCTTGACCCTCGTGGTCGCCCTTGAATGGAGCCAGTTGCATGGGATTTGCCGTCGGCGAAAATGTCGGCCCCTACCAGATCAGCGCCTACCTCGGCCAGGGTGGGATGGCGACGATATACAAAGCGCATCAACTCACGCTCGACCGCGACGTCGCGCTGAAGGTGATTCACCCCGCGCTCAAGAACGACGAAGCGTTCCTCGCCCGCTTGAATCGCGAAGCGGCGATCCTCGCCAAACTCAATCACCCGAACATCGTCAGCGTGTTTGACTTTGGCGAATGCGATGGATTGCCTTATCTCGTGATGCGCTTTATTCAAGGCCAGACCCTGAAGCAGATTCTGCAGGCGCAGAAACTGAGCACCGAACGCATCCTCGAAACAGCGCGCGCCATCGGCGCGGCCCTGACGTATGCCCACGCGCACGGCGTTCTCCATCGCGACGTCAAACCGTCGAACATCCTGATAGACGAAGAAGGGAATTGCTATCTCACCGATTTCGGTCTGGCGCGGCTCGCGCACAGCAGCGAATCCACCATGTCGCGCGATATGCTCATCGGCTCACCGCAATACATTTCGCCGGAGCAAGCGAAAAGTGAACCGGTAGACGAGCGCTCGGACATTTATTCGTTCGGCGCCGTTTTGTACGAAATGTTCACCCACCATGTGCCGTTCCAGGGCGACACGCCGTACGCGACCATCATGGCGCACATCAACGACCCGCTGCCCGCGCCGCGCGCGCTCAACCCCGAAATCCCCCTCGCGGTCGAGCAGGTCCTGGCAAAGGCCCTGGCTAAGGATCGCGCGGAACGCTACGCCAGCATTAGCGACATGGTCACGGCGCTTGAGAATGCGGTCCGCGGGCCACAGACGGTCGAAGACCCAAATGCGGTCCCCATTGTCTTGAATCCGTTCCAATCCGGCTCACCGGATTCCAGGACCGCGCCAAGAACCGGAATTCCGCACAAACGCTTGGCCTTGATCGCCGTCGGCGTCCTAGCGGTCTGCCTCGTCGCCGTCTGCTCGATGACGTTTGCCGCGCTCAGCAAACAGTTTCCATTCATCGCGCTGAATCAACCTGCCGCGACATCCACGCGGACGATTGCCGCCAGCGTCCTCCCCACTGCAACTCCGCTCGCGCCGACAAGCACCGCGCCCGTCGCGTCCATCGCGCCGGCAACAGCGACACCCCTCCGGCCCATCGCGATTCCGACCCTCGCGAGCGACTCGCCGCGCGGCAAAATCGCCTACAGCGTCGCGACCGGAGAACGCGTCGAGCAACACTCGGTTTGGATCGCGAACGCGAACGGCTCGGACGCGCGGCAAATTGCCGACTCGGCGATCTGGCCGGCGTTCTCGCCCGACGGCAAACAGCTCGCCTACGTTCGGCTTAAATCGCCGGACGGCGTCTATGTGGCGAATAGCGATGGCAGCGGCGCGCGCTTGGTGGTCGGCTCGGCCGATACGTGCTGCGTGCAGTGGTCGCCTGATTCGAAACGGCTGGCCTATTTTCGCGGCAATCTAAAAAAGAGCGGCTCGATTTTTACGGCCAGCGCGGACGGGACGAATGTCGCCGAGCTAACGGTGGGCTTTAATCCGGCGTGGTCGCCCGACGGCAACCGGCTTGCTTACACGTCTTGCCATCCGACCACCAACCAATGCGGTCTGTTTCTCTTCGACGTGCGGACCAAAACCTCGACGATAATTACGCGCGACAACGGCGCCAATCCGCAGTGGTCGCCGCGGGGCGACAAAATCGTTTACCAGGCCGATGACGGCAAAGGGCACATCAATGTCTTTGTGGTCAATGCGGACGGGACCGGAGTCAAACAACTGACCACGGGCAAAAACAACGACGGACAGCCGACGTGGTCACGCGACGGCAGTTTTGTTTTCTGGCGTTCCGACCAAAATGGCGCGGGCTGGGCCATCTTTGTCATGCGCGCGGACGGCTCGAACCCGCGGCTGCTCATCAACAATACCCCCGCGAGCATTTCCTGGGGGCGCGAATCCCTTAGTACGGCGCCGTAGGACAAATTGTTCCCCTCCATTTTATTTCGGGGATCTTCGACAATTTGTCCTACATGTGAGGAATAACCAATGACGTTCATGCCGGGCGAAAATATCGGTCCCTATCGGATCATCGAACAGCTTGGACAGGGCGGCATGGCCACGGTGTTCAAGGCATACCACGCCGCGCTCGACCGTTACGTGGCGATCAAAGTCCTTCACCCGGCGTTCAAAGAAGACCCGAATTTCCTCGCGCGCTTTGAGCGCGAGGCGCGTATCGTCGCCAAGCTCGACCACCCCAACATCATCCCCATTCACGATTTCGCCGAACACCAGGGCACACCCTATCTCGTCATCCGCTACGTCGAAGGCAAAACGCTCAAGGCGACCTTGCGTGAGGGCATCCTACCCTACGAGCGCGTGCTGGCGATCCTGCGGCCCGTCACCGAGGCGCTCGCGTACGCGCACGCGCAAGGCATTCTCCACCGCGACATCAAGCCGTCGAACATCATCCTCGCGAATGACGGACACATCTTCCTCGCCGATTTCGGATTAGCGCGTCTCGCGCAAGCCGGCGACTCGACCTTGTCGCAAGATATGTTGATCGGCACGCCGCAATATATTTCGCCGGAGCAAGCCAAGGGCGCGCCTGCCGACGAGCGCAGTGACATCTATTCGCTCGGCGTCGTCCTCTTTGAAATGTTGACGGGCCGCGTGCCGTTCAGCGCGGACACGCCGTATGCCGTGATTCACGATCACATTTACACCCCGCTGCCCCTACCCACCACGATCAATCCCAATCTTTCGCCGGATCTAGAACGCGTGCTGCTCAAGGCGCTGGCAAAAGATTCCAACGCGCGCTTTGCCAGCGCGGGCGAGTTGATGGCGGCGCTCGCGGCCTCACTCCTATCCCCCAACCCCCTTCCCTCTCTCCCCTCTCCTGTAGGGGCGGAGTCACCCCGCCCTGTTGGGTTGCCCGATGCGCGAGGCAAGGGCGGGGTGACCCCGCCCCTACAGGAGAGGGGGGAGGGAGGTGAGGCAACGCCGCCCCCCGCGCCTATCGCCACGCCCCGGCCCAAGCGACCGCGCCTCCTGATCCCTTGCGCGTTGATCGGAGTTATCGCAGTCGTCATGCTCGCCTGCGCTGCCGCCTTCCATTATAGTCAGCCCGGCAACCTGAAGGATGTGCTCAGACCCTTTCAATCGCAAGCGAGCCAGCAAGCCGATGCGCTCAAAGCCGCGCGCGACAACGCGAACGCGCATCCGCAGGACCCACAGGCGCACCTCCAATTCGCCGATGCGCTGGCCAAGCGCAAGCAATATCCCGAGGCCTACGCCGAATACGACCAGGCCATCAAGCTCGATCCCAAGTTGGCCGAGCCATATTTGCACGCGGGCGCGCTGGCCGAAAGCGCGGAGGACTTGGACCGCGCGCTCAAGTATTATCAGAGCGGCTGGCGGGTGCTCAACGACAACCAAGACCTGCTGTTGTCTCAGGCCGACGTTCTACTCAAACAAAAGAAATACGACGACGCGCGGCTGATCATCGAAAAAACGCTGCGTCTTGACGCGAACTCGGCGCAAGCCATGTGGCGGATGGGCGAGTATTATCGATTGCAGGGCAAGGTCGCCGACGCTCTGCGCGAGTATTCACGCGCCATCGTGATTGATCCCAACCTACCGGAGGCCCATTTCGGCTTGGGGATGTTGGCGATGCAGCGCGGCGCCAACGACGAAGCCAAGCGTCAGTTTCAGATGGTCGCCAGCAACCCGGATACGCCTGCCGACTTGAAAGACCAGGCGCTCAAACAATTGCAAGCTCTGGGGAGCAAATGAGTGTGGGGGTGTGGGAGTGTAGGGGCGGGGCGATCCCGCCCCTACACTCCCACACCCCCACACCCCCACACCCGATTATGACTCAACTTACAACTTCGACAATTGAACGCGCGCGCGGCGACATTGCCGAACTGCGGCGCGGCCTGGGCGACCTCGCGAGCTGGATAGACGCGCGGCGCGGCGCGTTACCCCAACTAGACGAGATGGCCCAGCGCCTGGCCCAGTTGGGCAACTTTCTCGATCGCCTGAACGCCGAGCTAGAACAGCAGGAGAAAGAGCGCGCCCAACTCGAAGGTTGGTTCGAGGTCAGCCGCGCGCTCAACTCGACGCTCGAATTGGTCGAGGTGCTCAACCGCGCGATGGACGTCATCATCCAGGTGACGCGCGCCGAGCGCGGTTTCTTGATGCTCGCCGATGAAACGACCGGCAAATTGGAGTTTCAAGTCGCCCGCAACATGGATCGCGATACCATCGCGCGGCCCACGTTCGAGGTGAGCCGCAGCATCATCCAACGCGTCGCGGAAACCGGCCAGCCGGTCATCACCACCGATGCGCTGCGCGACCCGCGCTTTTCCGATCAAGACAGCGTCGTCAGTCTCCACCTCCGTTCGATTCTCTGCCATCCCCTCAAGGTCAAGGACCGCGTGATCGGCGTGGTGTATGTGGACAATCGCCTGCGGGCCGGTTTGTTCCAGCCGGAGGACGCCCAAGCCCTGCGCGCCTTTGCCGATCAAGCCGCCATCGCGATTGACAACGCCCGCTTGTTTGCGAGCGTGCGCCAAAAAATGAACGAAATCGGCGCGCTCAAAACATTTCAGGATAATATTTTTGCCTCCATCGCGTCCGGCGTCATCGCGACCGACCTCTCAGACCGCGTCACCGCGTTCAATCGCGCGGCTGAAGGCATTTTTGCGATGCCGGCCGCGCAATCGCTGGGCCAGCCCTACTACCAAACGCTCGCGTCGCTGTCCTCGACGCCGCTGCCGTATCTCGTCGAGCAAGTCAAGCGCGCGGAAAGACGCTCCAGCGCGGCGGAAATCCAGTCCGACCTCCCGACCCGCGGGACCGTCCATCTCAATTTCAGCGTGTCCTCGCTGCGCGACGCCGCGGACGAGCCGCAGGGCATCACAATCGTCGTAGATGATGTGACGGAAATGCGCCAACTGGAAGCGACGCGCGAGATGTTTCGCCGCTACGTGTCGCCCGCCGTGGTGGACCGGCTGCCATCCAACCCTGACCAATTGCGGCTCGGCGGGCATCGCCAAGAGATTACGATCTTGTTCGCGGATATTCGCGGTTTCACACGTTTCAGCGAGTCGCTCCCGCCGGAAGAACTTGTGGACATTCTCAACCAATATCTGGCCGTCGCCGCGGATACGATTCTCAAATACGAAGGCACGCTCGACAAGTTCATGGGCGATGCCGTCATGGCGATTTTCAATGCGCCGTTATCGCAACAAGATCACGTCCTGCGCGCCGCGCGTGCCGCGCTGGAGATGCGCGCGGCGGTAAGTCGTTTGCACGCTCAATTGCCGGCCGCCCTGCGGCTAAATTACGGCATTGGCATTCACACGGGTGACGCGGTCGTGGGCAATGTGGGAACGAATCAGCAGATGAATTTCACGGCGATTGGCGATGCTGTCAACCTGGCAAAGCGCTTGCAGGAGAACGCGGCCGGCGGACAGATTTTGTTGAGCGACGCCGCGCACGGGCAGATTCGCGCGTTGGCGAAAGCAACGGCGATTCCAAAGCTCAAAGTCAAAGGTCGCGAGCAGGTCGAACAAGTCTGGGAACTGGAGCAACTGAGGGATTGACAGTATCAACATAGTCGGGTATGCTCCAGTGCGGGATGGATAATAATGGCAAGAGTGTCCGTCCCCAAAGCATCAAGACGAAAACCTCATCGTAGAAAATAGACTATGTTTGAAGTATGTTTCCTCGGCACGTCCGCCTCTGCGCCCAGCGTTGAGCGGAATATGACTTCGACGCTGCTGATCCACGAAGGCGAGCGTTTTCTGCTCGATTGCGCGGAGGGGACGCAGCGTCAGATTTTGCAGAGCGGCTTGGGTTTCAAAGACCTGCGCCGCATTTTTCTCACGCACGGCCACCTCGATCACATCCTTGGCTTGGGCGGGATCGCCTCCACGTTTGGACGTTGGGAGCAAATTTCAAGTATGGAAATCTTCGGCGGGCGTTGGGCGCTCGACCGCGTCCGAGATTTAATGAAGGTCGTCCTCCGCAGCAAAGAGGTGGATATAGACATCCAGTTCGTCGAGGTAAAGCCGGGACGCTTGATCGAAAAGAAAAACCTGACGATTGATGCCTTCTCCGTCTTGCATCGCGGGAGCGGCTGTTTTGGATATGTTTTCCAGGAGAAAACGAGACGCCCATTTCTCGTCGAAGAGGCCGAGAAATTGGGCGTGCCGGCCGGGCCTGAACGCAAGCGGCTGGTCGCCGGTGAAGCGATTACGCTCGCGAATGGACGCGTCGTACACCCTGGCGAGGTCTTGGGGCCGCCCGTGCGCGGCACCAAGTTCGTGTACGTGGGCGACATCGCGCGCGTTGACGAGGTATTCGAACCGGCGCGCGACGCCGACGCTCTCGTGATGGAAGCGACATACCTCGCGGAGGACACGCAGATCGCGCGCAAGTTCGGACATATCACCGCCGCGGAATCGGCGACGTGCGCGCGCGAGGCCAACGTGAGCAAACTCTATTTGACCCACATCTCGCGGCGTTATTCCGGTGGCGCCATCGCCGCGGAAGCCCGCGCAATCTTTCCGAACACAATCGTCGCCAATGACTTGGACCGCGCGATCGTAAGGCGGCTAGCAGAAAGCGAATGACAGCAAAAGCCCGGCTTCTGCGACAAGCCGGGCTTTTCACTAGTTCAATAGCGGATCCTACGGTCGCGTTCGTAGGTCGAGACTCTCCGAACCGACGGGTGATAGAGCAGCACCCACAACAGTTGGATCACCGCCCACGCGATGAGCGCGTACACGATCATCGCGATGATCGAGGAAATCTCGAGCACCATACCGCCTACCGCCGGAGTCGCCGTCAAACCGGCGAAAGGCCACAGGAAAAGATCCGTGATGCTGTAGACAAAACTGGCGAACGCGTTCGCGGCATTCGCGCCGATCAGCTTGAGCAATATCCGAATTCCAATCAGCCCTTCCAGGATGCCAAACAATAGACCAATAAACGCAGAGAGCTGATAGAGCGTGTTACGCTGGCTCGCCGCGACATCTTCCTCGTAGACTTGTGTCCGCTCCACCGCCGGTTCCTCGACAACGCGCACCTCTTCGCGACGATCCACCGGATCAACACTCGGCATAATCGCACCTCCGTTTCTATCCATCCCTTTATGGGTTTTAACGACGCGAGCGGGAAAACGTTATTTCACTCCGAATGGAGTACGGCGAGAAACACAAGGGCGATGTTCGCAGATACGATTTGCGAACATCGCCCTTCCATTCTCTAGCGACTCATGCTGCTTGCTATCGGACCCGCCTTCGCTTCCAGGCCGCCGCCCCAAAGCCGCCGAGGACGATCAAGCCAGCCGCGCCGCCACACAGATTCACGGTCGGGTTGGATGGCGCGCTCGGCGGACGACCATCGGGCGCAGAAGTTGCCGGCGCGGCCGGCGTCGCGTTCACCGCGACAGGTCGCGGTGTCGCCGTGGCCGCGGCCCCGGGCGCGGTGGTTGGAGGGGGACTGTCGTCCGTAGATAAGCTGAAGGTTGGGAACGCGGTGGCCGGCGCGTTCGAACGCGTAGGAATGACGCGGGGTTTGGCGCCAATGTCTTTGCGCCACTCGGTTTCCAACCCATCAATGTCTACGCCGAGAACCTTTCTGAGGACGTCATCGTAAAACGCGCCGGCCTTGAATTCCTGGAGCATCTGCGCCACTTTGTCTTTCCCGTATTGGCGGATGATGAAATCTACGACGCTCCAACTTTCGCCGTAGGAAAGATTCGCGGCCGCGGGGTCAGCCGGAAAGTTGCTGTTGAGCGAGCGGAGCGGAATGAGCGTATCATTTTGGATCGCGCGGCGCACTGGAGTGGAGAACTGGCTGTCCAGCTTGCCAGGATTCTCATAGTATACCGCCAATCCTTCGTCCATCCACTTGGGGAGCGAAAAATCGCCCAGTGGCCCTTTGACTTTTTGGTGCAGCACCTGATGAGCCAATTCGTGCGCGGCCGCATCCTTGCCCCAGTCCAGGTTGTTCGGCTCGATGTTGATGACCACGATACCATAATCGGGAAAGGCCTGGCCGCCCGTCCATTCCTGAGCGCCGTCAGAAAGCGCGCTCCTAAAAGAGGCGCGGTCGCCATAGATCAGGATTTGGATCTGGCGATCAACGCTCACGCCGATATCCTTTTCCAGAAACTGCATGGTCTCGACGCCCTTGTCAAACAAGGCCTTGCCAAAGGCATCGCCGCCGGCGTACCAGTACAGGACCAACTTGTCGTTGGAGAGCTTTTGCCACTTGTGCGCGGGATCTTCCACGCGGAAAGACTGCTTGGGGGTCTGCAATTGATTGCCCGCGCTGTCCTGGATCGTCCACCAAAATTGGCCGTTCACGCCCGGCGGAAGGTACTGCGTGTTCAGCGGCCATTCGTACATGGCTTGCACCTTCAAATCGGGTTCGAATTTGGGGATCTGGCGCACGCTCGACGACACGCCGTCCAGCTGGATCAATAACGCAATCTGGTCAATCTTGGCGCTGCTCTGCGCTTCCACCTGGAACTGGAGGTTTCTGCGGAAATTATTGATGAATTTGTTGGAGACGACTGTAATCGGATCAGCCGCTTGGAGCGGTGAAACGACCAGGAATGCAGTCATCACCAACGCGAGTAAAATAAACAGGCGTTTCATAAATCCTCTGGTAAACAGGTAAACACGGAAACACGTAGACACGTAGACACGTACCTGTATACCTGTCTACCTGTATCCCTGCTACCTAGCTGGGCGTGCCAAGTTTTTCGACCGGCGTGCTCTTGTACTTGTCGCCCTCTTCGATCAGCATGATCGGAATATCGTTCTTGATCGGATACTTGCGGCCGCAATCGCGGCAGACGAGCCAGACCCCATTGACCAAATCCAACATCCCCGCATCGGGACCGTTACGTACATCGGCAGGACACCGCAAAATGTCGAGTAATTCTTTACTGACCATGTCATTCTCCTAGAGTTCTAGAGTTCCCTGGAGTTCCGGGAATTCTAGGGAACTCCGAGGGTTATTATCGCGCCAAGTGTTCGAACAGGGCCCGCTTTAGTCCTTGAACGTGGCGGACGAATTCCGGCGTGGTGATCTGCGGCGTGGTCATGATCAACGCGTCCTCGCCGTTGTCGCTGTAATACCCCTTCCGCCGCCCGGCGACTTGAAAGCCATATTTCCGATAGAGCGCCTGCGCCGCGACGTTCGAGGCGCGCACCTCGAGAGTTACGATATTGGCGCCGATCTCCGCCGAGCCGTCCATCATCGCGAGCAGCAAAAGCTCGCCGATGCCACGCCGGCGCCATTGCGGGTGCGAGGCCAACGTGCTGATGTGCGCCTCGTCTACCATGAGCCACAATCCGCTATAGCCGAGGACCGCAGAACGTTCCATAGACGGCGCATGCGACGGCCCCCGGATGTTGCGCCCGAATAGTCGTCGCCAAAAAGATGGCGGCGTGTCGGCTTCATGATCGGATATGCTCATGGCAGCCGCCGGGGCCCACGCTGGCTGGGCGCGGGCCACGTAATAGCGCGCCATCTCGTTGTAGTGCAATTCGTAATCGTAGGCACGCGCCGACCACGGCGCCGAAAAAGCGACGTGCTCAATTTCCATCACCTCGCCGATGTCTTCCGGGCGCATCGGCTCCACGCGATATGCGAGGGGAACATAGTCAATCATACGTGTGGTGTGTACATCGGCGCCAGAGATGCTGTATCGTCGGCCTCCCCGCGGGCAAAACGCGCCCACGCTAGCTCTGCCAAAAAACTTGCGCGACGCACATTCATCGCCGGCAGGGCAATCACGGCACGCGAGCCAAGCCGGTCGGCCAGCGTCTGACTCAGCGTCGCATCCATCTCACCGCAGAACAAGGCGCGCGCGGGACGTCTTCGCTCTGCGCCATCCATCGCGCGCTCGGCCAGGTCGGCCAAGCCCTGCGCGTTCACCAAGGCGTAATCGCCGGAACGACGAATGGCCCCGCGTTTGGCCGAGTAGCAGGCGACGGAATAACGGCCGCGTCCCGCGGCGATGAGCGCCCATATCGGCAGCGGCTGGAACGAATGCGCCAACGCGAGCGCGTCCAGAGTGGGAATGCCAAGCAACGCTACTTGACCGCCGAACGCGAGGCCCTTGGCAACACTCAGGCCGACGCGCAGGCCGGTAAAGGAGCCGGGCCCCAAAGCAACCGCAATCGCCCGCACATTCCCTTTGGCCACGCGCGCCAGGCCGACCAAACGCGCGATTTGCGCCAGCAGCTCGACTGTATGATTCTCACGCGCGCGCCACGTCGCTTCCCCGTGCACCCCATCGCCGTCGTAGAGCGCGATGCTGGCAAGCCGCGTCGCGGTATCAATCGCTAGCAACATCGGCCATCTCCAATGCGCTCTTTTTGAATTCTTGCAACAGGGCCCGATAGCGCGCCCCGGTCGCTTGAAACAACAGGCCGCGTTCGGATTCTCCCAGGTGCCGCAAGGTGAGCCACAAGCGTTCCGGCGGCAAGCCAGCGCGGATTTTCTCCGCCCATTCGATCACGCAAACGCCCGCGTCGTACAAATAGTCTTCCAATCCAAAGCCCAGAGCTTCGTCCGTGCCGCGAACGCGATAAACGTCGAGATGAAACAAAGGGAGGCGGCCGCCGCGATGCTCGTTCGCCAAAATAAAGGTTGGGCTGTGAATCGCCGTCGGGATCTTCAGCCCCTTGCCAAGTCCTTGCACGAAGCACGTCTTGCCGGAACCCAACTCACCTTCCAGCGCATAAACATCGCCCGCGTGAGCTAATTCGCCTAGCCGCTCGCCCAAGCGTTGCGTCTGCGCCGCGCTGTGACTGACGAGATCGAGAATTGGGTCGTTCGAAACGGGCGACAATTTTTTCTCTCCGCGGTGATAAGGCAACGCTATTATACTCAGAAAGCGCGCACGCGACAAGAGCGTAGGGCAACTTGCGTAGGACAACTTGGCAAGTTGTCCCACCTTATGGTAGAATACCCGCCGAGGCCACCATGCGAATACTCATCGTTTCTGATATCCACGCCAACTTGATCGCGCTGAATACCGTCATCGAGGCCGCAGGTTCGTTCGACCGCATCTGGTGCTTGGGCGATGTCGTCGGCTATGGACCCGAGCCGAACGCGTGCATCGAAACCTTGCGTGCCTATGATCTACTCTGCATCGCCGGCAACCACGATTGGGCCGTGCTCGACAAGCTGGACTTGGAAGAATTCAATCCCGACGCGCGCGGCGCCGCGCTGTGGACTCGCAATCAATTGAGCGTCAACAACTTGGATTGGCTGCACGCCTTGCCGGAACGCGTTGCGCCGCAGCTCGACAAGTTCACGCTTGTACACGGCAGCCCGCGTTATCCGATTTGGGAATACGTGCTAACGCCCGCCGTAGCGCGTCTTAACTTTGATCACTTTGATACGCCCGTATGTTTGATGGGGCATACCCACGTCCCCGTCGTCTATCGCCATGCGCCCGGCGCGCGCACCGCGCTCGCCGAGCCGCTCGTCGAGAATGCGCCGCTCACCTTCGGTCCCGAACGCATGATGATCAACCCCGGCAGCGTGGGCCAACCGCGCGATGGCGACAACCGCGCCGCGTTCGCGGTCCTCGATACCGAGACCGCAACTCTCACGCCGCATCGCGTGGCGTATGATATTGGCGCGACGCAGGCAAAGATGGAGCAAGCTGGTCTGCCCTTGCGCCTCATCGCGCGCTTGAGCTACGGCTGGTAAACCAGTGAACAGTAAACAGTTTACAGTGAACAGTCTGTTTACTGTTTACTGTTCACTGGTTCGTGGGAACCTTTTTGTGCGGCTAACGTCTATTGGTTGAAACCTTCGCAGAAAGGATCACCCGAATGAAACGCACTCTATTATCAATCCTATTTTTCGCGCTAGCCCTCTCGACTATCTCGTGCGCCGCGGCGCCGCGGCCTGCCGACATGATCGCGCCCTCTGGCGCCGCGCCCGCAGCTACCGCGGCCCCAATGCCCTTCGCCCCGCCCGCGCCCGAATTTCGCGACAAGACGGCCACCGACGCGAACGAGAGTGTGCCCGACGCGGCGCCCGCCGAGCGGATGATCGTCTACACGGTGCAGCTCAGTCTTGAGGTCCAAGATACTGAAAAAGCCGCGAACGATATTTCCGCCATCGTCGCGCAGTACCAGGGTTATGTCGCCGCGACGAACATGGCGCGCAGCCCCAAAGGGCTGATGCGCGGCACGCTCACCGTGCGCGTCCCCGCCCAATCGCTCGACGCCGCTCAGAAACAGATCGAGGCGGCCGGCCTCAAGGTCCTCAGCCGCAATCGCAATTCAAACGACGTGACGGATCAGTATACCGACCTCGAGGCCCGTCTGACCAACCTACAGGCCACGGAAGCGGAGCTGCGCAAGCTGCTCGATACCGTCCGCGAGCGGACCGGTAAGGCGGAGGACATTCTCGCCGTCTACAATCGCCTGACCGAAATCCGGGGCCAGATCGAACAGATCAAGGGCCAGATGAACGTGCTCTCCAAGACCAGCAGCTTTGCGACGCTGACCGTTAGCTTGACGCCGCGCGAAGAAGTGCAAGTGGTCGAGCCGGAAGGTTGGCTGCCGGATCGCACCGCGCGCGAGGCGCTGCGTTCGCTCGTGCAAGCGATGCAAGGTCTCGCCGACCTGGCTATCTGGTCCGCGCTCTTCTTCCTGCCCGTCCTGATCGTCTTCATCCTGCCATTCGTAATTCTCGCGCTCATCCTCCGCGCGATCTTGCGCCGCCGCGGCCCGCGCAAAATCGTCCCGACTACCTAGCGCGATCAACAACCGAGAAGTGGCGCGCAGGCCCATCCCTGCGCGTCATCTTTTTTCTGATCGAGCGGCCCTCGCCGGTCAATCCGCTTATCCGCTTCGCCGCACGCAATCCGTGTCCCAATCCGTTGGCATTCTTGACAAGCCCCCCCTTTTGGCGTAAAATCTGAACTAGATTACTTAAGATTGATTTCTTGGCGCGGTCGCGCTAGGAAATGAATGGAGAAAATGCCGCATGGCTGCTACCCTTTATGTTCCCACTCCGTTGCGAAAACTGACCAACGGCAAATCCAAAGTGCAAATTGACGGCACGAGTATTGCCGAACTGATCGAGCGCGCCGAGGCCGAATATCCCGGCTTTCGCGATCGCGTTCTGGATTCCAACGGCGAGGTCAAACGGTTTATCAATGTGTTCGTGAATGGCGTTGACATGCGTACGATGCAAGGCAAAGCGACGACCGTCAAAGACGGCGACGAAGTATCGTTCATCCCAGCGATGGCAGGCGGACGTCCTCTAGAGAGTCAAAATGGACGACTATCCCAATAACTCATTGCTGGTCACCGTGGATTGGCTCAAGCAATGCCTCGGCGATCCGCAGATCCGCATCCTCGACGTGCGCGCCAGCGATCCGCGCCTGCCGATCGGCTATCGCATGGGCCATATCCCCGGGGCCATCGCCCTGGACCCAACGCGCGATTTTTTCGTCTTTGCCCACGGCGCGCCCGAGCTGGCGCCGCCGGAAAAAATCGCCCAGGCGCTCGCGCAGCGCGGGATCGCCGAGGATACGCTGGTCGTAATTTACGATGAATGGACCGGGCAACTCGCCGCGCTGACGTATTGGGCGATGCGGTACGCGGGCCATCAGCATGCCCGGGTCTTGCACGGCGGCTGGGCGATGTGGCGCAACAGCAACAGTCCGACGACGCGCGATGTACCCCCCGTTGTCTCCGCCGAATATCAGCCACACGAAAAAGAAGAGGCCCGCGCCACCGCCGAGTGGATTCGAGCTAATTCCGAGCGCAGCGATGTGCTGCTCTTGGATGTTCGCACGGCCGACGAATTTCGAATGGGGCACATTCCGGGCGCGGTCAATCTGCCCTATGATTCCGCGCTGGATCTGCGAACGCAGACCTTCAAGGATACATCCGAGTTGCAGCGGCTGCTCGCCGGCGTAGGCGTAACCCCGGACAAAGAAATCGTAACGTATTGCGCGGCGGGGTCCCGCTCCGCGCACATGTTTACCACGCTGGAGCTACTGGGTTACGCGCGCGTGCGCAATTACGATGGCTCGATGACCGATTGGTACCACCGGCGCGGTTTGCCGATTGACTGAGGAGGGATATAATGTCCAAGTGGAATCCGACGACCATCCCAACGCCGAAGGAATGTAAGCCCGATTTTGAATTCGATCTCAAAGGCGAAGTCTGTCCGTATACCTTTGTGAAATCGAAACTCGCGCTGGAAATGCTCGACTCGCAGCAGGTTCTCCAGGTGGTCGTAGATAATGACGAATCGGCGACGAACGTGCCGCGTTCGATAACGAACGAAGGCCACGCCATACTGGGTGTTGAACGGATCAACGACCGAGATTGGTTGCTAACCTTTAGGAAGAAATAAGTCAATCAGTCAATCAGTCAATCAGTCAACTAGGGACTCTCGATTGCCTAGTTGACTGATTGACCAGTTGACGAATTGACTAATTGACAATTCGGGAGGCGAAACATGGCAGAGAAAGCAGTGGGAACCTGGGCAGTGAAGGTCGGCCTGGCGCAGATGCTCAAGGGCGGCGTGATTATGGATGTGACGAACGCCGAGCAAGCCAAGATCGCGGAAGACGCGGGCGCATGTGCGGTGATGGCTCTGGAGCGCGTGCCGGCAGATATTCGCCGCGAGGGCGGCGTGGCGCGGATGGCCGACCCCAACAAGATTATCGAGATCATGGAATCCGTCACGATTCCCGTGATGGCCAAAGCGCGCATCGGGCATTTTGTCGAGGCCCAAGTCCTTGAGGCGCTCGGCGTGGACTATATTGACGAGAGCGAAGTCCTTACGCCGGCCGACGAGGAAAATCACATTAACAAGCATGATTTCAAAGTTCCGTTTGTGTGTGGCTGCCGCAATTTAGGCGAAGCCCTGCGCCGCATTGGCGAGGGCGCGGCAATGATTCGCACCAAAGGCGAAGCGGGCACCGGCGACGTGGTCGAAGCGGTGCGGCACGCGCGTTCCGTGCTGGGCGAAATTCGCCGCATTCAGAACATCCGGCCCGACGAATGGATGCACGTCGCGAAAGAATTGGGCGCGCCATACGAATTATTGAAAGAGACGGCGGAGCTGGGACGCCTGCCCGTCGTGAATTTTGCCGCGGGTGGAATCGCAACACCCGCCGATGCCGCGCTGATGATGCAGCTCGGCGTGGACGGCGTCTTTGTCGGCTCCGGCATTTTCAAGTCCGGCGATCCCGCGACGCGAGCCAAAGCCATTGTCGAAGCGACCACGCATTACAACGATCCCGAAGTGATCGCGCGTGTCTCGCGCGGCTTGGGCGAGGCGATGGTCGGTCTCAGCGCGCGCTCGATTCCGGAGAAGGAGTTGTTAGCTCCGAGGGGCTGGTAATCTGGAGAAATGAAAATCGGCATATTGGCCTTGCAGGGCGATTTCATTGAGCACGTTCAGATACTAAAATCATTGGGCGTAGAAGCCGTCGAAATCCGCAAACCAGCGCAACTGAAAGACCTGGATGCATTGGTGATTCCCGGCGGCGAGAGCACAACCTTCGGCAAACTCGCCGCCGAGTTCGGCTTGCTCGAGCCGATTCGCGAAATGTGCGAGACGGGCAAGCCGGTGTGGGGCACGTGCGCGGGGATGATTTTCCTCGCCAAGGATGTGGGCCGGCCGCAACCGCTGCTCGGCGTGATGGACGTCAGGGTCAAGCGCAACGCGTTTGGCCGGCAGACCGAGAGTTTCGAGCAAGATTTGGACGTGCCCGAATTGGCAAAGGTGGAAAACGGCAGCGAGCCGGATCGTCCCTTCCACGCGATTTTCATTCGCGCTCCGTGGATCGAAAGCGTGGGCCGGGGCGTCAAGGTGCTCGCTACGTTAGAGGATGGCACCATCGTCGCCGCGCGGCAGGGCAACTTGCTGGCAACGTCGTTTCATCCAGAGTTGACGAAGGATACGCGGTTTCACCGGTACTTTTTGGAGCGCGTCGGAAAGACCGCATGACGTACATGGCAGCCCTCAATGAACTTTGAAATTGTCGGCGAGATTGAGGACATTGAAATCATAGCAGTCGGCAATGCGGTTCGGGACCTTGCCCGGTTGCAGCGACAGCATGGCACAGGGCGTTGGCGGAAACTCAAAGGTGTCGCTCTCGTTCGAATTGACAGCGGCAGAATACAGCGGGCCGAAATCCATTGGTATGAAGCACATGGAATCGGCAAACGGCGATTCAAGATCAAGCGATTCCTGGATTAACCTATGAAACGACGCAACTTGCAAAAGCAGTTCGCAGTTTGTGTGCGGAACGAAGATAGCGAAGATTTGGAGCCGCGCAAGATTTATCAAGTCCTGCCGGACGAACGCGCCGCGGCCGAAGGTTACCTTAGAGTCATTGATGAATCGGGCGAGGATTATCTATACCCAAAAGGTTACTTCATTCTGCTCGAATTGCCGAAAGAGGTAGAACGCGCTCTATCGATTGCCGCTTGACCTGCGGCTACTGTCATTACGGAGAAATTTTCATGTTCGGCTTTACCAATGAACAAATATACCGATACTCGCGCCACATCATTCTGCCCGATGTGGGCGGCGCGGGGCAAAAGAAATTGTTGAATGCCAAGGTGCTGCTCGTCGGCGCAGGGGGATTGGGTTCGCCCGCGGCGATGTATTTGGCGGCGGCCGGCGTCGGCACACTCGGACTGGTGGATTTCGATTGCGTTGACCTTTCGAATCTGCAACGCCAGTTGCTCCATCGCACCAAAGACATCGGGCGGCCCAAGCTGGACAGCGCGGCCGACACGCTAAACGCGCTCAACCCTGATGTCCGAGTCAACAAGCACCAAGTCGTCCTTACGTCCGAAAACGTGATGGATATTGTCGGGGAATACGACATTGTCGTGAACGGGACTGATAACTTTCCAACACGCTATCTGGTCAACGACGCCTGTGTTTTCGCGGGCAGGCCGCTGGTGGACGGCAGCATTTTCATGTTCGACGGCCAGGCGACGGTTTTCGATGCGAAACGTGGTCCGTGCTATCGCTGCCTCTTCCCTACCCCGCCGCCGCCCGGCGAAGTGCCGAGTTGCCAGGAAGCCGGCGTGCTCGGCGTACTGCCCGGCATCATCGGCAGCATTCAGGCCGTCGAAGCGATCAAACTAATCCTGGGCAAAGGCGATTCGCTGATCGGTCGTTTGCTCTTGTTCGATGCGCTCGCCATGGAATTCCGCGAGGTCAAGGTGGACAAGAATCCAGACTGCCCCGTGTGCAGCGACCATCCGACCATCACCGAGTTGATTGATTACGAACAATTCTGCGGCGTGCCTTTCCCAGAGAACAAGGCCGTGGCGGCGTGATTGAGTGTGAGAGCAATGGAACTACAAACTCTAGAAAGAATCGAGTGCCCGCTCCTCCTCGCGCGCGTTGGCAATACGCCGCTGGTGCCGCTGCAATCGCCGAACCAGGCGGTGCAGATTCTCGGCAAGGTCGAGTGGTTCAATCCCGGCGGGTCGGTCAAGGACCGCGCGGCGCGCGCCATCTTCGAGACGGCGATCGCGGAAGGCAAACTGACCCACGACAAGACGTTGATTGATGCCACGAGCGGCAATACCGGCATTGCCTACGCGATGATCGGCGCGGCATTGGGTTATCGCGTCGAACTGGTCATGCCGGCGAACGTGAGCGCGGAGCGCAAAAAGATCGCCCGCGCGTACGGCGCGACCATCACGCTTACCGATCCGCTCGAAGGCAGCGACGGCGCCATCATCAAAGTGCGCGAGCTGGCGCTTGACAGAGCCAGGTATTATTACGCCGACCAATACAACAACGACGCGAACTGGCGCGCGCACTATGAGACCACGGGCAAGGAAATCTGGCAGCAAACGCGAGGACGGATTACCCATTTGGTCGCCGGCGTCGGCACATCGGGGACAATGATGGGGGCCGGTCGCCGCCTCAAAGAAAACAATCCAGCCGTCCAGCTCGTAGAGGTACAGCCCGCCGACGAGTTGCAAGTGATCGAAGGGCTAAAGCACATGCCCAGCGCGATCGTACCGGGCATATACGATTCGAACCTGGCCGATCGCCAAGTGGCGATTGACACCGATGCGGCGTACCGGGAAACGCATCGCGCGGCGCGGGAAGAAGGACTATTCGTCGGCTTGAGCGCGGGCGCGGCCATTGCCGCGGCGCGGCAGGTGGCGCGCGAAATCGAACAGGGCATCATCGTGGTCATCCTGCCCGACGGAGGCGACCGCTACCTCAGCACCGCGTTATGGTCGTAACGGATTATTCTTACGGAATCTTTACGCCGAAATTGTCTTTCTTATGTCATTCTTAGAGTTCGCATCTAAAATGGGGTAGAATTTATCCCGACAATATCACTTCGAGGAGCAACGCATAGCCAATGGCAAACGAAATTGTGATTAAAGATTTGCATGTGAATGTGGAAGGCAAAGAAATCCTGAAAGGAATTGATCTGACGGTCCGCCAAGGCGAGGTTCACGCGATCATGGGACCGAACGGGTCCGGCAAATCTACGCTCGCCAATACGCTGGCAGGGAATCCCAAGTACGCAGTGACCGGCGGCGATATTTTGTACCGGGGTGAGAGCATTCTGAATTGGAAGCCGGACGAACGCGCGCGCCGCGGCATTTTTCTCGCGTTCCAATATCCGATGGCGATACCGGGCGTCACGGTCGCGAACTTTTTGCGGACCGCGGTGAACGCCAAGCGCAGAGAGAATGCCACGAACGGCAATGCGAAAGCGATCAGCATTCCCGAATTTCGCAAGCTGGTCACGCAAAAGATGGCTTTGCTCAAACTCGATACGTCGTTTGCTACGCGCTATTTGAACGATGGCTTCTCCGGCGGCGAAAAGAAACGCGTCGAGATTCTGCAGATGGCCGTGTTAAATCCCGAGATGGCGATTTTGGACGAGACCGATTCGGGCTTGGACATTGATGCGCTGCGCATCGTCTCCGACGGTGTGAATACGCTGCGCGGGCCGAATCTCGGCATCCTGCTCATCACGCACTATCAGCGCATCTTGAACTATATCAAACCCGATTTTGTCCACGTGATGGTCAACGGCAAACTTGCGATGTCGGGCGGGCCGGAGCTGGCGCTGCAACTTGAGGAAAAGGGCTACGATTGGCTGAAGGAAGAGGGGATAGGTAAGTAGACAGGTACACACGTATACAGGTAAGCAGGTCGTACTTGTCCACCTGTGTACTTGTTTCCCTGTTTACCTCCGCAGGAGGAACGAATGACAGATAAGGCCACGTTTGACATTGGAGCATCTAGCTCGGTCTATAAAGAAAAATACGGGTTCTTCGATCCGGAGAAATATGTTTTCAAAGCCAAAAAGGGACTGAACCGCGAAGTCGTCGAAGAGATATCGTGGATGAAGAACGAGCCGGAATGGATGCGGAAATACCGCCTGCGCGCGCTCGAAATCTTTTACAAGAAAACGCTGCCGCAGTGGGGCGGCAATCTCAACGATATTGACTTTGACGACATTTACTATTTCCTGCGCGCGACGGACAAATCCGAGCGCTCGTGGGACCAAGTGCCGGACCAAATCAAAAAGACCTTTGATCGCCTCGGCATTCCCGAAGCGGAAAAGAAATTCCTGGCCGGCGTGGGCGCGCAATATGAAAGCGAAGTCGTGTACCATAACATCCAGGAATCGCTCAAGAAGCAGGGCGTCATTTTCTTGGGCATGGATCAGGCGCTGGCCGAGCATCCCGACATCGTCAAGAAATACTTTGGCACGATCATTCCGTCGGCGGATAACAAATTTGCCGCGCTAAACAGCGCGGTGTGGTCGGGCGGCTCGTTCATTTACGTTCCGCCGGGCGTCCATGTGGACATGCCGCTCCAGGCCTACTTCCGCATCAACGCGCGGAATATGGGCCAATTCGAGCGAACGCTGATTATCGCGGATGAAGGTTCCTACGTGCATTATGTCGAAGGGTGCACAGCGCCTACCTATTCGAGCGATTCGCTCCACAGCGCGGTTGTGGAGATAATGATTCACAAGGACGCCCGCGTGCGCTACACGACCATACAGAACTGGTCGTCCAACGTTTATAATCTCGTCACCAAGCGCGCGGTCGCGCAAGAAGACGCGACAATGGAATGGGTGGACTGTAACTTGGGAAGCAAGCTGACAATGAAGTATCCCAGCGTTTACATGATGGGCAAGGGCGCGCACGGCGAAATCCTTTCGGTCGCGTTTGCCGGCAAGGGACAGCACCAGGACGCGGGCGGTAAGGTCGTGCATGGCGCGCCGTACACGTCGTCTACGATTGCGTCCAAGTCGATTTCCAAAGATGGCGGGCGCACGTCTTACCGCGGCTTGCTCAAAGTCTATCCCGGCGCGGAGGGCGTGAAATCAAACGTGCGCTGCGACGCGCTGCTGCTCGACGAGCAGTCGCGGTCGGACACGTACCCGTACATCGAAGTGGACGAAGACAATGTGACGATCGGCCACGAGGCAAGCGTTTCGAAAATCGGCGAGGAGCAGTTGTTCTACCTGATGTCGCGCGGCTTGACCGAAGCGGAAGCGGCGACGATGATCGTCAGCGGGTTTATAGAACCGATCGTTAAAGAACTACCAATGGAGTATTCTGTGGAAATGAACCGCCTTATACAACTCCAGATGGAAGGATCGGTTGGATAAGCAGCAGGTCGCTGCCTATCTCGCGGGCATGTTTGACGGGGAAGGGTCTATCATGATCTTCAAGTCCCCTCCTCGCGGCCACGGCAAATCCGCCGTGTATCGGCTCATGGTAGGAATGACCAGCACCAACTTGGCGGTGCTCGAATTCGCTCGAAAGCATTACGGCGGGTTAATTGGCGGACCCTACGTGCGTGGAGAGCGATGGCGTCCTTCATATCGCTGGCAAATGTACGACAATGATTCAATAACGTTTCTGCAGGAAATTGAACCATATATCCAGGCGAAGCGTGACCAAATTCGACTCGCGTTCGAGTTTCGAGAGCGCATTCTCAACTGCCGTACCCAGAGTTTGGGAAAAGGATATGGTTCGCAACAAATGACTGATGACGAGATGGTAGCGCGCGACGCATTGTACCAGCGCATGAAACTCCTTAACCAGCGCGGACAACCATCCGATGAATGAAGCTGAATTAGTTGCCTATTTGGCAGGTCTGTTTGACGCCGAAGGCACCATTCTCATCGAGAAGAAGCAACCGCGCTGGAATAACAAGTCAACCCAATATATCCTGACCGTGTCGGTTACCAACACGCGCCCGGAACTTGTGCGGGCATCACACGAACAGTACGGTGAGCATATCGTTGGGCCTATTCGCGTGAAAGAAGGACAAAAGCCGTTTTATCGTTGGAGTTTGTCTGGCGCGGCAGCTCGTGATTTTCTCCGTGACATCGAGCCCTACTTGATCATCAAACGTGACCGAGTTGCCTTGGCTTATGAACTCCAAGACCGGATCGACAATTATCGCCACAAGCCGGTGCAGAAGGATGAGCTTGGCATCCGAGAAGGAATCTATCTGCGATTCCGCCGGATAAACAAGCGAGGCGTTTCAGAACCGGATAGCATCTGAGTGAATAAGATCCTTACTGGAGGACAAACGCGCGTGAGTGACAACGTAGCAACATTGAAGAAAATAGAGACAGGGTTTTCCAAAGATACTATAGAAGCCATTTCACAACTGAAACACGAACCGGATTGGCTGCGCGCCCGGCGACTGGAAGCGTGGCATCTGTACGAAGAGACGCCGATGCCGCCGGCGAACGATGAACTGTGGCGGCGCACAGCGGTGAGCGGCCTAAAGTTCAATTCAGTAGTTCCGTTCGCTGATGGAGCCGAGCGGCCGATAATCACTGCGGCTCTACCCGACAAATTTCAACAAGCCATCAACGACCACAACGCGAGCGGCGTCCTCGTTCAATACAACTCTGTCGGCACGCACGCTCGGCTCGGCGACGATCTCAAGCAGCGCGGCGTCATTTTCTGCGATCTCGATGCCGCGATTCGCGACCATCCCGCGCTCGTGCGCGAATACATGATGACCAAGGCCGTGACCTTCACCGAGAATCGCTACGCCTCGGCCAAACCCTCGACCAGCACGAGTGGCAAACACGAGGGCGGCGGATACGGCAATACGGTCGGCGACTTACCATTCACGACGCTGCACGGCGCATTCTTTAGCGGCGGCACGTTCTTGTACGTTCCGCGCAACGTCGTGATCGAATTGCCGCTGCAAACGCTGACCTATTTCGATCAGCCGGGCCTCGCGATGTTCACTCATTCGCTCGTCGTGCTAGAAGAGGGCGCGTCGGTCAAGTTGATCGAGGAGTACGCGTCGAAAGCGACGGAGGCGCAGCGCTTTTCGAGCGGCGCGGTGGAGTTGATTCTCAAGCCGGGCGCGATGCTCCAATATTTCCATTTGCAGGATTTCGCGCAAAACGTCTGGCACTTTACTTCGCAGACCGCGTTGCTGGAGAAAGATTCGTCGCTCACTTGGCTCGTCGGAACGTTGGGCAGCGAGACGACCAAGGCATTCCTCGACTGCAAGATGCTGGGCAAGGGAACGAACGCGAACCTGCTCGGTTTCTTCTTCGGGGACGGCAAGCAGCATTTCGATCAGCACACGTTCCAGAATCACATCATCGGCCACTCGACCAGCGACCTGCTGTATAAGGGCGCGCTCAAGGACAGCGCGTATTCGGCGTTCCGCGGCTTGATTCGCGTAAACCCCGAGGCGCAGCGCTCGGACGCCTATCAGGCGAATCGCAACGTGCTCCTGAGCCAGCACTCGCACGCCGACTCGATTCCCGAACTGGAGATCGAGGCGAACGACGTGCGCTGCACGCATGGCGCGACCGTCGGGCCGATTGATTCGGACCAGTTGTTTTATCTCATGGCGCGCGGGATTCCGAAAACGGAAGCGGAACGGCTGATCGTCGAAGGGTTCTTCGACCCTTTGATGCAAAAGATACCGCTCGAATCTATTCGCGAGGAACTGGCAGAAGCGATTCACGCCAAGATAGGCGCCTAGAAGAAAGGCAAGAACGATGACAGAGTACGCTCATCCCGAAGTGCTCGTGGACACCGAATGGGTCCAACAGCATGCGAATGATCCAAAGGTTCGGATCGTGGAATCCGACGAAGACGTGCTGCTCTACGAAGTCGGCCACGTTCCCGGAGCCGTCAAAATAGATTGGCACGTAGATTTGCAGGATGCGGTCGTGCGCGACTATATCAACAAACACGGCTTTGAAGCATTGATGTCGAGCCGCGGGATCGCAAACGATACGACCGTCGTCTTTTACGGCGACAAGAACAATTGGTGGGCGACGTACGCCTTTTGGGTGTTCAAGCTTTTCGGGCACGAAAAATGCTTGATCATGAACGGCGGTCGCCAAAAATGGATCGCCGAGAATCGCCCGTTGACCAAGGACGTGCCCAGTTATCCGCGTACGAACTATGTCGCGCAGGAACGCGATGACACCAAGATTCGCGCGTTTCGCGATCAAGTAATGAAGCACGTCGCCGGCGGCAATCCCCTCGTGGACGTTCGCTCGCCGCAGGAATACTCTGGCGAATTGTTGCACATGCCGAGTTATCCGCAGGAAGGCGCGCTGCGCGGCGGACACATCCCCGGCGCGAAAAATATCCCGTGGTCGCGCGCGGTACGCGAAGACGGCACGTTCAAATCCGCGGACGAACTGAAGGATTTGTACGGCACACAGGCGATTACACCGGACAAGGACGTGATCGCCTACTGCCGCATCGGCGAGCGGTCGAGCCACACCTGGTTCGTGCTGCAATTTCTCTTGGGCTTTCCGCGAGTCCGCAATTACGATGGCTCGTGGACCGAATGGGGCAATCTGGTCGGCGCGCCGATTGAGAAACCCTAGTCACAGGTCGCAGGTCGCAGGTCACAAGCCGCAACTCACAGGTCGCAGGTTTCATGTCTCACGCGCTAACTATTGACTTGAGATTGCAACTTGAGACTTGGGACTTGAGACTTGAGTCCAAAAGCAATGGACAGACAAGAATATATCGAACTTATTCTCGATTACTTTAACAACCCACGCAATAAAGGATCACTCGACGATCCAGACCTGCTGGTCAACGGCGGTAACCCTGGTTGTGGCGATGTGGTCACGCTGTACGTGAGAGTGGACGAGCAGGACCGCATCACAGAGTGCAAGTTCGAAGGACACGGCTGCACCATTAGCATGGCGGCGGCTTCGCTCGTGACCGAGCTAGTTCCCGGCAAGACGCTGACGCAAGTGCAGCACATGGATTATGGCGAGATAATTGACACGTTCGGACGAGAAGTGGTACAATCGCGCCTGCGCTGCGCGACGTTGGCCCTGGATACGCTGCAAGGTGGCGCGCGTGAATATCCTAGCCGGAAGGCAATGGGACAAAAGCTCATTCAGCCGATTGTCCTGGCCCATACTCTGCTCACAGAGTAACCAATCACAAAATTCCTTTGAGGGAGGAGAACAATGGCGTACGTGATTGCGGAACCATGTATTGGAACTAAAGACGCGTCGTGTGTGAATGTCTGTCCGGTGGACTGCATTCACCCGCGCAAGGACGAGAATTTCGAAACGGTGCAGATGTTGTACATTGACCCCGACACTTGTATTGACTGCGGCGCGTGCGTGCCCGAGTGTCCGGTCAGTGCCATCTTCCCTGAGCCGGATTTGGAAGACAAGTGGAAATCGTTCACCGAAAAGAATGCCGATTATTTCAAACTCTCGGCAGCGGAATTTGAGAAAAAGTGGGGATCGCCGGGCAAGACGGCGTAGCCACAAGATCGAGTTATCGCGGCCCCCGTTCCGCTTCGGCGAATACGGGGGCTTGCAGTTATCAACATATGTCGAGCGGCAAACGAGGTCACGATGAGTGAGATGAGCGAGAAAGAAAACAAGAATCAACCCACGGCCGCGGAAGCGCCGTTTCCCAATAATCTCAGCCCCGCAGACCAGATCAAGGAGGCGCTGCGCGCGGTCAGCGATCCCGAGATTGGACTGAATGTCGTGCAGCTCGGCTTGATCCGTGAGATTCTGCTGGATCAGGACGAGCCGGAAATCAAGATGATGCTGACGACGCCCTTTTGCCCCTACGGCGGCTGGCTCATTCAGCAGATCAAAGATACCGCGGAGCAGACCGCCGGCCGACCGATGAAAATAACGGTCCTGCCAGATATGTGGGATCCGAACTACATGGAAGACCCTGGCTTGTTGATGGGGTGGTGAAATTACCGATTACTATTTACCAGTGGCCCAGTAGTAATTGGTAACTGGTAATTACCTGAGGATAGCGATGTTAGATTTGGTGACAGCCAAAGGGCTGAACGTTGCGGCCATCCGCGAAGACTTTCCGATTCTCCAGCAAATGGTGAACGGCAAGCCGCTGGTGTATTTGGACAGCACCGCGACGTCTCAGAAACCCGAGAGCGTGATCGAGGCGCTGGACGAATACTATCGCAAATACAACGCGAATATCCACCGTGGCGTCTACTCACTGGCAGAAGAAGCCACGGCGAAATACGAAGCCGCCCGCAAAAAAGTCCAAAAGTACATCAACGCCAAATCGTATCGCGAGATCATATTCACGCGCAACGCGACCGAGTCCATCAATCTCGTCGCGTACGCCTGGGGTCGCCAAAACATCCGAGCCGGCGACGAGATCGTGACGACGCTCCTCGAACACCACGCGAATATCGTTCCGTGGCAGATCCTCGCGCAAGAAAAGGACGCCAAACTCAAATTCATTGGCGTGGACGAACAGGGCCGCTTGCTGGACGACGAGATCGAAAACCGGATCACCGAGCGAACTAAGCTCGTGGCCGTGACGATGATGTCGAATGTCACGGGCACCATCACGCCGATCAAACGCATCATTGACCGCGCGCACGCGGTGGGCGCGCTGTGTTTGGTGGACGCCGCGCAGAGCGTCCCGCACATGCCCGTGGACGTGCAAGCACTCAATTGCGATTTCCTGGTGTTTAGCGGACACAAGATGCTCGGTCCCTTTGTCGGCGTCTTGTACGGCAAGCGCGCGTTGCTTGAGGCGATGCCGCCGTTCCTGGGTGGTGGCGATATGATCCGCGAGGTCCATCAAGAGTACTCCAAGTGGAATGAGCTGCCGTACAAGTTCGAGGCCGGCACGCCCGCGATTGGCGAGGCCATCGCGCTGGGCGTGGCGGTGGATTACTTGACCGCCCTGGGCATGGAAAACGTGCTCGCTCACGATCAGGAGCTGTCCGCGTACGCGCTTGACAAGCTCGGCGCTTTGGACGGCCTTCGAATCGTCGGCCCGCAGCAGGCGACAGAACGCGGCGGCATTGTCGCCTTTGACGTGCCGGGCGTTCACCCGCACGACGTCGCCCAGATCCTCGATCGCGAAGGGATTTGCGTGCGCGCCGGTCACCACTGCGCGATGCCGCTGCACGAGCACTACGGGCTGGCGGCGACCACGCGCGCCTCGTTCTACGTCTACACCGTGCCCGAAGAGATTGACAAACTGGTAGACATGTTGGACAAAGCACGCAGAATCTTCAACCCCTGAACGCAAGAGTCATTGGATGGACGATCTCTATCGCGAGTTAATACTCGATCACTATCAACACCCGCACAATCACGGCGAGATTCCCAGCGCCGACATTTCGTACGAGGATTCGAATCCGCTGTGCGGCGACAAGATTCGGATTGACATCAAGCTAAGGGACAATGTCGTCGAGGATGTGAAATTCAACGGCAAGGGCTGCGCGATCAGCCAAGCGTCCGCTTCGATGCTGACGGACGAATTGATCGGCAAGTCGCTCGACGCCATTAAAAAAATGGACAAGCAATTTATCTTGGACCTGTTGGGAATTCCGCTTGGCCCCACGCGCATCAAGTGCGCGCTGCTGCCGCTCAAGGTCATCAAGGCCGGCGCGTACGGCATCAACAATTGGGGCGATGAGGACGACGAGTAGGAACAGGCACACAGGGAAACAAGTACACAGGTAGGCAAGGAAACAGGTATGCTTGTCTACCTGTTTCCTTGCCTACTTGCATGGAGGCATCGTGGCTGACTTTGTAACTGTGGCAAAAGTAACCGACGTGAAACCGGGGCAAATGAGATCATTTGCGGTGGATGGCAAGCGCGTGTTGGTGGCAAATTGGGAAGGCACATTCTTTGCGACTCAAGACCTATGTACTCACGACAATGGCACGCTCGCCGATGGCGAACTGATTGACGGCGAAATCGAATGCCCGCGCCATGGTGGGCGGTTTGACGTGCGAACCGGCGCAGTGACGGCCCTTCCGCCAATGTTCCCGATCAAGACGTACGCTGTTCACGTCGAAGGCGACCAGATTCTCGTCGCGGTGGATTGATTGAACTGTTATTGACAACGGTGGTATAATCAAAGCACGAAGCAAGAGCACGTTACCAGAGGTAAGCCATGATTAGAATGATCAATGTCAGTACAAAAGTCTCATCCAGACATGAGGTGCATTTGGTGCTTCCAGCGGATGTGCCACCAGGGCCGGCGGATTTGGTGGTTGTGATAAGTTGAGATTGGCTCTTTCTTTGTAACTTGAGTCCTGCCGCGACGACAGACCCGAAGGGTTTAGGAAACCCTTCGGGTCTCTTCTTTTTGCCAAAATGCCAGAGCATCGGTATAATGCGGCGAATCGCAACCGCCCATTATCGTCAAACTAGCAAGGAACAGGAGTTATCTATGAGCATTAGCACCTTGGCGAAATCCATTGCCGAATCGCCGACGCTCAAGCTCAACGAAGAGGCGCGTCTTTTGCGCGAGCGCGGCGAAGCCGTCATCCATCTGGGCATTGGCGAGCCAAAGAACCGCGCGCCAATGACCGCCATCCTCAGCGCCGCCGCCAAGCTCAACACCGGCGACATCAAGTACGCCCCCACCGACGGGATTCCTTCCTTGAAGAAGGCCATTATTCGTTATACGGAAGAGAACTACGACAAGGTCGTCGCCCCTGAGAACGTGATCGTGTCCGCTGGCGCCAAGCAGTCCATCTACAACGTGCTCTACTCGATCCTCAACCCACAAGACGAAGTGGTCATCCTCGCGCCGTACTGGGTCAGCTATCCCGAAATGATCAAGATGTGCTATGGCGTTCCGGTTACCGTGACACCCGAAGACGGCAGCTTTCACCCGCGCATGAGCGACATTCAACGCGCGGTAAGCTCGGCGACCAAGGCCATCATCATCAACAGTCCCAACAATCCTTCGGGCACCGTCTTCTCCGACGAGTTCATTTGCGACGTCGTCCAGTACTGCGAGAAAAAAGGCATTTACGTCATCATGGACGATATTTACCACAAACTCGTCTTCGACGGCCGCAAGCCACCGTCCGCCTACAAATTCACCGAACGGGACATCGAGTCCACACACGTCATCGTCGTCAACGGCGTGTCTAAATTGTATGGGATGACCGGTTTTCGCATCGGTTGGACGATTGCGCCGCGCAAGTTGGTCGAGGTGATGACGAATGTTCAGAGTCAGATCACGTCCTGCGCGTCGCCGTTTCTGCAAACCGCCGCGGAAGGCGCACTCAATGGCCTGCAAGGCGTGGTCGAGAATCTGCGGCTGACGATCGAGAACAATCGCAACATCATCATGCAGGAATTGAATTCCTTCACCGGCGTCAAATGCCACAAGCCCGATGGTACCTTTTACTGCCTGCCCGATTTTCGCGCGTATAGCAACGATTCGATTGCGCTTTCCAACCTGCTTTTGAAAAAGGCCATGGTCGTTACAGTACCCGGCAGAGAATTCGGCATGGAGGGACATTTGCGCTTGAGCTACGCCGGCTCGGTCAAGGATGTGACCGAAGGCATCGCGCGCATCAAGTGGGTGCTCGACCCGAACTCGCCAAACGACATTTACATCGGCGACAAAAAACTCGTTAGGGATTGGCTGTAATATGAACAACCTATTGGACATCAAGACGCCGGCGCAAGCGCAAGCGACCGCGCTCAAGAGCGATTACGGACTAGACAATCTCGGTTTGACAAACTTGCATCAGGCCTATTGGAATCTTTCGACCGAAGCGCTGTACGAGGAAATCATCTTTCGGAACGAAGCGCGGATCACCCAGCAGGGTCCGATCGTCGCCAGAACCGGTCAGCACACCGGGCGATCCGCCAGCGACAAGGTCATCGTGCGCGAAGCGACATCGGAGAATAATATCTGGTGGGGCCAGTACAATCGGCCCTTTGCGCCGAGCAAATTCGACGAACTGTACAGCCGCGTGCAGGGTTTCTTCCAACAGCGTGACGTGTTCGTGCAAGACTGTTACGTGGGCGCCGACCCCGGGTATCGGATGCCGATTCGGATCATCACCGAATTTGCGTGGCACGCGCTTTTCGCGCGCAACATGTTCCTCTTGCCCAAGACGAACGAAGAGTACCGGCGGCACATTCCGGAATTCACGGTGATTGCCGCGCCGTCGTTCAAAGGCCTCCCGCAGATTGATGCCACCGCGACGAACACGTTTATCGCGTTGAATTTCGATCAGCGCTTGTGCATCGTGGGCAACACGGCTTACGCCGGCGAGATCAAGAAATCCATCTTTACGGTGCTCAACTACCTCTTGCCGCTCCAGGGCGTAATGCCTATGCACTGCTCGGCGAACCAGGGCAAGGACGGCGATGTCGCGCTCTTCTTCGGATTGTCGGGCACAGGCAAGACGACCCTCTCCGCCGACCCAAACCGCGGCCTGATCGGCGACGACGAACACGGCTGGAGCGACAACGGCGTGTTTAACTTCGAAGGCGGATGCTACGCCAAAGTGATCGCGCTATCGCCCACCGCCGAGCCGCAGATTTACGCGACCACGCGGCGCTTTGGCACGATCCTCGAAAATGTGGTGTTCGATCCGGTCACGCGCTTGGTAGACCTTGACGATGAATCCATCACCGAGAACACACGCGGCTCGTACCCGCTCGAATACATTGACCATGCGGTCACCGAAAAACGCGGCGGGCATCCCAAGAACGTCGTCCTCCTGACGTGCGATGCATCCGGCGTCATGCCGCCCATCGCCAAGCTGACACCCGAGCAAGCCATGTACCAGTTCATTTCCGGTTATACCTCCAAGCTCGCGGGCACCGAAGTGGGTTTGGGCAAAGAGCCGGAGATCACATTCAGCACTTGCTTTGGCGGGCCGTTCATGGTACACCACCCGTCGGTCTACGCCGATCTGCTGCGGCGCAAGATCGAGCGATACGGCGCGACTTGCTGGCTGGTGAACACGGGTTGGGTGGGCGGACCGTACGGCATCGGCAAACGCATCAGCATCCAACATACGCGCGCGCTGCTCAACGCGGCGCTCAACGGCAACCTGCTGAACGTCGAATACTGCGCGGACCCCGTATTCGGCTTTCAGGTTCCCAAGACGTGCGAAGGCGTGCCGGACAGCGTGCTCGACCCCGCGGGATCGTGGCAGAACAAACAAGTGTACATGCAAAAGTATCGCCAGCTGGCCTCCCGCTTTGTGGATTCGCGGTTTTCGTGTTGCTTCGCGGCTATCGTGTTCCAGGTCTCCCCGCCGCTTTCAGCACCCGCAGCGCGTTCAGCGTGATCATCTCGTTCGGGCCGCGCCGGCCCCAGTCCACGACATCCACATTCGACGCGCGCTGGCCACAGAGTTGCCAGTAATAACCCCCGGCTCGCCACGTTCCATCCGGTTGACGCTTCTGCTCGATCAAGTCCAACGCTTCTTGGGCGCGCGGATCGTTCAGCTTGCCAAATCGCGACAGGATGACAAGCGCCTGCAAGATGTCATAGTGCCAGTAGAGCGGGTAATGCAGCTTGAGCCATTCAGGATTGATCACCTGGCCCGTCTTGTCCGAACGGAAAAAGCGATGGCACAGGAATAGCTCCGCCCCGCGCTCTGCCGCCCGCCGCGCTTTTTCGTCTTGTGTAACGCGATGGTATTCGATCAAGCCCCACAGCGGCGCGAGCGATTCGTAAAACGACGAATGGTCAGCCGGCGGATTCTTGTCGCAATTCCACCCGCCATCGTGCCATTGCCACTCCACGAGCGACTCGGCGAGATACTTGACGCGCGGATCGTCCGTCAGCCCCAAGCGACTACACACCGCGAGCGCGTTCCCCTCTTGCGACGCGCACCGCCGCGTGCGACCGTTGATTTTCTCGATGTACGAGCGATGATCGTCGCTGGTGAGCCAAGTGAGTACCTGGTCCGCCGCGCTCAAAACCCGAAGTAAGGGCGGGGTCACCCCGCCCCTACGAGACCTTTCGGGTTTCCCTTT
Source organism: Chloroflexota bacterium (assembly GCA_016208315.1). Classification (GTDB taxonomy): domain Bacteria; phylum Chloroflexota; class Anaerolineae; order UBA4142; family UBA4142; genus JACQYF01. The sequence goes on along the minus strand of JACQYF010000128.1, from coordinate 60,016 downwards.
GATTCCAAGTTCCACTAACGACACGAGCCGCCAATGTGCGCCGTTCCATTTCTTGTATGGATGGTCGCCAAAACTGCCGGGATGCCTAGCAAACATTCGGTTCGTCTTCCGCTCGCTGGCTTTTGGCTCCGCCAGCAACGCGCGCACGCGCGGCCCGTTCGGAATCTCTTTTCGCGCGGCGACCACGTCGTGCGAGCGCGGCGACGCATCCAGCAAGTCCGTCAGCGTAAAGTAACGAATTGACGGATCGTGTGATTTGAGCAACCATTGGATGACAGGATCATTGCGCTCCATAGTTCCTCCATCTGACTTCTGACGACGCGCCACCTCCGGTGGCGAGGCTACTGGCTACTGATCGTCAGACTCGCGAGATCGCGCGGATAATACGTCAAAATCTCCAACCCATTTTCCGTAATCACCACCGTATCAGAATGGCGAAAGCCGCCGAGATCAGGAACGTAGAGTCCCGGTTCGACGGTGAACACCATCCCTGGCTCCAGCACGGTATTATCACCCGAATCGAGAAACGGACCTTCGTGATACCGCAGACCGATCGAGTGACCGGAATGGTGCCGCCAGTACGGCATCAAATCGTACTTTTCGAAATACGCGCGCACGGCGTGATCCACGTCGCTGCATTTCGCGCCCGGCCTGAGCGCGTCGAACGCGGTCTCCTGCGCGGCTTTCATGTGCTCGAAAAATTTCCTTTGGTCGGCGCTCGGCTCGCCGATCACCATCGTCCGCTCGACTTCGGAGTTATAGCCCCACACCGGCGCGTTCGCGCCCGTGACGAGCACATCGCCCGGCAGAAACGTCGCGTTCGTCGTCAGCGAATGCGGAATCGCGGCGTTACGTCCAATCTGCCCACGGTATCCCGCCTCCGCGCCATCTGACCACATGCTTCCTGAACGATACAGCGAACCGAGCGTAGCAATCATTGCGAGCGTTGCCTCGTTGCTCGCGCGCATGCTCACCTCCACCTCGTTCGCGCCAACCCGCGTGTACTTTTGCAGCAGGCGATGCGCGAGATTGCCCCATTTCACACTCTCGCGAATCAAGGCGATTTCCGCCTCGCTCTTGATCGCCATCTGATGTTCAACGAATGGATTGACGTTGACGATCTCACAGCCGGTCAGCGACGACAGCGTTGGGCCCTGATAACCGAGAATCCACGGATAGCCAACGTTGTCCGCGCCGATCAAATCCCTAATCTCCAGTTTCTGTAGAATCTCAGCGAACTGCCGCATCGGATGCGGATCGCCTGGATATTCGAGATATGATTCCACGCGCTCAACCTGCGCTTCCGCTTTGGCATGTTCCAATTCGAGCCGCGGCACAAACAGCACACGTTCGCCGCTTGCATTCATCGCAAATGCCATTGGGCGTTCGGTCGGAATGAAGATAAAGCCGGTGAGATACGTGATGTGGAAATTGTCGAAAAGAACCACGCCGCCCAATTGCTGGCCCTTGATATGCTCCAGCAATCGCGCGGCGCGGGATTGGTACTCAGACGAGGTGATTTGCAGCGAGGTATACATTTGTCTCCTATCGGCAGATCGGCAGATGAAGCCGATTGGAGTGTACTCGTATCGGCTTCATCCGCTTATCCGTTTCGCCAAAGGCAATCCGTTCTCCGGCAATCCGTTACACAATCACCGGTTCCTTGTACTCGCCCCACACCTTGCGGAGCGTGTTCATGATCTCGCCGAGCGTTGCGTATGCGTTCACCGCATCAATGAAAAGCGGCATGAGGTTCGCAGTCTCCTTCTTCGCCGCGTCACGAACCGCATTCAACGTGGATTCGACCTTGACCGCATCGCGTTCACGTCTAATGCGATTCAGCCGTTCGACTTGATGGCGTGCGCCGGCCACATCGACGCGGAGCAGCGGAACCTTCAAATCTTCCTCGACCGTGTAATCGTTCACGCCGACGATCATGCGTTCCTTCTTTTCGATTTCGGCCTGATAGCGCGCTGCGCTCTCGGCGATCTCGCGCTGGAAGAATCCTATTTCGATAGCGGGCAGCACGCCGCCGAGCTTTTCGATCTTGTCGAAATACGCGTTGGCCTCTTGCTCCATGCGATTGGTAAAATCCTCGACGAAATACGAGCCGCCGAGGGGGTCTATCGTGTTATTCACGCCCGACTCGTTCGCGATGATCTGCTGCGTGCGGAGCGCGATCATCGCCGCGCTTTCGCTCGGCAAGGCCCATGCTTCGTCGAGCGAGTTGGTGTGCAGCGATTGTGTGCCGCCGAGCACTGCCGCGAGCGCCTGAATCGCCACGCGGGCGACATTGTTCATCGGCTGCTGCGCGGTCAGCGAGACGCCGGCCGTTTGCGTGTGGAAACGCATGAGCCACGAACGCGGATTCTTGGCGCCCATTTTTTCGCGCATCCACTTGGCCCAAATGCGGCGCGCCGCGCGATATTTGGCAATCTCTTCAAAGAAATCGTTGTGAGCGTTGAAGAAAAACGAAAGGCGCGGCGTAAAATCGTCAATGTCCATTCCACGCGCGATACCCCAGCGCACGTATTCCATGCCGTCGGCGAGCGTGAAGGCCAGTTCCTGCGCCGCGGTCGAACCGGCTTCGCGAATATGATAGCCCGAGATGGAGATCGTGTTCCAGAGCGGCGTTTCCTGCGTGCCGAATTCCATCGTGTCCACGACGAGGCGCATCGAGGGCTTGGGCGGGAAGATGAATTCTTTTTGCGCGATATATTCCTTGAGGATGTCGTTTTGAATCGTCCCGCCGAGCTTTGCGCGCGGGATGCCGCGCTTTTCCGCCGCTGCGATGTACATCGCCCAAATGATCGCCGCGGGCGAGTTGATCGTCATCGAGGTCGTGACCTGATCCACGGGTATGCCGTCGAACAGCACTTCTATGTCGGCGAGAGACGAAATCGCGACGCCGCACTTGCCGAATTCACCGAGCGCCTGGGGTGAATCGGTGTCGTAGCCATAGAGCGTCGGCATATCGAACGCGGTGGACAGGCCGGTCTCGCCGTGCTCGAGCAGGTACTTGAAGCGTGCGTTCGTTTCCTCCGCGGTGCCAAAACCCGCGAACATCCGCATCGTCCAATCCTTGCCGCGATACATCGTCGCGTGGACGCCGCGCGTGTATGGGTACTCACCCGGCATGCCGATGTCACGATTGTAATCCATGTCTGCAATGTCGAGCGGCGTGTAGAGCCGGTCAATTGCCTCGGAGGAGGTCGTCATAAATTTCTTGCGGCGCTCGGGCGACCGCGCGAGCGTCTGCTGCAACGTCGTCTCTTCCCAATGATCCTTCGCCTGTTTGATTTCTGGCAATTCCCTTTTGTCGAACATCGTGTCCCTCCCAAGTCGGGCGTGACCGAGGAACAGTCCTTGTCACTCGTCACCTCACCCGTCACGTGGCTTTTCCATATTCATACAGTTCGATCAGGACGCCATGCGCGCTTTTCGGATGGATGAACGCGTAGCGCTGACCTTTCGCGTTCGAGCGGGGTGTCTCGTCAATCAATTGCGCGCCGTGCTCCTTCAATCGGGCGAGCGCGGCTTCGATGTCGTCCACCTCGAAGCAAATGTGATGGACGCCTTCGCCGCGCTTGGCGAGGAATTTGGCTAGGCCACTCTCGGCATCCTGCGGCTCGACCAACTCGACATCGCTCGCGCCGACGGGCAAAAACGCCACCTGCGTGCGGCCACCCTCTTCCGACTCGATGCGTTCGAGTTTGATGCCCAGCGCCTGCTCGAAGAACGCGAGCGCTTGGCTAATACTTTGAACGGCAATACCGATGTGATCAATACGGGCTATCATAGTTTCTCATATGCCTCTTGACGATTTTTCCGTCGCGCCAACTCGCTTGCATATTTGACGCCGAGCGTGTCGGCGTGTTCCCTTACCCAATCCGTCAGCTTGGTCGTACCCGCGGGCGGCGAGTTCGTGCAGAGCAGACCGCGCATCAAGCCCTCGATCTCGGGCCGCGTAATCAACACATCGCCCACATACTTACCGATCACCCAACCTGCTACGTATCCGAGCGATGGCGGAAGATAGACGAGTGGTTTCACATTGCCGATGATCGCTCCGATCGTGACCACCAAATCTCGGAAGGTGAATGTCTCCGGGCCAATCGCGTCAATGATGCAGTTTTCGCGGCTGCGCCCTTGCTCGACTGCAAGCTTCGCCAAGTCGTCCACGTAGATGGGCTGCAAGCGGTATGCGCCATCGCCGAAAACACCAAATGCGGGGAAATGTCGGAGGATGTAGGCGATATTGTTTATCAGCACGTCCTCTTTGCCAAAGAGAACGGTCGGGCGCAGGATCGCGTACGATAAACCGGACTCGATCAGCACGCGTTCTAATTTTGCCTTGCCGCTGAAATATTCGAGGTCGGAGTCTTCGGTCGGATTCGTGATGCTAACGTGGACAAAACGCTGGACGCCTGCCGCTTTTGCCGCTGCAATCAACTTGGATATATTTTCGACGGCGACGGAATGCGTGAACCCGGGCATCGTATAATTGAAACGCACCCAATACGTATTGTAAAAGACCGTCGCGCCGCGCATTGATTCGACGAGCTTATCGAAATCGTCAAAGTGGAACGGCTGCGCCTCAACTTGCGCGCCGAAAGGATTCGCGCGATGCACCGAATTCGTGAGCGTGCGAACGCGGTGTCCGTCGTTCAACAAACGCGTGGCAGTGTATTTGCCGGAATAGCCGAAGGCCCCGGTTACGATCTGCAAGTCTGACAAGGTTTCTCCAATATGAACGGCCTCGGATAAAATCCGACGCGAATCAGTCACGAAACACGCAGAGCGGGTTTACAGCTGTTCCAGATGGCGGAGTGTTTGCCAAATATCCCAAACCACTTGGCCATATGATTACACTCGGTCAATCCATGTAGGGATGCACACGCTTGTGACAGTCGAGACACAGCGTTCTCAAATTGCTCAATTGATTTGTTCCAACTTTTGAAAGAGGGACGATATGATGAACCTGCAGCTTCGTATTGCTCCCACAGTTACCACATCTATGTCCATCGCGCGTCAATGCTTGTTGCCGAATCCTATCCCAATCATAGGGATATTCGGAGCCTGTTCTGAAAGCATATGTGCCCGAATACCGTTGGTGATCAGGTTCTTTCTTTTCTTCACCCATGAGGATGTTGCCACCCTTGATGACTACGGCAAATGCAAATACCACAGCACCGATGGCCGCAAATTCGCTCCCTCCAATGATCGAGGATAAAACCGCGAGTGCCAGCCAAAAACGAAGCAGCCAACCCGGCCCAATTAGAACAACAAGAAGCAGCGACTTTCCGCAACCCATTCAATCTGTCCTCTCGTATGCCGATATCATCTCGAAATATGTTCTTCCGCTTTTTGTCCTTCTCTTCCGTTTCTCTAATCACCCATTTCGCCACGTCGCGGTCTTCCTAACGTTCGACGCCGGTATTTTACTCCTCCAACCTCAAGTCTTGAGATTCCCGATCTGTTTCACCAGGTGCGGCGGCTTATTGGCCGGCATATCCAAAATCAAACCACCATCACTATTTCTTCTCGGCATTTTTCCGTTTCAACTTTGGCGGCAGTGATTGCGTAAACTCCATCGCCTTGGTGAGCCAGATGGTCAACTGCCGCGGTGATTTCACAATGTATCGCGGCACGAGTACATAGCCCCGCATTGGCCGCCCCGGCATCGGCTCGAACAGTTTCGTCCCGTATTCCGAACGGATTTTCGCGCGATCCGCGTCGGACAGACGGAGAAACATTTCGTCCTGAAAGACGCCAGCAAACATATTCCCGTTGACGAATGCCGCTGGATACCCAAACATCTTGCGCTGCGTGGCCTTCGGGAAACCCTTCATCGCATTCTCAAAGACGTGGATCAGCTCTTCGGGAGCGGGCGTAAAGCTGGGCATCACTTTGGGCTTGGCCGTCTTGGGCATGGATGCTCCTAGAAGCTTATTGCGCCGCGATATTCGCCGAACTCTTGCCGTAACACGTCGCAAATCTCGCCGAGCGTGACATAGTTTTCCACACAATCAATGATGGCCGGCATCAAGTTCGCGGTGCCCTGCGCCGCTTCGCACAACGCGTTCAACGTGTTTTTGACGCGTGCCGCATCCCGCCGCCCGCGCAGCGCCTGTAAGCGCGCGATCTGCTCGTCGCGCACGCGCCGGTCCACACGCAGAATTTTCGCGGTATTCGTCGTATTCGTTATATATTCGTTGACGCCGACGACGATCCGCTCTTTTGCCTCAACCTCGCGCTGGAACTTCCAGGAACTCTCTTGAATCTCGCGCGTGATGAATCCCGCCTCGATGGCCTTGAGCGCGCCTCCCATTCGTTCGATTCGTTCGATGTATTCGACGGCGCGCCTTTCGATTTCGTCGGTCAGGTTTTCGATATAGTACGACCCGGCGACCGGATCAACGGTGTTCGCGACGCCCGATTCGTGCGCGATGATCTGTTGCGTCCGCAGCGCGACCCGCACCGATTCCTCGCTCGGCAGCGCCAGCGCCTCGTCGAACGAATTGGTGTGCAGCGATTGCGTGCCGCCGAGCACCGCCGCGAGCGCCTCAATCGCCGTGCGGACGATGTTGTTTTGCGGCTGTTGCGCGGTCAGCGATACGCCTGCGGTCTGCGTGTGAAAACGCAGCATCATCGCGGCCGCGTTTTTCGCGCCGAACCTCTCTTTCGCGATCCTAGCCCACAACCGCCGCGCCGCCCGAAATTTGGCGATCTCTTCGAGGAAATCCAACTGCGCGACGAAAAAGAAGGACAGTTGCGGCGCGAACTCGTCAAAGGATAAGCCGCGCGCCAAGGTCGAATTCACATACTCGATCGCATTCGCGAACGTGAACGCCACTTCCTGCACCGCGGTCGAACCGGCTTCGCGGATGTGGTAGCCGCTGATCGAAATCGGATTCCAATTCGGCAGCTCGCGGGCGCAGTATTCGATGACATCGGTCGCAAGGCGCATCGAAGGCGCGGGGGGGAAGATGTAGGTACCGCGGGCGATGTACTCTTTCAAGATGTCGTTCTGCACCGTGCCGCGCAGTTGTTTCGGGTCAACACCCTGTTTTCTCGCGACGGCGACATAGAGCGCGAGCAAGATCGCCGCGGTCGAGTTGATCGTCATCGAGGTCGAGACTTTGTTCAATGGAATGCCGTCGAACAGCCGCTCCATATCGTCGAGCGACGAAATCGCTACGCCGACCTTGCCGACCTCGCCCTCGGCTATCGCCGCATCGGAATCATAGCCCGTCTGCGTCGGCAAGTCGAACGCGACGGACAAGCCGGTATTGCCGTGCGCCAGCAGATACTTGTAGCGCGCGTTCGATTCGCTCGCGCTGGCATAGCCCGCGTATTGGCGCATCGTCCAAAAACGCCCACGATACATCGTGGGCTGGATGCCGCGGGTGAATGGATATTCGCCGGGAAAGCCAATCTGGGAATTGTAATCATTTCCAACGTTGTCCGGCGTGTAGACGCGCTCGGCTTCGATGCCGGAGAGCGTTTCGAATTTGGGTTTGCGCTCCTCCTGTACTGTCACATGCCCCCTATCCCGTGCTTTTCGATGGCCGCGATAAATTCCGCAAATGACATTCCCTTTGATCGCGGCCAATGCTCGTCCGGTTCCTCAAATGGATGTAGATGCCATCCACCCGTATTGTCAGCGCCGAATATTCGTCGGTTCTCTTGCACAAGCGCGAAAGCGGTCGTCCCTGTTTCCTCGTTGAAAAAAGCGTCCACAAATCCATCATTTGTCATTGGCACGCGAATGGTTACCGACGTTGGCGTAAGATTGCGTACCGCGGGAATTTCACACAATGGCGATGAAGACGCAATTTGGAAAACAGTCCGCTCAAACTCTTCAAGTGTCACGGCAACTCATCCATGAATTGTCGGAGCTTGGCATCATCGGCTACGGCAGCTTCCCATTCCCAGTAATCTCGCTCAATTTCATAGGAATGTTTACTCGCAATCTTATCGTTGTCCCAAGCTTGTTTGAACTCTGGGAATTTTTGTTGATATCGCTTTTCGAAGCTCTGGATCTTGTCCTCGACCTCTTTTAGTTTCAGTCGCAATAGATCTCTAGTCGCTAGCTCCAAAGCTATCTCAACGCGATTCTCACCTGTCAAACTGGAAAGAACTCTATATACAGGTTTTGAAATGGTCACTTGATTCATTCTGCCCTCACTTGATTACCAGGAGCACTTGCCCCTGATCCACCTTGTCGCCGGGCTTGACGCGGATTTCTTTGACGACTCCGGCGCGCGGCACGCGCAGTTCGTTTTCCATCTTCATCGCTTCGAGAATCACGGCCCCCTGCCGCGCCTCCACCGAATCGCCGACATTGACATTGACGCCGCGCACGAGACCCGGCATCGGCGCTTTGAGCAAGACTTCGCCAGGTTGCGCCGCGGCCTTGGCCGCCGCCTTGGCCAATTTGCGCGTGCGCTCGTCCTGGACGTTGACGACATGTAGTTCGCCATCAATCAACACACGATATTCATCGCCATTCCGCTCGACTAAAACCTCCCACGACGTGTTGTCCATCAACAAGGAGAAAAGTGTTGTGCCGTCAATCCCGCGAAAATCAACCGTGTGCGGCTCGCCGTCAATTAACACGGTGTTGTTAGGCCCCACTTCGATCGTGTAGGATTTCTCGTCAATGATGGCCGTGTACTTCATCCCGTTCCTTTGGCGCGTGGATTATCGCCCAAGACCTTCCCAAGACCCAAATCGCTTCCAGCCGCCGCGCGCGGTACCGCCCGTCGGAGGCGGGATGCTGAGCGCGTGTTGCCGCCGGTCGTGCGTGAGCAGCGCGGCGACGATGGCCGCCACCTTTTCGTTATCTTCCGACCCACCCTGCTCCATCGTAAAGCGTTCGTCGAGAAAAGCCGTATCGAAATGGCCGCCGATGAAGCTCGTGCTTTCGAGCAATTTTTGGTGGAAGGGGATGGACGTGGCGATGCCGAGGACCTTGTATTCGCTGAGGGCGCGCTTCATTCGCATGATCGCGTTGGCGCGATCCGCGCCCCACACGCACAGCTTGGCGATCAGCGGGTCGTAATATAACGAGACCTCGAACCCTTCGTAGACTCCGCTTTCGAGCCGCACGCCCGGGCCCGTCGGTTCATAGAGACTGATGATCTTGCCCGTCGAAGGCAGGAAGCCATTGTAAGGGTCTTCGGCGGTGACACGGCATTCCATCGCCCAACCGCGTTGGTGAATATCTTTTTGGCGATAACTCAAGGGCCGCCCCGAGGCGATGCGAATCTGCTCCTTAACGATGTCCACCCCGGTGACCAACTCGGTGACCGGATGCTCCACCTGCAGCCGGGTATTCATTTCGAGGAAGTAAAAATTGCGGTCCTTGTCGAGCAAGAATTCAATCGTGCCGGCATTCACGTAATGCGCGGCTTTCGCCGACTTGATCGCGGCCTTGCCCATTTTTTCGCGCAAATCATTATCGAGCGCGACCGAGGGCGATTCCTCGACCAATTTCTGATGCCGCCGCTGGATCGAACACTCGCGCTCGCCGAGGTGGACGACATTGCCGCGCGTATCTGCGAGAATCTGGAATTCGATGTGGCGCGCCGGGCTGATGATCTTTTCGACATATACCGTTCCATCGCCGAAAGCCGATTCCGCCTCGCTGCGCGCCCGCGCGATGGCCCCGGCCAATTCTTCGGGCGCTTGGACGCGGCGAATGCCTTTGCCGCCGCCGCCTGCCGCGGCTTTGATAAACAGTGGAAACCCGACTTGGTTGGCGGCCGAGAGGATTTCGTCGTCGCGGAGCGGCTCGTAGGTGCCGGGAACGACGGGCACGCCTTGCTTGGCGACCGCGCCCCGCGCTTCGATCTTGTTCCCCATCGCCAGAATCACTTGTTCCGGCGGACCGATGAACGTGACGCCGGCTTCCGCGCAGGCGCGCGCGAACTGCTCGTTCTCGGCCAAAAACCCATAGCCGGGATGAATCGCATCGGCTTTGGCGCGGATCGCCACGTCAATGATGCGGTCAATCCGCAAATACGATTCCTTCGCCGGCGCCGGCCCGATGCAGTACGCCTCGTCCGCATAGCGCACGTGCAAGGCGTTGCGGTCCACCTCGGACCACAGCGCGATCGTTTCTAAGCCGAGTTCGCGGCAGGCCCGCAAAACGCGCACCGCAATTTCGCCCCGATTCGCGACGAGCACCTTTTTGAACATCCCTGCTCCAGTGAGCAGTGAACAGTCAACGGTGAACAGTGAACAGCCACTCCGGTAACTGTTTACTGTCTACGTCCGCTCTACTGAGCGGCGTTTACTGTTTACTGGCCTTTCAATTTTCCTTCCAAAGTCGCCTTAACCGCCGGCCATTCCGTGTCCGTGATGCTGTACATCACGGTATCGCGCTCGATTCCGTTCTTGACGATCATGTGCTTGCGCAGCACGCCCTCTTTGACTGCTCCCAAACGTTCGATTGCGCGTTGCGAACGAATGTTGCGCGCATCCGTCTTGAGCTGCACACGAATGCAGCCCAACGTTTCGAACGCGTGCCGCAACAACAAATACTTGCACTCGGTATTAATCGCCGTCCGCCAGAGTGCCGGTGTCAGCCATGTCCCGCCGATTTCCAAGCCGCGATTATCGGCTTGAATATCCAGATAGGCGGTCATTCCCACCGCGCGCTCGTTATCGCGCCTGATGACCACAAAGGGCACGCTATCGCCCGCCGTTGCATGCTCTTGCCAACGGACAAACGCCTCGCGCCACTCTTCCGCAGTTTTGAAAGGACCAAAAGGGAGATATTCCCAAATCTCGGTGGCCTGGCCAGACACCAACAAATCAGCGATGTGATTCTCGGCGGGCGGCTCAAGACGCACAAGCGTACCTTCCAGCGTAACCGGCTCAACTTTCAACGCATTCATTTCGATTTATGGAGATAACGATCAATTTCCTGCAACATCCTGAATATCATACTCCAGATGCAGGATTTCTGCATCGCGACGAGAGTACAAAGTATCGAGCAGGCGGTTGATGTAGCGCTCCAGTCTCATGCGGCGATGACTCGCTCAAGACTTTTCTCGATCTTTATTTTCAAGTCGAGATACAGTTGGTAGCGACCGGCCCATTTGATGAAAGGCATCGCGTCACCCATCTCGCCGCGCGAATATTTCTCAAAGAACACCGCGCTGGACATCCCATACTGTCGCTCGAACTCGCTTAACTGCTGCGACAGCGACAGCAAATCATCTACGGCATGGCTTTTTATCTTCATCTCTGCGATTATTCTCGATAACTCGTCGCGCGTTGGTATATTGCCTTTCGTAAACTCAATCTTTGCCATATATCCTCCATCTTACAGCGGAATATTTCCGTGTTTCTTGGGCGGATTCGTGTCGCGCTTGTTTTGCAGCATCTCCAGCCCCGCGATCAGTTTCGCACGCGTCTGGTGCGGCTCGATGACGTCGTCCACGTAACCGCGCCCAGCCGCCACGTAGGGATTCGCGAAATGGTCGCGATATTCCTGGACGAGCTTTTGCCGCGCCGCCTCGACATCCGCCGCGTTCGCGATCTCTTCGCGGTAGATGATGTTCACCGCGCCGTCCGGCCCCATCACCGCGATTTCGGCGGTGGGCCACGCGTAGTTCAAATCGCCGCGTATGTGCTTGCTGCTCATAACGTCGTACGCGCCGCCGTAGGCCTTGCGCGTGATGACGGTAATCTTGGGCACGGTCGCTTCGCAGTACGCAAAGAGCAGTTTCGCGCCGTGCTTGATGATGCCGCCGTGCTCCTGGCCGACCCCCGGCAAAAAGCCCGGCACATCTTCGAACGTGACGATCGGAATATTGAAACAATCGCAGAACCGCACAAAGCGCGCGCCCTTGCCCGACGAGTTGATGTCGAGCACGCCCGCTAACACCATCGGCTGCTGCGCGACGATGCCGACCACGCGGCCGTTCAAGCGCGCAAACCCCACGATGATGTTCTGGGCATAGTGCTCGTGGACCTCGAGGAAGTCGCCGTCGTCTACGACGCGGTGGATGACGTCTTTCATATCGTAGGGTTTGACCGAGCTGTCGGGCACGATTTCGTCAAGCGCCTCGTCGGCGCGGAGCGGGTCGTCAGTTGGGCGCACGAGCGGCGGCTCTTCCATGTTGTTTTGCGGCAGGAAGGAGAGCAGTTTCCGAATCATCGGGATGGCCTGCTCTTCGTTGTCGGCCATAAAGTGCGCGACACCGCTTTTTTCGTTGTGGACCATCGCGCCGCCCAATTGCTCGGCGGTCACATCCTCGTGAGTCACCGTCTTGACCACGTCGGGACCGGTTACGAACATGTAACTGGTATCCTTGACCATGACGATGAAATCGGTCAGCGCGGGCGAATAGACCGCGCCGCCCGCGCAGGGGCCCATGATCGCGCTGATTTGCGGGATGACGCCGCTCGCCAGTGTGTTCCGCAAAAAGATGTCGGCGTAGCCGCCGAGACTGACCACACCTTCCTGAATGCGCGCGCCGCCCGAATCGTTCAGGCCAATCAACGGCGCGCCGTTCTTCATCGCGTGGTCCATCAGCCGCACGATTTTTTCCGCGTGCGCCTCGCCCAAGCTGCCGCCAAACACCGTGAAATCTTGCGAAAACACATAGACGAGCCGCCCATTGATGGTCCCATATCCCGTGACCACGCCATCGCCAAAGAACGTCTGACCGTTCGAACCAAACCCGCTGGCGCGCTGGGTGACGAACATCCCCAGCTCCTGAAACGACCCTTCGTCCAAGAGCAAGTCAATGCGTTCGCGCGCGGTCAGCTTGCCCTTGGCGTGCTGCTGATCTATCCGTCGCGTGCCGCCGCCCAGTCGCGCTTCTTCGCGCCGCTGGCGCAGTTCCAGGATTTCGGGATCAATGGACATGTTATTTTCCTCGAGCTTGAATCTTCTTCAAAGTCTCTTCCGCTTCTCTTACGAAATCTTCGGCATTGCGAATTGCGTTTTCGGCTTGCTCTTTCGTCGCACGAAAAAAATCTTGGTAATCCGCTTCCTCGCGCAAATCCTTGGCATCTCGCAAGACCGTACCATACTTAGGATCGCTCAGACCCACTTTGGCGATCCGTTCCCCGTATAACGAGACGACGCCCTGATGTTTATGCGGGTCTTCACCCAGTGCAAGCAAGAGTGCCTTGCTCGCGTAAAACATCGCATAGTACGCGCGGGAGATCACATCATTGTACAACTCTTCTTCGCGCATCTTGCGCGCGGCGCGCAGTTTGTCTTTTGCCATCGCCATGCGCGCTTGGATGTGTTCTTGCTTGCGCAATGCCATAGCCGCCTCGCCTCCCGGGGGCCACGGCGCCCATTCGGTTCCTGGACGTCGCCACAGTTCGATGCCTTCTTTGTGAATGTGATCGAGGAGTGGACTCCATTTCATTACAGCATCGTGCCACTCAAACTTGGGGGAAATGCCGACACTATGCTGGAGCGCGAGATCAGAAGTATGATGCACGACCTCCGTCCAGTTCGGGCCCAAGGGCTCCCATGCTTCTTTGGACCCGGCTCCGCCCACGACCACCAGCACATCAATATCCGACTCGGCGTCAAAATCGCCGCGCGCCTTGGACCCGAACAAAACGATGCGCTCCACTTGATCGGGATATTTCGCAAGGAGATGATCCCGGAACTGCTTGAGCGCGCGGCGTTCTTGAGGCGTCAAAAATCGCGCCTGCGGAAATGCCAAGTCGCGCGGCGCACGCGGCTTGGTGGCTTGCGTCGCGTACGCCGTCCGATGTTCCTTCAGTCGCCGCGCCGATTTCGTTTTCATTTTCCTTCCAACGCACTCCGCGCAATCACCATGCGTTGTATCTCACTGGTACCCTCATATATCGTCGTTATTCTGGCATCGCGGAAATAGCGTTCGATAGGCAACTCTTTACTGTACCCAATTCCACCATGAACCTGGATCGCTTTAGACGTAGCCCACTCCGCCATCTCGCTGGCATACAGTTTCGCCATCGCGGCCTCGCGCGTAAAGCGCTCGTGCCGGTCCTTTTTGTTCGCCGCGGCGTAGATCAGCATCCGCGCCGCCTCGATTCGCAGCGCCATGTCCGCGATCATGAACTGAATCGCCTGGAATTCGGCAATGCGGCTGCCAAAGGCCGATCGCTCTTTGGCGTACTGCACGCTCGCCTCGTACGCGGCTTCCGCAATGCCCAGCGCCTGCGCGGCGATGCCGATGCGCCCCGCGTCGAGGATGCTCATCGCGATCTTGAATCCATCGCCGTCATTGCCGATCCGATGCGAAACCGGAATCCGATAGTTTTCGTAAGTAGACTCGCACGTCGCGCTGGCGCGGATGCCGAGTTTGGGTTCCGTCTTGCCGACTTCGAAACCGGGCAGCTTGGTATCCACGACGAAACACGCGGTGCCGCGATGTTTCAACTCGGGATTGGTCGCGGCAAAGAGGATAATGTAATCCGCGACCGGCCCGCTGGTGATCCACGATTTGCGGCCGTTGATGACGTACTCGCCGCCTGCGAGCGCCGCGCGCGTCTTCATGTTGCCCGCATCGCTGCCCGATTGCGGTTCGGTGAGGGAGTATGCGCCCAGTTTTTTTCCAGAGGCGAGCGGCGTAAGGAATTTCTGCTTTTGCTCTTCGCTGCCAAACGCGTTTAGCCCAAAGCAGACGAGCGAGTTATTGACGCTCACAATCGTGCCATGCGACGCGTCCACTTTGGACAGTTCTTCGATGGTGAGAACGTAGCTGAGGCAGTCGAGACCGCCGCCGCCGTATTCTTGCGGAATCTCGATGCCCATCAGGCCCAGCTCGCCCAACTTCTTAACCGTCTCCCGCGGAAATTCGCCGGTCTCGTCAATCCGGGCGGCGATGGGCGCAATTTCCTTTTGCGCGAACTCGCGCGCCAAATCGCGAATCGCGATCTGCTCTTCCGTCAATTCGAAATTCATTGTCGTTTTTCCATTGAAACTCGTCACACGATTTCCACAACTATCGCGACCGCTTCGCCGCCGCCGAGGCACAGCGACGCGACGCCGCGCTTGAGACCGCGATCTTGCAGCGCGTACAGCAAGGTGACGAGAATGCGCGCGCCGCTCGCACCAATCGGGTGACCGAGCGCGACCGCGCCGCCGTTCACATTCACCTTCGACCAATCAATGCCGAGTTCCTGCCCGTCGGCGAGCACTTGGGCCGCAAACGCTTCGTTGATCTCGAACAGGTCCACGTCGCCGAGTTTCCATTCGGCTTTGTCGAGCGCCTTGCGGACCGCGTAAATCGGCGCCCAGAAAATGTGCTTGGGGTCAACACCCGCTTGCGCGTAGCTGACCACGCGCGCCAACGGCTTCAATCCCTCGCGCTCGACAATCTCTTCGCCCACCAATACAACCGCCGCGGCCCCATCGCTCAAGGGCGGCGCGTTGCCGGCTGTCACCGTGCCGCCTTCTTCAAAGGCCGGTTTCAGCTTCGTCAATGCCTCCAGCGATGTGTCTGCGCGCGGCGTTTCATCCGTATCGAAGAGCGCCGTTCCCTTTTTCGTCTGAATTGGAACGGCTGCAATTTCCGCTTTGAATTTTCCGTTCTGTATCGCGGCGATGGCTTTTTGATGGCTCTTGAAAGAGAACTCGTCCTGCATCGCGCGCGACACGCCGCATTCGCGGGCGATGAATTCGGCGGCGCGGCCCATGTGCCAATTTTCGAACGGGCACCACAAGCCATCGTGGACCGTCGCGTCCAGCATTTCGCCCGTGCCCATGCGATAGCCGAAGCGAGCGTTCGGCAGGAGATAGGGGCCGCGGTTCATGTTTTCCATGCCGCCCGCCACCATCACATCGGCGTCGCCCGCGCGGATCATCGAACTGGACAGCATCGCGGCTTTTAGACCCGACCCGCACACCTTGCCGACTTGGGTCGCGCTGATCGTATCTTTCAGTCCCGCTTTCAACGCGGCTTGACGCGCCGGGGCTTGGCCCAAACCCGCGCCGACCACGTTGCCCATGATGACTTCTTCCACAAGACCGGCTTCGATCCCGGCGCGCTTGACTGCTTCCCGCACGGCGACCCCGCCCAGTTCGGGCGCCGCTACGTTCGCCAACGTCCCTTGAAATCGGCCGATCGGGGTCCGCGCCCCTCCGACAATCAGAACCTCACGCCTTCGTGTGGCCACAGCATTCTCCTTTCGCGCATTGAGAGTTACTCGCTCTTCATGCTCTCCATTTTACCAAAAAAAGCGTCATTTGGCGAATAGTATGGTTTTGGGGTGACGAGAACGCGCTGTTGCCAGATGAGGAAGGAACTGAACAACCGCAGCGCAGCGCCGACGATCAACATCGCCTGGATGCTGAACACATCGGTGAGCGAGGTGGAAAGCAACGGAGCGGCAAATGCGGCGAGGCCTGCGAGCGTACTGTACGCGGCGATGCGCGCGGCGCGGTTTTGCTCCGGGCAAACTTCGAGCAAACCATTGAAGAATGAGAGGGCCTGGCCGGAACTAAACACACCGCCCAGGAAGGAGACGAGGAGCACCCACTCGACGCTCGGCGAAAACGCGAGCAGGAATGGAAAGCCCGCCAGTCCCGCCATGGTAACGATCATCGCGATGCGATTGCCGCGCCGCGCGGTGACGCGTCCCCACAACGGATAAAACAAAATCGTCGTGCCGCTCGCCACCATGCTGAAGAGACCGACCCAGCCGTCGCTCGCGTGCAGAGTTCGAACCCAGTAGATCGAATACAGCGGTATGGAGAACCACAAGGCCCATTGCGCGACGAATGAAACGAGTGTGAAACGCGTGTAGCCGGGACTGGCGTGCAACATGCGGAAGAACCCGCGCACATCCATTCGCTCATTCGGCGCGCGCAACGGGGCCGGCTCGGTAAGTTCGGGTAGGCGAATGCGCGTCAGATAGTACGCGCTGACCATCGAGGTCGCGAACGCGACGGTAAACAGGATCTGGTAATTGAGCGGAAAGACAATCCAATCGAGGAACTTGCCGCCGACCAGCGCGGTCGCCGTGCTGGTGATGCCGATCAGTACGTTACGCACGGCGACGACCTGCGCGCGCTTTTCGGGCTTGACCACGCGCGCGAACATCGTCGTAAAGGCGATGTTGGCAATCGCTTGCGGGATCGTCAGCAGGCCGGACAGAAGGACCACGCCCCAGGCCTGTTCGATGAAGAAGAAAAAGGGCAACAGCGCGATCGCCACATAGCCAGCTCGGTGCAGGATCGCGGTGATAAACAACACCGAGAGCGGGCGCCGCTCCTTTTCGACGAGGCGCGCGCCGGGGAGCGAAACAAATATCGCCACCAGCGCGGGCAGGGCCGACAGGAGACCGACTTGGGTGTCGGTGCCGCCGAGGCGCAGCGTGTAAACGGCAAGGAACGTATTGACAACGCCAAACAGCACGCCGAACCACGCGATGTCGCCATAGAGGTTCCAGATGTTCTGGTCTTCGAGTAGTTTGCGCGGCTTGAGCGCGGTCAGGACGTGCCGGCTGACGCGGGTCGGCCAATCGAGTTTGTGATTTCCCATCAAGCGAAGAAAAAGCGGGACATTTAGCCCGCCTTTTGAACCTCCTCGTCTGCTTTCAAGACCGCCAGCAAATGCTCGTATGTTTCTGGCAGCAGCTCTGGAATCATCCGGGTATCGGAAAGGACCGGCATAAAGTTCGTATCGCCGTTCCAACGCGGGACGACGTGCAGATGAACGTGGTCTTCGACGCCCGCTCCAGCCGCGCGTCCCAAGTTCGCGCCGACGTTAAACCCTTGCGGCCCCATCGCCGTTCGCAGCGCGCGAATCCCCTTGCCGACCAGAAGCATCAGTTCTTTCAGCGTCTCGCCATCCAGCGACTCTAGCTCGCCGGTGTGCTCGTAGGGCGCGACGAGCAAGTGACCGTTTGAGTACGGATACAGGTTGAGCATAAAAAACGCGCGTTCGCCCCGCCAGAGCACAAGATTCTCGCGATCGTTTTCGACGCCGGCGCGAATCTTGTCGCAAAAAATACAGCCGCCTGTCACCGCGCCTTTGGGTGCTTTCAAGTACGCCATCCTCCAAGGGGTCCATAAACGCTGCATAATCGCTCCCAGGTAGACAGGTAAACACGGAGACAGGTAAACAGGTAAACACGTAGACAGGTAGACAGGTGAACAAGCATGTGTGTACCTGTCTACGTGTCTACTTCCTTACCCCTCGCTCATACACTTCGGGATTCACACACGTCGGCAGTTTTTCGCCGCGCAGACCCGCGAGCAAGTTCGCGGCGGCCATCTGCGCCATCTTGCCGCGCGTCGCGACTGATGCGCTGGCAATATGGGGAACGATCAGGCAGTTGGGCAGCGTCAGCAGCGGGCTGTCTGTCGGGATCGGTTCCGGCTCGGTCACGTCGAGCGCCGCGCCGCCTATTTTACCCGATTTGAGCGCAGCGTACAAAGCTTGGGGGTCTACGATGGGACCGCGCGCGGTGTTGATGACGATCGCCGTGGGCTTCATTTTCGCGAACGCGGCAGCATTCATCATGTGGCGCGTCGTTTCGTTGAGGTCGGTATGGACCGTGACGAAATCGGATTCGCGGAGCAGCGTATCCATGTCCGCGAACGTAACGTCCATCGTTTGTTCCAAATCCTGGCGGCGATACACATCATAGTACAGCACGCGCATTCCGAAACCACCGGCGCGCTTGGCCATCCCCTGCCCGATGCGCCCAAAGCCGATAATGCCGAGGGTCGCGCCATGGATGTCCTGTCCCATCAAAAGTTTGGGCCCCCACGTCTTCCATTTTTCGGCGCGCACGTAATCAATGCTCTCCTGGATTCGACGCGCCGCGGCCATCATCAACGTGAACGCCAAATCGGCCGTCGTGTCCGTCAGCACGCCGGGCGTATTCCCGATCGGGATGCCACGCGCCGTCGCCGCCGGAATGTCAATGTTATCGTATCCAACGGCGAAATTCGAAATCACCTTGAGCCGGGGATTCGAATCCATCAGCGCCGCATCAATCTTGTCTGTGAGGAGCGAGAGTAGACCCTCAACCTCGCGTACCTCGTCGAGTAGGACCTTGTGCGGGGGCGGAAGTTCGCCTTCCCAGAGTTTCATGGCCGTGGCCTCGCGAACCATCGCCAGGCCTTCTTCGGGAATCAAGCGCGTCACGAACACTTTTGGTTTCGGCATGCAACCCTCCCTCGTCGAATTCGGGCGGGAGTGTAGCACCAAAGGGCGAAAGTGACAAGTGGCAAGTGACGAGTGACAAGGGGAGTTCAAGTTTCAGGTACGCGCCGTGTCCCTTGCAACTTCCCTTGTCACCTGTCACATGTCACTTGTCTCCTCAATTTGACCACCCGCGAACCGATGTTATAATTCAGCCAAGATGCAAGATTCGATTTCCGCCGACGCGATCACGCAGGGTCTCAATACGCAGTTCATCGGCCGCCGCGTCGTCTACTACGCAACCATCGGCTCGACGAACGACGTTGCCAAGCAGCTTGCCGACGCGGGCGAACCGGAAGGCACGCTCGTGATCGCCGACGAGCAGACCGCGGGCCGCGGCCGCATGGCGCGCGCGTGGCTCGCGCCCGCGCGCTCGTCCCTGCTGCTGTCGCTGATTCTGCGACCGCCGCTCGCGCCGCCGCAATTGCCACGCGCGACGATGGCCGTTGCGCTCGGCGCGTGCGATGCGATTCGCGCGGAGACGGGGCTGGACGCGCAACTCAAATGGCCCAACGACGTTCTCCTCAATGACAACCCACGCAAAAATCGCGGGGCAGGAAAATGCGCGGGGATTCTTGCCGAGGCCAACATCGTCGGCGATCGGAGCGAATACGTGATCGTCGGCTTGGGAGTCAATGTCAATTTCTCGGCCAGATCAGTGGAAGGCATTCCACCGGACGCGACCACCATAAGCGATGAGCTTGGCAGATCATTACCGCGTGCGCCGCTCGCGCAAGCCATCCTTCGGACGATAGAGTCGTATTACGTGCGATTGAAACGCGGCGAAAACCTGCATGACGAATGGGCAGCGCGCCTCGTCACGTTGCATGAGAGCGTGCGCGCCCAAACACCGTGGGGCGAAGAAATCGGCGTGGCCGAGAACGTGGACGAAGACGGCGCGCTGTTGCTCCGCCGAGCGGATGGAACGTTGGTACGGTTGGTTGCGGCAGATGTCACCCTAAAACGTGAAACGTAAAACGTAAAGCGATTACGTTTTACGCTTCACGTTTTACTTGAGAGGTTACCATGGAACTAAACTACCGCCACTGGTTCTTTATCTCGCTCCTGGTCTTGATCAACGTCGTCATCTTTGGCTGCCTCGTGCTCGCGGTGTTTGGCAAGATGTCCGTCGGGTTGTAGGTACCGGTAAACAGGGAAACAGGTAAACACGTAAACACGAAAACAGTACGTCTCTAGCTGTCTACTTGTGTACTTGTCTACCTGCTTACCGGTTCCCTGCCTCGCTACGGCATCAACACCAACACCCCTTCATTCGCCTTGTCCAGCACGGCGCGATCAAAATAGAATGGCATATATTGGACGTTTTGCCACAGCGGAACCATGTCGTTATAGTGCTTGCTCAGCGGCTGGCCCGATTGCCCCGTCGTGTTGATCAGGAGCGACCCGCCCAAATTCCCAAGGTCAACGATCATCCGCATGGACGAGATCGTGGTGAGCGCGTACGATTGGCCGCTGGCAAAGCTAGCGCGATCAACAGTTGATGCCCCGCCAGCCGCCGGAATCGGGCCGGCGTTGAACAACAGATTGAGCGGCTGCACGCTGCCGAGTGGATGCCCGAACGTCGCGGTGTGCAAGCGTCCCCAACGCCAATCGCCCGGCGCGTCGCCGAACTGGCTGCCCAGCCAATCCACCGCCTCGGCGTAACTGCGCTTCAAAACCGCCGCGTTCCCTTCCTCGCCCCACCATTCGCTATTCGGCTGATCCAAAAGCGTCGAGACCACGCGGCGATGGTAGTAACTTCCCACGCTGAGATACGAGGCAAACAAATCCGCGCCCAGTTTGCTCGCAAAGAGATTCCTCAACAAGCGTTGGTAAGTCACTTCGACAATCGTCCCGCCAATGTTCTCCGCGGTCAATCGCCCGTCCCACGCTTTCACCTGCTCCATCGCGCGCTGCTGCAAGAAACCCTCAGGCGTGAGCGCGATGATGTGCTTCTGCAACTGCACGAGCGGAATGGCGTAGACATCGCCTTGCATCGCCTTGATATCGTCTACCGAGAGCTTGTCTTTCGCCTTGAGCAAATCAACAATCCGCTGCTGGCGATACGGCTCGGCCCAGTCGGCAGTGATCCAATGCTTATACGTCGGCGGAACCACCGCGTTGTTCGCGGTGGCGACAAAGTGCGTTGGCGGATTGTAGACGAACGGCAAGTCGTCGAAGGGGACATAGCCCTTCCATTCGTACGCGCCCGTGCCTGGAACCGGGACCGTGCCATCGCCCTGCGCGCGGATCGGAACATTCCCCGGCATTTGGTAGCCGATATTCCCATCCACGTCGGCGTACACAAAGTTCTGCGACGGCACATCCCAAAGTCGCAGCGCGGCGCGAAACTCGTCCCAATTCCGCGCGCGATCCATCTTGAGGACGGATTCGAACAAGTGGCTCCGGTCGCGCAGCGCCGTCCATTGCAGCGCCAGCGGTTTGGTCACGCCGCCGAGCACCGGCGTCATGATCGGACCGTGGCGCGTGCTCTGTACCTTGAGCGTTTCCGACACAACGCCCTTGACCTTGATCGGCTCTTCTACGATCACCGCGTCTTCCCACTTGTCGCCAAACTTGAACTGGTTGGGGTTCTGCGGGTTTGGCTCTTCGATAAACAAATCCTGCACGTCGGCGGGCAGATTCGTCACGCCCCACGCGATCCGGTCGTTGTGCCCGATGACAATGCCCGGCACGCCCGGAAAAGTGAAACCCGCAACGTTGAATGGACAGGCGTCGTTTTGCGGAACACAGTGCAGGCCCATGTTGTACCAGATCGAAGGCATCTGAATGCCGAGATGCGGATCGTTCGCGAGGATCGGCTTGCCCGTCGCCGATTTCGTTCCATCCACGACCCAATTGTTCGAGCCGACACCGTCGCCGCGTAGCCCAAGCGATTCGTAAACTCCAACGATCTCGCCGAGATTTGGATTTCCTAATTGGTAATCGGGAATTGGGAATTGGGAATTGGCGTTTTGCGCCTGATAGTTCTTGGCGTCAGGCGAAATGATAAAGGGGCCTTCTGCGGGATACGGCGGCGTCAATTCTTTCACCTTCGCCGCGCCGAGCTTTTCGACGAGGTTCGCGCGCAGCAACTCGCCGTCATAGTTGCTGCTCAAGTTGAACGCCATCACCTTGCCCCACGCCACCGTGTCCACCGGCTCCCACGGCGCGGGCTTGAGACCCAGAATCGTAAACTCGATAGGCAAATTGTCTTGGTGCGTGGCGATAAAGGCGTTGACGCCGTTCGCGAACATTTGCAGGGGACGCCTTTCGTCGGCGCTCATCGCCGCGTAATCGGCCCGCGCCGCGCGACCCAGCCCCATCGTCCGCAAGAAGCGGTCTTGTTTGATGGTCGCCGCGCCGAACATGTCGGACAGCGTGCCGTGGCCGATGCGGCGATTGTACTCCATCTGCCACAGGCGGTCCTGGGCTTGCGCGTAACCCTGCGCGAAAAACAAATCGTCCGCGTTGTCCGCATAGATGTGAGGCACACCCATCGGATCGCGAACGATTTCCACTTTTGACTTGAGGCCGGCGACGCGCAGGGTCCCGCTGATTTGCGGCAGCCCTTTGGTCACAAACCAATAACCTCCGCCCGCGCCGACGACCACGAGAACCACGACGATCACGAGAACGATGAGGAGAATCCGTTTGAGCAGACGCATTGTCGCCTCCTTGTTTTCAAATCAGATTTCGTGTGCCATCTCCCGATCTCTTACCGGCAACTTTTGACCGATCAAGAACAATGAAACCCCAAAGGCAAGCGTCAAGAGTATCGCGCCCGTGAAGAACGGATACTCTTGGCGCGCGTCGTACGCATAGCCCGCCCAGAGCGGCCCCACGACGCGTCCGAGACTCATGAATGAATTCTCCAGCCCCATCGCCACGCCCTGCCCGCTCGTCGCGCGCTGCGAGATGAGCGAGGCGACGCTGGGCCGCAGCAGCGCGTTGCCCGCGTTGAAGAGCGCCGAGAAGATGACAAACGACCACATCTGCATTGCCAGCGCCGTGCCGACAAATCCGATCACGCTCGCAATCAACCCCAGTTGCAGCACGCGCACCTCGCCGATCTTGCGCGTCAGCGGGCCGATCATCGCGCCCTGCATCAGCGCGCCGAGAAAACCGTACGCGCCGAGCAAATAGCCGACTTGGGCCGGCCCCAACTCGAATCGGTCCAGCCCGAACAAACCCAAGACCGCTTCGAAATTGGTGAGCGCGAACGCGAGGAGAAACGACATGACAAAGAGGAACGCCATCGGGCCGCGCAGCGCGTCAATCAATACGCGCGCTCGCGAGGGGCCGCCCGGTTTGTGTTCGATTCGCTTGTCAAGCGGAAGCGATTCGGGCAGCAACCGCCACGCAAAGGCCGCGGCGGCGAGCGCGAAGAATGCCGCGGCGAAAAACGGCAGCGGGAGCGCGATGTCGCCCAGCGGTCCGCCAAGCAGTGGGCCAAAGATCATGCCCAGTCCGATGGCCGCGCCCATCATGCCCATGCCGCCGCTGCGATCGTCCTCGCTGGTCGTATCGCCGATAAACGCGAACGCGACGGGCAGGGTGGCCGACGAAAGCATGCCCGCGACGCCGCGCGCCAGCGTGAGTTGAACGACATCGCGCGCCAATCCTTGCAGCACGAACGAAATCGCAAACCCGATCAGCCCGATCAGCAAGACCGGCTTACGCCCCACGCGATCCGACCAACGCCCCCAGAACGGCGCAAAGACGAACTGCATCAGCGAATAGCTCGCCATGACGACGCCCAGCGCCTCGCCGCTCGCGCCGAAATACGTCACGTAAAACGGCATGATCGGGATAACGATCCCAAAGCCGAGCATGACGATAAAGAGACTGGCGAAGAGGATGAGGACGGGGGCGTTCGGCTTTCGCATTGCAGCTCCCTAAATTCAATGAGAATGCCCGCAGGCACGGCGCACCCGCGGGCAATTCTCTAACGTGTGGCCCATGGGGGACTCGAACCCCCGTTTGGTGATTGAGAATCACCCGGCCTAACCCCTAGCCGAATGGGCCTGGTATACTTGCTACTGAATCCACGCTGGACGCTCGAATTCGCCAAACTCCTGAATCGCGCCATAGTGATTGGGACCGGGGCTATTATATCCATGTTTGGGGAGAGCGTCAAATTGAATCGGACCAACAATCGTGATATAATCCCATCCGGGACTAGACATCGGCGAAGCCGAAGATAACGGAGCACCAATGCCAAACGAGGAACAGAGCACACCTAGCGCGGTGAGCAATACCGGCCCGCTTATATCTGTGTTCCAGTCGGACAGTTTCGAACTAATGTCAACATTGTTTGGCACAATTCACACTTCGGACACATGCCTATCCGAATTGAGACAACACGGCTGGGGAGAATTCGTAGCAGGGTTCGGCTCAAAACTTGTCGGGCATAAGTTGACCGAAGCGGAGACGACGCAAGCAACAGAATGGGCGGGCCGCATCGCAATGCATCCAGTATCGAAAGATCGCGATCCAAGTCACCACTTGGGTGAAGCCGAGGTGATGGTGATTGCTCAGCGTCCCGAGTTTGCCGGAGCGGTGCTATTGCTAGACGAATTGGCTGCCAGAGCAATAGCCACACAAATCGGTCTCGTTCTGTCTGGCTTCGCCGGCGTTCTGCTACTCGCTGTTGAGGAAAACTTGCTCACAGTTGAAGCGCTCAAAGCGAAATTGAAGCACTGTCAGCAAGCCGGAACTCACTACAGCGACACTTTCATTGAGCAGGTTTATCAGGCAGCCAAGGAGGGTAAGAAATGAAAGATCGATTAGGTTCTGTGCATGAGCCAGACGCAGAATTGCTCAGCGCCGAAGATGCCATCCAAGACGCAGTGCGACTGCGCGCTTTTTTCCGCGAACACCACAAAGGGGAACGCGCTGTACCTGTCCGCGTGCCTCTGTCGGCACTGTTGGATGCTATGGATTATCTGGAACCAGATGAGTTGCGACAAGCGGTGCAACGCGCTGAGAAACGATTAGCTGCGATGGACGCGGGGCGTTGAAAACTCGATGCACCCGCGCAGCAGGCAGGACAAACAATGCTAGATAAAGACAAGGCAATGCCGGTCGTCCAAAACATGCCGGACGATGATGTCGCAGACGAGTTAATCGCGCAGCATCCAGGATTTCGAGCCAGTATTGAACGCGCGCGACAGCAGAAAGCGAAAAGCCAAGCCAAGACGCTGGCAGAAATGCGGCGCAAGTATCCGGCTCGTTCAGGGGGAGATCATTGAGTGCGAAAGGACTGCATCGCAACCACCCGCGTCGAATCCCCTTGCGGCAGATTCGCGCAGTGGCGAGACAAATCGCTGACAAGTTCCATCCCGAGAAAATCATCCTCTTTGGTTCATATGCTTACGGTCGCCCAAAACCGGAGAGTGATGTGGACTTGTTGGTCGTGATGGAGACCTCGCTGCGTGAGCCGCAACAGCGACTGGAAATCTCCCGTGCAATTTCCCCGCGCCCATTTCCGATGGACATTATCGTACGCACGCCCAAACAACTTGAAGAGCGCATCGCGCTGGGCGATTTCTTCATTGCTGAAATCACCGCGCGTGGGAAGGCCCTATATGAACGGCGGAATCGTTAGTGAATGGGTCGAAAAGGCCGAAGGCGATTTCAATATTGCCACGCGGGAGATGCGCGTTCGCAAAGCTCCAAACTACGATGCGCTTTGTTTTCACGCGCAACAGTGCGTGGAAAAATATCTCAAAGCGGTTCTCGTAGATCAGAACATCTCCTTCAAACCGATTCACGATCTCGAAGTTCTTCTCAATCTTATCACACCGACGCAACCTGAGTTCGAATTCATGCGCGATCGGCTTCTGCTGCTTAATGACTATGCCGTTGATTATCGCTATCCCGGAGTAAGTGCCGCGAGGGATGACGCACGCGCGGCTGTGAAAGCCATGCGAACGGTACGCGCCTTCGTCCGTCAGCAACTGGGATTGGTGGGTTAGTGAAACACAATGAATGCTAACCGCAGGCCCATACCGGACTTGACCAAACAACTGGTTGTCAATCGCCTGGCATTCCGGCATCGCATGGAAGGCAAGTACCTGCTCGGATTGACCGAGCAAACCGGTTGGCGCGAGCAGGAATCCACGTTGAGTCTGACAGCCGATGATATGGTTCGGTTCGGCCTGGACCCCAGCGAAGACTTGGTCGGCGCAACTGTTGAACTGACGCTCAAGCCCATCCCCTACTCGCCGGAAACGCACTCGCCGCATACCGTCATCGTCAAACAGTTACTCCAATCAAGCGAGACTCACCAAAACTATTTTTCAAGGCCGCAGCAAAAATCGGAAGAGCGCACGTATCGGCTGCAAGCAAATACGCCGGTACACGGTGGTACGCTGGTTGTCCTGCCGTCCACGTACTACGAACTCGATTTGCTTCTGAGCGCAGGCGAATACCGCCGCTTGAAGGCGCTGCCGGCGGACACCGCCTTCGAAATGCGATTGCGGCAGACGAATCGAGATTTCCGCGATGTGATCCTGAAGCGCCGCGCCACGCTGGACTCCCCGCGTGTTTTCCCCGATGGCTATTCCTCGCGCATGATTACGCTCGCGCGAGCCATGATCGCCTATTTTGATGGCGATGTGGATTATGTAGGACACTATTGCGGTTTGGAGATTCACGACCGCGAGGCGGGTGACGAATCGCGGCAGAGCACATGGCGATGGCATCGCGATTACTTTGCGGTTGATTCGCTCTCGGCCAAAAGTTGGGAAAAGTCGTTCGCGAAAAAGGCAGAGCGGGCGGATGCTATTCTCAAGGAACGGTATAACAATCGGCTGCCCATCGGCGACGTGGACACGTTCTACGATCACGTCGAGACCAGCACGTGGCAAAGCAAGAAATACCACCCGGTCGAAGAGATGACCGTGGGTTTGGACAGCGGGTCTGTGATTCGAGAACATCAACACCTGCCGTCCATCATCGTCGAAGCTCGCTCGACCAGGGGCAACCGCAAGGCGTGCGAAGCCGCGTGCGAGGCATTGTGCCGCGAGGCAGCCGGACTATTCCAAGTTGTCTTCGACCATCAGTCGTTGGATATCGAAGCGATAAGGGACGAGCCAGAATCACGGCCCCAATCTCAACCGCGCAAGGCGACACGCCGAAGGAAACCAAGGAGAAGACAAAATGCTCAATCCTTCTGATCTCACACTCGCTCGTGCGACCGTCCAAGAAATCCACTTGGAACTGATTCGGCGTTCGCAACACAACAACTTTGACGGCGAAGATGTCCTCGCAGATCTCTTGGCTCACCGCGAGGATTGGCAAGCTGTTTTGTTCGACACCCACGGCTTGTCGGGCCATAGTGGAATGAGCGGCCCCATCAAATTGCGCGACATGGCGGAGAATCTTTACAACGTGGATACTCTTTACATCCTCGCCGTGAGCCAGAATTCCGCAGAACGGTTGGCTGCCCTCGCCGAGCCGTGGATGGCGGACACCGTGCGAATCTACGATCAGGAAGAGACGGATGACCTGTTGGGCGGCGCCGACGAGAATCTATGTGTAGTCGAAATGTGGTGGGACTAGTTTTTTGCGTTCCCACTCACTAATGCTATAATGCCTCCGTGACATTTCTCTACCCGCTGCTCGTGGTGCTCCTTGCGGTCTTTGCCGTCGCACCACTGGAATACCCGGGCGCTTTTCAATCCCACACCGGCTTGCTCGCCGTCTACAACCTCATCAATCTCGACCAGGACCCCCTGCAATCCTTCAACTGGGCGCCTACCGTCGGCCGCACGTTCGATTTGTTCCGCACCGATGGCGGGCTGCCCTATCGGGTTGCCGAGCTTTTCCATCTCGTCGGGTTTGGCTATCTCGATTCGATCAAGCTGGTCTACGCGTTCGCGTGGATTGCCAGCGGTCTGACGATGTACGCGCTCGCCCGTCGCTTTTTCAGTGAGCCAGGCGCGCTCCTCGCCGCGACCGTATACGTTTACCTGCCCTACCATCTCGCGACCATCTACGTTCGCGGCGCGTTCGCCGAATCGGTCGCGTGGGCGCTTTTCCCGCTCGCGTTGTGGGCAGTAGTCAGTAGTCAGCCGCCAGTAGCCAGTAGAAAGCGTTTTGCGTTTCAGCTCTTGCCTTTTGCCTTTCTGTTTTTTACCCAACCCGGCTTGGCGATTCTGTTCACGATTGTTACACTGGCACTCGTCGCCGCGTTCCGCTGGCGTGTTGGCTCATTGGCTCACCGAGGTGACCTTGGTCATTGGGTAATTGGTTCATTGGCTCCCGCGCTCGGCGGCTTGGCTCTCGGCATGTTGCTCTACACGCCGAGCGTCTTGCGATACGGATTTCAGGCCGCCCGCGATGGCTTTGCGCCCAACTTCGTCTTGCCGTTCCAACTCTTCTCATCGCTCTGGGGCTATGGCCCAAGCACCGGCAGCTTCCCCCCACAGGGGCTTGCCGTCGACCAATTCCCATTGCAGCTTGGCGTCGTACCCCTCGGCTTATCAATCATTGCAGTCGCGCTCGCCTGGCAAAACAAACTCCCACACCCCCACACTCCCACACGCACTCTAGCAATCGCGCTCGCCATCGCCATCCTCCTCACCCTGCTCACCTTCGAAATCACCGCGCCCCTCTGGAGCGTGCTGCGCGTGTTCGTCGCGTACCCGTGGCAGTTGCTGGCGTTCGTCGGGGTCGCACTGGCGCTCGCCGCGGGCGCCGCGGTCGAGTTCGACGCGCGCTTGAAAGCGCCGGCGATGCTCGCCGTATTTGTCGCGCTGCCCGTCATCGCGGTCTACGGCTATTTGTCACCGCGTTGGCTGGATTTCACGCCGACGCGTCCGCAGATCGCCATCTTTGGCAACAACGAGATCGCGCTGCTCGATTATCGCATCGTCGGCCCGCTGCGCCACGGCGCGACGATCCGCGTCGAGATGCAGTGGCAGGCGCTCCGCCAAGTGGACCACGATTACACCGTGTTTGTCCACGCGGTCAACGAAGACGGCAAGACCTACGGTTCAGAGGACTCGAAACCGCAAGACGGCGCGCTGCCCACCATCAAGTGGACGCCCGGCCAAGTCGTCTCCGATACGCACACGATTCAGATTGATGTGGACGGCCCGCGCGAGGACTATTTGCTCGAAATCGGTTTGTACCAATCGGCGAATGGCAACCGCGCGATCTTGGACAATGGCGCGGATTATTTGATGCTGCCGCGTCCGGGCGATCCCGAACCCTATGTGCCGACGCGCAAATAATGCATGGCTGCAACCCTTGATTGGCTCAGCATCGTCTGGATCTGGCTCGCGACGCTGACGGGGCACATCGTCGCTTTCGTTTTTCGCCGGCGCGCCGCGGTGCTGCGGCCCTTGTGGCTGATCATGCTCGCCGCGTTAAGCGTGCGTTTGGTTCCCGCCATTCTGTGGCAGCGCGGCGACACATTCGACATTGGCGTCTATACGCTCTGGGCGGAAATGCTGTGGCAGGGTCAGGACATTTACGCAATCCCGGACCTGCTCACCCGCCACAACTGGCTGCCCTTTCAACTCTACCTGATCGCCGCCGCCGATGCGCTCGCCAGTCGCTTTCAACTTTCCTTTGTCACGCTAGTCAAGCTCGTTCCCATTCTGGCTGACACGGGCATCGCGGCGCTGGTCTATCGCGGCGCATTGGCGCTGACGGCCGACGAGCGAAACGCCTTGCGGCTCGCGCTGATTTACGCGTTCAATCCCGTCTCGGTCCTAGTAGTTTCGTATCACGGCCAAATAGATTCGATCCCGCTTTTCTTTGCGCTGGCCGCGTGGTACGTGCTGCAATTTACCCACTCCCGATTTGGCGCGATTTTTTCCGGCGCGCTGCTCGGCCTAGCGATTCTTGACAAAACCTGGCCCGTCATTTTTCTGCCGATCTTGGCGCTCCAGGTTCGCGGCTGGCGCGGTCGAATCGCTTGGGCCGCCGCGGCGATAGGCGTGCCCGCGCTGGGAGTCGCGGTCTATAGCGCGCTGTTTGCGGTCATCGCGTCTCAAGTGGTGGGCAACGTCGGCGCGTATCAATCGTTCGCCGGCAATTGGGGCTGGACGCAAATCTTGCTGCTGGTCACGGGTTCCCTGCAGCGCGTCGGCGATTTCGCGCTGATCGGCAAAGCGTTCTTTGTATTCGCCTTTGTATTGTTCTACGTTTTTGTTGCGCCGCGCCAGTCCGCGCTGGCGGCAATGACGACCGTCGTCTTGCTCTTTTTCGCGATCACGCCGGGCCTAAACTTTTACTACGTCATGTGGCTGCTGCCGTTCGCGCTGCTGACTTGCGCGCTGACGTGGTATCACCGGTTTGTGTCGCTCAGTTTTCTCTGGCTCGCGCTGTTCTATTTTGGAACCTACTTGCCCAACTGGATGAGCGAACTCATCCCGCCCAACGCGTTCATCGCGCTGGCGATCCTGTTGTGGCTGATCACGGTGGCATGGTTAGCGATGCATTTGAAACAGATTACGTGGCCGCGCATTGATCCCTATCTCGCCTTGCTGATTCTCTTTTCGGTTTTCGCAATCGGTCCCTTGCTGGGCCCCGGCTACTTTTGGGGCGCGCACGACGGGCGGCATTCCGTCTATTTCCTGTTCGAATTCGACCGCGTGATTCAGGACGGCATCCTTTATCCGCGCTGGCTGCCCGATTTTACTTTCGGCTACGGCTATCCCTTTTTCAATATCTACGGCCCCGCCGCGTTCTACATCGGCGAGGCGTTTCATCTCTTTGGGTTCGATTTCGTCAGTTCCACCAAGATCGTCTTCGCGCTCGCGATCCTGCTGTCCGGCCCCGCGATGTTTGGGTTTGTGAAACGCTTGACCGGCTCGAGCCAGGCCGCGTTTCTTTCCGGCCTCGCCTACGTCTACATCCCCTACCACATCGCCGATATTTACGTCCGCGCCGCGCTCGCCGAATCGTTCGCGCTGATCTTCCTGCCGCTCACGCTCTGGGGTTTTTACGAGGTCACTCTCAGACCAACTCGCCTGACACTCGTCGCCGCGGCCGCCGCGTACGGCGCGATGTGGTTCACGCACAATGCCATCGCCATCCTCTTTACGCCGGTGCTCGCCATCTGGGTGCTCTTCCTGATGCTCGGCGAAATCCGCAAACGCCCAATCCCCAATCCCTATTCTCTAATCCCTACGGGACGCTTCACAGTCTCTAATCTCTTTTCTTTGGGCTTGCCGCCGCTTGCCGCGCTCTTCTTCGGGCTGGGGCTGTCCGCCATCTTTGTCATTCCGATGGCGCTCGAATACTCGGCCGTGCGCGTGGACCAGTGGACGGCAAACTATTACGACTACAGCAATCACTTTGTTTCGCTCTTCCAGTTGTTCAATCCCACGTGGGGCTTTGGTATCAGCGTTCCCGGCACTCGCGATGGAATGTCTTTCCAGCTTGGCGCAGTTCCCGTCCTGCTGGCAATTCTCTCAATCGGCGTGGTCGTCACGAATCCGAACGGCTTTCGCCGCTACTGGTTTTTCTTCGCGGGAATGACGGTTGTCGTCGCCCTGTTAATGTTCGCGCTCTCGCTGCCTCTGTGGGAAGCGCTGCGCCTCGTCATGTTCGCGCAATTCCCGTGGCGGCTGCTGACGCTCACGACCGTTTCGCTCGCCGTCCTCGCGGGCGCGATCGTCTACTCGGAAAAATCGCAAGGGCTGGCGCTGCCCACGATTTTGCTCGGCGTGCTGATCGTCCTCGGCTCCTACCCCTTTCTCACCGCGCAAACGCAACTCGAAGCGAAAGAGGGCCCGGTCGGTCTCGTCGGCCTGATGAAGTTCCAGCAAAGCGCGGGTGAAATGACCGGTTCGACCGCGTGGGTCAAGGAAATTCCCACCTGGTCGAATATGGCGGATGTGTATCTCGCGGGCAAGCGCGTCAAGACGAAGATTGACCTCACCGCCGAGCCGCAGCCGGAGTGGGTCGGCGTTGACCAAAGCGGCAAAGGTTTGCGCGCCGACGGTGAACGCATTTTTATCGTGAGCCAAGCGAACGATGTGCCGATCACGTTCAACACGTTTTACTATCCGGGTTGGCGCGCCTACATCACGCCCGAATTCGGCAACGAAATCATCCGGGAACTGCCCATCACGCCGGTCGGCGAATTGGGCCGCATGCAGGTTCGTATGCCCGAGGGCCGCTATTGGCTCATCCTGCGCTTTGAAGACACGCCCCCGCGCATCGTCGGCCAGTGGCTCTCCGCGGTCAGCATCGTGCTCGCGCTCGGCTTGCTAGTATGGGAGTTTAGATCGCAGAGGAAGGCACATGCCTGAGATCGTTGAGGGGGAGAGGGGGAGAGAGGGAGAGAGGGAGAATAGCGCCCCCGCCGCGCTACTCCCACACTCCCACACCCCCGTACTCATCCTCCTCGCTTTCCTCGTGTTCGCGCTTGCGCCGCTGACCGCGCCGGGCTATTTCATGTATGGGCACGATGCGCGCCACTCGGTCTATTTCCTCCAGATGTTCGATCAGTCGGTCCAAGACGGCGCGTGGTACCCGCGCTGGGCCGCCGACATGGTGTTTGGCTATGGGTATCCGCTCTGGCTGATCCTCGCGCCGATTCCATTCTTCGCCGGCGAAGCTATTCACCTGGCCGGTTTCGATTTCGTCAGCGCGGTCAAGATCGTGCAGGGGCTGGCGCTCGCGTTTTCCGCGCTGGCGATGTATTTGTTTGTCTCGCACGTCCTAAACAAAAACGCCGCGCTCGTCGCGGCGATTGCGTACGCGTACATCCCATACCATTTGGCTGACCTTTACGTTCGCGCGGCGCAAGCTGAACTGGTCGGATTCGTCTTTCCACCGCTCGTCTTTTGGGCATTTCACCAACTCGCCGTAACGCGCAACGTGCGCTACGCGCCGCTCGCCGCGCTCGCGTACGCGGGGCTGCTCCTTTCCCACATGCAGACCGCCGTCTTTTTCACGCCCATCATCGGCCTCTATCTCATCCTGCTCTTTTTCTCTTTACGCAGTACGCATCCTGAGCGGAGCGCAGCAAAGTCGAAGGACGTTTTACGTTTTACGTTTTACGTTTCACTCTCCCTCGCGCTCGCCCTCGCCCTCGCCGCCATCTTTCTCCTCCCGATTTTGGCCGAGCAAAAATTCCTGACGAGCGATCCGCTGATCAGCGGGGTTTTCGATTACCGCAAGCACTTTGTCAACGCCTCGCAACTGCTTTCGCCGTTTTGGGGTTACGGCTACGCGGGCGAAAACGGCAACGACCGATTTTCGCTCCAACTCGGATTGGTCCCGGTTTTGCTGGCGTTTGTCTCGCTCTGGAGTTGGCGAAAAATGTCCGGCGCGGTGCGGTGGCACGTGGCATTCTGCGCGTTGGTCGTCGCGGCGCTGGTGTTTTTGATGCTCCCGCTTTCCGCCGCGTTCTGGGAGCCGTTCGCCGCCATCGTCGCCTACGTCCAGTTTCCGTGGCGCTTGCTGACCATTACGACCTTCGCCCTCGCGTTCCTGTCGGGCGCGGCGCTCTACGCGCTGCCTGACGATTTGCGCGATGTCGTTCCCGCGCTCGCCGTCGGGTTGATCTTTGTCGCGGCGAGCTACGGCTATACCGAGCCGCAGCACACCGAAGCGGTATTCAATTACCAAGCGCAAATGGAATTTCAAGTCAAAGACCGCGAGTTGTTGGGTGATACGATCTGGATGACCGGGCCGCGGCCCCTAGATTCGCCGCTCGTCGCGCAGTACGTCAGCGGCAAACCGCTGCAAAAGGCCGTCGCGTTGGACGAGGGCGCGACCGTGGAAATGCTGCGCCACGGCGGACAATCGGACGAGGTACGCGTGGCGGCTAGTGCGCCCGTGCGCGTCATGTTTTACACGCGCTTTTTCCCCGGTTGGACGGCGACGCTCGATAGCCAACCTATCGCGCTAGAGCCATACGGCGAGCAAGGGTTGATTTTGGCGCGCGTACCCGCAGGATCGCACATCGTCCGGCTGCGATATGAGGGGACGCCGGCACAGCAGGCGGGGGCGATTATTTCGGGAATCTGCTTGCTCGTTACACTAATTTGGTATGCTAAATGCGGAAAATAGGTTATTCTTTTGACTCTTGCCGTTTCTCCTTTTGACTTTTCAACAAGGTCTGTTATAATAATGCCGAAATCTGACGAGCATCATTAAACAGATGCCCAATCCTCCCTGCATTCTGATTGTGGACGACGATCCCAATCTGCTAGAGCTGTTGCAACTGGCGCTCGAGCACAACGGATATGCAACAGTCCTGGCCCACAACGGCCTCGAGGGCGAAACGGTCTTTAACCTCGAAGGCCCGGACCTCGTGATGTTGGATGTCATGATGCCGCATCGCGACGGTTTTACCCTGTGCCAGGTGATTCGCCAGCAATCCAATGTGCCGATCATCATGCTGACCGCGCGCCAAGAGGTCGAAGATGTGGTTCACGGCCTGGAACTCGGCGCGGACGATTACATCACCAAACCCTTCAACTTGCGCGAAGTCATCGCGCGCGTCGGCGCAGTCTTGGGGCGCATCGAACGGCAGCGCAGCGCGCCGCCCCGCGTCATCACGATTGGCGCGGTCACGGCCGATCTGGAGCGCCGCAACGCGCGCGTGAATGACCGCGAAGTCGTGCTCAGCCCGCTGGAATTGGAACTGCTCCATTATTTGATGAGCCATCCCGGCAAGGTCTTTGATCGGGAAATGCTGCTCCACGAAGTTTGGGGCTATGAGTATTTTGGCAAGACGAACTTGGTAGATGTCGCCATCCGTCGTCTGCGCGAAAAGATCGAACGCGATCCTTCCGTGCCGGATTATATTCTCACCGTGCGCGGCCAAGGGTACCGTTTTGTGGCCGAAAACGAATTGTCAAAACCCGCTTGAATTTGGGTCGAGATCGTCTAGCTCGCGGTCTCTGATGAGGGAAAACCTGTTATGACACCAGACCGCCCGACTCCGCCTTCCCGGCCGGGCCGGACCGAACCGTGGCGTATCGAAAGGATGGTACAACGCGTACCCGCGCACCTGGGCGAGTCCACCCACGAGCCGGTTTCGCCCTGGGTGGTCATCGCGGGCGTGATCCTCTTGATGTTGGTTTCGTGCGGAGTGCTCCTCGTTTTGCTCGACGTACCGTCCCGGCTGGCCGGCTTGGGGCTTGCCGCGCAACCGACGGCGACGCGTACGCCGCGCGTCGTGACTCCGGCGGTGACGATCCTGCCGGTTACTTTGCCCCCACCCACGGCCACTGTAGGACCGACGGTCGCGACGCGCAAACACAAGGTCGTGGCGGGCGATACCCTCTCATCCATTTCGATCCGATACCGCGTTTCGATTGAGGCCATCAAGGCCGCTAATGGGATGAAGGACGATACGGTTCGCATCGGCGAGGAATTGACCATCCCCTTGCCGACGCCAACGCCGACGGGCGGCGCACAGTTGCCCCAGTTGCCCAGCAACCTGGGCGCCGCGCAATTGTCGCTTTCGACCCCCACACTCCTCGCGCTCCAATCGCCGCCAACGGCCGCGCCCGCGACGCCGCCCGGCCTGGTTCGGCACACGGTGGCCAGGGGCGATACCCTCTCTTCGATTGCCGCGATTTACGGCTCGAACGTAGATTCGATTCGGATCGCGAACCAACTCAGCGGCGATATGCTTTCCATCGGCCAGGTGCTCCAAGTGCCCGTGGGCGCGTGGGAGCCGACCCCGGCGCCCGTTGCCGCGATCTCTCCGACCGCCACGCCGACCTCGCAGTTCGCATACACAGCGCCCAGCTTGCAGTGGCCGCCCGATAATCAAGTCTTTCAGGGCAGCGGCGGCGCGCCCACTTTGGAATGGCAGTCGGTCGCGATGCTCAAAGCCGGAGAATCGTATGTCGTGCGAATTGATTATGCCGTGAATGGCGTGAGTAAACCGCCGATTACGGCCGTCGTCAAACAGGGGACGAGTTATAGAATTGACCCTGCGACGTATCCCGGACCGAACGCGAGCGGCACAGAGTTCAAGTGGTACGTCGTCGTGGTCAGCCAGAATTCCGCCGCTGTTTCTCCTCAAGCGCGAGCATCGGTCTCCAGCCCCGGGATCGCCGTCAGCCCGCCGAGCGAGACACGTAGATTTGTGTGGTATTGAAAACCTTCGGGTCTATTTTTGAAACGTCATCAACACCACCGCATTATCCGCGCTGCCCGGCACCTCCAGCCGATCCCCCGTCTCCGTATCGTACCAACCCACCCGCAAGACGTATTTGCCCTGAGCCATATCTCCACTCAAGTTCAGCGTATATTCCTCGCGCACCATCTCGCCGGCCGACCAACGCGTGGTCGGATAACGTCCCCAACGCGGTTCGTGGTCGTCCTGAGCAATCTTCTTGCCTGCTTCGTCCAAATGTACGAACGCGGTGTATCGCCGCGCCATAACCCGTTTGGCTTGCCACACAATCATCACGCGCATTCTGCTCGGTTGGAACGTAATTGGCTCTATGCTCCACCCAACCGTTGCCAGCTCATCGCCAAATTCCGCGGACTGGAGATGCTGCAACGGCGCGGGCGCGTAGACCTCGTATTTGCCAAGCGTCTGTACGCGCGCGTAATAGCGGTCGAGCGCGGAAACGAATTCGCGCGTAAAGCGGCGGTAGTGGTCCACGTCCTCGCGCGTGCCGCGCTCTAGAATCACCAGCGGGAACGCGCCATCGCGTAAACCGTGCAACTCCCAGTTCTGATCCCACTGCCCGCTCCGCGCGAGCGAGCTATATTGAAACGTGTAATAATCCACGTTCTTGCCGCTCGACGCCAGCGCGCCCATATCCTCCGAAATGATCGTCCCCGGCGTGCGCGCCAACAGTTCCGCCAACTGCTGATCCGCCGCAGTGTCCTCCGCGATCAAATTCGCCGCAATCCGCGGATCGTGCCACATGAGAATGATCTGGAGGAGAAGCAAAAGTGGAAGCACAAGTTGGAAGTTTAAAGTCCGAAGTTCGAAGTCGGTGGTCGGTGAATTTGATTTCCAACTTCGAACTTCCAACTTCCAACTTCGAACTGCCATTACGCAGACCGCCGCCAACGCCTCGAAAAAGTAATTCTCCCACGCGCCCGTCCGACCGGCCATCAAGAGACCCGCGAACGAAATCACCACATACCATTCAAGCACACCCACTTGCCGCGCCTTGAAGCGATTGATCAACCCCCACGCTGCGAACATGAGGAGAATCGGGAACGTGACTGCAAAATTCGTGAGCAGGTTGAACAGTTGCTCCGGCAAGAAAAACGTGGCGTTCGACGTGATCAGGCCAAAGGTGAATGCGCCGCCGGTCGCGGCATCCATCGCCAGATAGATTCCGCCGCCCACCCCGCCCAGCGCGAGCGCGAACGCAATCGCCAAGCGCCGGTCGCGCGGCCAGAGCGTGAGGAACGCGGCCGCAGGCGCGGCGAAGAGCGTTTGCTTGGTATACAAAGCAAGTAAAAAGCAAAAAGTAAAAAGCAAAAAGTAAATCGTCTGTTGTCTGCGCTCCCAGGTCCAGACAACGTAAATCCCCCCAAACGCGAACGCCAGCCCGAGCAAGTCCACGCGGAAAAGCGGGACCCAATGGTAAACATACGGCGAGCCGATGAAAAAGAGCGCGGCCAGCGCGCCCAGCGACCGCGCACCCGTCTCTGCGCGCACGACTCGATAGATCAACGCGGCTACGATGAGCGCGGCGGCGAAATTCAAGAGCCGCCCGCTCACGTAACCCTGTCCGAAAATCGGCATAAGGAGCGCGGAGAGGAGCATTGCGGCCGGCGGGTAATTGCTCGACGCGTACGGCAGTCCGGTCAGTCCCTTGTAAATCGAGTGGCCGCCCGCCATTTGCTGCGCGAACCAAAGGACGATGCCTTCGCCATAGTCAAGCTGATAGGGATAGACGAGACCGGCGAAACCGAGCCAGAGCGTGAGAGCGAGGTAAATTGCCAGGAGGACCCAAACAAGGAGCCAGAGGAGGCGTGACAGGGTGTGGGCGTGTGGGCGTGTGGGGGATTTCATTAGCGCGTATCTTAGCAGAGGTCGGAAGGCACGTCAAAATGCGCCGCCGTCGCGACGCACTCAATTCTTTGCGATTCCCGACATTCTGGTTATAATGCGGACAGTTCACCCTTGCAAAGGGACCGTCTGCAAGGATGCCATATTGGAGAGATTCCATTCATGCCTGCACTTGCCCGCCGCGGCTTTATTCCATGCTTGATGTTTGCGGCGCTGCTGCTCGTTGCCTGCTCTTCCGAAGAACTGAATCCTGCGCCCACGCCGAGCAAAACGCGCCCGCCGACTATAACCAAGATCGCGATTGCTACCACGCCCGAAGTGCTCGTACCGACGCCTACACCAACCTTGGCAACCTCGGCGTCCAACCCGACGCCCCGCGCGAGCAATCCGCAGGTGGCTAAGCCAGCCGTCACGGATCCATTGTTGCCGATCTTTGGACTTTTTCCGCCGATTCCGATTCCGAACCGTCCGGCGAATCTCAATCCCTTGACGGGTCTCACGGCGAATCCGGCCGCGCTCCAACGCCGGCCCATTCTCGTGCGGATCGGCAACGACGAAAAGGTGCGGACCAGCAACTGGCAAGCGGGCTTGAACTCGGCTGATCTTGTGTTCGAGGAATTGATTGACCAACTCAACAACGCCTACGCCAATACGCGCTATACAGCCGTCTTTTTGAGCAACGATCCACCGCTGCTCGGTCCGGTGCGCAGCGGGCGCATCGTCAACTTCCAGATCGCGCCGATGCTCGACGGCGCGCTCGTGCATGCGGGCGCGAGCAACGGGACGCGCTGGCTCTTTTCGGTTTCGCCGATGGTTAATCTCGACGAATACTTTAACCAACCCTCGTACTGCTACATTCAGTCGCATGGGTATCAGGGCCGCTTGTATACATCCGGCCCGCGCTTGCGCGAATGGCTCGTCCAAAAGGGCTGGGAAAAAGCGATCCCGTTGTTCGGATTCGATTTTGCGGATGCCGCGCCGCCGGGACAAGCCGTCAAGAGTATCGCGCTGACCAAAGCGCCTTGGCCGAAATGGGACCAACTCGAGTGGCGCTATGATGCCGCCGCCAACAAATACCTGCGCTTTGTCACCGGGTCGGCGCTGATGGACAATTCCTATCCGATTTCGGCCAAATGGGGTAATGGCGCCGATTGTGTGGTGGGCAAAGGGGAAACGAAAACCCAAGTTAGCGCGGCGAATGTCGTCGTCCTTTACGCCAAACACGAAAAGACGACAATTGTCGAGGACTCGAACAACTCGGTCTCGGTACACATTATCTTGACGGGACAGGGGGATGCGCAATTCTTCCGTGATGGTATAATGGTGCGTGGCAAATGGCAGCGCCAATCGGAGCAAGAGTTCTTTCGCTTTACCGATGCCGCGGGCAAGCCGTTTGCGCTCAAGCCCGGCAACACGTGGTTCGAAATCGTTCCGCTTGGCTATGCCTTGGATTTGAAATAGTAATACGAGGAGCGAGCGCTCTCTAGCGCGATAGATGGCTAATTTTTACCTGATCGGACTGACCGGCAACCTGGGAAGCGGCAAGAGCACCGTGCGCCGGATGCTCGAACAGTTGGGCGCGCTCGGCTTGGACGCCGACAAGCTCGCACATGCCGCGATGCAACGCGGCAAGCCGGCCTGGCGAGCGATCGTCGAAACGTTCGGGCCGGAGGTCTTGCAGCACAACGGCCGGATTGACCGGCAAAAGCTGGGCGCGCGCGTTTTCGAAAACCCGGCGGCTCTCGCTCAACTTGAAGCTATTACCCATCCCGCGGTCGGCGAGATTATCAAGCAGGAACTGCGCCAAACCCAAGTACAAGTGGTCGTCGTCGAAGCGATAAAACTGTTTGAAGCCAATCTCCATTTGTGGTGCGATGCATTGTGGGTCGTCACCGCTACCCCCGACGCGCAAGTAGCGCGCGTGATGCGCGAGCGGCAAATGAGCGCCGAGGAGGCCCGCGCGCGCCTCGCGACTCAAAGCCATCTCGACGAGAAACTGGCGCGCGCCGATGTCGTGATTGATAATAGCCAGGATTTGAGCGCAACCAAGGCCCAAGTCGAAAACGCCTGGCGAAACACAATCCATCTAGAACAAGCGCGCGACAAAAGCGAATGGCTGTATGGCGCGCCGCGCGTCGAACCCACAACTACGCCGCCGCCCGCCGCGCCCGCGGAAACGCGCGTCGAACCCATGCCGCCCGCCGTTGCGACGCCTGAACCATCGCCGGTTGAGCCACAAGCAACGGCGGAGACCGCTCCGGTTGAAGCCGCGCCCGTGGTCGCCGAGGTCGCTCCCGCGCCCGAACCCACGGTCGAAATCACTCCGCCCATCGAAGAGGCGCAGTTGCCAAGTCCTATGCCCATCGGCGAAATCGAGGTGCGCCGCGCGCGCCGCAGTGACTTGAACGCGCTCGGCGTGGCGCTCGCCGCGCGTGAAGGTCGCGCCGAACCCCTGGCGCGCGCGGAAGTCATCCAGCGCTTGGGCGAACGCGGCTATCGCATCGCCGTCGGCGGACAGCGGATTATCGCGCTGGCGGCTTGGGAAGCAGAGAACCTGGTCGCGACGGTGCGCGATGTGTGGGCCGAATCGGGGGACATTGCGCCGCGCGCCCTGCCGCAATTGTTCGCGCTCGTCGAAGCGGATGCCCGCGCGCTCCAGTGCGAGGTATCGTTGGTGTTACTCGATCCGCAAACTCCGGCGTTTGTCGCCGAACAAGTGACCGCGTGCGAATACCAGCCGCGCGAGCTGAGCGGCCTGCATCGCCACTGGCGTCAAGTGGTCGAGGAACGCTTGCAGCCCAGCGACCATATCTGGGTGAAACGCCTGCGCGAAGATATGGTCACAAGACCGATATAGCCAGTAGGGCGGGCGAGCCGCGCGCCCCACGAGTCATTTTCAGGGAGGAACAACGGTTATGACGACGTTGAAAAAATTAGCGAGCGATCACCCACGAATTACGGCATGGGCGGCGCTCGCCGTTGGAATGGTTGTGATTCTGTTGTGGTCCGCAAAGGATGTGGGACTGCTGCCAACGCAAATGGCCGCGCTCGTCGTCGCGACCATCTTGCTCGCGGGATTGTGTGTGTGGATTATCGGGTGGGAGGACAAGGAAGAGCAGCCGGAGTAATCAGCGCGTAAAGTAATCTTGGCCCACCGCAGTACTTGCCCCAGAAAATGCCTTCACCTCAACCACGGTCGGGGAAATGAGCGACTGATTTCCGATCTCGAAACTGAAGGTCGCCTTCCCCGCCGAATCGGTCGCGAGCAGCGGGAAAACCCGGTCGCCATTCGCAAAGCGCACGGTTGCGATCAACCCAACGCCCGGAACCGGCTTGGAATTTTGATCGAACGCAGTCACATCCACATACTGAGGGCCGCTCGCCCCGGTTTGCCTAAAGCGCACGCGTACCTGGACGGTGATCGGAACATTGACCGGTCCTTGAGCGATGGATGGACCAGGCGTCGTGGGCACGGGAGGCGCCGAGCCGGGATCCGAGCACCAATCATTGACCGCCCGTGCCAGCCATCGAAAATTGGAGGGATAGGTTTTTTCGAGTGTGATCTGACCCACCGGGCTAGCCACGACCCGGCTTTCGAGCACGTACCATTCCAAGCGCGCGCGCTGAAAATACTGGGTAAAGTATTTGCCCTCGTAACGGATATTCGAAACCGGATAGCCGAACAACTCCCAGCCCCCGTGGGCATCAAAGTATTTCTTGAGCACGGTCGGGACGAGCAAGCCCGTGGCTGGAAAGTAGGCATAGTTCTGATCGTCAGGGCGAGGAATTACACTTGAGCGGATGGGCGGATCGGTGATACCATACTGCATGCCTAGCAACGCCAGTTGAACTCGGTATGGCTCGGGGTACTCGGGGTGAAATTCAAATCGCGCGCGTTGGAAATACTGGACGACGAGGCCCTTTTCGAGAAACGCCTCGGTCAGCGGGGGCCCAAAATTCTCCGCTCCGTTGTGGGCATTGTAGAACGTCCAAAAGGGCCCTTGGATGTTGTGCCCTGCTTCGGGGACGTAGACGCACGTGACGGAGGGGTTCTGGGCAAATGTTGAGCCAACGGTCAGTGCAACACCAACAAGAGCTGCGACAAGCGCCACCGTAGATAGAAAGAAGGACTTCATTGGAACCCTCGCTGACGAATCGTACAACTCTCATCCTAATTATAGTCCAAAGCGCCAAATAAGGCAATAGTACGCGTGGGATTTCAGGTCGCAATTTTGGCAAAAAAGTCCACGCTCGTCCAAAGCGGCGTCATTCTGCTGATTATCGTGATGCTCCATCGCGCCTGGCGCGCAGCCGGCCAACTGATCTACCCCGCTAGGCGTTCCGCTGGCTCAACGCCCGCCACCTATGGATTGACCGCCGAAGCGATTTCGTTCCGCACGCACGATGGACTGACCTTGCGCGGCTGGTGGGTTCCGACGAGTTTCCCAGCCAAAGGCACCGTCGTGTTCAGCCACGGCTACGCCGGTGATTGTTCCCCTGATCTCGTCTACGTCCCGCTATTCAACCGCGCCGGCTACAACATTTGTCTTTTCGATTACCGCGGACACGGCGCGAGCGACGGTCGCTTCACATCCCTCGTCTATTTCGAACGCCGCGATCTGCTCGCCGCACTCGATTTTCTCCGCGCCCGCGGGATCGAACGGGTGGGACTGATGGGCTTTTCGATGGGAGGCGCGATTGCGCTCGCCGTAGCGGCCCAGTCTCCGATGGTGGTCGGCGTAGTGAGCGATTGCAGTTTCGGCGCAATCCACCGTATCATCGCGAATGCCGCCCGGCAGCGCGGCGCGCCTGAGCCATTCGCCACCGTAATTGGTTGGTTGGTAGAATTGATGGCGAGCGTCCGCTTGCGTGCGAATTTATTCTCCGCCGACCCCATCCATTCCATTGCGCGCATCGCGCCGCGGCCGGTCCTCATCATGCACGGCGAAGCCGATGAGGCGATCCCATGCAGTCAAGCGCGGCAGCTCTTCGAGACGGCGCGCCAGCCGAAAGAGTTGTGGCTCGTGCCACACGCCGGTCATCGCCGAATTGAGGACGTCGCGCCCGCCGAATACAGACAACGCGTGATCGAGTTTTTCGACCGGGCGTTCAGTGCTAGTCAACTCGCCACCAAAGGTGGCGCGTCAACCGTATTCAGTAAACAGTTTCCCCAATGCGAATCCAGGAATTCCAGGTAACCCTCGTCGAAAAGACGCGGAAACAATTGCCGCGCGCGCTACGCGCCTTTGAACCCCGCTCGTTCTTCACCATCGTCAAGCTATCGTATCGCAATCCCAAACTCCATTACGAAGTTTGGGTGCGCGGGCCACAGCGGCTGATCGAGATCGGTCTGCACTTTGAGGCCGACAAGCAGACCAACGATGCGCTCTTGCGCTATTTCAATTCGCGCGCTCTCGAAATTCACGACGCGCTTGGGCCGCGGATCGAAATCGAGCAGTGGACCAACTCCTGGAGCCGCGTTCACGAGGTGGTCCCCTACGAATCGCTCGACGTACCCCTCGTCAACCTACTCGCGGACAAGCTCGCGCGCATGATCGCCGTGCTCCAACCCATGCTCAATGAGTTTGAGAAGAACAAGACGCTTGAATAGGCTCACCGCTTGTCCCACGAAAACTTGCGCGTAAAGATCGGAATCTTTTTCACCTCGGCAATCGTCAACTCGCGATTCCCCTCGAACGAATCGTACCAAGCCGCGCCCTCCAGATTCCCGGCCAGAATCCACGGACAAAACGCGAACAAATAGTCGGGCAACGGTTGTCCGTCCGAGAGCTGACCGAGCCGGAACCAGTTGAACAATTCCACGTGGTACTTGCTGTGCAGTTTGTCGTCAACCTTGGGAAAGCGATTATCTTCCTCTGCGGCGAATTTCCAGCCGCCTTCCCCGGCGATAAACGGCGGGATAAAGCCGATCTCTTTTTGAAAGACGTCGGCAAACGGACGAAAGCCGAGCACGCCGATCTCGTCTTCAACATAGTTCGGAGGATGGTTAGCGCCGTAAGGATGCGGGATAAAGAACGTGCGCCCGAAGAGCCGCTCTCCTTTTTGCGCTTTGACCTGCTCGATTACCGCGCGCAGCCAATCGGGGTCCAGCAACTGGATGCCCACGTATCCGCCGGCGTTGTAGACATCTTTGGCCGTTTGCACGAAATTCGCGACCCACTGATCGCGGTTGACCTCGCGGCCGTCCCATTCCTCTTCCGTGTCCGGCTCGTTGAAAAGCTGGAAATACGGCGGCAAGCCGTTC
Source organism: Chloroflexota bacterium (assembly GCA_016208315.1). Classification (GTDB taxonomy): domain Bacteria; phylum Chloroflexota; class Anaerolineae; order UBA4142; family UBA4142; genus JACQYF01. The sequence continues at coordinate 15,588 of JACQYF010000128.1, read as the reverse complement.
TCTTTGAGTATCTGGATATCGCGGTCCCACGCGTAATAGCGTTGATACGCGCGCAGCCATTTGCGCCAAATCGGCACGACGCCCGCGGCCTTGAACTGCGGCGCGGCGAGGCGCAACTGATTTTCGTCGTTGTAGATGGCGAGCACCCAGCGGATTTGGAGACCTTTCAGCCGCGGAATCTGAATCTCGAAATCGCGGGCCGAATAGTAGCCGGTTGGCAAAAAGTGCATGCAGAAACCATTATCATTCGCGGGGCGCGGCCACTCCCGCAGCGCGAGCGCGGGCAGATCGGTCCGCAACGGCAGCACTGGCGCGGCGGTGCTCGATGGGCTGGGCGTTGCGGTTTGGTTCGAAGCAGCGTCAGAAGTGGGCGGAATCGTCGTCGAAGGTATAGGGGTCAAAGTCTGCGGAGGAGCGATGGCCGTGCTTGGAATCGGGACCTGAGCGACGCCTTGTAGCGGCGGACTGGTGGGCGTCATGGCGTTGCCGACAAGCCCCTGTACGACCATTCCCGGCGAGCACGCGAGCAGAATCAATCCCGCGCACGCGACCGCGAGACCTACGATGTTGAGATGCTTTCGCATTGCACCTTCCTTTCGGGCCCCATTATAAACCTATTCTGAATTGATCGCCAAACCATTGAAAGCGCGCCGCGCCTGTGCTATAATGGGGTTCAAGGAGATCCAATGCCAAACAAAGGACAACCCGTCGCCGAAGGCGCGTACATAACGACCCGCGGCGAGGAGACGGTCAGGCGCGAGACCTGGCAGCTCGCCCGAATGGCGCGCGGCCTGATCTTTACAGCGCGCGCCGAACAAATACAGCCCCAGCCGGCCACTTGGAATTTCGATTACACCCTGACGCAAAATTGGGACCCCGCCGAGTTTTCCATTCATCGCGAAGCCGAAGGGCAAACACTCGCCAGCGAGCAGCGCGTCCAGGGCGCACGCTACAGCGCGCGGATCACGCCCCGCGGCGGAGAACCCAAAGAATACACGCTTGAGATTAGCGCCAAACATCAACTCGATTTTCCATCGCCGCTCTTCACCGCGGTCACGCTCATCCGGCTAAATCTCCAGGTGGGTCAAACGCGTGAGGTCGACGCGGTGCGCGTAGTGCTTCCCGCGTTCGAACCGCAGATCGTCGCCCAAAAGTATACGTGCGCCGGCGAAGAACCCTTGCAGGTGCCGGCGGGCCGCTTCACCGCGTGGCGCTACGTCACCAGCACCGCGGGCGATCCGGCCGAAGCGCAGCTTTGGGCGGATCGGCATGGGATCGTACTGCAATACCGTTTCGCGGATGGCAGCGAAACGAGACTCGCACGTTATCGCCGGATTGACCGGCGCTAGAAGATAGAGCATGGCTACCCCCATATACCTGGGCACCCAGGGCTGGTCATACAAGAGTTGGGTGGGCAGTTTCTACCCGGACAAGACGACCCCAGGCAACTTCCTCTCCGAATACGCCAAGCGCTTTCGCGCCGTCGAAGTGGATAGCACCTATTACGGGACACCGCGTCCGGAAGCCGTGAAACAGTGGTACGCGGCCACGCCCGACCATTTTCGCTTCACCGCGAAATTCCCGCAGCTCATCACCCACGAAAAGATGCTGCGCGATGTCGAACGCGAGACCGCGCAGTTTCTTGCCACGATGCAACTGCTCGGCGAAAAACTCGGACCGCTGCTCATTCAATTGTCCGCGAAATTCAAGCCCGATCAACGCGAGACGCTGGCGCAATTCCTCGCCGCGCTGCCGCGTGATTTCCGCTATGCCCTCGAGGTGCGGAACCGCGGCTGGCTCACCAACGATTTCTTCGAACTGCTCGCGCAGCACCGGATCGCGCTCACCCTTGCCCATTACGCGTCCATGCCCAAGCTCGACCGCACGACGACCGATTTCACGTACGTCCGCTGGCTGGGCAGCCGCAAGGACGTGCCGGATGGCGAGTACGCGCAGGCGCGGATCAATCGTGACCCAGACCTGAATCGCTGGGGCGCGCTGATTACGCGTTTGGCCGAAGAGGGTGTCGCCGTGTGGGGCTTTGCCAATAATCATTTTCAAGGTCATTCGCCCACGACCGTTCGCACGCTGATGGAGCAATTGAACCTGCCCCAGCCGGTACCCGTACGCGTCCAACCCGCGAGTCCGCCCGCGGCGGCCTCTGATAAGGAGCGGCGCGCGGCCCCGCGCGTGGATGCGACGTACAAAATCGCCTACGAGTGCTTTAACTCGTGGGGCGTCAAAGTGGACGAAGGGCCGGCGAAAACGGTGGACATTAGCGGCCGCGGTGCGCTGATCGAAATCCCGCGCGGCGTGCCGCTCGACGCCAGCATGGTGCTGCTCGTGATGGCGCCCTTTCACATGCTGATGGTCAAGGGCAGCGTCGTTCACTCGCGCCGCTCCACGAATGGGACGTTTCACGTCGGCGTGCATTTGACCGAGGTGGTCGAAGGCACCTGGGAAATTCTCAATTGGGTGATTCGCGAGCGACTGGCGGAAAAGAGCGACTGGCCTAAACAACGCGGCTAACATCATTGCGAATGAAAGACAACCAAATCCACGCTGCGATGCGGATTTTGCGCCGCGTCACCACGGACATGACCGTGCCCTACGTGACGCGGCTCGCGCGTGAGACGCACGATCCCTTCCTCATCTTGATCGCGACGATTCTCAGTCTGCGCACCAGAGACGCTGCAACTGAAATCGCGTCGGAGCGACTGTTCAAACTCGCCCGGACGCCCCAGGCGATGGTCAAACTGCCGTGGGAGGAAATCGCGACCGCGATTCAAGCGTGCATGTATCCCGGCGTCAAGGCGCAGAATATCGTCAAACTTTGCCAAATCTTGATTGACCGGTACAATGGTCGCGTGCCCGACGACCTCGACCAATTGGATGCGCTGCCCGGTGTTGGTCGCAAGACAGCGAATTTGGTGATTACGCTCGGCTTTAACCAGCTCGGCATTTGCGTGGACACGCACGTGCACCGCATCACCAATCGCTGGGGCTACGTCAATTCGAAAACGCCCGACCAGACCGAACTCGCGCTCCGCGCCAAGCTGCCGCGCGAATACTGGATCGAGATCAACAGCGAGTTAGTCGCGTTCGGCCAGAATATTTGCGTCGCCCTATCGCCGAAATGTTCGATCTGTCCATTATTCGATTATTGCGATCGGGTCGGCGTGAAGCAGAGCCGGTAGACGGCGTTCGCCGTAACGCCGAACAGCGTTCGCCGTAACGCCCGTATACGAGTATGGGAGTGTGTGAGTGAAGCCAAAACAAGTGTTGGTTGATGTTGACACGAACCAAGTTCAAATCAACTGGTTAGATGGTCACGCGAGCATTTACGCCATGACGTATTTGCGCCGCGCCTGTCCGTGCGCCGAATGTCAACCGTGGAAGGAAGGCGTCGGCGAAGTTGGCGTAGCGCCCGAGAGCGTGTTGAACGCGGTGGGCGAATTGAAAGCCGTCAGCGACGTTTCGATGGTCGGCGGCTACGGTATCCAGTTCCATTGGGCCGATGGGCACACGTACGGCATTTATGATTTCGGTTATCTACGCGTCATTTGTCCGTGTGACGAATGTCGGTAGGGGCAATCCCTTGTGGTTGCCCTAGATGGGCAGGCACAAGGCACTGCCCCTACCGAATTGACATGCCGTAGGGGCAATCCCTTGTGGTTGCCCCCAACGGGAGAATTCATTGCCTGACATCACAACCGAATTGAACATTTGGATTCAACAACTGCGCGGGATCGCCCAAACGGGCCTGGCCTTTGGGTCGAATCCATTTGACCGCGAACGCTACGAGGCATTGGTTAAGCTCGCGTCAGAAATGGCGGGCGCGGTGAACAGCACCGTGTCGCTCGATCCTGAACTGGCAAACGCGTTTGCGGCGCGCTGGCATGCCGACGTTGTCAAGGGTGTGCCGGGGTACGTTACGCCCAAAGTCGGCGTGGGCGCAGTGGTCTTTAACGATCGAGACGAGATTCTGCTCATCAAACGGCCGGAAGGTGGCTGGCTCTTCCCAACCGGTTGGGCCGACATCGGCTACAGCCCCGCGCAAGTTGCCGTGAAGGAATGCTTGGAAGAAACCGGGTTGAATGTGACCCCCTTGAAATTGATCGGCATCTACGACAGCCAGGCGTGGCGCACCGATCTCAATCCCCACTTTTACAGCATCGTCTTCTACTGCCGTCTTGACGGCGGCGAATTGCGTCCCCATCCGCTTGAAACACGCGGCGCCGGCTTTTTCGCGCGTGACGCGCTGCCCGAGCCGCTCTTCCGCACGGCGACGAACTGGATCGAACGCGCCTGGGCCGCGCACCGCGGCGAATGCTTCGCGCCATATTTCGATAGATGAGATGGTTTTTCGAATTCACGTATCGCCTTGGCAAGCCGCCGTGGGATTGGGGCATCACGCCCCCTGAAGTAGTTTCCGAAGTCGAAGGCGGCCGCGTCCGGTCGGGGCGCGCTCTTGACTTGGGCTGCGGAACCGGCACGAATGCAATTTATCTCGCGCAGCATGGTTTCCAAGTCGTCGGCGTTGATTTTTCTTCCAAAGCGATTGACATCGCGCGCCGCAAAGCGCGCACAGCCGGCGTCGCGATGGATCTGTACGTGAATGACGTCACCCGGTTGGATTTCTTGCGCGAACCCTTCGATTTCGTGCTCGACATCGGCTGCTTTCACGGATTGGATCGGCCGGGCCGCGCGCGGTACGCCGAGAACGTGGCGCGGCTAACCCAGCCGCATGGCTTGTTCATGCTGTATGCGTTCGGCCCGACCCGCGTGCGCTTTCAGAGTGCAGGCGCAACGGAAGATGAAGTCAAGCGACTGTTTGGCGAGCATTTTGCGCTTAGCCGCGTGGAGCATGGCATGAATCGCGGCGAAATCGCGTCGGCGTGGTATTGGCTGGAGCGAGAGTAGGCGCGGAATCAAGATTGGGAGTATAATGGCATCAGGAGGGATGTGATATGTCGGCCCAATTGCTGGAAACCCTGATGAAACAAGCGGAATCGCTTTCGGTCCAAGAGCAATTGACGCTAGCCGCCCATTTGGTAGAGCAGGCCAGCAAACTTTACGCGCCGCCGGAGCGACCCAGGTGGCGAGATATCCGAGGTCTGGCTTATCCGTCGCTCTTCGGCGAAGATGCTCAGGCATATATTTCACGTACGCGGCGCGAGTCGGATGAACACCGCGAGCGACGATGGAAACGGTGACGATGAAAATACTCGAGCGCTTGCAAAAGACGACGCGCCTGTTTCTGGATACTCCGCTACACTCGTCGCAGTTACTTCGCCTGTAACACTCGCGGAATGTCTGGTTGTTCCACTTCGCAAGGCCAATACGGATCTTCAGCGCGCTTTTACTGATCTCATTGTACGGGGAAAGAATGTTGTCTTTGTAACCCTCAACGATGCAACCGCGCGCCAAGCCGCCGAGTTACGCGCACGTTACAATCTCTCACTGACCGATGCGTTTCAAGCTGCAGCGGCGCTTACTGCCGGTTGCGACGGCTTGCTCACGAATGATCCGATCTTTAAGCGCGTGACCGAACTTGATGTGATTGTCCTCGATGAGGTGGAGAGTGACGACGAGAGTGACGACCGTGTTGCCGCGGAAGCCACCGCCGAAAGCTGAGCGTCCCCCCGAATCAGCAAGACCCGAAGGGTGTTCGAACACCCTTCGGGTCTCGGTTTTCCTAACGAATTATTGACGCTTTTCCCTTGACAGCCACTTCTGATTGTGATAAAATTCACAGTAACGAATGGTCGTGGCGGCCGTTCGGGAGGTGGTTGATGGATGAGACTATCTTGCTCTTTGCCTTGCTTGGTTACATCCTGGGGATGCTGACGGCGATGATGATGCTCTCCCCGCGCAAATCGTGATTCATTTGCGCGATTTCTTTTGCAGCCGCCGTTCGTATTCGGTTTCCTCATCTTCGTCTTCCGCGTTGACGATTTGTAACGGTTCCCCCCGCGCGCGCCGGGCCTTTTCTTCGACGTAGTATGTATAGTTGCCGAGATACTCGGTCAACCTACCCTCCTCCAGTTCGACGATCCGGTCCACAATATTGTCCAGAAAATAGCGATCGTGCGAAATGACCAACACCGTGCCGTCGTAATCGTCCAGCGCGGCCTCCAAAATCTCGGACGAGGGGATGTCCAAATTGTTCGTCGGCTCGTCCAGTAACAAAAAGTTGGCCCCTTGCATCATCAGCTTGGCGACTTGGACGCGCGCCTTTTCGCCGCCGGAAAGCTGGCTGATTTTTTTCTTGGCGTCCTCCGGGCCGAACATGAACCGCCCCAGCAAGCCAAACAATTCGCGATCCACCATCGCGCGCTGTTTCCGCAATTCTTCGCCCAGCGTGTTTGCATAGTTGAGCGTTTGGTGCTCTTGCGCGTAATACGAAATCGTCGAGCTCGGGCCGATCTGAATCTCGCCCGCGTCCGCGTCTTCCGCTCCCAGGATGCATCTGAACAGCACCGTCTTGCCCGCGCCGTTCGGGCCGATCAGGCCGACGCGCTCGCGATGCCACACGAGCAAATCCGCGCCGCGCAGCACCTCATCGCCGTCAAACGCTTTGCGCAGGGCGTTGATCTCCAAGACCTTGTTGCTGCCGCGCCGATTCGCCGAGAGCGACAACCCCATGCGCTTGCGCTCTAGCCGCGGCTTGTCAATCCGTTCGACCTTGTCCAGCCGCTTCATCATCGAACGCGCGCGGCGCACGAATTTTTCGTTCTGTCCCGCGCCCCAGCCCATCAAGCGGCGAATCGAAAACTCGAGCCGGTTGATCTCGCGCTGTTGGATTTCGAACATCTGTTGCTGCTTGAGCAGGCGCTGTTTCTTCTCGAACGCGTACTCGGAATAATTGCCGACGTAATGCGTGAGCGCGCCATCCTCCAGCTCGACGATTTCTTCCGCGACGATGTCGAGCAGGTAGCGGTCGTGCGAAACGATCACGACCGCGCCCGGATAGTCGGCGATCAGTTTTTCGAGAAACGCCTTGCCGTTGAGGTCGAGATGATTGTCCGGCTCGTCGAGAAGCAAAAGCTCCGGCTGTTCGATCAACAGCTTGGCCAGCCCAACCAGTTTCTTTTGCCCGCCGCTCAGCGCCGCGAGCGGCAGACTAAACGCGGCATCGTCGAAACCCAGGCCGCGCAGCGTCGCGCGGACGCGGTTATCGAAATTGAGACCGCCCTTTTCTTGGAACTGTTCGACGGCGCGCGCGTGCGCGTCCATGATGCGCTGCAATTTCCGCGCGTCGCCGTAGATCGCCGGATCGCCCATTTGCGCGGCCAGCCGCTCCATTTCATGTTCGAGGGCCGCGAGTGTGGGCGAGGCGTCCATGGCCTCTTCGATCACCGTGCGCGTCAAATCGAATTCCGGCTCTTGCGGCAAATAGCCGACGCGAACCGAGCGCGTGAGCAAGACCGCGCCTTCGTTCGGCTCGTTCTCGCCGGCGAGCAATTTCAAGATCGTTGACTTGCCCGCGCCATTCGGGCCGACGAGTCCGATGCGCGCGTCGTGGTAAATCTCCCACGACAGCTTGGCAAAGACCATCTGCGCGCCGAAGTACTGTGTGACGTTATCCAATCGTGCGACTGTGCCAATAACCACGCGGAACCTCAGGAGAAAGGTGTACGTGCCCATTGTACGCAAACTTACGTCGGAGCGCAACAAAAGAAACAGCCACGCGCGATTGCTCGCGGTGGCTGCTTTGTGATCCGTTCTCAGTGGAAGGATTAGGACACTTTGACGACGTTCACTGCCTGGGGACCCTTGGGGCTGTCTTCGATGGAGAATTCGACCTGCTCACCTTCGTTGAGATTGCGATAGCCCTCGCCCTGGATCGCCGAGAAATGCACGAACACGTCCTTGCCGCCTTCACGCGCGATAAAGCCGTAGCCCTTCGAAGCGTTGAACCACTTGACGGTGCCGACAATTCGGTCTGCCATTTTAATGTCTCACCTCCTTCCGTACAAACTTTTTCAGAGTTTAGATGATTGCAAAACAAAAAATCGCCAAGGGTCGCAACTCCGGCCCTTGGCGTTCTCGTAAGACACACCTAACACCGATTTGCACTACCAACGGCTGCCATTATCCCCGTTTTTGGCATTTTGTCAAATTTCGGCCAAAGGACCAAAATTGACGCGCCGCATCGTTCAGAGTACAATCAGATAAGTCGCGGGCGGTGCTGATGAAACTATATTGCCTTCAAGTTCGTCGCTGGCTCCACAGTCCAGTTCTGCACGTTGCTCTCCTCGGGATAGCAAGTTGGCTTCTCTACCTTCGCCTCGCAGTGAGCTATCCCCTGCAGACCTTTGTCGCGAAATATCCCCTGACCGATTTTGGACGCGCGAATGGCTGGAGCCAACTTACTCTGCTGGATTTTGTCCTCACGATTTTGGCCGCCTTTGACCTCTACCTCTTGGCTTGGTTCATCGTCCGCCGGCATCCGCGTGACAAAAGATTGTTTTGGCTGGTCATCGCGTTCGCAGCCCTCTTCGCGCTGACCCTCCTCGCAATGTATCCCATCACTGCGACCGACATTTTCGAGTATGTTTTTCACAGCCGCATCCTCACCACTTATGGTCAAAACCCCCTGACGACACCGCCCATCACCTTCAAGAGCGATCCATACATCAAGACTGTGAACTGGGCGGTTCAGCCATCGCCGTATGGCCCGCTATGGGTCATCCTCACGGTGCCGGGCAGTCTGTTCGTCGCGGATGATTTGACCCTGGACCTCTACCTGATGAAGGCGTTGCCGGTTCTCTTTTACCTCGGCTGTGTGCTCGTTATCGCTGCAATCCTAAAACACAAGGACGCGAATCAAAAGATCGCCGGCACACTGATTTTCGCCTGGAATCCGCTCACCTTGTTCGAGGCGCCGGGCAACGGGCATAACGGCATAATCATGATGTTCTTTGCGCTGCTCGCGGTCTATTGTTTGGTACGCGGCCGTTGGGTGTGGGTGCTGCCCGCGCTCGTTGCCTCGGTGCTGGTCAAGTACGTCACAGCGATCTTGCTGTTGCCCTTTTTGATCTACTGCCTGCACGCTCAGGTTGGCTGGCGCAATCGCCTCATCTTCTTGTTCAAGACCGGCGCGATTTCCGCGCTCATCGCGGGTATTCTCGCCTTTCCATTTCTCGCGGTGCCAGCAGGCTTGCTTTACGAAGCCGATTTCTACAGCTTGCTGGCTGTGCCGACGCTGGGCTTTCAGTTCTTGCGAACCATTCACGGCGACAAGATTGCCAAGTCCATCATGTTGGCCGTGAGTTCCGGCGCGTACCTACTCGTTTACGCGCTCAGCTTGCGGTATCAAGCACGCGCGCGGCGTCCGCTCGACCTGATTCTGTTGAGCACGTGGCTCACCCTGGCCTACCTCGTGATCGGCTCGATGCACTTTCAGCCCTGGTTTGCCATCTGGCCAATCGCCCTCGGTATTTGGACGAGCCACGCGTTTACGCGGCACATCCTCCTGGCTTTTACGGTTTCCGCGTTGTTCTCCTACGTCGCCAACTTTTTCTGGATTTGGAACATTCGCACGCTGCAAAATCCCCAAGTCAATCTCATGTTCGTGCTCGTGATTTTCGCCCCGCCCGTGATCATCGGGATTTTGAGCTGGCTCTGGAGTAAAGCGTGCGCCTGGCAAAAATCGCAATCGTCAATCATGCCTGAGCGCGCCTGAGACGTTATCTGACAGGTTCATCGCGGTATTGGCGCAGATGTCGCCTCCGGTTCAGCCCCGCTCGGCGCCGGCTTGATAAACAGCAGCGTGGATGGATGCTCCGCCGCGTAGCGAAAGCGAATGCCCTGCGTCATCAGTTGCTCACCCGTCCGGCGGAGCGACATCGTCCGGTCCGCCGATGTGATCTGATAGTACACTTCCGGCTCCAGACCTTTGAGCAGCACGCGGCGCTGCTGCCACGGTACGGCCCCCTGAAAGAGAAAGACCACCCCCACGTGATTCCCCGGATCGAGGAACTCGACCGCGTCCGGCGACGACGGCGGCTCGAGATTCGGAAACGTCAGTTCGGCTTGCGGCAGCAAGCGATACAGCTTGCCGTTCGCGATGATCTTGCGCACCGTCTTGTACTGTTCGATCTCTAGCGCGACCGCCGCGCGCAGTTCCGGCAGCCAACTCGCGATATTCGCCGAAATGCCGAACGCGCCCATCATCCGGCTGCGCAGCCACGCACGTCGTGTCGCCGCGTCGGCTTGCTGCGTCATGGATTCGAAATCGGATTCGATGAGCCATGTGTTGAGGTATTCGGGCGGAAAAGGATAGCTCGCGCCGGCCATGTGGTAGCGCACGCGGTAGCTCGGATCGGTCTCGTCGCTCAACCAGGCGATGTCGGTCCGGCGCATCAAGCCATAGTCCATCCGGTTGCCCCCGCTCGCGCAGTTTTCGACAATGAGCTGCGGGAACTCGGCACGCAAATAATCGAGCACTTCGTACAATCCCTGGATGTGCGCGTAGTTGCCGTCGCCCGCTTCACCGGGTGGGTCGCACGACATCCAGAGATTATTGTCCCACTTGAGCCAGTCCAGGCGATAGTCGCGCACGAGCCGCGCCAGCCAAGTTTTGACCCACTCGCGCGCCTCGCGATTGCCGAAACAAATCTGCGCGGTCGCGGCCATGTCCTCCTCGGCGGGCCCAAGCATGGCGGCCTCGGGCGCCAGCCATTTGAGGGGGACCTCTTCGCCGACCAAGCGCATATCCACCCGTTCCGGCTCGACCCACAAGCCGAATTTTAGCCCCCTGTCGTGTACATAGTCCGAAAGAGTGGCCAGGCCGCTGGGAAATTTATCGCGATTTTCGCGCCAGGTTCCCAGCCCCCAGCCGAAATCGCCCTGCGGCGGCGATCCCTCGTACCAGCCAGCGTCTACGTAGAAAACTTCCAGTCCAAGCTCTGCCGCGGCATCCACCTCCTCGTACAATAGCTCCTCGTCCAGTGCGATGCCGTACGCGTACCACGTGTTGTATTGGGTCCAGGGGGAATCGAAAGGGAGCGGCCGCATAAGGTACGAGCGCGCAAAGGCGTGCGAGGCAATTGCCGCCTCGTCCAAATCGCCCTCGTAGAAACCGAGAAAGCGGCGCGGGGCACTAAACGTTTCGCCGGGTTGCAGATCGTGCCGGAGGTTCTGCATCCCCGCTTGCAACGTCGTCCACGAATCCTCGCGCTTGGCCGCAAGCCGCCACGCGCCCGACCACTCGATTCCGCCGAATAGCCCTTCGCGCAACCCCTCATCGGCCAACGCGAACCAGCCCATGCTCGCCTCCGTCGAACGGGCCGTTGAGCCAAGCTCTTGCGCCATGCCATAGTTCAACTGGAGCGAACGCAGACGCAGAACCGGAAGCGGTTGCGCCTCTTCAGTATCCTCCAGGGGGGGCGTCAACCCTTGTACCCAGTAGAGTGTCAGGGGATTGATTGACGGACTGAGCGAGAGCGAGATCGAGTCGAGCGCGGTCAGGTTGCGAAGAACGGTTGTGCCGGTGTTTTCGACCTCGGCCCACTGCTCGATTACGCTCGTCCACGGAAAGAGAACATAGTGCACGTGAACGGCGAGCGAACCGCGTACCAGCGATACTTGCAGTTCGAGCGAGCCATTGGGGTGAGTGAAGGTTTCAAAGCCCTGCAGCCGGAACGGATCGGAGCTGGTGATAGTCTGCCCATCCAGCGTCAGGCGCACTTCGCGGTTGCCCGCAGCGTCCGCCACAACCCAGTCGCGCCCGGTCCGCATGTTGGTGAGCGCGACGAGGTGATAGCCGTCCACAAGATCGTAATGCATGCGGCGCCGGATGCCCGAGGTGCCAATCTCCCACATTTGGCTCTGCGCGTCGTAGACGATATAGGCATCGGCCGACTCGGCGACGATTTTGCCTTCGATTCCGATGGTCGCGTGGCGCAGCACGATTCTGCCGGCGCTGCCCGCCGTGCCGAGGAACGCAAGCACAAGCACGAGCGCGGCAAGCCGGAGCCGCATCCACTTGAACTGGGCGCCCTTCACCGGTGATTCCATCTACTCACATTGTATGCGTTTTTGCATCCGCTGCAATTCGTGATATGATGCCGACAACGTGGTTTCGAGGAGGAGGACACATTGGAATTGCTGCTGCTGGCTGGCTCATGGTGGATCGTGGGTTTTAGCGGTGCGATGATGCCGGGACCGGTGACCACGCTTATCGTGACGGAAACCGCGCGGCGTGGGTTTATCGCCGGGCCGTTGATTACGATTGGGCACGTACTGCTCGAGTTGGTGATGGTGATCGCGCTGTTCTTCGGCTTGGGTGATTTGCTTAAGCAGAATTTGGTGGCCGGCGTCATCGGCTTGCTGGGCGGGTTGGTGTTGCTGTGGATGGGATTTGGCATCGTGAAAAGCGCGTGGCTCGGCCAAGTGTCACTCAACTTGACGCAGAGCGCCGGGCAGAGCGGCAAAACAAGCAGTCCAATCGCAGCCGGAATCCTGACGAGCGTAGCGAATCCATACTGGCTACTCTGGTGGGCGACGGTCGGTACCGCATCACTTCTCACCTTTCAGGCGTACGGTTTCGCCGGAATCGTGGCGTTCTATTTCGGGCACACGCTCGCCGATTGGGTTTGGAACAATGTCGTCGCCTTCGTCGTCGCCACGGGCCGCCGCCTGATGAGCGAGCAAATCTATCGCAGTATCCTTATCGTGTGCGGCGCGTTCTTGATCGCGCTGAGTTTCTATTTCGTCAGTTCGGGAATTGGCTTCCTGCGAAGTTAGAATTGGTGGATTATGACAAGCACGAGAGCTGAATTTTGCCACTTGCCAAGCCCCCCTTTTGATGCTAGAATTGGCACGTGCAAAGTCGCCCACAACCATCATTAGCACGGCGTTCCCGCCTGGCGTCGGCTATGTTCAGAAAAAGGAGGACTCTCGAATGGCAGACGAGTTTATGGCTTATTGTGTAAAGGAAAAAGCGCAAAAGCCAATGAAAGATGGGCACGAAGTCATTCTGAAGAACGGCAAGCACGCCATGCAGGGTGTTTGCGCTTCGTGCGGTACCAAGATGATGAAATTCATCTCTTCAAAGAAACCGACACCGGCAGCAACCGCGGCTCCGGTTGCCGACCCCAGCAGCGAGCCGACCACCACGCCTCCCGCTCCGCCAAGTCCGCCGCCAGCGCCATCGGCTTAGAATTCAGTGATAGCGCATGGGCATCTTTGCCCAAGCCCGCCTCGTGTGAGGCGGGCTTTTGCTTACGCCAAGAGGGACACCCATGAAGACCTTGCGTATTTGGATGATCGTCCTTGTCTGCATGACTGCCTGCAATCCGCTTGCCAACACGACGCCCGTGCCCTTTGTTCCTTCGACCCTCAACGACGAGTTGGCGCCCTATCGCTCGGCTCTGATACCTGCGAGCCAGTCCGACGTTGACTCATTAGACCGCGCGACCCGCTATGATCTGACGCTTACCTACGATGCGGTCAAGTACACGCTCGCCGGCGCGCAAGATGTCCTCTATTTCAACCAAGAAATCGTCCCGCTGAACGAAATCTACTTTCGGCTCTTCGCCAGTTACCCTGACTCCGGCGGCATGATCGCGATCAACCGCTTGGCGGTGGATGGCGCGGCTGCCACGGCGACCTACGAAGCGCAAAATACGGCGCTCAAAATTCCGCTCGCCAGGCCTCTGCCGCCCAACGGTTCGACACGTATTCGCCTTGAATTCACGCTCAAAATTCCGCCGATTAGTAAGGGTCATTATGCCGATTACGGTTTCAGCAACACCGTCGTGACCCTGCCCAGCGTGTTGCCTCTCATTCCGGTGTACGACGACAAGGGCTGGCATATTGCGATTCCGCCGCGTTTTGGCGATTTGGTCTATGCCGATATTTCTCTATATGCCGTGACGATGACCGTTCCCTCCAAAATGAACGTCATCGCCTCCGGTTCGACGCTTGACGCGAGAGACAATGGAGACGGCACGACGACTTGGCGCATTGTCGCCGGGCCGATGCGTGATTTCGACATCAATCTAAGCGATCAACTCCAACGGTCGAGCACGACAATTGGCGAAACGACCATCCACTCGTATTACGAAGCGGCCGACGCGCAAGCCGGCCAAGACGCGCTCAAGATCGCCGCGGATGCGTTCCGCGAATTCCAGAACCGCTTTGGCGCTTATCCTTATCGGGAGCTTGATATCGTCGAGACGCCGACGACCGCCGGCGGGATCGAGTATCCGGGCGTCATCGTCGTTGGGCGCGAGTTGTACAGCAATCCCAGCCAGCGTGATTTCTTTGAATTTGCGACGGTCCACGAGGTTTCACACCAGTGGTGGTATGCGATGGTGGGAAACGATCAAGTCAATTTCCCGTGGGTGGATGAAGCGCTCGCGCAGTACAGCACGCTGATGTACGCCGAGGCGATCCGCGGCAAGGCCAACGCGCAGCAAGTGCTCAAGAATTATTTCCAGAATCTCTACGACCGTGCCAAAACGGCGGGGCGAGACGCGGCCGTCAATCAGCCCGTCGCCGCGTTTGACGAGAACGATTACGGCGCGATCGTGTATGGCAAGGGCCCCTTGTTCTACGATGCCATCCGCAAGAAAATGGGCGACGAGAAATTCTACCAATTTTTGAGAACCTACTTTGCGGCCTTTCGCTACAAGATCGCGTATCCCGAAGATATTCTCAAGACCGCGGAGAGCACGTGTACTTGCAGCTTGCAAGACGAATACAAGCAATGGATTCTCAGTCCGGCGAAATAACGGCATTCAGACTTGCGAAATCTGCGAGATTTCGCAAGTCTGACATATACCCAAATGGGTAGTCCGATTCTACCCGAAAATATGTTGACCCTCGCAAAGGGATAACTGTATAATGGTCATACATTTACCCCTTGGATCGTTGAGGCGAAGATGCCAGAGCCAACCTCTCAACTCTTTCGAACCGTGCGGATCGCGCGTGCTTCAGGCGATATTGTCAGCCAAATCAAAGCCAGCATCTTTGAGGGCAAGTTGGGCCCTGGAGATCGCCTGCCGGCCGAGAGAGAACTGACCGAGCAGTTTGGCGTCAGCCGCATTACCGTCCGCGATGCGATGCGGGTCTTGGAATCGCAAGGACTGGTCGAGATCAAAGTCGGCGCGGGCGGCGGCGCGTTTATCGCCGCCCCGAGCGCCGAGCCGATCACCCAAGTCCTCACCGATATGCTCCGCCTGCAGGGCATCAGCATTCGCGAATTGGTCGAAGCCCGCCTGGTGATCGAGACCGCCATCGTCACCCTCGCCGCCGAGCGCGCCACGCCGGACGATTTGCGCGCGATGCAAGAAGCGATCGCCGAAGCGCGCGCCGCGCGTGCGGCCGGCAATCAGCGCTTTACTCCCCACAGCATCAATTTTCACATTGCGCTGGCGCAAGCCGCCAAGAATCAAGTCCTCTTCTTTACGGTCAACTCCTTCCGCACCCCCTTTTACGAAACCCTCGACAAGCTCGCGCCCGATGATTCGATGGGCCAACGCGCGATCGAGGACCATCAGAAATTATTGGACGCCATTACCGTTCACGATGCCAAACGCGCCCGTGAGGTGATGCGAGAGCATCTTGCCTACT
>JACQYF010000150.1 GCA_016208315.1 Chloroflexota bacterium | reverse complement strand
GTTTGCAGCACCAGCCCGACCAATTTCCCATCGCCTTTCAACTGGACGCGATAGTTCTCGCCATACATTGCGAGCTTTCGCGGCTCGCGATAGTCCACCCACAGTTGCGTCTTGGCGCTCTCGCGCGAAGCCACGAGGCGCACCGAAACGGCGACGGGCGTGGAACTGTTCGTCGTCAGTTCAATCGTCATGCCGTTCTGAAAGGGCAGGGGCAAGTTGCTGTAAAACAAAAAGGCATCGCCGGAATCCACGATCCCTAGCGGTGCCGAGCGATGCGCGACCATCTCCTTTTGATCGCCGAAGAACGCGATAAGCGGCAGGTTCACCGCGACTTGCCCGCCATACTTAACCCGCAGCCACAATTGGCGCGGATCATCCTTTTTCGCGATTTGAAATTGCAGCGCGGCGACCGTGCCCGCGCCGTTGAACTGAAGCGCCGACGCGCTTTTCGGCTGGACGATCAGATCAAAAGCGCGAACGTTGTCGAGCGTATTCAGGTAATTCTCCGGTTGCGAGACATTGCGCGCGAGCCGCGTCATTTCGTCGGGCGGCAAATCGGCGGCGGTTCCGGTGTAGGGCTTGACGGCGACGTGCGCGGGGAAGCGGACGCCGGTCGCGAGAAACCATTTTGGTTTTTTGCTGCCGCCATAGAGTGCGACGCGCAAACTTTTCTGATAGAGCACCGGCAGGATGCTGCCGCTCGACCCAAATTCGCGATGCCGCCAGGTGAGAATTCGCGTCAGTTCCGGCGTCAGTCGCCACGCTTTGCCCGACAGCCAATCGCGGACCAAGCCATCGTAGACGATGCGGCCATCCACGTCAAAACGGAGATTGCCCAGTTTTTCTAGATTGCCCCACTCGACAAACTCGTCCATATTGGCAATCGGGCCGACGTCTTTTTTCGATTGCTCGGTCGTGAGCATCCAGACAGCATCTTGCGTAAACCACAGCTTGTCCATCGCGCCGGGGCCTTGGCGTTCCAACAGGATGTACGCGGTCGTATTTTGGATCACGGTTTGTTCGTATGGCCGCCAGTTCCCGCCGTCGTCTTGCCACAGGTACGAGGGCGAATCCCAATTTTCGTGCTCGCTGAAAAAATCCCAATACGTGACGCCTTCGAGTTCGAGCGGATATTGCTGAAAGTTCACCGTGCTGTTCGTCCACGGCTTACCTTCCACAATCGTCGGATACGTGCGATTAGTGAGATAGTCGCGCAAGAAATCAAACGCGGAGTAGACTGTGCTGTTCGTCTGTTCCGGGGACGAGAGCGCCGAATCGCCTGGCACGTCCACTGTGATCTCGCGATTCTGCGCGGTTGGCGTGCGATTGGGCGCGGTCGCCGACGGTTCCGTGATTGTCGGTTCAGCCGTTGCAGGCGCGATGACGACCGGCGTGACCGTGGCCTGCTCGACCTGCGGCTCTTTGATGCAGGCGCGATGACGACCGGCGTGACCGTGGCCTGCTCGACCTGCGGCTCTTTGATGGCCGCAAGCGTGGGAACGGGCGTTGCCGTTGGCGCCGCGCATGCAGCCAGGCACGTCAATACGATGAAAAGCCATCCGCGAATCACGCGAATCGCGCGAATGTTATTGCGAGGAGGCGGTTTTTGCCGGTTGCGAGGAACGAAGCAAAGCAATCTCCAATTCGCACGTTGGGGATTGCTTCGTCGCATAGACCGCTCCTCGCAATGACAAATCAGAACGGATTTCATTTCGCCGCCCAGTCCACAAACTGCCTGTCGTGCAGTTGGCGATACAGCCCATCTTGCGCGAGCAACTCGGCGTGCTTGCCGCGTTCGACGATGCGGCCGTTGTCTACGACGCAGATCAAATCGGCGTTCCGAATCGTGCTGAGCCGGTGCGCGATGACGATGGCCGTGCGCCCGCGCAAGAGACGTTGCAGCGCATCCTGGATCAGCACTTCGGTCATCGTGTCCACGCTGGCCGTCGCTTCGTCCATGATGAGGATGCGCGGATCGGCCAGCACCGCGCGCGCGATGCAAATTAATTGTCGCTGGCCGACCGATAAATTGACGCCCCCTTCCTGGATTTCGGTCTCGTACTGGTCGGGCAGCGCGAGAATGAATTCGTGCGCGTTGGCGAGGCGCGCCGCGTCCTCAATCGCGCTGGGCGACGCGTCCTTCGGCGGCTCCGCAGGAGCCGACTCCGCTGCGCTCCGCTCAGGATGCTGGCCGAAGCGGATGTTGCCGGCAATCGTACCGGTAAACAGAAACGGCTCTTGCGGCACGAGTCCCATTTGCCGCCGCAGCGATTGCTGCGCGACCGTCCGCACGTCTACGCCGTCAATCGTGACTGCGCCTTCGGTTGCGTCATACAAGCGCGCGACCAGATTCGCGAGCGACGTTTTGCCCGCGCCGGTTGGGCCGACCAACGCGACAGTTTGCCCCGCTTCGATGACCAGACTCACATCGTGCAGCACCTCGTCGCCGCGCCCGTACGCGAACGAAACGTGCGACAACTCGACGCGCCCGACAATCGGAGGCATTACTTGCGCTCCCGGCAAATCCTTCACATCCGGCTCAGTGTCGAGCAGACTCAGCACACGTTCGCCGCCCGCCATCGCGGCCTGCATCGTCGTGTACAGTTGGCTCAGTTCCTGGATCGGCTGGAAGAAACGGGTGACGTACGCGAGGAACGCGACGACCACGCCTAACGTCAGTTCGCCGCGTGCGACTGCCGACCCGCCGAACCACAGCACGACGCCCGTCGCCAGCATTCCGAGAAACTCGACCGACGGCAAAAAGATGAACGAGAGGGTCATCGCGGCAATATTGGCGTCGCGATTGGCGCGGTTCACCCCGTCAAAGCGGTCTTGGGTCGCATCCTCTTGCGCGAACGCCTGAATCACGCGCATCCCCGAGATGTTTTCAGCCAGATCGCCAACTACCGCCGCGATTCGCGCGCGCGTATCGCGAAACGCGACTTGGGCGTGGCGCGCGAAAATCCACGTCGCCAACACCATCAAGGGCAGAACGCTGAAGGTGTAGAGGGCGAGCGGCGTGCTCATCGAGAGCATGACGGCGACGATGCCGACGAGCACGACCAGATCGCCCAAGAGCGTAATCAAGCCCTGCGACAGCAAATCGTTGATCACCGCGACATCGCCG
>JACQYF010000149.1 GCA_016208315.1 Chloroflexota bacterium | reverse complement strand
GCGTGGCTGGCCGATCCCGCGCAAGCCGGCAGCAACACGCTCGCGGTGGAGACGCAGCAGGTTCTAGACGTGCCCGCCACAACTTGGCAGGATGCCGCGCCGGCGCGCGGCCGCGTGTGGTTCGTCATCTTTCAGCGGGCGATTGACGAGGCCGCGGCGCGCGGGGAACGCCAAGCGAATCTCAAATGGCTCGACAAACGCTACGGGCTGGTGTCTGAAGAACGTTTCGGGGATTTGAATGTCTTACTTTACCAAAACTAGCGATCTCTCCCTCAACCCCATTGCGCGAGTTCAAATTCGCGACCGCTTGGCGGGCGCGGCTTTCGCCGGACTGCGCGTCGTGATTGCGACCGCGCTCTTTTCTCTGCTCGGCGTGCGCGCGCTGGCCGGCGCGCCGGCGACCAATCACTTTACGTTTCTCGCGCACGCCTTCCTGCGCGGCACGTTTTCGGTGGGCGCGCTTCCGGACAGTTACGCCGATACGATCCAGGTGGGCAGTCAGGTTTTCCTGCCGATGGGTCCAGCGCCGGCTATGTTGTTGATGCCGTTCGTCAGCATTTCTGGCGTCGCGTTCGACGAATTGTGGCTCTCGTTAGGACTAACCGGGCTGAACGCCTGGCTGCTGAATTTGATCTTGCGGCAGATTGGCATTCTCGATCCGAACAAGCGCCGCTGGCTGCTCGCGCTCTTTCTGATCGGCACGATCTATTTTGCCGCGATGGTTCTGGGCCGCAGTTGGTTCCTGTCCCACATCAGCACGACGATGTTCTTACTGCTCGCGATCTATCTGTGGCTGAGAGGCAGAGCGCCCGGATTGGTAGGTCTGTTGCTGGGGTTGTCATTCCTCACGCGTTCGTCAACTCTTCTGGCGTTGCCCTTTTTCCTCATGCTCGCGGCGCACCGCAGCAGCGGAGGGCGGACCGTGCGTGACGCATTGGCCATCGCGCTTGGCCTGGCTGCGCCGGTGATTTTCTTCTTTGTCTACAACTATGCGCGTTTTGGACATATTCTCGAAACGGGATATGCTTACGCTCTGCCCGGCGCGCCGATCCTGCGCGAGGCGCTGCGCTACGGTTTGGTCAGTCCGGT
This sequence comes from Chloroflexota bacterium, assembly GCA_016208315.1. Taxonomy (GTDB): domain Bacteria; phylum Chloroflexota; class Anaerolineae; order UBA4142; family UBA4142; genus JACQYF01. Next base: position 19,659 of record JACQYF010000149.1, on the reverse strand, counting down.
CCACATTCCCAAGAACATTTACATGCTCTTGTTTAGCGCGCCTGAGCCGATACCCGGTCTCGGCGCGCCCGTGCTGCAATTCCCGTGGATCTTGCCTTCGCGCTGGGGCATGGGGCTTTTCTGGACCACGCCGGCTTTTGTCTATGCGTTCTTTGCCAATTACCGCCAGCGGCTGGCGCAAGCTGCGGCGGTCGCCGTGTTCGCCATTCTCCCGCTGTTGCTAATGTACTACGGCGTCGGTTACTCTCAATTCGGCTATCGTTATGGGATTGATTTCTTCCCGTTTCTCTTTATCCTAACTGCGCTGGGCCTCCATGCGCGTTGGAGTTGGGCCGCGAAATTTCTCATTGTGACCAGCATCGTCGTCAACATTTGGGGCGCCTGGTGCGCGATGTTTGGATTGTTTGCGGAGCCGGGATAGCGATGCTGGATTATTGGCGGCGACTCGACCCGGCGTGGCGATTTGCGATTGGAGTGTACGTCGTCGCGCGCGTGCTATTCACCGCGTGGTCGCTGATCGTTTTCCTGATCTTTCCGAGCGTTCTACAGAATCTCGATCTCTTCGGCATGCCCGTCGTCGCGGTTTTCGATTTGGGATCGGGCGACCGTTTTGTCTACTCGCGCCAAGTGGAGGGCACAACGCTAGTGTTTCGCGCGGGCGAGCACGGGCGGGTGACCGATGCGCAGACGAGCACCGTGTGGGCGCTGGACGACGGCCGCGCCCTTTCGGGCGCGTATGCGGGCCGTGCGCTGGCCGCATCGGCTTATCCCGTCGAGGATATTTTCCCGTACCGCGGCGTCGCGCCGAACCCGAATCCGCTGTTTGGCCTGTGGCAGCGCTTCGACACCAACTGGTATTTGAAAATTGCCGAACGCGGCTATTCGGCGGACGATGGAAGCACAGTCTACTTTCCACTTTACCCGCTGCTGATTCGAGTCGCCAGCAGCGTGTTGCTCGGGCAAAATTTGGTGGCCGCGCTCCTCATCTCGAATCTCGCGCTGGTCGGAGTATTCCATTTGCTGTATCAGATTGCAGATGAGCGGGGCGGTTCAAACAACGCGGCGCGCGCCGTCGTGTTTCTGGCGCTTTTTCCGACGGCGTTCTTTCTGTTTGGCGCGTACACGGAATCGCTGTTTCTGCTCTGCGCGCTCGCATCGCTGCGATCGGGAACACGCGGGTATTGGGCCAGGGCGGGGCTATTTGGCGCATTGGCCGCGCTGACGCGCTTGCAGGGGGTGTTGCTTGTTGTGCCGTTGGCGTATCTGTGGTGGAAGGCACGTCTCAGGCGTCCCCTCCCCTGTCGGTGGTCTTCCGACGGGGGAGGGCTAGGGAGGGGGTTGATGCTGCTTGCCATCCCGCTAGCGACGACGGCGTTTCTTGCGTGGCAGTATCTTTTTGTCGGCAATGCGTCGTTGGTGGGCGCGTATGAGGGTCAGTTGCACGCGCGCTTCGTGATGCCGTGGGAGAACGTGGCCGCGTCGCTGGCGTTGGTCGCGGGCGCGCAGGCGAGTTTCGTTGATATTCTGAACTTGCTGACGACGATCCTGTTCGGAGTCATGCTCGCGGGCATGTGGCGGCGTCGCAGCGTGCCGCCCGCGTTCCTGTTGTACGCCGTCCTCATGTATCTCGCGCCGCTGTTTCGGATGACGACGACGCAGCCGCTCGTCAGCATGATGCGCTATGTGCTCGCGATGTTTCCGGTCTTTGTCGTCTGGGGCGCGTGGGGACGCAATCCTTGGGTTAATCGCGCGATCGTCTATCTATCGTTCCCGTTAGGTTTGTATCTCAGCGCGCAATTTGTGATGTGGGGATGGGTGGGGTGAACCGGATGCAAACGGTAGATTGGTCCCCAACGCGCCGGGAATGGACTGTTGCATTGGTCGTCGCGCTTGTCGCCGTTGCCCTGACTCTGGTGCCGTATGCGCTCGGCTATGCGTTCACGCGCCCTGGACTGGTTTACACGGGACTTGTCATGAACCCGGAAGACTCGCAGAGTTATTTCGCCAAGATGCTGCAGGGCTATGACGGTCGCTGGCTGTATACGATTCCCTTTACGACGGAAGAGCACGCGCCCGCCTTCATCGGCGGGTTCTATCTCGCCTTGGGGCAAATCGCCCGCGCGCTCGGCTTGTCGCTCGACGCGATGTGGCATTCTGCGCGCGTGATCGCAGACCTGTTCATGTTTCTGGCGACCTTTGGCTTTATCGCCAGCTTTTTGCGCGAACCGCGCGCGCGCTGGACCGCGTACGTCTTAGCCGTTTTCGGTTCCGGGTTGGGCTGGCTCCTATTTCTGGTAAATCAACCCTATTGGCTCGACGCCTTTCCGGTTGATTTCAAAATGCCGGAAGCGCATCTCTTTTTCACCGCGCTGACTTTTCCGCACGTGGCGCTGGGCACGTCTTTGATCATAATGAGTCTCTGGCTGACTAGACGAACAACGGAGACCGGTAATTGGGGATTTGTAATTATCGCAGGATTGGTGAATCTCGCGCTCGGAATCGTCTATCCTTTCTTGATTTACCTGATTGCTGTCGCCGTGGCATTCTTTTGGCTGTATCTTTCGTTTCGGTCGCGCTCGATCTTGTGGCGACAAGGCATCATGCTGGCGACTGGACTTCTATTTCCCGCGCCCCTCTTGTTCGAGTACGCGCGCACCCTCGCGACAAGCCCCATCTTTCGCGCGTGGGACGCGCAGGCAGTTACGCTGTCGCCGCCGTGGCCGCACTATCTCGTCGCGTATGGCGTGATGCTGGCGCTGGCCGGATTGCATCTTTGGATCAAGCGGCAGAGCGAGTTTGCGCTCCTGTGGATTTGGCTCCTGGCCGCCGCGCTCCTCGTCTACGCGCCTTTGAATCCTCAGCGGCGATTCGTGCAAGGCGTTCAGGTTCCGCTCGCGATCCTTGCTACGGCGGGCTTGTTCGAGGTCGTATTGCCCTGGCTCGGACGCACGCGAGCATTTCGTTGGCTGGCCGCGCGGCCGCGGTATTCGGTCGCGGGGCTAGAGCGGCTGCTGGTCGTCTTGTTTCTCATGGTCATGGGACTGTCCAACCTCTACATCCTGACGAGTCTATCGGTCACGATGGCGATACAGCAACCGGATCTGCTTTTTCGGCCGCGAACCGAGGTGGCCGCGGTCGAGTGGCTGCGGGCGAACACGACGCGCGGGGATGTCGTGTTGAGCGATTATGAAACGGGCAACTATGTTGCGGCGCACGCGGGCAACGCGGTCGTCGTCGGGCATTGGGCGGAAACGCTGGATGTCGAGGACAAACGCGTTCAGGTCGCGCGCGTCTACAATTCGGCTACCGACAACAGTGTCCGGCGGGACCTGCTAGCTCGCTTCCGCGTGCGCTACGTGTGGTTCGGCGCACGCGAACGCGCCCAAGACGCGTTCGATCCGAGCACGGCGACCTACCTGACTCGGGTGTTTGCAAATGAGGGCGTAACGGTTTATCAAGTCGGAGAGTCCAAGTGAAACGAACCACAGTGGAAATCGCCCTACTGATCGTCGTGCTGGGCGTTCTGCTTACGAACGAATCGCTAATTCCACGCGGGATCGCCAGCGGTGATTTTCGCGCCTACTGGAGCACAAGCTATTTGCTGGCGCGCGGCGAAAATCCTTGGGATCCAACCTTGCTTTTGCGCACGGAGCAGGAACAAGCCGGTTGGCGCGAAGCATTCCCGGTGCTCACCTGGAATCCGCCGTGGCTCGGCGTCCTAATCCTTCCCTATGCGTTTGTTTCATTCGCCACGGCGGAGCGCGTTTGGTTGTTGACGAATATTGCGCTGGTCGGGTTGGGCGCAGTGCTTGTCTGGCACGACTCGACTCGACAAGCGGCCACGCGTCGGCGCGCTTGGGTGGGCTTGGTGATTGCCTTTAGTTTTGCGATGACGCTCCTCACTCTTGGGATGGGGCAAGTCAATACATTGGTGTTTGCCGGACTTGCTCTGTTTCTCTATTTCTCGCGTGCGCGCCGCGACGCGCTGGCCGGCGCGGCCCTATGGCTCACGACTGTGAAACCGCACCTGGTCTATCTCACTCTGCCGGTCTTGTTTCTTGGTCTCGTGCGAACGCGCCGCTGGCGGGCGCTCATGGGATTTGGCGTGGGCGGCGCGTCACTCCTTCTGAGCTTGTTTCTGCTTCGCCCGACCTGGCTCGGCGAGTATTTGCAGAACATCGGCGGCGGGCAACTGCTGGCATGGGAAACGCCAACAGTCGGCGGAATCGCTCAGCTTGTGTTTGGCTTGACGTGGGCAAAATGGTTGGGGCTTGTCATTCTGCCTCTGGTCATTTGGCGGTTTACTTCCCAGGCAATTCCGTCGAGTTGGCGCACGTGGGTGGACATCACGCTCCTACTCGGAATCCCGACCGCGCCATTCGGCTGGAGCTACGATCAAGTTCTCTTGTTGATTCCGATCCTGCGCGTCGCCACTTGGCTCTGCGACGGTGAGCTGGCCAAGCGCGAGACGATTCTGATCGGCGTGCTTCTGATTGCGGCGAACGCCCTGGCCTTTTACGAACGGACACTGACCCCGAGCGAGGTTTACTTCTTTTGGGTGCCGTGGCTGGTCGCAATAGTTTACGGATACGTGGCTCGGCGAGTGACCCGCGTGCATTCTATTTCCGATGATGCTGTCGCGTCCGCTTCGTCATACCTGGCGGCTCCTTCATGAGCACATCAAACTCCTTGCGCGTCTATGGCCTCCTTTTCAGCATCACACTCCTCCTTCGCGTCGCGACCGCGCTGCCGCTCGAGCAAGCCGGCTACATGGACGCGTCGTACGCGCTGCACGTCGCGGAAAATCTCGCGCGCGGGCGCGGGTTCACCGAGGACATTTTGTGGAATTATCTCGATCAGCCCGCGGGCGTGCCGCATCCGAGCAACCTTTACTGGATGCCGCTGCCGTCGCTGATGATCGCGCCGTTCTTTGCGCTTCTCGGCGTATCGTACCGCGTCGCGCAAATTCCCTTCATTATCCTTTCGTCGTTTCTGCCGCTCCTAGCTTTTTATCAGAGCCGCAAGATATTTCAACGTGACGATTATGCTTGGGCTGCCGCGCTCTTGACCGCGTTCAGCGGTTTCTACACGGTCTACTGGGTCAGCCCCGATAATTTCACGCCCTTTGCGCTGACCGCCGCGCTCTGTCTTTTGGCGATTGCGCGCGGGATAGAAACGAGCGCCGCGCGCTATTTTTTCCTCGCGGGCCTCCTCGCCGGCTTGAGCCACCTCTCCCGCGCCGACGGTTTGCTCCTTCTGGCAGTCGCACCCATCGCGTTACTCTTACGCCCACACTCCCATACTTGGCGTCACGTTTTACGTTTTACGTTTTGCGTTTTACTCGGCTACTTGCTCCTAATGTCTCCCTGGTTTCTCCGCAATTTTCTTACCGTCGGCTCGCCCTATCCGAGCGCGGGCACGAAAACTCTGTGGCTCACAAATTATGACGAGGTGTTTCGGTACGCCGACGATCTAACGCTTACACGCTATCTGGCTTGGGGCCTCGGACCGATTGTCGAGTCTAAGGCGTTTGCCGCGTTCCGTAACATCTTTATCGTCGTCTTTGGCGACTTGCAGGTGTTCCTCGCGCCCTTCGCGGCGATTGGCTTGTGGCAGTTGCGGCGGCAATTGGAGCTGCTGCCCTTTTTCGTGTACGCCGTTTTGCTCTATCTCGCAATGACGCTGCTCTTCACCTTTCCGAGTTGGCGCGGCAGCATGTTGCATTCGTCGGCGGCCTGGCTGCCGTTTCTTGCGGTCGCCGCGCCGCCGGGCATTGACGCGACCGTTCGCTGGATCGCGCGCCGCCGCCGGACGTGGGATGCGCGGCAAGCATCGCGCGTCTTTCGCGGCGGCTTTGTCACGCTTGCGATTTTCCTTAGCATGTTTCTGTACGCGCAGGGCATCTTTGGCGCCCTCGTCGGCGGGTCGAGCGATGTGCCGCTCTGGAATCAGCGCGATGCGGAATATGCGGCAATTGCCCATTGGCTGACAGGAAATGCCGCGCCCGACGACATGGTGATGGACGTTGATCCGCCATCCTTTTACAACGTGAGCCATCGTCGCACGATAATGGTTCCGACCGACGGCGTAGCAGCGGTTTTCGACGCGGCGCGCCGATATCGCGCGCGGTATCTGCTGCTGCGGTTCGATCACCCCGCGCCCCTGAACGACTTGTATCACCAACGCGCGACCGTGCCGGGCCTGCAACTCGTGGCCGATTTCCGCGACGCGGCGGGACATCCCGCGTTCGTGTTCGAGGTGATGCGCTAAATGCCGTTCAAGGACATTGATATTTTCCTATTAGCAGCGCAAGCCATCTTTCAAGGACTAGACCCTTACTCGATCCAGGGAGTTGAGGTCTTTTATCCGTTGCCCTTTTATTTTCTATTCATTCCTTTGACCGTGCTGCCCGTTCAAGCGGTTCACGTCGTCTGGACGGCGTTGCAGATGGTGATCCTGGTCGCAATCCTACGTCGCCGCGCGCTTTGGGTCGCCCTATCCATGCCGGTGTTCCTGACGTTTCTCTTGGGGCAGGTGGATATTGTGATGCTGGGACTGTTCACGCTACTACGGTCCGGCGTCGCCGGCGGCATTGCGCTGGCTTTCATGGTATTAAAGCCCCAACTTGTCTTGCTGCTTGCGCCCTGGATGTTGTGGACTTGGTGGCGGCGCGACCGGCGGCAGATCGCGTGGTTCGCGTTGGTACTCGGCGTGATTGTGGTCAGCTCGTTTATCGTTCAACCGGATTGGCTGGCGCGTTTTGTTGCGCGAAGTGGCGAACGAACGCGGGCGAACATCTCCTCCTCGCTTTGGGGCTTGCTGTCGTTCTTGCCGACGCCGATGTGGTTTGCCGCGGCGGGTCTGTTGGCGCTGGTTCTCGTCGTCTGGGCGTGGCGCAAGAATGATTTTGACCTTGTTGCGGCGGTTGGCTTATTGGTCAGTCCGTATATTTTCTCGTATAATTTGCTGCCGCTTCTCGCCATGATTCGCAAGCCGATAGCGCTACTCGCTTGGACAGTGCTCTCGTGGGTCGCCTTTGCAGCGGCGGCCCTAGAAATCAGCGACCGCGCGTCCGCGCTCCTAACCATTGCAGTCCTCATTGCACTGTTCGTGCGATCCGAAAGAGCCAACTTGCGTTTACGGTCCGCGCCGACGAGCGAAGGGCAAGGGATGGTGGCATGACAACCTCCGCGGTATCTACCAGAATCGAACGCAGCATCAATCGGGAGACAGTGCTCGCGCATCTCGCCTTTGTCTTGCTATTCGCGCTCGCCGTCTATCTGCGTGTCAACAATCTAGCGTGGAACCCGGGATGGTATTCGGATGAGGGGAGCGATCTAAATATCGCGCGCAATTTGGCGGAGGGACGCCTGCAGTATTTCGCGCTGGGCGGAACGCCTCTAGTCGCCGCGCGCGTTCCCTTTTTTCATTTCGCGCTGGTGGGCGCGTTTTCGTTGTGGGGCTACGATGTGCTGGCGGCGCGGTTGGTGGCAGCCATCGCGGGGGTCGCGACGATCATCCTCTTGTACTACGCCGCGCGGCAGATGCTGAACGAACGCCTGGCGCTGCTGGCGGCCTTCGGTCTCACGATTATGCCAAATGCCCTATTGTATGATCGCATTGGGTTAGCGTACAATTTGCAGGCATTCTTCTTCGTCCTGGGCTGGTGGACACTGTGGAGGTTTTCGAGCGACCGCCACGTTCGCTGGCTCGTCGTCGCCGCGCTGGCTGCCGGCGCTGCTTATATGACCGCGCTCACGGGACTCGCGCTAGTTGTCGCGGGGGCGCTGATCGTCTTTTGGTATGATGCTCGGCGTGTCGCCTGGGCTCTCGGGTTGATGCTTCTGCCGGGCGCGCTGTATCTTGGCGCATTGTTTTTGCTCGCGCCAGATGCGTTGCTGCAAGACCTCGCCTTGATCGTCAGCCGGACCGGTGATTCAGTCTCGGGGCAGATCTTCAACTTGATCACAAATTACTCGTTCTGGCTCGACTGGACGGTTTGGATTGGCATCGGGATTGCGGGTCTGTTTCTCCTTGAGGATCGCCGCGCGCGCGGCATTACGCTGATTGTTTTCTTTGTGACGCTGATCAACGCGATGCGAATCTTACCTGGCGATGCCAGCGCACATCGTTACCTTGGGTTGTTGCCGTTTATCGCGCTCGGCTCGGCGAATTTCGTCTTGCGGGCGCGGCGCTTTCTGAGCGCGCAGTTGCAGAATGACGTGAGGGAACTGATTGCGCGCTTGCCTTATTGGTCGCGGCTTGACAGACCGGTCAACGCGGCGGTCAGCATCGTGGTCGGCGGACTGCTTTTTGCGCCTTTGATTTGGATGGGCGCGTGGGATTATTACCTCGTCTCAAGCCGCGAGGCGCCGCGATCAACTCGGCTTGACGCGCTGCTGGCGACCAAGCCACACGACGCGATCGCGGTGACCGATTTTGTGAACACGCACGCGCAGTCCACCGATGTGGTACTGGCTTCGCCGACGATCGCCTGGCGGATTCAGGCGCGCGCCGCCGACTTTGAACAGATGCTTGCCTTTGAAGGTGTTGCGACCGAGAATTACGGCGCGGGGTTACCCCGCGCGCGTTTTGTCTTTCAGGCATCGCTTGAGAATGCGACCTACGTCATTGTAGACAATTTGTGGAGGGGGTGGGGCAGCCAAAGGATGCCCGCATTGCGAGATTACATACGAACCATCGAAACCTGGCCACGGGTGCTGCAACGCGGCGAGTATAGCGTGTATCGCAACCCCGCACGCTGATCTGTATTTTGGACAAAGGCGATTGGATGATCGGGTGTCCTAAATCTTCTTCTTGGCGATTGTCTTGGGATGCGGTCTTGTTCGCCGCGTTGTGGAGCGCCCAATTCTGGTCGAGCGAGTTGAGCGGATATTTTGTTCCTACCCGCGAAATTGGATTGTCCATGGTGATGCATCTGACGCGGGTGATGGGTTATGATCCATTTCCAGGTTTGCTGTTGCTCATCCTCTTGGCGTACTTGGGAGCGGACGTGTGGTTAAGCGGGCCGAAGCAATTCCATACCAAGTTGATCGCGCTTTGGCTGACCATCATCGCGTTCGTCCTCATGCCCACGGTTGCGGCGATTCTCTATCGTCACAACAGCGCGCCGCATCTCTACATTCACGACGGCGCGATTCAAGCCGAAGAGGCGATCAAGTTCGTATTGGCCGGCAGAAATCCGTACGTCGAGAATTACTTGGATACGCCGATGGCGCAATGGGCATACCACGAGACGGACGTTTCGATCAATCCCGCGCTCGATCACCTGCCTTATCTGCCCTTGACGTTTATCGCAGGAGTGCCCGTTTATCTGTTTTCCCAATTCGCTCTGGGTTGGTACGATCAGCGCTATGTCTATCTCTTGATGTTCATCGCGCTCGTGCCAATGCTCCTGCGCCTTGGACGGACCCCACGCGAGAAACTTGCGGCGGTGATGCTTGTTACGCTCAACCCCTTGTTCGTTCCATTCTTCATTGAGGGGCGAAACGATGTGGCGCCCTTGTTCTGGCTGGTGGGTGCGCTTGTGTTTTTGCAGGAGAGACGGGCCGGTTGGGCAGTCGTGTGGCTTGCCGCCGGGGCTGCGTCGAAGCAGACCGCCTGGTTCATGCTGCCGTTTCTTGCGCTGTACCTCTTCGATCCAGCCAAGCGGCAGAATTGGCGCGACCTTGCCCAGCGCGCGCGCGTGTTCATTCCGGCGATCATTCTCTTCGGCGCGATCGTCGCGCCCTTCTTGATTTGGAACCCTGGCGCGTTCGTTGAGGACGTATTCGATTTTCAATCCGGGATTTCATCTAGCGCGACGAATTATCCGATCAAGAGTCTGGGGTTGGGATCGTTCTTGCTGGGATTCGAGCTGGTAAAGAATAACACCGACTCGTTCCCGTTTTCGGCTCTTCAAATCTTGGTTGGTGGCTTGATTCTGGCGGTCTTGCTGGCGCGCCAATGGCGAACCAATACTCTGACGCAAATGACGATCGGTTATGCGATCCTCTTGTTCGTCTTTGCGTTTTTCTCTCGGACGTTCAACGACAATCATCTGGGTTTTGCGCTGATTTGGTTTGGGCTGCCCTCGATTTTGGCGGACGCCGATCCATCGGGGCGCGCTGAGGCGGCGCAATGAATTTCGGCATTTTGACCCGCTTGTTCGATCTGGCGTTTGCCGCGTTCGTCGTGTTCGTCGCTTTGGCCTTGGGCAGGATCATTTTGCGCCGCTGGGGGTTTGGCGCATTGCCCGACATCGAGCGGGATGTGTTCGCGGTCGTCGTCGGGCTGGGCGCGATCGTCGAAATTCTGATCGGGTTGAGTTTAGCGCAGTTGCTCTATGCGCCTGTGCTCATTGCGCTGTTACTCGTTCTGGCTTTGATCGCCGTCTACGAAATGCGCGGCGCGCTGGGTGAGTGGCAAGCGCGGTGGCGCGCGCACAAACCCTTCTCCAGGGCCGAGCGGCTATTGCTCGCCGGAATGGGTGTGACCGCCCTGCCGGTGGGAGTGCGCGCGCTGTTGCCGCCGACCGCGTATGACGCGCTGATGTACCATCTGCCCGCGCCCAAGGCGTTTCTCGAAGCTCATTCGTTCGTGGCGTTCCCTGAAAATGTCCAAGCGAATTCGCCTCTCGCGTTCGACCTATTGACCACCTTGGGGCTGTCCGTCGGGAGCGATGTATTCCCGCAGTTGCTGCAATTCGCGTTAGGTGGTGTTCTTGCGTTGGGAGTTTTCGAATTTGCCGCGCGTGCGTTCGGTCGGAATTTCGGAATCCTGGCGGCTGCGATTTTGGTTTCGATTCCCGTGTTTGGGATCTTGGCGGGCTGGGCGTACGTGGATGTCGCGTGGGTCCTCTGCGAGTTCTTGAGCGTTTACGCATTTTGGAATTGGCTGGAGCAGCGCAAACCGAAATGGTTGATTCTCAGTGGCGTGATGATGGGTCTGGCGCTCAGCACCAAGTACCTTGCGCTGCAGGGAATGATCGTGTTGGCATTGGCGATCGTCATAGCGGCTAGGCGCGAGGGATGGCAAGCCGCCACGCGTAACTTGATCGGATTTGGCTTGGGCGCGGGTTTCGTTGCGGCGCCGTGGTATCTCAAGAACTGGGTCTGGTTAGGCAACCCCGTGTATCCGTATTTTTTTGGCGGCGCGAACTATGACGCCGTGCGAGTGCAATTCAACAGTTACCTCGTAAGCGGCTACGGGGTGGGACGAGACGCGTTGGCGTACATCATGCTCCCAGTGAACATTTTCGTGCGCTCGGAGGAGTTTGGTCCCGTGGCGATCAGTGCGCCCAGTTTTTGTTTTCTGCTCCTGCCTGCCTACCTGAGACTGCCTAGATCGCGCTTGATCAATGTTTTGCTCTTGATCAGCGCGGCGCGGTTCGCGATTTGGGCAGTCGGCGCGCAAGAACTTCGTTTCATGTTCGTCGTGTATCCTTTGCTCAGTATTGTTTCTGCCTGCCTGGTATCGCAATTATTCGAGCGATGGCGCAAGCCGTTGCTGCGGGTGGAGATGGGAATTCTCATCGGTTTGATCATTGGAATGGGGGCATGGTTTCAGTGGCAATATGCTCTGAAACAAAGTAATTCATTCGCGTTCTTGGCGGGGGTCGCTTCGCCCGCTGATTTCTTGCGCGCCAATCTGTCCTCCTATCGGGCGACCGAGTTCGTTAATGGGTCTCTGCCGGGTGACGCAAAAATTCTCGCGATCAGTGACGGACGAACGTATTATTTCGAGCGCGAGTTTATCCCCGACACCGGACGCGACCACTGGCATACCCGGATCGCTCAAGGGCAGACGATGGATCAGGTGTTGACCGGCTGGCAGGCGGAGGGCATTACGCATATTTGGGTTAGCGCAGAAGACTTGACGCATACGTACGCATCGCTCGACCGATTAGGACGCGCGCGCGCGGAAATGCGCGCGTTTGACGAGTTCAAAGCACGGTATCTGATTCCGGTGTATCGCGACGCGCGCGGGTTTGAGCTTTACGCGCTGCCCGCTGAGAATACTCCATGGGAGATCCGAGCGCGATAGCGTGCGCTCTATGGAGGCGCCCGACATGTGGCTGCTCGAATTTCTATTCTTCGCGATGACCCTGCTGATCGGCTGGACGCTGTTCGGCTACCTGCTTTACCTTTGGTTTGCCGGGTTGTTCCGCGCGAAAAAAATGCTGCGCATCCCAAAAACAAACTTGCCGCGGCTTTCGGTGATCGTCCCGTGCTATAACGAGCAGGAACAGATCCTCGCCAAGTTGGACGACTTGCGCCGCCTGGTTTATCCGCGCGACATGCTCGAGGTCATATTTGCCGACGGCGATTCGACGGACGGTACGGTCGCGTGCTTGACCGCCGCGATTCAGCCAGACGACGCGTGCCGCGTGATCCGCTGTCCGCGCCGCGGCAAGGTGCATCAACTGAATCACGTCTTGCCGATGCTGCGCGGGGAGATCGTCGTCAATACGGACGTGGACGCGCGGCTCGCGCCGGACGCGCTCCAATGGATCGCGGCGACGTTCGCGATCGCGCCGGAGATCTGGGTGGTCGGCGCGTACTGCCGCCCGGCGGATGGGCTGGCGATCGAACAATATTATTGGGATTCGCAGAACAAGGGACGCTTGCTTGAAAGCGACGCGCAAACCGCTTCGATCGTGATCGCGCAATGTTACGCGTTTCGGCGCGAGTTGTTGGCGGCGTTTCCGGAAGACGTCGTCGCGGACGATGTCTACGCCGCATTCCTCGCGAATACGTTGGGTTATCGCACGATCTACTCGCGCCGCGCCACCGCAATTGAGACGCGGACGCCCCAGGATATTTCGCAATTCGTGCCGCACAAGTTTCGAAAGAGCAACGCCTATTTGCGCGAATCGCTGCGTTTTCTGTACCGCCTGCCGGAAATGTCCCCCTTTTGCAAGATGATGTTGACCACGCGCGTCGTCCAACAATTGTTATTGCCGTGGGCGATAATTTTCTGGATGTTGATCGCGGGTGTGTTGTTGACGTTGTTCCGCTTCGACGTCGTGATATTTGGCGCGCTATTTCTCTTCGTGCTCTTGCTGCTGACGAATCGTGTCTTTGCCTGGATGCCACTGCCGGAGGGCGCGCGTCGGTACTCGCTCGCCACCATTCTAGTCGGTTACGCGTTGACGATGGCGATCATGTTGACGACCGGCGTGAGTTATCCATTCTTTCGGCAAGGCAGTTCGTACGCGCGTGTGGGCGGACAGATCGCGCCTGAGGATAAGGGGGTTTTAGAATCGTGAGCCGAGTTTCTGAATTTGCGCTGAACTTTAGCTACGCCTTGCGGCCGCGCAAGCCGCGTCTCCTGCTTCGCCTGGCGCGCGCGGTGATACAGAGTTACGCGCTCAAGCGACCGCCGCTGAGGTACGTGGATTTCGCAATCGGGTTCGCGTGCAATTTGAAATGCGAGCATTGTTTCGCGACGACACTGCAGCAATCGGCGCGGCGGCGCATGACCGTGGACGATTACGCGCGCGTCGCACGGCAATGTATGGCGCTCGGCGCCGTCAACTTTTCTTTTCAGGGCGGCGAGCCGCTGCTGTTCCACAACCTGGGCGACATCATTGAGGCGTGCCAGCCCGCGCGCAACGTAATCTCGGTCACAACGAACGGCACGCTGCTGACGGAAGAGCGCGTCGCGGAATTGAAACGCTGGGGCGTGGATATTCTGACGATCAGTCTTGACAGCGCGAACGCCGCCGAGCACGATCGCTTTCGCGGCGCAGCGGGATCGTTTGAAAAGACGATGGCCGGCATTCGACTCGCGCTCAAGCAAGGTCTGCGCGTAACGCTCGGAACTGTCGTGACGCGTCAAACTGTGAGGAGCGAAGGCATTCGCGCGCTCGCGCGGCTCGCGCAAGAGTTGCAAGTCGTGCTGTACTTTATCATGCCGGTGCCGGCCGGGCGGTGGACGGAAAATCGGGATATGTTTCTGTCGCCTGATGATTTAGGGTTCGTCGAAAATATGACACGGCAGTCGCAATATCTTCGCACGGATTTCCAAGCCAACCTGGGTAACTATGGCTGCGGCGCGGTCAAGGAGATTCTGTATCTCACGCCGTACGGCGATGTGCTCGCGTGCCCGTTCCTCCACATTGGCCTAGGCAACGTCTTTGACGAGCCGATCGCCGCAATTCGCGCGCGCGCGCTGCAAAACCGGTACTTTGCGAGGTACCATCAAAAATGCCTTGCCTCCACGGACGAAGAATTTATCGAGAAATATTTGAGCAAGACGTTTGGCGCGGAATCCCTGCCAATGCCTTGGGACTTGGTCTTTCCGCCGAACGGATCGGAGCCGCACGCGTGAAAGCATTCGTGACGGGCGCGACCGGGTTCATCGGGCGGCGGCTCGTGGACAAGTTGCAGCGCGAGGGCGTCGAGGTCATCGCGCTTGCGCGCGACGCGCGCGCGCGTTTGCCTGACGGCGTGCGGATCGCGTGTGGCGATATTCTGCAACCGGAATCCCTGGGCGCGGCGGGCGCGGGGTGCGACCGGCTTTATCATCTCGCCGCGCTGATCACGTTCGATCCGCGCCGCCGCGCCGAACTCTTGCGGGTGAATGGCGCGGGCACGGCAAACGTGCTCGCCGCCGCGCAGCGCTGGAACGTGGCGCGTACGATTGTCGTGAGTAGCGCATGCACGATCGGATTGTCGTACGCCAAAGAAAATATCTTGGACGAAGATTCCCCGCGCGCGCCGGGTCTGATCGAGAATAATCCGTATCTGGAAAGCAAACTTGCCGCGGAACGCGCGGCGCTTGACGCGGCGCGTGAGTGCCACGTTACCATCGTAAATCCGACGACGGTTTATGGTCCCGGCGATTGGTCGCTCAACTCTGGCACGTTGGTGGTACAAGTGGCGCGCGCGCGCGCGCTGCCGCTGCCGCCGGGCGGAAGCAACGTGGTGGACGTGGACGACGTGGTGGAGGGAATCATCGCGGCAGGCGAGCGCGGCAAGTCAGGCGCGCGCTACATTCTGGGTGGCGAGAACTTGTCGTTCGCGCAAATCTTTGCGACGGTCGCACGCGCGGTGCAGCGCCGCCCGATCCTGCTGCCGCTTCCGGCTTGGATGCGCGCACCTATGACGCTGGCTGTGCGAATTGCCGGGCGTGCAACCGGCAATCGTTTTCTCACGCCGCAGATTGTTGGCGACCTGTTCGCGTTCAAGTTTTATTCCAGCGCGTGCGCCGGGCGCGAACTGGGTTGGTCGCCGCGCTATTCTTTCAGCACGAGCATCGAGCGCGCGTGGGGGTTTTACCAGCGCGAGCAGCTTGTTTGAGCCATATGCAACCGGAGAAAGTTACGGCGCAAGTCGTAAAAACAGCAAATCGAGAATTTTACGACGCAGTCGCCGATCACTACGAAGAGCTAGACGGACGGCGTTCGCCGGCGCTGGAAACGTGGCTGCGTGGTAATTTGTCTGAGCTGCGCGGGCGCGCGCCGGGGGGAAGTCTACTCGACATCGGCGCGGGGAGCGGGTTGGTGACGCGCTGCGCCGAGGGATTGTTCGCGCAACGTGTTGGCATCGACCTATCGCCTCGGATTCTTGCCGCGCATCGCGCGTGTTTCGATTTCGGCGCGGCGGCGGACGTAGAGCATCTGCCTTTCCGCGCGGCAAGTTTCGACGTGGTGACCTGCTTTGCCGTGCTGCATCACCTATATGATTTTGACGGCTTGATCGCCGAAGTGAAGCGCGTGCTAAAGCCGGCTGGAATTTTTTACTCGGATCACGATATGGATCGCGGCTTTAGCACGCGGTTCCAGATTCCCTTGTCGGTATATCGCAAACTTCGCAACGCGCGCGCCAAGTATCAGCGTGCTAGCGGCGCCATCACGCCCGAGTTGTATGATCTGACGGAGTGGCAAGAACAAGGCGTAGACGCGGCGCGGTTGATTGGTTTGCTCGAACTAGCCGGGTTCACAGTGGAAGCCAGATTTCATTGGTTTGGTTTGATCCCTACGCTTGACCGCTTTGTGGGGACGAATCTTCGAGGGCGCGGCTGGTCTCCACTGCTGTCTACTGTTGCAATGTGGACAAGTTCATGAAAATTGCGTTCTACGTACCACCGATACCGGACGATAACACGGTGCCTTTGTTGGGACCTTTGTATTTGCTCGCGGTTCTGGAGCGGAACGGTTTTGAGGGACGACTCTTCGACGCGCGGTTTGATCGCTTTGCTTTTCGCAAACTTTTGGCGTTCCGCCCGAAGGTTGTGGGCGTCAGCGCGGTAACGGCGGGTTACTTGGGCGGATTGCGGGCGGCTCGAAAGATCAAGGAGATTCTGCCGAATGTCTCGGTCATCTTCGGGGGACCCCATCCATCAAGTCTGCCTAACCAGGTTGTATCTGACCCCGCAGTTGACTATGTGCTGATTGGCGAGAGCGAGACGACGATAGTTGATCTTTGCCAGCGCGTGAGAGAGAACGAGACAGCTCCAGCATCGCTGTGTGAAGTGAAAAACCTGGTGTTCAAGGCCGGCGGGGAAACTATCGCGACGGAACGAGTGACCGCATCAAAGAATCTGGATGATTTGCCTTTGCCAGCGTTCCATCGGATGGATCTGGAAACGTACTTTGCGGGGACGCAAGCCCATGGCTTATTCAAGCGCGGTAAACGAATCCTGACGATGATGTCCTCGCGGGGCTGTCCGTTCGGTTGCACTTTCTGTTGCCGAGTGATGGGCAAAACGATTCGCCGTCGCAGTGTCGAATCCGTCATGGAAGAGGTGGAATTCCTGACGCGTACCTACGGGGTTGACGAATTGTACTTTGAAGACGACAACTTTACTGCCCAGCGCGAACGCGCGCTCGAAATTCTCGATCGGCTGGCGGCATTCAAGCCGCCGCTGTATTTGAAATTCGCGAACGGGCTGCGCGCCGATCTGGTGGACCGGGAGCTCCTTGAAGCGATGAGGCGCGCGCGGGTTCATTCTTTGTCGTTCGGGATTGAATCGGGCTGCGCAGCGACGCTTGCGCGGATGCAGAAAAACTTGCGCTTGGATAAAGCCCGCGGAAATGTGCTGCTCGCCAAGTCGATGGGATTCCTCGTTGGCGCGAATTGCATCATCGGTTATCCGGGCGAGACGAAAGCGGATATCGCAGAGTCGCTGGATTTCTTTTTCGGTCTCCCATTGGACAGCATGGCAATCGTCAACTTGGTGCCTTTCCCAGGCACGGAAGTGCGGAGTATCTGCGAGAAGAATGGTTACCTGACCGATGCGGCAAAGAACTGGGACAACTATTTCTTTTCTCTGAACAACCCGATTTCCCTTATCGAGACGCCACAGTTGTCCGGTGACGAACTCGTCCGATGTGTGCGCGGAGCATATCGCCGGATGTATCTACGCCCCAAGTGGCTTAGCCGCGCAGTGATGCGTCTCACTCCGCGACAGATGGCAATCGGCGCGGCGACCATGCTCGGCATGCGCGGAGGCAAAGCGCCGCCGGATCCCACGGATTTGACTTAACGTCTCTCGGATGATCGCGCGCGCTGACCTGGGTGCTTGATTGTCGCGCTCAATTTCTCGCGACTGATCGGGATTCCGAGCGGCGGAGAATAAAGTTACGTCAGCATTTTGCAGGACATTCAAAACCGTAGTGCCGCAGAACGCGCTGATTGCATCGAGTGATCCTCAATTGATTACGTGCGTTACCGGGCACCCCAGTGTGGGGACGACGTGGTTGGAGTATAGAATATGAAAATACTGCTGCTTTCAGCGCCATACTTACCCGAGTACATGCGGAACGCGCGCTGCGATTTTGTGTCGCTTTCCGCGACGCAGTGGTACCCGATTTTGCTTGGCAACTGCGGCGCGTACCTCGAAGGGCAGGGACACGCGGTCAAACTTGTAGATGCGCCCGCACATTACCTCGATCACGCCGCGACGCGGCGCATCGTGCGCGACTATCGCCCCGACTTGCTCGTCCTGTACACCGGCTACATGAGCGAGGAAAACGATCTCGCGTTCGCCGATCCGCTGGTCGAGGAGCTAGGTTGCGATGCGGTCATCGTCGGTCCGTACGCGTCGATCGATGCGGCAAAGACGCTCGCGCGCGCGCGTGTGATTTCTAAACTCGTCGTCGGGCAATTCGAGCATCCAGTTGAGGAGTTGGCGGAAGGTCGCGCGCTGGCCGAGATACGTAATCTGGTATACAAGAGTGAAAACAAGACTGTCGTCAACCCCGCGCGTCCGTACCTCACGCGCGCCGAACTCGACGCAATCCCGTTCGTCTCGCGCTTTTTCCGCAATCAGGTAGACATCCACCGCTACAAAACGCCGTCCGAATTTTTCCCGTTCATGGATCTGATGGTTGGGCGCGGCTGTCAGTGGGGTATGTGCACGTATTGTTTATGGGTGCACACTCTTGTCAAAGGAATGACGTACCAGACGCGCAGTATTTCCAACGTCGTCGAGGAATTTCGATACATTGTCAAGGAGATGCCGCAAATTCGCTCGGTGATGCTGCAAGACGACACGTTCACCGAAGACCGAGCGCGCGAATTCTGCGAGGCGAAACTCGCGGCGGGAATCAAATTACCCTGGTCGTGCTACGCGCGCGCGAACATGAGTTACGAAGTGTTGGCGTTAATGAAGCGCGCGGGCTGCCGCAACTTGCACGTCGGCTACGAATCGGCGAACCCGGAGGTTCTAAGGCGCATCAAAAAGGGGCTGTCGCCCGAACGCATGACGAAATTTACTGCCGACGCGAAACGAGCGGGCTTGCGAATTCACGGCGATTTCGCGCTCGGCTTTCCAGGCGAAACGCCGGAGCGCGCGCAAGAGACGATCGAGTGGGCGTGTCGCCTGAACCCGGACACCGCGCAATTCCAATTGATGATCCCATTTCCGGGCACGCCGTTCTACCACGAAATGTGCGCGCACGGCTGGCTGAACGCGGACGGACAGCCGGATATGCCGCAATTCACGAACGCGCAGATCCGCGCGATGGCAAAGCGCGCGTATCGCGCGTTTTACCTCAGCCCGCGATATTTCTGGAAGGCGGTCTGTCACCCGTACGATCATTTCTTTGGACGTCTCACGACGATCAGCCGCGCCATTCCGGCGATGCTGTGGAAAGAGTGGAAGGTCTGACGAGGAGGCCAGGTCACAATGACGCGGTTGCTTGCGCATGTGGCTCTCGCGTTGATAATTCTCGCGGCGATGTTTATGTTGGTCGGCGTCCAGGAGCGCGCCCGCGCGCTCGCCGAGGCGCAGCGCGATCTCGCGAGCCACGCACAATTCACTGCAAACGCTCTCGACCGCGTGCTGCAAATTCGCATGACCCAGACATTCACCTTCGCGGCCCTACCCTCGCTGCGGGGCTTCGCCGCGTCGGATGAGGCGGCGCGGCCGGCGCACGCCGTGATCGCGCAAACCGAGTTGCAGGCGATTGCCGCCGCGGACCCCAACGTGCGCGCATGCTCCATAACGGACATTGGCGGGAACGTAATTTTGACGACCGACGGCTCGATGAACAAGAATTGGGGCGAGCGGCTTTTCGCGCGCGAGGCGCTCGCGGGCCAACTGCACGCGTCGGTCCCGTCGCGCGATTTCGGCGAAATCTCCCAGTATTACAGCGCGCCCATTCTCGACAACGCCGGAAATGTCGCCGGGGCGCTGGTCATCCGCGTG
>JACQYF010000120.1 GCA_016208315.1 Chloroflexota bacterium | reverse complement strand
GACCAGAAATTCGACATATTGAAGTTTGGTAATCATGGCCGCATTCTATCATGCGGCAGACTCAAGCGAAAGTCCTGATTAAGTTGATCCAGATGTGGGCAAGGCGGTATGTTACTGAAGATTGGATGCTTCATTCTCCCGGATAATCGTCCCCACATAGCAAGACCCGAAGGGTTTTTGGAAACCCTTCGGGTCTGGTCGCCTATTACTCGTTCTCCAGTTCTTCCTCTTCTTCTTCCTCGTCCGACTCTTCGTCCTCGAGTTCCAGCGGCTCCTCGTCGAGTTCATCCTCCAGGGCGAGTTCGCCGTCGTCTTCGGCTTGCTCCACCTCGGCGGTATCCAGTTCGGCCTCGGGCTGCTCCGTTGCTTCCACGGCGACCGGCTCGGTGGCGCCTTCGGCGCTCTCCTCTTCCGCTTCGGCTTCAGGCACGCCGCCCTTGACGAGCAGTTCCTCGAACTCGTCCGCCTCGGCCAGTTCTTCGTCTTCCAGCCGGATGTCCTCGTTCAGGCGATAGCCGCGACCGTCGGTCGAGATGCGCTCGCCGGGCAAGCCCTTGCGCACGCGAAAACCCGTGCCCGCAGGAATCAGCTTGCCGATAATGACGTTCTCTTTCAGCCCATACAACTCGTCACGCTTGCCGGCGATGGCCGCCTCGGAAAGGACGGTGATCGTGTGCTGGAACGACGAGGCGCTCAGGAACGATTCCGTGTTCAGCGAGGCCTTGGTTACGCCGAGCAGCACCGGCTGTCCGGTCGCGGGCACGCCGCCGTGCTTGGTCACTTTGGAGTTAATGTCTTCGAATGCGAGGCGGTCCACCAGTTGCCCGGGCAGCAGGTCCGTATCGCCCGTGGATTTGACGCGCACCTTGCGGAACATCTGGCGCAAGATCATTTCGATGTGCTTGTCGTTGATGTTCACACCCTGCGAGCGGTACACCCGCTGCACTTCTTCGACAAGATAGATTTCCGCGGTCTCCCGTCCCAAGATCGAAAGAATGCGATGCGGATTCTTGGAACCTTCGGTCAGTTGATCGCCCGCGCGCACCTTTTGTCCATCTTCCACCTTGATCCGCGCCGAAGCCGGGATCTCGTACTGGCGTTCGTCGCGCTGCTCGTAGCGGACGACCAAGCGTCCATTGTCGCGCATCACCTGTCCACCTTTAGCCGCGACCACTTGATGGGCCTTGCTCTTGGCGATCACTGCGCCGTCCGCGATCTTGTCGCCATCGTGGACGAGGACTTTGGCGCGCGCGGGAAGCTTGTACTCGTCGCGGTGGATATGGTGCGACGCGATCTTGAGTTGGCGCTGCCCGTCTTCGTTCACGATACGCGCCGTGCCGTCAATCTCGGCCATGAGCGCTTCGCCCTTGGGATCACGCGCTTCAAACAGTTCTTCGACGCGCGGCAGACCGTGCGTAATGTCCTCGACGCCGGCGACGCCGCCCGTGTGGAACGTCCGCAGGGTCAACTGCGTGCCCGGCTCGCCGATGCTCTGCGCGGCGATGATGCCGACCGCTTCGCCGATTTTGATCAGCGTGCCGCGCGCCAGATCGCGCCCGTAGCACTTGCTGCACATACCGTGCCGCGCCTCGCATTCGAGCGGCGTGCGGACGTGCACGCGATCCACCTTCGCTTGCTCGATCTTGTGCCACAGCTCTTCGGTCACCATCTCGCCGGCGGACACGATCACCTCGCCCGTCTTGGGATGCGCGACCGCGGCCGCGGCGACACGTCCGATGACGCGTTCGCCGAACTCTTCGCCCGTGCGCTCCTTTGACCCGGAATCAATCCAGATGCCCGAGCTGGTCCCGCAGTCTTCTTGCGTGATGATGATTTCCTGGGTCACGTCCACGAGCCGCCGCGTGAGATAGCCGGCATCCGCCGTTCTCAGCGCCGTGTCGGCCAGCCCCTTGCGCGCGCCGTGCGTCGAGATAAAGTATTCCAGCGCGGTCAGCCCTTCGCGGAAATTCGACTTGATCGGCAGCGCGATGATGCGGCCCGCCGGATCGGCCATCAAGCCGCGCATCCCGGCGAGTTGGCGAATCGGTTGGAAGCCGCCTTTGGTCGCGCCGCTATTCGCCATCACGCGGATGGGCGACTCTTGCGCCATGCCTTTCGCCACGGCTTCGGTGACCTCTTCCGTGGCTTCGGTCCACAACTCGACCGTCTTGACGTACTGCTCTTCTTCGGTGATGAGGCCGCGCCGATATTGCTGTTCGACTTCGCTGACCTGTCCCGTAACGCGGTCGAGAATTTCCTGCTTTTCTTCCGGCACCGTGATGTCGTCAATCGCGATGGTGAGGCCGCTGCGCGTCGCGTACTTAAAGCCGATCTCTTTGACGCGGTCCACCACTTCGGCGGTTTTCTCGGAACCCAGCTTGGCGTGGACCGCCGCGACGAACTCTTTCAATTTCTTTTTGTCGAGCGCATCGTTGACGAACCCCAGTTCCGGCGGGACAATCTCGTTAAAGAGCACGCGCCCTACGGTGGTCTCGATCATTCTCTTTTTCGGCGTCTTGGATTTACTGGGTACCTCGAGCTCGAGCTGGATTTTGGCGTGCAGTTGGACGTGACCCAGAGCGTACGCCAGAGCAACTTCTTCGACCGAACCAAAGACCTTACCTGCGCCCTTCTCGCCGGGTCGGTCCATCGTGAGATAATAGACGCCGAGCACCATGTCCTTGGTCGGCTCGACAATCGGCTCGCCCGACGCGGGCTTGAGCAGATTGTGGCTGGACAGCATTAACTTGCGGGCTTCTTCTTTGGCGGCTTCGCCCAAGGGAACGTGGACCGCCATTTGGTCGCCGTCAAAGTCGGCGTTGAAGGCCGCGCAGACGAGCGGATGAATTTGGATCGCGCTGCCTTCGACCAGGATCACTTCGAATGCCTGAATGCCCAAGCGGTGATCCACGCGCTTGCCGAGCAGGTTGCGGCGGAAGCGGCCTTGCTTGCCTTTGAGCAAGTCCGAGAGCGATTTCAGTTTGCGCTGGCCGCGCGCCGAAACCGCCTTGCCTTTTTGCGCGTTGTCAATCAGCGAGTCCACCGCTTCCTGCAACATGCGCGTTTCGTTGTTGACGATGACTTCGGGGGCGCCGAGTTCGAGCAAGCGTTTCAAGCGATTGTTGCGATTGATGACGCGGCGGTACAAGTCGTTGAGGTCGCTGGTGGCAAAGCGGCCGCCGTCGAGCTGCACCATGGGGCGCAGGTCGGGCGGAATGACGGGCAGCACGGTGAGCACCATCCACTCGGGCCGGTTGCTGGATTTTCGCAGCGCCTCGACGACGCGCAGTTGCTTGATGGCGACCTTGCGTTTTTGTTTGGAGCGTGTCGAGCGGATTTCGTGCCGCAGCTCGCGGGCCATCACGTTGAGGTCAATGCGCTTGAGCAGCTCGTACATTGCTTCGGCGCCCATCTTGACCTTGAACACGCTGCCCCACCGCTCGTTCAGTTCGTGATAGCGCGCCTCGCCCAAAAACTCTTTTTCCTGAATCCCGTTCAGCTCTTCGAGTTTCGGCTCTAGATCGCGTTGCAGCGCGTCCAGCCGTGTCGCGCTCGCCTCGCGCAGGGCGGCGATTTCCTCTTCGAGCGCGTGTTTCTTTTGATCGCGCTCGGCGTTAAACAAGAGTTTCTTATCCTTCTGTTTCGCGCGGATTTCTTTTTCGATTCCCGCCAAGTGCGCTTCGACGATATCGCGCAACTTTTTCTTGTGCTTGGGCGCGATCTCTTCGCCTTCGGCGACGATGGTTTCGTCTGTCGGCTCAAAGACGATCGCCTTGCGGACTTGGCGGCCCGCCTCGTCCAACCGGCGCTCCAGGGCCTTGCCCGCGCTGACGACCTGATCCATCTGCGCGTTCAACTGATCCTCCAAGCGCGCCATGGCGGTCTCGGTTTTCTTTTCTAGTTTCTCGATCTCTTCTTCGTGGGCCAGTTCCTTACTTGCAATCTTGTCATCCGTGTTCTTGGTTTCGCGATCGGTCTTGTGCTTGAGATCATCTTCCAAACGGCGCACGGCGCGCTTGCGCGCGTCCTCGTCCACATCCGTGATCATGTACTGGGCGAAATAGAGCACGCGGTCGAGGTTGCGGCGCGACACGTCGAGCAAGAGTCCGAGATACGAGGGCACGCGCCGGGTGTACCAAACGTGTGCGACGGGCGCAGCCAGCTCGATGTGCCCCATGCGCTCGCGGCGGACGCGCGCCGGCGCGACCTCGACGCCGCACTTTTCGCAGATCATGCCTTTGTAGCGAACTTTTTTGTACTTGCCGCAATAACATTCCCAATCGCGCGTCGGCCCAAAGATGCGCTCGTCGAAGAGACCGTCGCGTTCGGGGCGCAAGCGGCGATAATTGATCGTCTCCGGCTTGAGCACCTCGCCATACGACCACGAGCGAATCTGTTCCGGCGAAGCCAGACTGACGCGCACGGCGCTCATGTCCTTTATTTCCATTCACCCTCCAAAGGCGTAAAACGTAAAGCGAAAAACGTAAAAAGCGGATTACGTTTTACGTTTCACGTTTTATTCGCATACCTGCCTAGCCCTCTTGTGCTCCGCTGTCCTAACCATTGCGCGACCTGCAGCGTATCTTGGGTCTGTTCCAACATGCTCTTGGCGCAGGTGTGGCGCAGCGACTGCGCGCTGACGTCCGCGAGTCCCGCGTTGCGCGCGTGAGTATCTATCACGCGCTGGATCGAACGGATCGAAAGCGGCTGGCCGCGTTGGCTCACAAAGACATGGTCTACACGCGGGACAGCGGGCCGCACGGCGATGTAATCGCGCAGCGCCCGGCTTGCCTCGGCGTTGAACGGCACGCTGCGGGCCGCTGTGTGGCTGTTGCCACGCACCTCGACGATTACGTGGCGGCTCGAAGTGACCAGATCGCGCAGGCGCAGAGCCGCGACTTCTGCCACGCGCAAGCCCGCCTGAAGCATCAACTGCACCAGGGCCTGATCACGTTCGACCAGACTGGGACGGCCCGCGCTGATCGCGTCACAAAGCCGCGTAATTTCCGCGGGCGTCAAAGTGCGGGGCGCGGCGCCGTTGGCTTTGCCATTGCGCAGCCGTTCGATGTCGCGCGTCGGATTATGCGCCGCGTGCCCTTTTTCGTGCAAGAAGCGACCAAACAGCCGGAGCGACTGCAATCGGCGGTTGACGGTCGCCGGCGAATGCTCCGTCTCGTTACACAAATGCTCGCGGTAGGCTCGAAAATCGGCGGTGGCGAACGCGGCGGCGCGCGGATGGCGCGCGGCGTGCCAACGCGAAAACGCCCGCAAATCTGCGAGATAATTCCGAATCGTCGTCGGCGAGAGTGCGTGTTGTTTTAGATAACTTTCGAAATGGCGGAGAATCGAGTCCATTGCAGAGCAAGCGCGAGTATGTACGAGCGGACGCCCTGCGGCAGTCTTTGAGGTTCGTTTTGAGGCAAATACCCGTGTTTCTCGACAGACCCACGCGGCAGTTATATGCCGTAATTATATGCAATCGGGAATTTGTGTCAAGGCCGTAGTGCAAATTGTCAAAGATCCCCGAAATGGAATGGAGGGGAACAATTTGCCCTACCAGGCCACGCTGGCGCCTGCCGAGGGACGGCAGACGTAAACGGGCGGCCGGATGCCCGTACGTGCCTCATATTCGCGCGCGACATTTGCGACGAATGCGGCCACGTGCTCGTCCGCGACGAGATTCACCGTACAGCCGCCAAAGCCCGCGCCCGTAAGCCGCGCGCCCAGGCAGCCGGGCTGCTGCCGCGCGATTTCCACCATAGTATCCAGTTCGGGGCAGCTTACCTCGTAATCGTTCCGCAAGCTCTCGTGCGATTGATTCATCAGCGTTCCGAATGTCGGGAGGTTGTTCTGCTTCATCGCCGCAACGGCCTCTAGCACGCGCGCGTTTTCTGCGACGACGTGCCGCGCACGCTTGGCGACCGTCGGCGGCATATCGGTTTCAAAGCGGCCCAAGTCGGTGGGCGATACGTCGCGGAGCAGCGCGACACCCATCAAGCGCGCGGCCTCTTCGCACTCGGCGCGGCGCGTGTTGTACTTCGAGGTCACGAGTCCCCGGCGTTTCGTCGTATCGCAAACGACCACCGTCGCGCCCTGCGGCATCGGCACATGCTGGTACGAAAGGTCACGGCAGTCAATCAGCAGCGCGTGACCGGCCTTGGCAAGTGCGGAGATGAATTGATCCATGATGCCGGTCTGGACGCCGAGGAATTCGTTTTCGACCTTTTGGCACAGTTGGGCCGTCTCGACCTGCGAAATTGAGAATCCGCCGAATGCCTGAAACGTGGTCGCGGCGCACACCTCCAGCGCCGCGGACGACGAAAGGCCCGACCCGATGGGCACGTTGCTTTGGATCACGAGATCGAGTCCCGACAAATTCGCGCCGCGCTCCTGCAGAAAGAGCGCGACGCCCCGCACGTAATTGCTCCAGGTTTGTTCGGCAACGTGCTCGATGGCGTCGAGCGAAAACTCGGACACGGCGCCGCCAAAATCCAGCGCGACCATTCGGACGCGGCGGTCGGGCCGCCGGCGCGCGGCGATCCGCGCCTCGCGATCAATCGCCATTGGCAGGACGAACCCACCGTTGTAATCCGTGTGCTCGCCGATCAGATTCACGCGCCCCGGCGCGCGGACGACGCGCTCGGGCGGCGCGCCGAAATGATTGGTGAATTCGGATTCGAGAGACATCAAACAACCTCGCCCATTTCCCGCAGTCGCGCCGCGGCCGTTTCGGCTGTCAGATCGCGCTGCGGGTTCGCGAGCAGTTCGTAACCGACCATGAACTTACGCACGGTCGCGTTTCGCAAGAGCGGCGGATAATAATGCGCGTGCAGATGCATTTCGGGGTGCGGCATACCATCGCTGGGCGACTGGTGAAAGCCCATCGAGTAGGGAAAGGAGATTTCAAAGAGGTTATCATAGCGCGTCGTCAGCCGCTTGACCACATCGGCCAGCGCGTCGCGTTCGGCATTGTCAAGTTCTGGCAGCGTGCCGGCGTGCCGCCGCGCGAGCAGCATCGTCTCAAACGGCCACACGGCCCAAAAGGGCACAAGGACGACAAAATGCTCGTTCAGCAAAACGATCCGCTCGCCCTCCGCGAGTTCCGCCGCCAAATAATCGCACAGCAAACAGGAGCCGCGCTCATTCAAATAGTTCCGGGTCGTCTGCATTTCTTTGGCGGGCTCGGTCGGGATGTGCTCTTCGGCCCAGCATTGGCAGTGCGGGTGTGGGTTGCTAGCCCCCATCATTTCGCCCTTGTTCTCAAACACCTGAACGTAGCGGATAAAATCGCGTGCGCCCAACTCCGCGGTTTGCTCTGCCCACACGTCCACCACGCGGCGAATTTCCTCGCGCGACATATCCGGAAGGGTCAGATCGTGGCGCGGCGTAAAACAGATCACACGGCAGATGCCGCGGTCGCTCCGGGCCTGAAGCAAGCGATTTTGATCGAGCGGCAAACCAGTCGTGTCCGGCAAAAGCGCCGCAAAGTCATTATCAAAGACGAAGGTCTGTTCGTAGCGCGGGTTGCGCTCACTGCCGGCGCGCGCGTTGCCCGGACACAGGTAGCAAGTCGGGTCGTAAGCGGGGCGCGATTCCGGCGCAAGTCTTTCCACCTGCCCCAGCCACGGCCGCTGCGTGCGATGAGGAGAAACGAGAATCCACTCGTTCGTGAGCGGATTGTAGCGCCGATGCGGATGTGAAAAGATGTCTGTCATTCCTCACGATTCCAACGAGGTGGTTGGGTGGTTCGGTGGTTAGGTTGTTAGGACAAACGGTCCCGAACCACCCAACCACCCAACTACCCAACCACCAAGTTTTCGGCCAGCGCGATCGCGCCCCACAGCGGCGCGTCGTCCCCAAGCGCGGCGGGAACGATGTCCACGCGCATTTGGGGGAGCGTGTTCGCGCGCGCCGCCGCGCGCACCGCGTCAAAGTATCTTTCGCCCGATTTCGAGACAC
>JACQYF010000119.1 GCA_016208315.1 Chloroflexota bacterium | reverse complement strand
GTAAAATGGTTTCGCAGCCAAGATGCTGTTCGGGCGTGCCATCAAAGCGAACCAGATACTCGGGCAATCCGATACTTGGTCGAAGATGACGTATTCGATGCGTAGCATTCTTAGACCTTCGAGGTCTGCCAGACCTCGAAGGTCTCAAGGAGCTCCAGTGGTCAAATCCGAATCTGTCCCCAACGAAATGCGTGCGACCTACGCGGCGATTGTCGCGCTCACCGACAAGGTCTGCAAAGAACATCTCAACGACGAATACGCGGCATTGTGTCGGCAGCTCGCCGCCGCGCTGGCACGCAAGCGACCTTCGCCGCTGGCGCGGGGCAAGCCGGAAGTGTGGGCGTGCGGCATCGCGTACACGATCGGCGCAGTCAACTTCCTTTTCGATAAAACCCAAACACTGCATCTGCGCGCCGACGAACTCTGCCGATTATTTGGCGTCGGTCCCAGCAGCGCCAGCGCAAAATCTCAGTTGATTCGCAAGATGTTCGACATGATGCAGATGGATCCACGCTGGACATTGCCAAGCAAGATGGACCGCAACCCGTTGGTCTGGATGCTCAGCGTCAACGGATTTCTGATGGACATTCGCGATGCGCCGCGCGGGGCGCAGGAAGAAGCATTCCGCAAGGGACTAATCCCGTACATTCAGGCCGATAGATCGAAGTAGACCTTCGACGTCATGCGGCTCCTGCGGAGCCGAGGAAACCTCGAAGGTCTGAGGACCCTCTATGGTTGACATCTCCGAGAAGAATTTCGAGGCGACCATCGAAGCCGCGCTCCTTGCGGGCGGACCGGACGCCGCACCGATAGCCGAAGCGGCACGCGAATCGCGCACGAGCGGTTTCGTCCCGGGCGGTTATCACAAGCGCTGTCCCGAGGATTACGACAAGACACTGTGTCTGCTTCCACGCGACGCGCTCGCTTTCGTCTATGCAACCCAACCCAAGGAATGGGCGAAATTCAAAAAGCAGTATGGGAACGAAGCGCAAGCCAAATTCTTCCAACGCCTCGCGCACGAGGTTCACGGGCGTGGCACGCTTGAGGTTTTGCGGAAAGGCATCAAAGCGAACGGGTGCAAGTTCCAACTCGCCTATTTCCGCCCGGCAAGCGGACTGAACGCCGAGACTCAGCGCCTCCACGCGGCGAATCTATTCACTGTCGTGCGGCAGGTCAAGTACAGCGCCAAGAATGAAAACTCGCTCGATATGGTTTTGTTCCTCAACGGCTTGCCGATCATTACCGCCGAACTCAAGAACCCACTGATGGGCCAGACTGTCGAAGATGCCGTCAAACAGTATCGGACAACCCGCGATCCGCGCGAGCCGTTGTTCGCATTTGGTCGCGTTCTGGCACATTTCGCCGTTGATCCCGATCTCGTCTACATGACGACGCGGCTCGACGGCTCCAAGACTCGTTTTCTGCCCTTCAATCAGGGCCGCGACGGTGGTTCGGGCAATCCGCCGTCGTGGCAAGGGTTTGCGACCGCGTATTTGTGGGAACAGGTCTGGGCACGTGACAGCATGCTCGACCTCGTGCAAAACTTTGTCCAGTTCGTTGAGAAAGAGGACGAAGACGGGAAAAAGACCGGCGAGAAAGAACTCATCTTCCCGCGCTATCACCAACTTGATTGCGTCCGCCGCTTGCTCGACGACGCCCGCGCGAAAAGAACCGGGCAGCGTTACTTGATTCAGCACAGCGCGGGCAGCGGCAAAAGCAATTCGATTGCCTGGCTCGCGCACCAGTTAACCAGTTTGCACGATTCGGACGATCAGGCGATCTTCGATTCGATCATCGTCATCACCGACCGGCGCGTGTTGGATCGGCAGTTGCAGCGCACCGTGCGGCAGTTCGAGCAAACGCTCGGCGTCGTCGAGAACATTGACCAGACCTCGCGCCAATTGAAAACCGCGCTCGCCGAGGGCAAAAAGATCATCGTGACCACGCTGCAAAAATTCCCGATGATCACCGACGAAATCAAAGAACTGGAAGGCAAGCGCTTTGCCATCATCATTGACGAAGCCCATTCGTCGCAGAGTGGGGAGGGGCGCGCCAAACTGAACGCGGTGTTGGCTGCCGGTAGTCTGGAAGAAGCGGAACGTGTGGATAGCGGCGAGGTTGAGGATTCGGAGGACCGGATCATCGCCGAAATGAAAAAGCGCGGCCATCTCAAGAACGCGAGTTACTTTGCGTTCACGGCAACGCCCAAGAGCGAGACGCTAGAACTTTTCGGCGTGCGGCAGAAGGACGGACGCTACGTAGCGTTCAGTCTCTACACGATGCGCCAAGCCATCGAAGAGCGATTCATCCTAGACGTTTTGGACAATTACACGACCTACCAAGCTTACTGGATGCTCCTCAAGAAGATCGAAGATGACCCGCGTTACGACCGCGAGAAAGCGACGCGTTTGCTCAGATCGTTTGTTGAATTGCACGAGCACAGCATCGCGACCAAAGTCGCCATCATGCTGGATCACTTTGCGGCCCAGGTCGCGCATCGCATCGGCGGCAAGGCCAAAGCGATGATTGTCACGCGCTCGCGTTTGCATGCGGTTCGCTATAAACTGGCGGTGGATAAGCACCGGCAAGAAAAGGGACATCCGTTCAGAGCACTCGTCGCCTTTTCGGGCACGCCGATAACGGGCTGACCTACACCGAAGCGCAGATGAACGGCTTTTCCGAGAAAAAGACCGCCGAGACTTTCAAGCAAAGCGATTATCGCCTGATGGTCGTCGCGGAAAAATTCCAGACCGGCTTTGATCAGCCGCTATTGCACACCATGTACGTGGACAAACGGTTGACGGGCGTTCATGCTGTGCAGACGCTCTCTCGCCTGAATCGCATTCATCCGGGCAAAGATGAAACGATGGTGCTCGATTTTGCCAACGAGGCAGATGCCATTCAGAAATCGTTCGAGCCATACTACGACAAGACATTGCTGAAAGAAGGCACCGACCCGAACCTGCTGTACGATCTCCAGACCCAATTATCCGGGTTCCAGTTCTACACCGAAGCCGAGGTCAATCGCTTTGCCAATATCTACTTTGACCCGAAGGGGACGCAGGATAAGCTGCACGCGGCGCTTGCTCCGGCGATGGATCGTTACAAAGCAGCAGCCAAAGAAGACCAGGCGGAATTTCGAGGCAAACTCGTGGACTATAACCGTCTCTACGCCTTTGTCTCGCAAATTATCACGTTCACCGACGCCGATCTCGAACGTCTTTATGTGTTCGGTCGGCTTTTGCTCCGCAAGTTGCCGGCCGATAGGGAAAAACTGCCGATTGAAGTTCAGCGCAATATTGACATTGAGTCCTATACGGTCAAGCAAACTTCGCATGGCGGAATCAAGCTGCCGCGTGGCACCGCCGAATTACAGCCGGTGGGTCCGAAAGGATCGGCGATTCCAACACCACAAGACTTGGAGCCGCTTTCGCAGATCATTCACGAGCTAAACGAACGTTTCGGCGCTAATCTGGGAGATAATGCGCAGGCGTCCATACAGCAGTTGGAGGCGCAATTGTCTCAGGATACTGCGCTGGACGCCAGCATGCGCGCGAACACGCGCGATAACGCACGCCTCACCTTTGAGCACGTCCTGAGTGACCGTTTGCAGGACATTGTGGATTCTGATTTCAAGTTCTACAAGCAGGTCACGGATAACCCCGACTTCGCGAGGACATTGTTAGACTGGATGTTTGAGCGAGTTTATCGAAAGAAGCGTGGTGGGCAGTCAGGCGGATTAGGAACTTGACTTCATTCGGGCGAGAACTAGTACTCGAGCAATTTGATCCTGCGGGGTCGCATTGTTTCAGACCTTCGAGGTCTCCGAGACCTCGAAGGTCTTGCGCCCCGGAGAACTTTTCTGATGCGCTACTAAACACAAACGGGCGAGGTTGATAATTGCCTCGCCCGTTTATCCCGGACTCGATTACGTCTGCCGTCTCCAGTGCCCCTGGCGGGACTTGAACCCACAACCTCAGCGTTAGGAGTGCTTCGCTCTGTCCATTTGAGCTACAGGGGCTGATGCGCAAAGAGTATAGCACAAGTTCCACGCCGTCGCAAACCGCTCGTAACCGCCCCAAATTTTGACTAAATTTTAACTTGACAACCGCGAGGTTTCCCCGTATAATTGCAAATTGCTCAACGTTAACGCACAATCGGGCGCGAGGCATCTGAGCACGTCGCGGTCGGTTATTTTTGTTGTCGGCTCCCGTTCGATCTATTCGTTAGGGGCGACACACTTTATCCGGCGGCCGCATTCATGCAATTAACACACAATCCTTTTTCCTCTGTCTGGCCTCAATTCCGATTCGGAGAGGGAGTTCAGTGCGATTGAATTCCAACCCCAGCTCTCCTTTGGGCGGTTCTACTCGCACTAGAACGTCAAGACGCAGCCGATTGATCGTACCCTGAATGGTTCCAACGGCAGGTCTTTATTCCCAGCGACGGTGACCGTGCGGAGAAGCACGCACGATCGCACGCGCTCGCGCGTCGTGGGCCACCCCAATTGTCGAGTGGTGGACTCTATCTTGAGGAGTGAAGTGAATGGGTCAATTAACGATGACGGCCGCGGTCAGTGGCTTGATGCCCGATCAAAAGTCATATGCCCGCATCCCCGATGTTCACAGTATTCCCACGCTCATCAAAGTCCAGATCGAATCCTTCGAGTGGTTCAAAACGGAAGGGTTACGCGAACTTTTTGACGAGATCTCACCCATCGAGTCGTTCAATAAAGAATATAGTCTTTTCTTCCCGGGCGATAACGAAGCGGCCCGCAAGTTTGGTCTAACTTTTTGGTTTGGCGAACCCAAGTATTCCGAGCCGGAATGCCGCGAGATGGACATGACCTTTGCGGCGCCTCTCCATTTGAAAGTGGCCTTGGTCCCGAATGGCCCGGCGGGCGAGCCGCAGGTGCAAGAAGTCTACATGGGCGATTTTCCGCTCATGACCGAGCACGGCACCTTTGTCATCAACGGCGCCGAGCGCGTCGTCGTGTCGCAGTTGATCCGCTCCCCTGGCGTCTATTTCACCGCCGCCGAAGACCGCGCGACCGGCCGCGTGCTCTGCTCGGCCAAGCTGATCCCGAACCGCGGGGCCTGGCTCGAGTTCGAAACCTCCAAGCGAGACATTGTTTCGGTCAAGGTGGACCGCAAACGTAAGATCCCAGTCACGATGCTGCTCAAGGCCGTCGGCGTGGGCAATGCCACCGACGAAGGGCTGATCAATATTTTCGCCGGCGCCGACAATAATCCCGAGCACGAATACATCCGCACCACGCTCGAACGTGAAACGCCCAAACTGGCGACGGTGGACGAAGCGCTGCTCGAATTCTACAAGAAACTGCGTCCCGGCGACCCGCCCACGCTCGACAACGCCAAGAACTTTTTGACGACTTTGCTTTTCACCCAGCGCCGCTACGATCTCGGCAAAGTTGGACGGCACAAGCTGAACCGCCGCCTGTACGGCACGGACGTTCCCGCCGACCAACTGCCGCCGGAACGCACGCTGCGCGCCGACGACTTGGTCAAAGTGGTCGAGCACATGATCCTCGTCAACAACGGCTTTCTGGGCGGCGACGATATTGACCACCTCGGCAATCGCCGCGTCAAGACCGTGGGCGAGTTGATCCAGAACCATCTGCGGATCGGCCTGCTGCGCTTGGAGCGCGTCGTCCGCGAGCGCATGAGCGTGCGCGATCCCGAGCAGATGACCGCGATCAATCTCATCAACATTCGCCCGGTCGTCGCGGCGATGCGCGAATTCTTTGGCGGCTCGCAGTTGTCGCAGTTCATGGACCAGACCAACCCGTTGGCGGAATTGACGCACAAACGCACGCTGTCCGCGTTGGGCCCCGGCGGTCTACGCCGCGAGCGCGCGGGCTTTGACGTTCGCGACGTTCACCACAGCCACTATGGCCGCATTTGCCCCATCGAGACGCCGGAAGGCCCGAACATCGGCTTGATCGGACGTCTGGCGACCTACGGCCAGATCAACGAATTTGGTTTCATCGAGACGCCGTATCGCATCGTGAAAAATGTCGTGGCGAACAAGAAAGATCAGTTGGCCGGGCACATCTTGCGCGAGGACGTACACGAACCGGACAGCGACAAGGTGATCGCCAAAGCCGATACGGTGATTGACGAGAAAGTCGCCGAAAAGCTCGGCGTGCTTGGCCGGAACACCGAGATTCCAGTCCGCGCGTACGCGACCGACGAAATCGTCTACCTGCCCGCGGACGAGGAAGACCGCCACACGATCGCGCAAGCCAACGCGCACGTAGATCGGCTGGGCCAATTCGTGGACCGCCGCGTCGAAGTTCGCCGCAACCAAACCTTCCTGACGGACTCGCCTGACCGCGTCGAGTACATGGACGTTTCGCCCAAGCAGATCGTCGGCGTGTCGGCCGCGTTGATTCCCTTCCTCGAACACGACGACGCGAACCGCGCGCTCATGGGTTCGAACATGCAGCGCCAAGCGGTGCCCTTGCTGCGCCCCGAAGCGCCCGTGGTCGGCACGGGCATGGAATCGCAAGCCGCGCTCGATTCCGGCCAGGTGATCGTCGCCGAAGAGGACGGCGAGATTACGAGCGTGACCGCGAAAGAGATCAAGATTCGCAGCGGCAAAAAGGAACACGTTTACACACTGCGGAAATACAATCGCTCGAATCAGTCCACTTGCATTGACCAACGCCCCATCGTCAATCGCGGTCAGAAGGTGAAAAAAGGCCAAGTCATCGCCGATTCATCCTCGACCGATAACGGTCAGATCGCGCTCGGCCAAAATGTGGTGGTCGCGTTCATGAGTTGGGAAGGCGGCAACTACGAGGACGCGATCTTGATCAGCGAAAAGATGGCGCGCGAGGACAAGTTCTCGTCCATCCACATTGAAAAGCACGAGATCGAAGCGCGCGACACCAAGCTCGGCCCTGAAGAAATCACGCGCGATATTCCGAACGTCGGCGAAGACGTGCTCAAGGACTTGGACGAAGAGGGCATTATTCGCGTCGGGGCGGAGGTGGGCCCGGGCGATATTTTGGTCGGCAAGATCACGCCGAAAGGCGAGACCGACCTGACGCCGGAAGAGAAATTGCTGCGCGCGATCTTTGGTGAAAAGGCGCGCGAGGTCAAGGACTCGTCGCTCCGCTTGCCGCACGGCGAGCGCGGCAAGGTCGTAGATGTCCGCGTGTTCACGCGCGACGAGCATCACGAACTGCCGGCGGGGGTGGACAAGTTGGTGCGCGTCGCCATCGCCCAACAGCGCAAGATCACCGAAGGCGACAAGATGGCGGGACGCCACGGCAACAAGGGCGTCATCTCCAAGGTCGTGCCCATCGAAGACATGCCGTATTTGGAAGACGGCACGCCGGTGGACATTATCCTCAACCCGCTCGGCGTGCCGGCGCGGATGAACATCGGCCAAATTTTGGAAACGCACCTCGGCTGGGCCGCGGACCGGCTCGGTTTCAAGTCGGTCTCGCCAGTGTTCGACGGCGCGGACGAGGCGGAGATCAGCGCGGAGTTGGCGCGGTCGTGGATGATTGACCGCGCCTGGAATGAGGTGACGGCCCGCGCGTGGACTTGGCTCAAAGAGCAGGAATATAATCTCGACGATTTGAACGACGACGACGAAGCGCGCTTGCTTTACTTGCAAGATTGGCTGAAAGACGCCGATGCGCGCAAGCTGGCGAACGATCGCGTCTATGCGCGGCGTGAGGTCCTGCGCGCGTGGCTCCAGGACAAGGGCTACGCGGCGGACGAGTTGGTCTCGTTCGAAGATGATGAGCGGACACCGGACGAGCGCATCATCGCCGACCAAAAGGCACGCGTCGCGTGCTACCGCTTGTGGCTGGAAGCGTATGGGCGTCCGGCCTCGGAGAAGCTGAACGAAGAGCAGTTGGTGGCGCAGGTGGGCAAACTGAGTCAGCAGATCATAGTGCCACCGCCGACCGCGGGCAAGATGGTGCTGCACGATGGCAAGACCGGCATGGCTTACGATCAGCCGGTGACGGTCGGCACGATCTATATGATGAAACTCGCCCACCTGGTCGAAGACAAGGTTCACGCGCGTTCGACCGGCCCTTACTCACTCGTCACGCAACAGCCGTTGGGCGGCAAGGCGCAGTTCGGCGGCCAGCGCTTTGGCGAGATGGAGGTGTGGGCGCTCGAAGCATATGGCGCGGCGCACACGCTGCAAGAGATGCTCACCGTCAAGTCGGACGACGTCACCGGCCGCGTGAAAACGTACGAGGCCATCGTCAAGGGCGAAGAGATTCTCGAGCCGGGCGTGCCGGAATCGTTCCGCGTGCTGGTGAAAGAATTGCAGTCACTCGGCCTCGCGGTCGAAGTGTTCGATGCGGAAGGCGAGCGCATGCAGTTCGGCAAGGAAGAGAGCGAAGAGCGCGTGCCGCAAATCGGCATGGGTCTCTTGCGCGGCGAGCCATCCGAGCGGACCGAACGCGAGATCCTGAAGGAACGCTTTGCCCGCGGGGAGCGGATCAGCACCGGCGGCGGCGGTCGCGGCCGCGCGCGCAATCGGGAATAGAGCAAATGGAGTGATGATGGAACTTAAAGATTTCAGCGCCATGCGTGTCAGTCTCGCTTCGCCCGACCAGATTCGTTCCTGGTCGTACGGCGAGGTGCAAAAGCCCGAAACGATCAACTATCGCACACTGCGGCCCGAGCGTGACGGTTTGTTCGACGAGCGTATTTTTGGCCCGACCCGCGACTGGGAATGCGCGTGCGGCAAATACAAGAAGATCCGGAACCGCGGCATCATCTGCGACAAGTGCGGCGTGCAGGTCGCGCCGGCGCGCGTGCGCCGCGAGCGGATGGGACACATCGAGCTCGCGTCGCCGGTTTCGCATTTGTGGTACGTGCGCGGCGTCCCGTCGCGCATCGGGTTGTTGCTCGATCTGTCGCCGCGACAGTTGGAGCGGGTTTTGTATTTCGCGCAGTATATCGTGACGCGCGTAGACGAGGACGCGCGCAAGCGCGCCATGCAGCGGTTGAGCAAAGAGACGCAGAACAAGACGCAAGAATTGGAAGCCAAGGCCAACGCGGAGATTGATGGCATCACCGCCCGTTTCGACAAAGAGACGGATTCGCTGGCGCGCAAGACCGACACCGCGAATCAGAAAATCGAAGAGCAGTTGGCCGAAAAGACCGACCAAATCGTCAATATCGCCAAGAAATTGGAAAATCGAATCGAAGATGCCAAGGGTTCTGAGATCCGCAAAGCGATCGTGTTCGAGCCGACCGGCGAAGTGGTCGCCGACGAGGGCGAGACGATCGCCGCCAAGCATCGCAAGCGCTTGAACGAGTTGGTCCAAGCCCATGTCGCCGAAATCGAAAAGGATTTGCGCTCCAAGCAGCAAGACAAGCGTTTGCTGCTCGACGCGGAAAAAGAGCAAAAGCAGCACGCGCTCAGCGAAGAGATTGCCAAAATTCGGCAGCGCCTCGATACTCAAATTGATAAAATTCGCGAGGCGCATGACGAGCGCCTGGACGAACTCAAGGCGATTCGCGTCAGCGAAGTCATCACCGAAGCGCGCTATCACGAGATGCGCGACAAGTGGAGCACGCTCTTCGACGCCGGCATGGGCGCGGACGCCGTTTATCAGATCCTCAAAGGGATCGAGCTGGACGCGCTCGGCCAGGAAATTCGCGCCATCATCAAAGCCACGCGCTCGAAACAAAACAAAAAGAAAGAGATCAAGCGCCTGCGCGTCGTGGAATCGCTGCGCCGTTCGAGCAACCGCCCCGATTGGATGGTGCTCACCGTGCTGCCCGTCATCCCGCCCGACCTGCGCCCCATGGTGCAGCTCGACGGCGGCCGCTTTGCCACCAGCGACCTCAACGCGGTGGACTCGCTGATTGACAACGCGCAAAAAGGCAAGGCGGTTTCGGCGCGCGGCCAGCGCAAACTGAAATCGCTCTCGGACTTGCTCAAAGGCAAGCAAGGCCGCTTCCGCCGCAACCTGCTCGGCAAGCGCGTGGATTATTCGGGGCGCTCGGTGATCGTGGTGGGGCCGCATCTGAAACTGAACCAGTGCGGTCTGCCCAAGAGCATGGCGCTTGAGCTGTTCAAACCGTTCGTAATGCGGAAACTGGTCGAGTACAACTACGCGCACAACATCAAGAGCGCCAAGCGCTTGGTGGATCGGTCGAGCGCCGAGGTGTGGGATGTCTTGGAAGAGATCATCAAAGACCATCCGGTGCTCTTGAACCGTGCGCCGACGCTGCACCGCTTGGGGATTCAGGCATTCGAAGTGATCCTGGTCGAAGGCAGCGCGATCCAGATTCATCCGCTCGTCTGCGCGGCGTTCAACGCCGACTTTGACGGCGACCAAATGGCGGTCCACGTTCCACTCTCGGAAGCCGCAAAGGAAGAAGCCCGCCGGCTGATGCTCTCGAGCCACAATCTGCTCAAGCCCGCGTCGGGCGAGCCGATTGTCGAGCCGACCAAGGACATGGTGCTCGGGGTCTACTATCTCACCATGGACAAGCCGGGCGCCAAAGGCGAAGGCAAGGTCTTTGGGTCGCTGGACGAAGTGGCCCTGGCTTACGATCTTCGCCACGTCGCGCTGCATGCCAAGATCAAATTGATGCTGGATGGCAAGGGCGCGCGCAGCGGCAAAAAGAATGAGTTGATCGAGACGACCGTGGGCCGCGTGCTGTTCAACGAGATCGTCCCGCCGGAATTGGGTTTTGTGAACGAGGCGCTGGATAAAGGGCGCTTGAAAGATTTCGTGGCTCGCGTCTACGCCAAGCTCGGCCCCGAAGGCACCGCCGAAGTGGTGGACCGCATCAAAGAAATTGGCTTTAAATACGCGACGCGCAGCGGCCTGACTATCGCCATTGACGACATTACCGTGCCCGGAGAAAAGCAAGTGATTCTCGACCGCGTCTCCGGTCAGGTCAGCGAGGTCGAGCAGCAGTACCGGCGCGGCCTCATTACCGAAGAAGAGCAGTACGTCAAGACGGTCGAGTTGTGGACCGAAGCGACGGAAGAAATCACCGAAGCCGTGCGCAAGGAAATGAATCCCGATTCGCCGATCCGCGTTATGGCGAACAGCGGCGCGACCAAAGGCGGTTTCCAACCGATTCGCCAGCTCGCGGGCATGCGCGGCTTGATGGCCGACCCCGCGGGCCGCATCATCGCGCTGCCGATCAAGTCGAACTTTCGTGAAGGGTTGACCGCGCTCGAGTATTTCATTTCGACGCACGGCGCGCGCAAGGGTCTCGCCGATACCGCCCTGCGGACCGCCGACGCGGGCTATCTGACGCGGCGTCTCGTTGACGTCGCGCAAGAAGTCATCATCAACGAAGAAGACTGCGGCACGCTCAAGGGCATCTGGATAGACGCCGGCTCGAAAGAGCGGACCGGCGAGAACTTTAGCGAGCGCGTCACGGGACGCGTGACGGCGACGGCCATCGCGCATCCCAAGACGGGTGAAGTGATCGTCGCGGCGGGCGAGATGATTACCGAAGAGGTATGGCCGCAAATCGACGCGGCGAAAATCAATCGCGTCCAAGTTCGCAGCGCGTTGACGTGCGAAGCGCGACATGGCATGTGCGCCAAGTGCTATGGACGCGACTTGGCACGCGGCGGTTTGATCCGTCCGGGCGAAGCGGTCGGCATCATCGCGGCGCAAAGCATCGGCGAGCCGGGCACGCAGTTGACGCTGCGGACGTTCCACACCGGCGGCGTCGCGGGCGTCGAAGACATCACCAACGGTCTGCCGCGCGTGGAAGAATTGTTCGAGGCGCGCGATCCCAAAGGTGAAGCGCTGATGGCGGAAATTGATGGCATCGTCGAGTTGTACCACGAAGGCGACGAGCGCCGGCTCCGCGTTGTGAACCAGCGCGTCGAGCAGGACGAATATTCGCTGCCGCGCGGCATCAAACCGGTCGTCGCCGATGGCGACGATATCGAAAAGGCCCAAGTGATTGCCGAGGGGTCGGATGGCGAGATCGTCGCGACGAACGCGGGTAAGGCGGAGGTCGAAAAGGGCAAGATCACGATTCACCGCGACGTGCGCGAAGAGTCGGAGCACGAACTGCCGGCCGCGGCGCGGCTGCGCGCCGAAGAAGGGCAGCACGTCAAGGCGGGCGATCAATTGACTGAGGGGTCCAAGAACCCGCGCGAAATCCTGCGGATTCTGGGCGTCGAGGCGACGCAGATGTACTTGTTGGACGAAGTGCAGCGCGTGTACCGCTCGCAAGGTGTGAACATTAACGACAAGCACATCGAGATCATCATCAGCCAGATGCTGCGGCGCGTACGCGTCCGCACGTCCGGCGCGACCGATCTGCTCCCCGGCGAAATTCTCGACCGCAAAGCATTCGAGGCCCGCAACAAGCAGGCCATCGAGGCGGAAGGCCACCCGGCCACCGGATCGCCGATCATTCTCGGATTGACGCGTTCCGCGCTTGCGACCGAATCGTTCCTCGCCGCGGCGTCATTCCAAGAAACGACGCGCGTACTCACCGATGCCGCGGTGCGCGGCCGCGTGGATCATTTACGTGGTTTGAAAGAAAACGTCATTCTCGGCAAGCTCATTCCGGTCGGCAGCGGTTTCCGCGAACGAACGGACGAGATCGAACTCGGTCCCACGCCCACGGTCACCGTAGACGACATCACCGAAGAGCCGGTGCCGGCGTAACCTCACCCCCCTCTCCCCATCCCCCTCCCCCCGTTCCCGATGCGAACTACAGCATCGGGAACGGGGGGAGGGGGCGCAGGGGGTAGGGGGTGAGGCGATTTGACACGCACTGCACTATTGCATATAATCGGTCTTCGTGGGTCGTGACTGGATTACCGCCTAGCACGTTTCGGGCGCGTGTTCAGTCTCCAAAAAGGCGATCCACCACTGCAACGGGTCTCCCTTCGTCTTGCCACGTCCTTAAGGGCGTGGTAAGGAGGATGTCTGGGTTACCGCAAACAGTCATAGTCCATGAGAAAAAACGTGGAGACGTGGCTGAGTACGAGCGTCGTAACCTTTTGCGGTAGCTGGAGTACCTTCGATCCGCGCTAGTGGGCGGAAGGATGATTTTTGCGCCCTTCCCTCGCAAATCGTTCGATGGTTTGCGACCTTTCCCTTGCGGAAGGGCGTCGTTTTGTCCAAAAAAGTAGGACAAGTTGTCAACTTGTCCTACAGGAGGAATTGAGTGCCAACGATCAACCAATTGATCCGTAAAGGCCGGAAGCAACAATCGAAAAAGACCAAAGCGCCCGCGCTGCGCTTTACGTTGAACACGCTTCGCAATCGCCAAATTCGCGGCAAGGGCTCGCCGCTCAAGCGCGGCGTGTGTACCGTGGTTCGCACGATGACGCCGAAGAAACCGAACTCGGCACTGCGGAAAATCGCGCGCGTGCGCTTGACCAACGGCATCGAAGTCACCGCGTACATTCCAGGCGAGGGGCACCAATTGCAGGAGCACTCGGTGGTGCTGATTCGCGGTGGCCGCGTCAAAGACCTCCCCGGCGTCCGCTACCATATCGTGCGCGGCGCGTTGGACACGACCGGCGTGGAAAAGCGGCGCAAGGGCCGCTCCAAGTACGGATCCAAGATGCCCAAGGGCGGCGAAACCGCGGCGGCTTAGATCAAACTTGCCAAACGAGCCAAATGTGCCAAAGGCGCCAATCCTTCGACTTCGCTCGGGACTTGGCGGGTTTTGCAAATTTGGCGGGTTTGGAAAATTTGGAGGATTGTAATGCCCCGAAGAGGACAGGTTGAGCACCACGTTGTTGCTCCAGATCCGAAATACAATAGTCTGATCGTCGCGCAATTCATCAATCGCGTGATGGAGCGCGGCAAGAAAGTCACCGCCGAGCGTTTGATTTACAACGCCTTCGCGATCATCGAAGAGAAAACCAAAAAGCCGCCGATGGAGATTTTCGAGACCGCGCTGCGCAACGCCGGTCCGAGTCTCGAAGTCAAGCCGCGCCGCGTGGGTGGCGCGACGCTCCAAGTGCCCGTCGAAGTTTCCAGCGTCCGACGCAACGCGCTGGCGATGCGCTGGTTGATCGCGAATTCGCGGGCGCGGGCGGGCAAGACATTCGCGGAAAAACTCGCGGGCGAATTAATGGACACCGCGGCAAACCAGGGCGCGACGATAAAAAAGAAAGAGGAAGTACATAAAATGGCCGAAAGCAATAGGGCCTTCGCGCACTACAGATGGTGAGTGAAATTTTTCACAAATAGGGCTGGCGATGCCGCTCCTTTCTCGAGCTAGGGTGACGTTGACTTGCGAGTATTGTGGCGAGTTGTTCGAAACGCCCAAGTCCAAGGTTGAAAAGGGACGACGGTTTTGCAGTTATGAATGTTTCAACCAGGCGCGCTCCGAGAGGATCTT
The DNA here is from genome assembly GCA_016208315.1 of Chloroflexota bacterium. Classification (GTDB taxonomy): domain Bacteria; phylum Chloroflexota; class Anaerolineae; order UBA4142; family UBA4142; genus JACQYF01. The sequence goes on along the minus strand of JACQYF010000119.1, from coordinate 2,702 downwards.
GTGCCGCTGTGAAGTATGCGGGCAAGAGTTTGAGTTGCGTCCCGCTGATGTCCATGAAGGTCAAGGGAAATTTTGCAGTTGGCAGTGCTATAACCAATCACGAATCAAGAGGGAGCTTCACTACTGCCAGGAATGTGGGAAGGAATTTGAAGTATGGCCCTCCGAGGTCAAGGAAGGCAGAGGCAAGTACTGCAGCGCTGCTTGCAGCAAGAAAGCCACTGGTAGGCGCCGAAGACGAGAAGACGACGTTTACACCTGTGAGATCTGTGGTAAGGTGTTTCAGGTAAAGCTGACGCCTGCCCAAGCGTCGAGGGGCGAAAGAAGGTTTTGCAGCAGAGCTTGCTTTGCCCGAGCTCGATTCAACCGAGTGGAACGAATCTGCGAGTATTGTGGCAAGTCCTTTCAAGTCACCGTAGGATCTGCCGACAGCGGGAGAGGTCTATATTGCAGCAAGAGCTGCTGTGATAAAGCGCACCAGAGACGGATCGCCTGCACATGCACCATGTGCGGCAGAGAGTTCGAACTTGAGCAATCACGGATAGACGAAGGACGTGGTCGTTTCTGTAGCAAGAGATGCGCTCTGCGCTACTCTGGTGAAACGTCTATCGAGCAGATGATTCGGGAGGAACTTGAGAGACGCGGCGAGCCTTTCGAGCAGCAAGTCAAATTCAAACGATTTCATGTTGATTTTGTATTGTCAGAACGGAATGCAATAATTGAGTGTGATGGCGGTTACTGGCATAAACTCTTGGACGTAATTAGTCGAGACCGTCGCAAGGATGAATATCTGACTTCTCTTGGGTATACAGTTTTTCGCCTTTCCGAATCCGAGATCCGAGAATCACCCGCTGATTGTGTGGATCGTGTTCTGATGGAAGAATAAAGTGGCAAGACAAATACCGCTCGAAAAAATCCGCAATATCGGAGTCATAGCCCACATAGACGCCGGCAAAACAACTGTTTCCGAGCGTATACTTTACTTTAGCGGGCGCATCTATAAAATCGGTGAAGTTCACGACGGAGCCGCAACTCTGGATTGGATGGCGGCAGAACGTGAGCGAGGCATCACCATTACCGCCGCGGCAACCACGGTCTCTTGGCGCGACCATCAGATCAATCTGATTGACACGCCGGGGCACATTGACTTTACGGCCGAAGTGCAGCGCTCGCTGCGCGTCCTCGACGGCGGCATCGTCGTCTTTGACGCGGTGGCCGGCGTGCAGCCGCAATCTGAAACCGTTTGGCGTCAGGCCGACCGGTTCGGCGTCCCGCGCCTGGCGTTCGTCAACAAGATGGACCGCATTGGCGCGAATTTCTATCGCACCATTGATATGATTGTCGAGCGTCTCGGCGCCAAGCCGGTTGCGATTCAAATGCCGATTGGCGCCGAGTCCGCGTATGCCGGGTTCATTGACCTGCTGACGATGAAAGAGGTCGTCTTCAGCGACGATCCCAATGTGGATCCCGAGACTCGCGAGATTCGCGCGGATTTACTGGAGGAAGCCAAGCGGCATCACGCGGGCATGACGGAATTGATCGCCGAGACCGACGAGGCGTTGACGACCAAGTATTTGGAAGGAACCGCGATCTCGGAAGAAGAATTGCGTTCGGCCTTGCGTCGCGCCACCATCTCCGGCAAATTGGTGCCGGTGTTGTGTGGCGCGGCTCTGCGCAACAAGGGCGTGCAAGCCGTGCTCGACGCGGTGGTTGACCTGCTGCCTTCGCCGCTCGACGTGCCCCCGGTCCGCGGCACCAGCCCGGAGGATGAGACCAAAGTTGAGACGCGCAGCACCGCGGAGAATGAACCGACCGCGGCGCTCGCGTTCAAGATCGTGACCGATCCCTACGTAGGTCGCCTCGCGTACGTGCGCGTTTATTCGGGCCGGCTTGCGACCGGGCAGGCATTGCTCAACACGTCGCGGCGCAACCAGCGCGAGCGCATTGGGCGCCTGGTTCGCATGCACGCCAACTCGCGTGAAGAGATTGACGAAGTGCTGGCAGGCGACATTGCCGCGATCATCGGCCCGAAGAACACCTTCACGGGCGATACGCTCTGCGACCCCGTGCATCCCATCATCCTCGAAGCGATCAAGTTCCCGGAGCCGGTCATTTCGGTCGCGATTGAGCCGCGCACCAAGGCCGACCAGGACAAGATGGCCGAGGCGCTGCGGCGATTGTCGGAAGAAGATCCGACCTTCCGTGTGCGCACGGACGAGGAGACCGGTCAGACGATCATCAGCGGCATGGGCGAATTGCACCTCGACGTGCTGGTAGACCGCATGGTGCGCGAATTCAAAGTCTGGGCGAACGTCGGCAAACCGCAAGTGGCCTATCGCGAAACGATCACGCGCCCCGTGCGCGCCGAAGGTCGCTTTGTGCGCCAAACCGGTGGTCGTGGTCAATACGGCCACGTTTGGCTCGAACTCGAACCGATGGAAAAAGGCAAGGGCTTTGAGTTCGAAAATGACATTGTCGGTGGTGTGATTCCGAAGGAGTATATTCCAGCAGTCGAGAAGGGTATTCGCGAAGCGCTGGACAGCGGCGTGATTGCGGGGTACCCGGTCGTAGACGTCATGGCGAGATTGGTGGACGGCTCGTACCACGAGGTGGACTCGTCGGAAATGGCGTTCAAGATCGCCGTATCCCTTGCCATTCAAAAGGCCGTGAAGGAAGCGAATCCTTGTCTGCTCGAACCGATCATG
>JACQYF010000021.1 GCA_016208315.1 Chloroflexota bacterium | reverse complement strand
GGTGGCGTTGATGCTGGCCGCGCTCGGTTGGTTTGGCGCGGAAACCTTGGGCCATCGGACGCGCGGCGTGACCGCCACCGACCCCTACGCGTACGCGCAGATGGCCGTTGATTTGGCAACGCGCGGCACGCCGCTCCATGCTTTTCCGCTTTTTCCCTACGTCGTCAATCTCAACGTTTCGTGGTATCCCATCGAGCACATCGGTTATCGTCTCTTCGATAATCTCACGGGCAACGTGCCGACCGTGTGGCCCATCGGCGGCTCGGTCGTGCTCGCCGTGTTTTACCGGCTATTTGGAGAAGAGGGCCTGTATGTCGCGACACCGGTCTTGTCCCTCGCGTCTTTAATCGCGTTTGCGGTTTTGGCGTGGGAATATGCGACGCACCTGCAAGGTGCGTCGCATATTCCCACGCGCGCGGTTGTAGCGGCGATTTCCGTCGCGCTCTTGGCGACCTCGTGGGAGCAAGTGGACCGCAGCATCGTTCCGCTCGTAGACACGCAAGCACAGTTGTTTTCCATCTTGGTGTCCTTACTGGCCTCGCGCTCGGCGCGGCGTATTTTGTGCGGCACACGCAAGTGTTGATGGCGCTGCCGATCGTTGTCGCGGTGTGGCCGCTGCCCCGGCGCGAGCGCCTTCGCTTCCTGATGATCGCCGCGGCGGCCGCGCTCGTTGTCGCGTTGCCCGATTTGTGGTATCATCAAATCTACTTTGGAAACTGGCTCGCGCCGGAATCGGAAGAACTCGCGCTGTTTGCGTGGTCGAGTGTGCTGCCCAGCGCGGCCGCGTTAAGCCAACGGTTTCTGGCGGGGAACGAATTTGGGTATCTGATTCCGTTTCTGCTCTACGGCATCTATCGCGCGGCACGCGACGATTTCGGCGAATTCGCGGTGCTCGCCGCTTGGGCGCTCGTTCTGGGCGGCTTTCACCTGCTCTACGCCGCGGTCAAGATTCGCGATCTCTTGCCGGAATATCCCGCGGTGATTTTGCTGACGGCGTATGGGATGGTGGCGCTGGCGCGCGATGTGAGCGCGTGGGCGGCGCCTCACCCCCCACCCCCCATCCCCCTCCCCCCTCTCCTGTTAGCCACGCCCTTAAGGACGTGGCTAACAGGAGAGGGGGGAGGGGGAGCGAGGGGAAGGGGGGTGAGGTGGGCGGTCGTCGCCCTCACCATCTTCCTTGCCCTCCTCATGCCCGCGATGCGCGACCGGCTGACCATCCTGCGACCGTTTCAGCCGGCCAAGGTCACGTTCGGCTATGTCATGCAAGCCCAGCGCGCCGCGTTCGATCAAATCGCCGCGCTCACGCCGCCGGAAGCGGTGATCGGTTCGACGATGAACGACGGCCCGATTGATTTGTACGCGCGGCGCGCGACGTTTCGGCCCGGCGCGTGGACGGCGGAGGAGCAGGCGCGCTTTATCGCGATCATGCAGCACGAGAAGCGGCCGGTCTACTTGTTGGACGACGGCGCGGAGACGAGCGCGGCGCGGCGGGAATGGGCGACCCGCTACACATTGCGCCGCATCGCCGTCCTGGATGTTCCGCTCTTCGGCGAGGTGGACGGTACGCCGGGAGCGTTCTGGGAGATTAGTATGATAGCTCGATAGTTTAATAGTTGGGTAGCCCAGCCGACTATGAAACTGCGCAACTATGCAACTACGGAACTGAACTATGACCAAACTAATCATCGCAATCGTCGGACGCCCGAATGTGGGCAAGTCCACTTTGTTTAACCGGCTCGTCGGCGAGCGGCTGGCGATCGTCACCGATACCGCGGGCACGACGCGCGACCGGCTGTACGGCGAGGCGGATTTTGCCGGCCGCGAGTTCATCGTCGTGGACACCGGGGGCTTGGCCTTGGACGAGCGCGCCGATCTGCCCGGCACGCCCTCGGCGATGTTGGCCGGCGTGCGCGCGCAGGCGCAGATCGCGATTGACGAGGCCGACGCGATTGTGTTCATGGTGGATGTGGAACAAGGTCCAACGCCGAATGATTTCGAAATCGCCAAGATTCTGCGGCAGACGACCAAGCCGGTTTATCTGATCGTCAACAAGGCCGATAACGAGACGCGGCGGATGGAAGCGGTTGACTTTTTCCAACTCGGTTTGGGCGAGCCGATCCCGATTTCTGCGCTGCACGGCGTGGGGACCGGCGATTTGCTCGACCTAATCATCGCCAATTTGCCGGAGCAGGTTCCGGCGGAGCCGAGCGAAATTCCGCATCTTGCGATTGTCGGGCGACCCAACGTGGGCAAGTCGTCGCTGCTCAACGCGATTTTGGGCGAGGAGCGCGCGTTGGTGAGCGACATCCCGGGCACGACGCGCGATGCCGTGGACACGGAACTTGTTTGGGATGCTCAGCCGATCGTGTTGATTGATACGGCGGGACTGCGGAAACGCGGGCACATTGATCCGGGGATCGAAAAATTCAGTTCACTGCGCGCCTTGCGAGCGATCGGTCGTGCGGATATTGCGCTGCTGGTGATTGATGCCGTGGACGGCGTGATGGCGCAAGACCAACACGTCGCGCACTATATTCTCGAAGAATACAAAGGCGTGGTGATCGTCGTCAATAAATGGGACTTGGTGGAAAAAGAGACGCGGACCATGGACGAGTACACCGAGCGGATCCGTTATCAACTCGATTTCATTGCCTATGCGCCCGTTGTGTTCGTTTCGGCGAAAACGCGCCAGCGCGTCCGCCAGGTGATAGACAAGGCGCTGGTCGTTCGCGCCGCGTGGCTGATGCGGGCGCCGACGAGCGAGCTGAACGAGCTCGTGCGCGAAGCGACCCTGCGTCATGCGCCGCCCGGAAAAGGCAAGCGAGTTCTGAAATTCCTGTACGCGACCCAGTCCGGCGTCGCGCCGCCGACGTTCGTGTTTTTTGTGAACGACAAGAAACTCGTTCACTTTACCTACCAGCGCTACTTGGAGAATCAGTTGCGCGAGCGTTGGGGGTTCGAGGGCGCGCCGCTCAAGATGATCTTTCGGAACCGGCGCGAGGGCGTGTAGGGGCGGGGTCACCCCGCCCAGCCCAGGGCGGGGTGACCCCGCCCCTACTAATTCTTGTGGGCGCTCGATCCATGCCCGCGTTTCCAGACCGGTTCGTGGATGGAGAGCTTTTTGCCGCGCTCGACCTCGAGTTTTCTTTTGCGCGGCTTGGGCGGCTTGCCCTCGGCGGCCTCCGCGTCGTCCACCGCGTCACGGATCGCGTCGGCCATCGGGTCAGACGACTCTTCGTTCGTCAACGCGCTTTCGAGGCGATCCATGATCGCGTTGAGCTTGCCCATGTTTTGCGCCAGGCGCGCGGGGTCGCGCGTCTCGAAATACTCGCCCTCGTCGCTGACTTGAAGCGAGGGAAAGTAGCGATCTTGGATGAGATGGAGCAGTTCGCAGATCGAAATGTGGGTATCAAGCGGCGCGAACTGCGTCTTGGTGAAGAGGAGTTTATTCTCCCAGAAGCAGCCCGGCTCCGGCAACGGCATATAGAAACACAATTCGCCGTGCTGATTGAAGAGGAGCCAGACGGATTCGCTCTCCGGGTGCGGGTCAATCAGCAGGCCGCGCTGGACGTCGTCGAGCGGTGCAGTGACGGTCTCGATGTTTTCAGTTTCGTGGGATTTGACGCGCTCCACCGTGCCGATGACGCGGTCGTCAATGTTCTCAAATTTCCATTTGCGCTGGAAACAGAAATGCCGCGCCGCGAGCAGCAGATCGGGAAGGACACGCGGATCGTCCAGTTTGCCGTGGTAGTGGATGGTGATGCCCATGGTGCCTCCTGTGGGGTCATAGCCCAAGAATTGCGCTCAGCGCTTTTCCGACCCGTCCCATATAGGTGTCATCGAGATGACCGAGCACTCGCTGGATTCTGCGTTTGTCTATTACTCGAATTTGCTCGCATAACGCAACGGAGTCTTGACTCAATCCACCTATGCCGGCTGGAACCACAACATGCGATGGCAGAATAGCTTGGCGAATCTTTGTTCGTAAACGGCGTGATAATCGTGTGTGGACTAACGGCATTCGCGCGGTCAATTTGCACGATGACGGCCGGGCGAATACCCGCCTGCTCGGTTCCGACCACGGGGTTAAGATCGCAGAGCACGACATCGCCGCGTGTGATGGTCACCATCGGATCTCGCCGCGCGCCAGACGATCCTCGTAATTTTCAAGCTTGCGCCGATACTCGGAGAAGTCGGCTTCGACGATCTCGCTCACTTCGTAAGATTGCATCCACTGTTGCCAACGCGCGCTGTCCCTTTTCAGCAGGAGAAAATCAATAAAGTCATTCACCTCTTCGACTGCCGGTTCTGGAAGTTGTCGAATTTTTTCCGCGGTGGCGTCGTAAATCGTCATTGTTCCTCCTAACTCACGGCGATCCCAATCATTGACCAAGGTCCCGTCCATTCGATCTTGACCTGTGCGAGCTGACCTTTCCAATCGTGCGTCTCGTCCTCGAAAAACACAAGTTTGTTGTTGCGCGTGCGTCCTTTCCAACGCTGCTTGGCTTTCTCCTCGACCAGCACCTCGACCGTCTGCCCCAGGAACTTGCCGTTGATCTTGGCGACGATTTCCGCTTGCAAGTCGTCCACGGCTTTGCGTCGCCGCTCTTTCTCTTCCGGCGGCACGTCGTCGGCCCAGCGCGCGGCGACCGTGTTCGGGCGCGGGCTGAACATCGCGACGTGCGCGACATCCAACTCCAGTTCTTTCAGCAAATCGTATGTGCCCATGAATTGCCGTTCCGTTTCGCCCGGCATGCCGACGATAATGTCGGTCGCGATGCTGACGTTGGGCACGCGGGCGCGGATGCGCGCGATCAGCGCGCGATAATCGTCCACCGCGTAGCCGCGCTTCATCTGCTTGAGCACTTGATCGTCGCCCGCCTGCACGGGCACTTCGATGTGCTCGCACACTTTGGGCAATTCGGCCACCGCGTCGAGCAACTCGTCGGTCATATACAGCGGGTGCGATGTGAGGAACCGGATGCGCTCCAAACCCTCGACGTCGTGGATCGCGCGTAAGAGATTGGGCAGTCGCGGGCCGTCGTCCACATCGTAGCCGTAGCGGTCCACGATTTGCCCAAGGAGCGTGATTTCTTTGACGTCCTGGCTCACCAGCGCACGCATCTCCGCGGCGATTTCGCCAACCGAGCGCGAGCGTTCCTTGCCGCGGCGATACGGGATCACGCAAAACGTGCAGACGTGGTTGCAGCCATAGATGATCGGCACGTGCGCGCTGACGAGCGCGCCGCGTTCGTGCGCCGGCAGAACAAAATCGGCATCCTGAAGTCGGTAGCGTGTCTCGGTCTCGGCTTGCTCGATCTCAAAGTCCTCGCCGCGTGCCGCGTGCCCATTGCGCGAGCGCAGGAGTGCGACCAACTTGGCCGGGTCGGAGGGTGGCAGAAAAACGTCTACGAACGGAAACCGCTGTTGCAGCGGCGCAGGATTGCGTACGCCGACGAGACAGCCCATGAGACCCAACACAAGTTCGGGACGCTCGGCTTTGAGGGGCTTGAGTGACATGAGCCGGCTGTACGCCTTGTCTTCGGCGCTTTGGCGGACGACACACGTATTCAACACGATGACGTCGGCAAACTCCGGTTCCCGCGTCGCACGATAGCCGAGTTTCTCCAACTCAGACGCCACGCGCTGCGAGTCCGCGACGTTCATCTGGCATCCTTCAGTCCATAGGTGATATTTCATCGTTCAACTTTCTATTGCTCGACCGCGGATGGCGGATGGCGCATAGCACATGGCAAATAGCCATAGGCCACACGCGACTCGCCATGCCCTCATCACGCGGGCGTCTTGGTAAATTCCAAACGCGGCACGTAGACCGTCATTGTTTGCGGCACGAGAGAGATCTTGATATACGCCACGCGCTTGCCCTCTTTTTCTCTAGCGCGCTTACCCAGTTCAACGTTCGCCTCATATAGTTCCGGATCATTTTCGGGCAAGAAGATGACTTGCGCGCCCTTGGAGATTTTCCTTGTCAGCGCGGGATTTTCCAACACTTGCCGCATGAACAGGGCAAAGAGTTCGTCATTTCGGCGACATTGTTCTTGACGAGTCATGATAGTAACTCCCTTTCATACCGTTCCCGATAGAATTGCCACCGCGTGAGCACGTCTTGAAGTGCCCAGGTCAGGGCAGTACTGTAATCTTGCATCGGCAATTCTCGCGACTCTTGTGTGCCATCAGGATGGCTTACGTCCACGTGGGCTCGACCATGAGCAGTATCGAAACGAACGATGGGATGCCACGCGTCCTGCAGAAACGCCAGATACTGAACAGAGAACTGAACAATGTGGTCATTCTCCTTGTCGAAAGTAACATGAACCATGTCTTGCTCAGATCGGCGCGCAGAAAGTTCCTCGCGTCGTCTGCGAGCGATTCTCCCGGCCACGGTGCGCCTCCCCGGTTGATTACTGCGCGGTCCAACCGCCGTCTATGGGAATCGCTGCGCCGGTGATTTGCGCCGCGGCATCCGAGCAAAGAAAGACCACGAGTTGACCGAGTTGCTCGACGGTGACGAATTGCTGCGACGGCTGCTTTTCGGCGAGCAAAGCCCGCGCGCCTTCTTCGATGCCCACGCCGAGCTGTTTGGCGCGCGCGGCGATTTGCGGCTCGACTAACTCGGTGCGCGTCCAGCCCGGACAGATCGCGTTGCACGTCACCCCGGTTCCCGCCGTCTCTAACGCGACTACCTTCGTCAGCCCGACGATGCCATGTTTGGCGGCGACGTACGCGGCTTTGTTCGCCGACGCGACCAAGCCGTGAGCTGACGCCGTGTTGACGATCCGCCCCCAGCCCCGTTGCTTCATTTGCGGCAGCGCGTGATGGATCGTGTGAAACGCGTGCGAAAGGTTGACCGCGATGATCGCGTCCCACTTTTCCGGCGGAAACTGCTCGATGGGCGCGGTGTGCTGAATGCCGGCATTGTTGCACAGAATATCAACGCCGCCCAGTTGCCGCGTCGCCGTCTCGATCAAGTCGCGAATCTCGGTGGGCTTACGCAGGTCGGCGCCGTGATACCGGACGGTCACGCCGCACTCGCGTTCCAGCGCGGCGCGATTCTGTTCGATGGCGTCCGGGTCGCCGAAACCGTTCAGCACGACGTGGCAGCCCTGCGCGGCGAGGGCGCGCGCAATTCCGAGACCGATGCCGCTTGTGGAGCCGGTGACGACGGCGTTCTTGTCCTTCAACATGATGCTCCTCCCGTCAATCGCGCTTTGTAAGTAACACGGTAAAGTTCTGGAAAAAGCCGTATTCCAACGAAAACCGTTTCAGCATTTGGATTTCAACAGGAAACTCGGCGAGCAGTTTTAGCCAATCCGCGTGGCTCTGCGCGATGTAGCACGGCGGCGTGCCAAAGCGCAGCGCGGGATACGAATCCACGAGCCGCGTTACCGCGCCCCGAATCATGCCGCGCACGTCGTTCTCGACGACGATGACTTGCGGAGCGACGCGCAGCGCCTCACGCAAAATCGCGTCCGGCTGGTTGCAATGGTGCAGGACGAAACTGAGAACCGCGTAATCGAAACTGTCGCTGGCGAACGCCAGGGCGCGGCTGTCGCAAACGGTCAGCGGCAAATTGGTCTGATTGTATCGCGCCACGTCCACCATCGTCACGCATGCGCCGAACCGCTCGGACATTGCTTGGGCGAGCAGTCCTTTACCCGCGCCGATGTCAATGATGCGGCTGCGCGGCCTGATGACCGAGGCGAACGAGTTGACGATCGGGCCGGCGCGCTCCAATTAGGTCTTCCTTCCGACGAGGATGGCTTCGTGCAGCGCAAAATACACTTTATCGCCGTCGGCGCGCGGCGTCAAAAACAGCTTCACCGGTTCGGGCGCATCCTCCAGGAGTTTCCGTAGCTTGCTTTTCAGTTGCGCGTCGGCTCCCATGCGGTCGGCCCACGGATCGAATTCGATCTCTTTGCTGAAATCTTCGCGGTGCTCGACCTTTAGGTTGGCATCGGCGAAGTACGCCTCCAGCCGCGCCGTTGGATAGGCCCAATTGTGCGACGGATCGCGCAGCTTTTCAAAATGGTTGATATAACCGGCGGTAACTTTGTCGGGGGGGACGATGTTGTCGGTGAGGGCGACGAGCATGCCGGGTTTGCACACGCGGGCCAGCTCCGAAATCGCCTTGCGCGCGTCCGAATAATGATGCAGCGCGATTCGGTTTGTGACCAGATCGAACGTGTTGTCGTCAAACGGCAGCGCGTGCGCGTCGGCCGGCTTGAACTCGACGTTCGTGATTTCGCGCTCGTGCGCGAGTTTTCGCGCCGTATCGAGCATTTGAGGCGTGAGGTCGGCCGCGATGACGCGCGCCACGTGAGGCGCAAATGCAAGTGCCGTGTGTCCTGCGCCGGTTGAAACGTCAAGCATGAGCCAGTCGCGCTGCGGTTGAGTCAGTTCCAGCAAACGCGCCAAGCTTTCGCCTTTGGCATGTACCGCGCTAGTCGCGTACTTGGCGGCATGGGCCCCGAATTGCTGCTGAATCATTTTATCGTGGTCGTCCATAGCGGTGTCTCCTCGGTGGCATTCTAACACAGCAGTCGAACATCGGCAAGCCACTTTCGCGGCAGTTGCCAAGTCGCAGCCATTGGTTCAATCTTGACAGAAGAGCAAACCTATGTTAGTATAACGATGTAGTAAATCGTTACACTAACGAGTGTAACGATACACCACCGAGAAATCCCATGAGGTACGGATGTCGCCCGAAGTAACAATTCAGGACGTGGCACGCCTCGCGGGTGTTTCGACTAGCACCGTGTCGAATCTCCTTAATGGCCGCAACGAACGCATGCGCCCCGAAACCCTCGAGCGCGTCCAGAGAGCGATTACCCAACTCGGCTATTCGCCTAACCGCGCGGCCCGCCACCTAAAAACCGGACACGTCGAAATGATCGGCGTGATCGTGCCTTCCGTGGCAAATCCTTTTTATGGCGCGTTCGCGTCTCACGTCGAGCGCGCCGCGCTTCAAGCCGGCTACCAAATTCTCCTCGGCAACAGCGAACGCGATCCCGAACGCGAACAACGCTACGCGGAAGAATTGTGGAGTCACGGCATTCGCGGACTGATCTTTGGTTCCTCTCTGCTCGCGCTCACCCACTTGGCGACTTTTGTGGAACACGGCTTGAGCATCGTCGCGTTCGATCGTCAAGCCCAGCCCGTAGACGATCTGCCGATTGACAGCGTGACGGTTGACAATGTCCGCGCGGCGCGTTTGGCAACCGAGCATTTGCTCAACCTCGGACACCGGCGCATCGGTTTCGTGACTGGGCCCGTCCGCACCGTAAATCGCCAGAGCCGTCTCGAAGGTTACCGTAAAACGTTGGCCGATTTCGGCGTTGCGCCCGACCCTGATCTCATTTGGGAAAAAGCGCTCGAAAAAGGATTTGGCGATACCGAAGGCGTCGAACTCGGGCGCAGCGGCGCGCGCGAGTTGTTGAGCAGAGCCAATCGCCCGACCGCGCTCGTCGCGATCAACGACATGTACGCGTTTGGCGCGTACGCCGGCGCGCGCGATCTTGGGCTGCGCGTCCCGCACGATATTTCCATCGTCGGCATTGACGACGGCGTGCTTGCCGAAGTGGTTGACCCGCCGCTGACCACGGTTCGCCAGCCGCTGGCCGAAATGACTCTAGCCGCCGTAGACCTCGTCATTGGCCGCATCGAAGGCCGCGACGATGGCCCCCCACGCCATCTCACGATGCAGCCCGAATTGATCGTAAGACAATCTACACAGGAGCCATCATGGAGATCAACTTGAAAGGCAAGACCGCGGTCGTCACCGGTGGCAACGTCGGCATCGGCCGCGCGATTTCGCTGGCGCTCGCGCGCGCCGGCGCGGATGTTGCGATCACGTACTACGACCACGACGAAGAAGCCGCCAACACGATCCGTGCGATGGGCTGCAACTGCCCTTACTTGCGCCTCGACGCGACGGACAGCGCGCAGGTCAATCAAGTTTTTCGGCAAGCCGCCGAGGAATTGGGCGGGCACATTGACATCCTCGTCAACAACGCCGGCCACCTGGTCGGGCGCGTGTCGGTCGCCGAAATGTCGGACGAGCATTGGCAGCGCGTCATCGCCGTGAACCTGACGACCGCGTTTTATTGCTCGCGCGCCGTGATTCCATTCATGCGGACGGGTTGGGGCCGCATCGTCAACATGTCGTCGCTGGCCGCGCGGGATGGCGGCGGTGCGGGCGCGGTTGCGTACTCGGCGGCCAAAGCCGGCGTCGCCGCATTTACGCGCGGCTTGGCAAAAGAACTCGCGCCCAGGGGCATCACCGTGAACGCCCTCGCGCCGGGTCTCATTCAAGGCACGCCGTTCCACAACACGTTCACGCCGCCAGAAGTTCAACAGGCCATCGTTTCCAAGATTCCATTGGGACGCGGCGGCACGCCGGAAGATGTGGCGGGCGCAGTCCTCTACCTCGTTTCCGAACTGGCAAGTTTTGTAACGGGCGAAATCATCGAGATTAACGGCGGCGTCTGGTTCGCCTAAAACCATGTCTCTCCTTGCTGCGCAAGACCTGAATCGAGCGCGGGAGCGCATCCAACAGCACGACTGGGCGAAGCACATCTTTTCGACCGTCCGCGCGCGCGCCGACGCGAGGCGCGCGCAGCCCGCGGATGTGCCGGCGCTCGCCGGCGGCTGGGTTCACGATTTCGTCTGCCCCACGCACTGGAACGCCCTTACCTTCGATCCGAATTCGCCCCACGCGCATCGCTGTCCCTGCGGCGAGACGCATACCGGCGAAAAACTCGACGCGGCTTGGCGCGTCCTCGAACATCGCCGCATCGCCGCGGCGTCGCGTGACCTGGCCTTGATTTTCGCGTTGACAGACGAACCCGACTACGGGGAGGCCGCATGCCGAATCTTGACGCGATACGCTGAGCATTACAACGGCTACGCTGGCGCGGACGACGCGCGCGCGTGGATGCTCAAGGGGCGCGTCTTTAACCAGGCCCTCACCGAAGCCATCTGGACGGTCCCCATCGTCCACGCCTACGATTTGCTGCGCGGCGCCCTCGCACCGCAAGCGGACGCGCGCATCGTCGCTGGGCTGCTGCGACCGATCGTGGCGACGTTGACGCGCGCGCTAGACAACGAATTCGCGCACAACCCCAAGAGCAATTACAATGCTTGGCTCATCGCCGCGCTCGGACTCCTCGGCTACGCGCTCGACGATCGCGCGCTGGTCGAGCGTGCGGTTGACGGCCCCGCCGGTTTTCGCGCGCACCTCGCCGCGGCGATCCTGCCCGATGGGTTCGAGTACGAGGGGACGCCGTATTATCACAATTTCGTCGCGCTCGGCTACACGCTGCTCGCCGAGGCGGCCCGCGCGAACGGCCGCGATTTGTACGCCGAACGCGGTCCAGGCGGACAATCCATCGAGGCGATGTGGCGCGCGTTCACGTCACTGGCATTTGCCGACGGGACGATTCCCGCGCTCAACGACGGCGCGTATTATCGGGTCGGTCCCTTCGCGGCGGAGATTTGTGAGGTGTATGAAATCGCGTTGGCGCGGACCGGCGCTCCTGAATTTGCTTGGCTGCTCGCCCAAACGTATCGCGGCGCGCCGCGCGACGCATGGAGCGCGCTCCTGTTCGCGGCCCAAGACATTGCGACCGCGCCGCGGCCGCCACGCCCTTCCGTCTGCCTTGACTCCGTCGGGATCGCTGTGCTGCGCGACGAGACGCACGCGCAAGAAATCTGCGTGCCTTTCGGTCCGCACGCCGGCTCGCACAGCCACCTCGACCGCCTCGGCGTTCAGGTGTATCCGTGGTCTACCGACCCAGGCACGCCGTTATATGGGGTCGAGGCGCGCAATACATGGTATCAACAGACCGCGGCGCATAACGCCGTCGTCGTGGACGGCCAGTCGCAAGCGCCGTGCGCGGGGCAGTTGCTCAACTGGATCGTCGCACCCGAATCCACAACGTTGTGGCTTGCGGCGGATGCCGCCTACCCCGGCGTGCGTCTCTCGCGTTTGTTGACGCTCAACGACGGCGTTCTCAAAGATTCACTCCTCCTCGAATCCGAAGCCGAACACACGTATGATTGGCTCCTCCACGTTGACGGCGAATGTCGTTTCGACACGGCGGTGCTCGGCCCGGCGAAGAGCGTTCTGGGTGACGGCCCCTACGCGTTCCTCGCGCCGCAATTCCAACAGGATTCAGTCAGCCGATTCCAATTCACCGCACACTACGCCGGCCAATCCTTGCACGTCACCTTGACCGCCGACGTGCGATTCGATCTGATCCTGGCGCGCAGTCCGGCGCACGTTGCGACGCCGGGCCTGCCGCGCCAAACGATCCTCGCGCGCGCCCGCACACGCCGCGCGCATTTTGTCATGACGAGCGAGTTGATCCGATGACGCCGCACCTTTTTCTCGGCTCGAAAACGATTGAAGAATGGCGCGCCGCGGGCCAAACCACGCACCGGGCGCGGCTAGCGCGTTTGATTGACCAGGCCGATTCGTACCTGTCATACTTGCCGCCCGCCGAACATCCGCGCGAGACCATCACCTACATCGGTATGGCGGTCGCCAATCTCGCCCTCGCATTCCGTTTGACGGAGGACGCGCGTTATCTCGACCGCGCGCGCGATTGGATCGCGATCGCGATCAACTATCCGCACTGGGGCAAGGCCAACCTGCCCGACCACGACCTCGACGCGGGCTGGCTCTCGTTCGGGTTGGGGCTGGGCTACGATTGGCTGCGCGAGTTTCTGCCGCCCGCGGAATGTGACGCGCTGCGCGCCAAGCTGCTGCTGCAAGGCACGCGTTTGTTCGATTTTGCCGTCGCGGGCGAGGGCAATTGGTGGACCACCGCCTACTGGCAAAATCACAATTGGATTTGCTACGCGGGCGTCGCCGCGGTTGCCTACGCGCTGGAAGGCGATCACCCGGAAACACGCGCGTGGTCGCAGCGCACGGTCGAGAATTTCCGCGCCGTAATGTCGCTGCTGCCCGAGGATGGCTCGGACTATGAAGGCGTCGTTTACTGGTGCTACGGTTTCCCCTGGCTGCTCATTGCCGCCGACCTGATCCAACAGCAAACCGGCATTGATCTGCACACGTCCGAATTTCTCCGCAACACATTCTACTATCGCCTCTACACGTCTGCGCCCAATCTGGTGGATACGGCGAATTTCGGCGACTGCCACGACCGGCGCAGCGCGCACGCCCTCGCGATCTACTTACGCCTCGCCAGCGTGTACCGGAACGGACACGCGCAGTGGCTTGCCGAGCACTTGGCGACAAGCGGCGAATGGGAACGCGAGCGGCGCGAAGGATTGCTCAGGCCCAGTTCCGCCTCGCACGCCTTTCTCGAGTTTCTGTGGTATGACCCCACGGTCGAGCCGGCGCCGATTGACGGCCTGCCGCTTGCGCGCGCGTTTCCCGACTTGGGCCTCGTCAGCACGCGGAGCGATTGGTCGCCGCACGCGACGTTCCTTGCGTTCAAGTGCAGCAAGCCGAACGGCGAAAAAGCGTGGTCGCTCGGCCACGCGCTCGAACGAGAGATCGGTCGCAAGGTGGTCAAGACCGGCCACGCGCATCCCGACGAGAATAGTTTCATCCTCGTGCGCGGCGGCGATTATCTCGCCGTGGACGAAGGGTACAGCCAGCAGAAGCAATCGCGCCATCACAATACGGTTCTGGTGGACGGCCAGGGGCAATACCACGAAGGCGTTTACAACGTGGCCGACGGACTCGGCGTTGAGTGGGGCGGCACGCTGAAAGCGCATTTTGCGGGGCGCAGCGTGGTCTACGCTCGCGGCGAGGCCGCCGCGGCGTACGATCCCGCGTTGGCGCTCGAGCGCTTTACGCGGCAAATCCTCGTCCTCGGCGGCCGTCACGTCGTCATCTGCGACGATCTCGCCGCGTGCGAGCCGCGCGAATTTGCGTGGCTGCTGCAAACGGATGCGCCGCTGTTCGTAGTAAGCGACGCAGCGGAGCGGAGTCGCGATCCGGGCACTGCAAGACGACACTCCGCATACCACGCTTCCCTCGTTGCCTCGGGACGTCGGACTACGAACATTATGACATTCGAGAACCTCATCGGCAACACACGTCTGCGGGTTTCCATGTGTGAGCCGCAGCAATTGAAAGCGGAAACCACCAAACAGGAAATCGTCGCGTACCCGTCGGCTTCGACGCCGGAGTGGGTGTTGCGCCACACCCAGCACACGTTGGCGCTCACGCCCGCGCGCGCGACCGCCGCGCGTTTCCTCGTCGCGCTCACGACGCACGGGCAAGTTGTTTCGCTGGCAAGCGAGGCCGGCAGCGCGCTGTCGCTCGACGACGGCGACACGCGTACGGTCGTCGCCTTTGCACGCGACTCGCGCGGCATCAAGATCGCCGACCTGCTCGAGACCGACGCGCGCTGGATCGTCGCCAAGTTCCGCGATGAGGCGCTGCTATATTTCGCCGCCGGTGACGCAACGCGGGTCTGGCTCGACAGGCAAATGCGTTTTACATCTGCCGAACCGGCGACGTTTGAAAGGGACACGACGTCGGCAGAGGGAGGTAGATAGTGGCTCAATACGGTGCGCTGGCGATGGCGGGACGTTTGAGAGCGCAAGCATCAGGGAAGATGCGGAAAGGGGAATGGCTCACCGGCTATCTATTCATCTCGCCCTGGATCATCGGCTTTCTCGTCTTTACGCTCGGTCCATTCATGGCTTCTCTGGCTTTGAGCTTCACCGAATGGGACTTGATCGGGCAACCGAGTTTCATCGGCCTGGATAACTATATTCAACTGGGCAAGGACCCGCTCTTTTGGCAGGCACTCAAAGTGACCGCCGTCTACTCGCTCGGACGCGTTCCATTGGGCATCGTCATCGGGCTGGCCGCGGCGCTGCTCCTGAACCAAAACGTCAAACTTATCGGCTTCTGGCGCGTGATCTACTACATGCCGGTCGTTCTGCCGCCCGTCGCCGTTTCGATGTTGTGGATGTGGATTTACAATCCGGACTTTGGCATCCTCAACGGAATCTTGTGGACCTTGTTCGGAATTCACGGGCCGGCCTGGCTGCAAGACGAATTCTGGGTGCTGCCCTCGCTAATGATGATGGCGGTCTGGGGCATGTTGGGCCGCAACATGATCATCTACCTGTCGGGGCTGAAAAGCGTCGCACCCGAGTTGTACGAAGCCGCCGCGATTGACGGCGCGAACGCGTGGCACAAGTTCGTCAAGATTACGATCCCCATGCTGACGCCGATTATCTTTTTCAACTTGATCATGGGCTTGATGGACTCGTTCAAGCTCTTTACGCAGGCCTACGTGATGACTCAGGGCGGGCCGCGCTACTCGTCCCTCTTCTACGTCTACTACCTCTATCAACACGCGTTCCAGCGCTTTCACATGGGATACGCCTCGGCGATGGCGTGGGTCTTTTTCTTGGTGCTCTTGATTTTCACCGCGCTCGTCTTCCGTTCCTCCAAGCTGTGGGTCTACTACGAAAGCACGCTCGGAAAGGGGAGTTGACCGATGGTCGCGCTTTATCCCAAATTCAAAAAGACGCTGGGCCGGACGCTCATTTACTTGATCCTGGCGGCGGGCGCGTTCGTCATTCTGATCCCATTCGCTTGGACGATCAGCACCGCGCTCAAGACGCCGCAGCAGGCCTTGCGCGTCCCGCCGGAATGGATCCCCAGCCCGGTCGTTTGGAAGAATTTCCTGGACGCTTGGAGCGCCAAACCGTTCGCGACGTTTTACGCCAACAGCCTGCTCGTCGCCGCCTTGAGCATCGTCGGCCAGGTGTTGAGCTGTTCGCTCGTCGCGTATGGCTTTGCGCGGCTGCGCTTCCCCGGACGCGACGTACTCTTTTTGATCGTCTTGAGCACCCTCATGATCCCCTTTCAGATTCTCATCATCCCGCGTTTTATTCTGTTCAAAAACCTCGGCTGGCTCGATTCGCTGCTGCCGTTGATCGTGCCGAATTTCTTTGGCGGCGCGTTCAACATCTTTCTCTTGCGCCAGTATTTCTTGTCTATTCCGCTGGAATTGGACGACGCGGCCCGGATGGACGGCTGCGGTCACTGGGGCATTTTCTGGCGCATCATCCTGCCGCTCTCCAAGCCCGCGCTCGGCGCGGTGATGGTTTTCGAGTTCCTGCAATCGTGGGATGACTTTTTGGGCCCGTTGATCTACCTGAGCAAAGAGGCGAACTACACCGTCGCGTTGGGCCTGGCCGCCTTTCGCAACGATTACTTTATCGAGTGGAATCTCTTTATGGCCGCGGCCGCAGTGGCGATGGCCGTGCCGCTCGTCATTTTCTTTATTGCCCAAAAGTATTTCATCGAAGGTGTGCAACTGACCGGCACTGGCGGCGTGAAAGGATAGGAAAGGAGGCAAAGCGAAAATCTTACGAACATTGCCACACACGCTCGAATATTCGTTCGCGAGGAGAATTCAAAGATGAACCACCCAACCAAATCACTGCTCGTCGTCCTGATGCTCGTCTTGTTTGCGCTCGCGGCTTGCGCCGCGCCGACCGTCGCGCCAACCACTGCGCCCACGGCCGCGCCGGTAGCGGCCACCAAGCCCGCAGAGCCGACTCAAGCCCCGGCCCAACCAGTCACGTTGCGCTGGTTCATGCGCTGGGACCAGGTGCGCCTCGACGGCGTCGCCAAGCCCGTGATCGAGGCGTATCAAAAGCAAAACCCCAACGTCAAGATCGAGATCGAAAACATCGGCAGCGGCACCGAGTACTGGATCAAACTCCAGACGATGATCGCCGGCGGCACCGCGCCCGATGTGATTTACCCGGCGACTCACAACGCCTACGCGCTGGCGTCGAAGAACGCGCTGGTGTACGTGGACGATTTCGCCAAGCGCGACGGCATTGACCTCGCCAAGTACGATCCAACTGTGCTCGACCTGTACAAGACCAACGCCAAAGTCCACTGTTTGCCGATTGACTCGGCCGCGGTTGCGGTCTTTTACAACAAGAACCTGTTCGAAGCCGCAGGCATTGCCGCGCCGAAAGAGGGTTGGACGTGGGATGACTTTCTCGCCGCCGCGAAAAAGTTGACCAAGGACACGAACAACGACGGCAAGACCGATCAATTCGGCGTGGATGTGTGGACGTCGTACTGGCCGGTGATCGTCTGGAGCCAAGCGGGACACAATATCTTTGACGACCCGCGCAAGCCGACCAAGTTTCTAATGGACGACGCCGCGATCAATGCGATTCAATGGCTCGGCGATCTCACGAACAAGCACCACGTCATGCCCAGCACCGCCGAACGCGCCAACATCTCGGATATGTTCCTCGCGGGCAAAGCCGGGATGCAGATCATCGGCCACTGGCGCGTGCCGCAGTACATGACGATCAAGGATTTCAAGTGGGACATTGCGCCGCTGCCGATGGGCAAGGTGCAGGTCAATCGCGCTGACGGGAGTTGCTTTGCCATCACCGCGCAGAGCAAGAATCCCCAAGAGGCATGGAAGTTCGTCAAGTTCCTTGCCGGCCCGGACTCGATGGGCGTGAACATGCTCTTGGACCTGCAGCAGATGGTGCCCGCACTGGTCGAGTATCAGAAATCCGACCGCTTCCTCAAGCCCGCGAACTTGCCGGGCGTGAACAAGCAGCCGCTGCTCCTGGGCAAAGGCAATCTCTTTTCGATGTACGACCCGCTGACCCCGAACTATGACGAGATCGCCACGGCGGAGAACGCCGAGCTGGGCGAAGTGTGGAACGGCAAAGCCACCGCGAAGGAAGCCGTGGGCCGCTTGACGCCCAAGATCAACGACATTCTCGCCAAAGGCAGCAAGTAGTAGAACGTTCTTCCGCGAATCTAGCGAATGTCATGCTGAGCCGGTTTTGCGAAGCATCTCCCTTGCTGCAACGCAAGATGCTTCGTCGCAAAGACCGCTCCTCAGGATGACATTCGCGAGGATTCGTCGGACGAACTCCGTCCGTGTGATTTGCGGAAAACAACAGCAGCCCATCATGTTGAACAACATATTACGCGGCCTTGGACTCGGCGCGATCTTCGTACTGATTTCTGTTTCATGCGTTTCTTCTCCGCCCACCGTCGCGCCCGCGGTGGAATCCGAAGGGCTGCTCATTAGCAACTTTGAACAAGACATTTCGATCTGGCAAGT
Organism: Chloroflexota bacterium; assembly: GCA_016208315.1. GTDB lineage: Bacteria > Chloroflexota > Anaerolineae > UBA4142 > UBA4142 > JACQYF01. The sequence continues at coordinate 53,976 of JACQYF010000021.1, read as the reverse complement.
ATATTCGCAGGATACCGAAACGGTCGTGAATCCCGGCGCGCCGCCGCCGCCCGGTTACTTCAACGTCGCTAAATTCCATTCGAAATATACCGACCGCTGGGTCAAGCCGACCAGCGGTTTTGCCGCGAGCAAGGAGCAGGTGAAAGAGGGACAATCGGCCGGCAAATGGGAAAACACCGTCGAGAACAACCGGCTCGTCGCGATAGATATTCCCCACGACTGGAGCGCGTACAAATATCTCGCGTTTTGGGCCTACTCAATCGCGGCGAACAAGGCGGCCATCGAACTGGTCGCATATTCGGAAACCGACCAAACTTCGGAAGACGATTATTACAAATTCGAAGTCGTGATTGATTGGACCGGCTGGCGGAAATTCGAGATTCCCCTGAAGGAATTTGCCGCGACGCGAAATCCGGTCGGCTGGAACAAGGTGGACTATATCAAGATCGCGTCCACGGGTTGGAGCCACAATCCCAATCCGACGACAGTCCTGTACTTTGACGCGATGCGCTTGTCGTCCGTGCGCACCGAAGCGTCGCTGTCGGTGAAACTCGCCAAGCAGCATCCGAATCTCTTGCTTAACGCGTCCGAAATCGCCGAGATCAAACAAAAGGTCGCGACAAACGATTGGGCGAAATCGGCCTATCAAGCCGTCTCGGCCAACGCGTTCGTTTGGTCCACGCGGACGATTGTCCTGCCCGAGACGGGCGGCGGCTATTATCACGCGGGCGGCGAAGATTATGCGATCACGCAAGCCCACTACGACCTATCGTCCGCCGCGCGCGATCTCGCGCTGATGTTCCAGTTCACCGCCGAACAGAGTTACGCCGAAAAATCGAAAGAGATTTTGCTCGCGTACGCGGCGAAATATGCGAGTTACGAGATTCACGACAAGGAGGGACGCACAGGCGAAAAAGCCAGCGCCGGCGGACGCGCCACGGCGCAAGGCATCAACGAAGCCGCGTGGGTCATTCCCCTCGCGTGGGCGTACGATTTGATTTACGACGCGCTGACGGCGGCCGAACGCGAGCGCATCGAAAACAATTTGTTTCGCCCGGCGGCGGAACTGCTAATGACGAACAACGAGGGGCGGCACAACCATCAAACATGGTACAATGCCGGCATCGGCGTGATCGGTTTCGTGTTGGCGGAGCCCGAATACGTCGAGCACGCGTTGAACAAAACGGGCAGTGGGTTTTACTATCAGATGAAGAACAGCGTGACCGCCGACGGCATGTGGTACGAGGGTTCGATGCACTATCAGTTCTACGTGTTGCAAGCGTTGGGTCCGCTCGCCGAAGCCGCGTACCACGCGGGGATTGATTTGTACCAAACGCCGGGTTACAAAGCGCTATTCGATTTTCCGATGGCGTATGCGGATGCCAGTCTGCGATTGCCCGTCATCAACGATGGTCGCGAGGTCTTTTTGGGCGCGTCCGATCGCAGCCGCTATTACGAAGCCGCATATCGGCGCTGGGGCGATCCGAACTACACGCATGTGCTGCGCGCGAGCGAGCGCAAATCGCTTGAAGCCCTGCTTTACGGCGCTGCCGAATTGCCGCCAGCCGCGCCGCCGGGATGGCGCAGCCGCGATTTCTCGAAATCGGGATTGGCGGTACTCCGCTCTGGATCGGATTCGAATGCCAAACAAGTGGTTCTCAACTTGATGGGTTACGCGGGCGGGCACAGCCATCCCGATCAATTGGGAATCGTATTCTTCGGTCTGGGGCGAACGCTGGCGCCGGATGCCGGCTCGATCAAGTATGAGGACCCGGTACAAGCGGCGTGGTACAAACAATCGCTCGCGCACAACTTGCTCGTCGTGAATGGAAAATCGCAGCAGCGCGCGCCGGCGGGGATGTTGGACGAATTTGCCGGCGGAACGCTGGTTCAAGTCGCGCGTGCGTCCACGACCAAAGCATACGGTGGCGAGAACCTCTCGCGGACCCTGCTGTTGAACGACGATTATCTGACGGACCTCTTCCAAGTGAACAGCCCGGTCGAAAACACCTACGACTGGGTGTACCACAACTTTGGAAATCTCTCCACCGATTTGAACATGCGGCCCGCGCCCGGCTTCGTGAGCCCATCGAATGGGTACGAATACTTGACGAACGTTCAAGTGGCAAAAACCGAGAACGCGTGGCGCGGCGATTGGACCATCGCCGCCGATCAGAAGGTTCGGCTCTACATGGCGGGCGCGCCGGGGACACAGATTATCGCCGAAGAGGGATTGGTCGCAGCGACGGTCGGGGATGAAACGTCGCCGGAAAAGGTTCCGGTGGTAATCGCGCGCCGCCAAGCCAAAAGCACGCGCTATGTCGCGATCGTCGAGCCGTACGCGGCATCGCCCGCGATTACGCAAATCACGCCCATTCCGACGAGCGCGGCCGATGCTGTCGCATGGCGGATTACGCGCGGCAACGTCGTAGACACGCTGATGGTATCTGATTCGCGCGCGGCAAGCAATTTTGGCGATCTTACGCTAGAGGGGAATGTCGCGTGGTTCAGCAGCGCAGGCGATGAGATTCAGGCGCTTTATCTCGGAGCAGGCACTCGGCTCGCGAGCCGCAACTGGTCGGTGGGGCTGGAGAACCTGGTCACCGCATCCGACGCGACGGCGGTAGGGGTGTCCATCGAACGCGAATCGCCACGGCGACTGGTGGTACGGAATACCAGTCGCGTGCTGACGGTGATCGCGTTAGCCGGTCTCATTCCCGGAAATCTGCATGCGTTCGCGTTGGATGAAAACGGGAATCGTCAAGGCGAGGTCCGGCCCATCGAAAGCGGCGAGGGACGGATTCGACTGTTCATGGATCCCGGCGCGGTCTACGAGATCATCGCCAATTGAGAGGGGCAGGGCTATTGCAAAGTCGCGTCGGGCGACCGAGGTCGCGGCAACACACGGCGAAATCGGCCTCCGCCGATTGGTTTTAGCCCGCGGCGGGCTTGGCGGTGTATTGCCGCGGTTTCAACCACCCGTCAGACGACGCGATCCGCGATCTCCCACGCGTGATCGAGGACGTGCCAGGATACGCGGCGGACAAAATAGCGCGGCGTCCAACGGAGGCCGCCGCGCGGACCGCGGCGCGCGATCTCGCCGCGCGCGGACGCGGCCATCGCGGTTAGAATTGCTTGCCGCCGGCGCTTCAATTGCTCGCGCGGATCCGCGTCTGGACGCGCCTCAACTTTCCAGCCGACCGCCGCGAGGTAGCCCGAGTCGCCGTCGAGCACGTGCTGGACGATTCGCTCCAGGTCGCGGCCGCCGCCCCGCGGGCCCTTGCTACGCTCCTTACCGGCAGCATCGCGTGCCGCCGCGTCGAAGGCGCGCCAGCAGGCCCTGAACAGCGCACGAATACGATCGAGTTCAGCCGCGTCAACCGCCTCTTTGTCGGCGGACGGGGCCATCCCGGGCGCGCCGAAATCCGTGGTCGCGTCGCCCTTGATACGCTCGACCACCGTGAAAGCAGACACCGCGGCAGGCGCTTGAAACCCAACGCGTGCCGAGCGCAGTACGCGGGCATAGCGCGGCGCATAGTCAAAGAGCGCCTGCAAGGCGGATTCTCACCTAGCCCTGGCGGGCGGTGCCAGGGTCGTCGCGCCCGCTGCGGCACCAGCCGGGCCAATCCAGCGCGCCGGCGAAGGTTCGTTTCTTGCCGATCTCAAGGTAAACGGGGATGCTGCTAGAGGAACGTGCGATTTGGGTGGCTCGCTTGTATTGTCAAACGAATCTCACCGCTCGCGCCAGAGGAAACCCTGGACGCGGTTCTTGACCCACGAAATTGGATTCGACTCCAACCGCTTATGGACACGAACATACCGGCTGCCATCCTGTCCGACGACCAAATCAATCTGGTACCCGTGCTCGCTTTTGCGTTGCGCGGCGACCGTGTCATGTGGCAGCGCGGGGCCATTCCGAAAGAGGTGAGCCAAATTCATTAGGGCGCTCCGACGACTATGGTTTGTTCTTGGTTGGAATTCGGGAACATAGTGGCTTACTTGCGGGGCATTCAGGGTAATCGAAAAGGCAGGAGCGGAACGTCCCTGACGGCGCTAAGATGATGCGTGTCATGCCTGACCGTCAGCGTCTGGGAGGCCGGCGCTCCTGCCTCACGCACCGAATCGCTGGAAAGACGGCTCTACTATAGCCGATTTCCAGCCGAATTCCAACCGCGAAACCGCGTAAACCGTCTACGCGGTTTCGCGCATTTACGCCGCCGGAATGTGCGACGCACGTCTGCCGATGGATTGACGGCTCTGCGAGGTGTGCTATAATCTCTGTGCCGGGAACCGCATTCTCCCGGCATAGGTCGAGTCCTATGCGTTTACCCGATTGGTTCCGGTCACTGCCTACCCAATCCGCCCTGGGCATCATCCTGCCGATTGTCCTGGTGACCTTTGGCGTGATTGCCGGCGGTTTGTTTGCCTACCAGCAGATGGTCACCTGGCTGGTGATTGATCGCGACCGCCAGTTGGCGACAATGATCGCGGCCAATGTGACCGAAACGATCAACGGTTACGCGGGCGTGTTGGAGGCGCTGGCGAGCAATGTGGACCTGCAAAGTCCGGTTGCCTCGCTGCGCAACAACGCGCTCGCGGGCGCGGCCGCCACGTTGGAAATCTTCAATGCCGGAGTCATGCTCGTGGACAAGGATGGCAAAGCCGTTACGACTGAGCCGTTCGTTGTGGCGGGATGGTCTGATTCCAAGATGCTCGGCCAGGATTACTTTCAGGCGCTGCGCCAGGAGCAACATACCCTGGTAAGTAGCGTCCTCATAGACCCGCACAACGGCGAGAATCTGATTATCATTGGCGCGCCGCTGCGCGACCAGGACAAAAAGTTCGCGGGCGCGTTGCTGGGCGGAGTCTATTTGCGCGATGCCGAGCTGGGCGCGGCGGTCAAGAAATTGACCATCGGCGACCAGGGCTTTGCCTATCTCGTGGATCGGCGCGGTCACGTCATCTTTCATCCCGAGGCGAGCAAAATCGGAGAGGACTATAGTAATCGCTATTTCGTGGATCGGGTGATCGCGGGCGAGACCGGCGGGACGTTGTGGACCGGGGCGTTGGGCGAGCGGATGGTGGAGGGTTACGCGCCGGTGCCAAACGCCGGCTGGGGGTTGATCGTGGTCGAGCCGTGGGACGCGGTCATAGCGCCCGTGCAGACCTACAGCACCCAGCTCACGTTGACCGGACTCGGCGCGATCGCGATGATTACGTTTCTGTTGTGGTACGGCGTGCGGCGCATCACGAACCCGGTCCGGCGTCTCGCCGAGGAGACCAATCGCCTGGCCGCGGGCGATACGGTCCATCCGGTCGCGCTGGGCGGCATTCTGGAGATTGATATTCTGGGGCGCGCCTTTAACCGGATGGCCGCGCAGATCGCGTCGTATCGCGCCGGCTTGCGGCGGTATCTCGGCGCGATGACCAAGTCGCAAGAAGACGAGCGCCGGCGGCTGGCGCGCGAACTGCACGACGAAACGACGCAGAGTCTCTTGGCGATCACGCGCCGGCTGGAATTATTCCAGGCGGTTGAGACCGATCCGGAGCGGCTCCAACAGCTCAAGGAACTGCAAACGATGTTGGTCGAGACCTTGCGCGGCGTCCGCCAGATCAGTCGCGACTTGCGTCCGCTGATCCTCGAAGACCTCGGCTTGGTTCCCGCGTTGGAAATGCTCGTGCGGACCGCGCGCGAACCGAACGGGGCCCATCTGGATGTCAACCTCGAGGTCTCCGGCGCGCCCGTGTCCCTGCGCGCCGAACAGGAACTTTCGCTCTATCGAATTACGCAGGAGGCGCTCACGAACGTCCGCAAGCACGCGCATGCCACCGAGGTGCGGGTGAATCTGACCTTTGAAAAGTCGGCGCTGAGGTTGATCGTGGCCGACAACGGCGAGGGTTTTAAGGTGCCGGGCGCATTGACCGAACTCGCTCAACGCGGCAGTTTTGGATTGATGGGCATCCAAGAGCGCGTGTGGGCGATGGAGGGGTCGCTATCCGTCGAGTCGGGCCAGGGGCAAGGGACACAGCTCCTGGTGACCATGCCCTTGGAGAACCATTCCGTCGAAGCGATGTTGAGCTGAAAAAGAGGGTCTTGCCGTTGTCCATCCCCGGCAACGGGGCTTGCGCTACAGCCCCAAGCGCTCGCACAAGAAAGCGGCCACGCCCGGCGCGTCGTCCAAGTCGAACCGCGGGAGAGGAAGCGCAATCGGATGGTCCGAAACCACGGCGATCAACTCGTCCACCCGCGCGACCAGCTCGGTCCCCCGCTCGACCCGCGACACCTCGATCTTGGGCGCCGGCTCGCGTTTAAACCCTTCGGTTAGGATCAAATCTACATTTTCAAGCCGCGCGGCGATTTCGGCGAGCGTCAATTCGCGCGCCACGCGCTCAAAGCGCGCGACCTCGGCGGGCGATGAGACGACGACCGCGTCCGCGCCCGCTTCGGCAAAGCGCCACGAATCTTTGCCCGGCGGGTCAATCGGCGTCGCGTGCGCGTGATGCTTGACGACCGCCACGCGCAGCCCGCGCGCTTTCAATTCGCGCACGAGTTTTTCGACGAGCGTCGTTTTGCCGATTCCGGACTTGCCGACGATTGAGACTAGGGGAGTCATGGATTGATTATAGCGGACTTGCGTCGCGATGGGGTCTGAATTGCGTCCTAATTTGGCGCGAGTCGTTTTCGCCTTTGACGGATGAGAGTTGACGGGCTATAATTCAAGGGACGATTTTCATCGCAGAAGGAGTCAAGATGGGTAAGGCAGACATTGGATTGACCGGCCTGGCCGTGATGGGCGAGAACCTCGTTCTGAACATGGAACGAAACGGGTTTACGGTGGCCGTCCACAATCGAACGACCAAGACGATGCGCGAGTTTGTCGCCGCGCATCCCGGCAAGAAACTAACGGGCGGTGAAACGCTCCAGGCCTTCGTCGCCGCGCTGAAAAAGCCGCGCAAGGTCATGATCATGGTCAAGGCGGGGCCGCCGGTGGACGCGGTCATCAACCAACTGATTCCGCTGCTCGAACCGGGCGACTTGATCATTGACGGCGGCAATTCCTATTTCCCGGACTCCGAGCGCCGCTCGAAGGAATTGCAAGCCAAGGGTTTGCGCTTTATCGGCACAGGGGTTTCCGGCGGGGAAGAGGGCGCGCTCTGGGGGCCGAGCATCATGCCAGGCGGACAGCCCGAAGCGTACGAGATGGTCAAGGATATTTTCGTCGCGATATCGGCCAAAGTAGACGGCGAGCCATGCGTCACCTACATCGGGCCGCGCGGCGCGGGGCACTATGTCAAGATGGTTCACAACGGCATCGAGTACGGGGACATGCAGTTGATCGCCGAATCGTACGACATCCTGCGCCGCGCGCTCAACCTATCCGTGAAAGAACTGCACGACATTTTCGCCGCGTGGAACGCGGGCGAACTGAAATCCTATTTGATCGAAATTACCGCGCACATTTTTACCCGGCAAGACCCCGAGACCGGGAAACCGCTGGTGGACTTGGTCCAGGACGAGGCGCAGCAAAAAGGCACGGGCAAATGGACGAGCCAAAACGCGTTCGATCTCAGCGTGCCGGTGCCGACGATCAATGCCGCGCTCGACTCGCGCAACATTTCGGCGGTTAAGTCAGAACGGGTCGCGGCCAGCCGCGTGCTTGCCGGCCCCACGTCGGCCTTTGACGGTGACCGCGCCAAACTGATTGACGCCACGCGCGATGCGCTTTACATGGCCAAGATTTGTTCGTACGCGCAAGGCATGGCGCTCTTGCGTACCGCTAGCCGCGAATACGATTACAACTTGAAGCTGGGCGAGTTGGCGGCCATCTGGCGCGGCGGCTGCATCATCCGCGCCCAGTTCTTGAGTCGCATCACGGACGCCTTCCGCCGTGATCCCGGTCTGCCGAATCTCCTGCTCGACGAGGGCTTTCGCTCCGACGTAGAGAACCGGCAGGGCGCGCTGCGCTATATCGTGCAGACGGCCACCGCGTTGGGCGTTCCCACTCTGGCACTGTCGTCGGCGCTGGCGTATTTCGACGCCTATCGCACCGAGCGGCTGCCCGCCAATCTCACTCAGGCGCAGCGCGATTACTTTGGCGCGCATACCTACCGGCGCGTTGACCGCGAAGGTTCGTTCCACTCCGAGTGGACCAAATAGCATGTTCTTCGCCGTCGAGAAAATAACCAAACAATTGCAGGACATTCGCGCGGCGATCCATCGCGAGGCGCGCGACATCCCGCGTTGGAAATTCCTTCATGGCGAGTGCCCAGGCGCAGAGCGGCCCGAGTTCGACGACGGCGCCTGGGCCGATTTCGCGCTTATGGACTATTGGGGCGGTTATGATGTCACGGCGTGGTTTCGCGCGCGGGCCGCGATTCCGAGCGAATGGCAGGGCCAGAAGCTCGCGCTGCGTTTGCGCGTGGGCCCCCCGGAAGGCGGCGAGTCCGCCGCGGAGACGATGCTCTATGTGAACGGTCATCCGCTGCAAGGGCTGGACGTTTGGCACGAAGAGGCCTGGCTGCCCCCGGACTTGCTACCGGGTGAAGAGATTTCGATTGCGCTCAAGGCGTGGAACGGCGTCGTCGGCGTGCCCGACCGGCGGCGCTTCCAGGTCGCGCAGTTGATTTGGGTGGACGAGGCGACCGCGTGCTTTTTCTACCTGGCGGACACGATTCTCAAGACAGTCAAGGCACTGGGCGAGAACGATCTGCGGCGGCTTGAACTGCTCGCCGCCCTGAATGATTCGTTCCACCGCATTCAATTTTTGCAGCCGCGCTCGCCCGAATTCTATGCGTCGGTCGCGGAGGCGGAACAAGCTCTGCGCCAGCGAGTGACCCAACTAGAGCGGGCCGAGATCAAGCCGGCGATCGTCGCCGTCGGTCACGCGCACCTCGATATGGCGTGGCTGTGGCGACTGAAAGACACGCGCGAAAAAGCGGCGCGCACGTTTGCGACCGCGCTGCATCTGATGCGGCAATATCCGGAATATCGTTTTACGCACTCGTCGCCCCAACTCTACCAATACCTGAAGGACGACCATCCGGACATTTACGAAAAGGTCAAGGCGAAAATTGCCGCGGGCCAATGGGAAATCACCGGCGGTATGTGGGTCGAAGCGGACACGAATCTCACGAGCGGCGAGTCGCTCGTCCGGCAGATTCTCTTCGGCAAGCGCTGGATGCGCCGCGAGTTCGGGGTCGAGTCGCGCGTCGTGTGGCTGCCGGATGTGTTTGGCTATTCCGCCGCGCTGCCGCAAATCATGCGGCAAAGCGGACTCGATTTTTTCATGACCACCAAGATTAGTTGGAGCCAGTTCAATCGCTTTCCGCACGATACCTTTCGGTGGCGCGGGCTAGACGGGTCCGAGGTGCTGACTCATTTCGTCACAACGCCGGACCCGGGCGGGCGATACTATACGTACAATGGCCGGCTGACTCCTTCCGAGGTCAAAGGGATTTGGGACGTTTACCAGGACAGGGAACTCAACGACGAGTTGCTCCTCATCTACGGCTGGGGCGACGGCGGCGGCGGGCCGACCCAAGAGATGCTCGAGCGCGCGCGCGCGATGCGGAATCTGCCGGGCCTGCCGCGCGTCGAGTTGGACACCGCGGAGAATTATTTCGCGCGCCTTGAAAAACGACTGGCGGAAAAATCCCTGCCCGTCTGGGATGGCGAGCTTTACCTGGAATATCATCGCGGCACGTATACTTCGCAAGCGCGCAGCAAGCGCGCCAATCGCCAATCGGAGATTCTCTTCCACGATGCCGAATGGTTGAGCGCGCTCGCGGATGTCCTGACAGGGCAGGCGACCTATCCGCAGCGCGAATTGAACCGCGCGTGGGAATTGATCCTCGTCAACCAATTTCACGATATTCTTCCCGGCTCTTCGATTCGACAGGTGTACGAGGACGGCCAAAATGATTACGCGGCGATCAAGCAGGTCGGCGACATGGCGATTGACGCGGCCGCCCGCGCGCTCGTCGCGCAGATTGCCGCGCCGGAATCCGGCATCGTCGTCTTCAATTCGCTCTCGTGGGAGCGCAGCGACCTGATCGAACTGCCGTGGGCGGAAGAACTGGCCGCCGGGCAGACGATCAAAAATCAGGGTGAAAAGCGCGTTCTGCTGCTCGCCGAGAATGTGCCCGCGCTAGGCCACTGTGTCATTGCGAGGAGCGCACTTTGCGACGAAGCAATCTCCAACTCGCAAGCGAAAGATTGCATCGCCCTTTCGGGGCTTGCAATGACAGATGGAATGACCATTACCGCTAACCAGCTGGAAAGCCGACTCTATTCGATCGCGCTCGACGACCGCGGCCAAATCGTCTCGCTCTTCGACAAAACCAACCAGCGCGACGTGCTTGCGCCCGGCGCGCGCGGCAATGTGTTGCAGGCGTTTGAAGACAAGCCGATGAATTTCGACGCGTGGGATATTGACATCTATTATCCAGAGAAAATGACCGAGGTCGGCGAATTGGTGGACGCGCGCGTGGAAGAGGCGGGGCCGCTACGCGGCGCGCTGCGCTTGCAGTGGCGCTTTCACAATTCGCTGATCACGCAGCGCATCACCCTCTATCGCCATTCGCCGCGCATTGATTTTCGCTCCGAGGTAGACTGGCACGAGCATCAGGTTTTGCTCAAAGTCGCATTCCCGGTTCACGTGCGCGCTACGCGGGCGACCTACGACATCCAGTTTGGCAACGTCGAACGACCGACGCATTGGAACACGAGTTGGGACTGGGCGCGCTTTGAAGTTGTCGCCCACAAGTGGGCCGACTTGTCCGAGGGCAACTACGGCGTCGCGCTCCTCAACGATTGCAAGTACGGTTACGACTGCAAAAACAACGTGTTGCGCCTGACATTGCTCAAGTCGGGCATTGAGCCGGATGCCAACGCCGATCAGGGACCGCACGCGTTCACGTACAGTCTCTTGCCGCACGCGGGCGGCTGGCGCGAGGCCAACGTCGCCCGCGAGGCCTACGCGCTCAACTATCCTCTGCGCGCCCTCGCTTTGCCGCCGAACCCGCATGGCGCGCTCCCCGCGCGCTATGGCTTCGCCGCGCTCGACTCCGACAACGTCATGGTCGAGACAGTCAAGAAAGCAGAGGACGGCGACGCGTGGATCGTCCGCGTTTACGAGTACAAGCAATTCCGCAGCCGCGCCGTGAACCTGACTTTCGGGCAGCCGATCCGCCGAGCGGTCGAGTGCAATTTGCTGGAAGAGGACGACCGGCCGGCGGCGTATCAGGAGAATCGCTTGACGTTTGGAATTGACCCTTACGAGATCAAGACGTTCAAGGTGTGGTTGTGATTGAAAACGTGCGACGCACCTGCAAAGGTGCGTCGCACGTTTTCAATGTTAACGGAATTGCCATTTCTCCAGTTCGGCGACGACTTGTCTCAGTGTCTTTTTCTTGCGGGCCCTCATCCGATTTACAAAGGCAACGCTATCGCGAACTTCGCGGTGCGATTTCCAGATTCCAAAACCGAGGTCTTCTGGGGTGAAAGTCGTCTTGAGCGGTTCCGCGAAAATCGTATCACTCCGCGAGTTGACTTGATATGTAGGTCGGATGGTCATGACAATCCTTCTCTGGAGAAAATTATAACACAGTTGCGAAATACTCTCAATTGTTCATGGCACGCCGATGCGGCAAAGCGTTTGGAGCGCGTGCTGACTTGGTGTTTTCTTAGAAACGCTTTTGAAACGCCGAGTATGACAAGTTCACCCCGAATACTGAGATAGTCGCGCGCCTCAGCCACGGCGCTCCGCCGCGGAGGGCGCGCGTACAATCGAATACCCAGCACTTGCTCGGCGATCGAAGGTTTCTGCCTTGATCCCTCATGGGGCATACAATGCAGTCCCAACACTCCGGCAGCCGGAATCCCTTCCTTCTGGTTCTATTGGCTCTCGCCCTCGCCTTCCTGGGCGCGGGAAACATCCAAGCTGAGCCGGACGCGGCGCGCGTCTTGGCGGCAGTGACGGGCACGTCCACTCGGACTCCCACGCGGACCGCGACCGCAGCGGCTCTCGCTCAGAGCACAGCCACGCCAACTGCACTGGCTGCTCCATCGGCTACTCGGACGCCTACCGCCACGGCGACGGCGACCGCGGTTCGCATCCGTTCCGCAACGGCTCAGCCCACGCCAACCGCGACGAAACCATTGCCCGCTGCCGCGTCTCCGACTCCAACCAAAACCGCGACGCCCACGGCGACGCGGACCGCTACGAACAGGCCCGTCGCGCCGCCCACCAAGACAGCCACCGCGACCCCCACGCGGACCGCCACGGCCACCAAGGTGGCGACCGCGGTCGTAGCCGTCACGCCTTTCGTGACGACTACCCTGGGCACGGCAGCCGATATCAGTCCGCTCCTCGGCGGAGAATTGCGGATAGATAACGGCGCGATCGTCGTGCAATTCCCCGCCAGCGCGGTACCGCTCCCGGCAGGGCAAGCCCCGAGTCTGACGACGGGTCTGTTCCACGTGCGTTTCGAGCCGCCGCTCCGGATGTGGACAAGCAGGACCCCACGCGTCAACGCGTGATCCAACGATTTGCGCTGCGCGCCTTTGACCGCGCGAATCCCTCGGCGCCGCTCGGGACAGGTCCCCAGAAAGAGATCACCCAATTCCAGAAACCGGTGCGCATCACCGTACAGTACAATCCCAACCTGATCACCGGCTGGTAGGAAAAGAACCTGGCGCTCGTGTATTGGGATGTGAACCAGAAACGCTGGATTCCATTTCCCAGCACGGTGGATCCCACGCGGCATACCGTGTCGGCGCTCACCACGCATTTCACGACCTTTGGCATCACCCAGGCGCAGGGGGTGCAGCCCTATCTGCCCGCCCTGGAAGGGTTTCAGACGTCACTCTTCACGGGCGCGGCGACTTCGGAATTGAGTTTTGAAATGCCGCCGGGCCGCGGGCAACTCGTGCCCAAACTCTCGCTCGGCTATTCCAGCACCAACGTGGACATGCTCACCGACGACCAGCAGTCATCCTACGTCGGCGTCGGCTGGGCGCTCAGCGCCAGTTACATCGCGCGTGATACGCGCGCCTCTTACGCCGAGACGGACGACGTCTTCGTAATCGTGTTGAACGGCGCGAGTTACGACCTCGCCAAGGGCACGGATGGGTTCTACCACACCGAACTGGAGCAATTCTGGCGCATCAGTTGGGACACGACTAACAACCGTTGGCTCGTCAAAACGAACGATGGCACGCAATACCAGTATGGCTATTCCGCCAACAGCCGCGCCGTGCAATACCGCACCAACGGCCCCGGCACGGTCATCGCAGAGACCTACACGTGGTGGCTGGAAAAGGTCATTGACGTTCACACCAATGAAATCGGCTACACCTACCAGCACGAAACCGAGCAGGTGACATGCGAAGGGCAGCCGGTGACGAACGACAATGCGGTCTACCCGCAATACCTCCGCTACAACGGTACGGCGCAGAGCGGCTATTTGACCGAAGTGCGATTCTTGTATTCGGCGCGCCCCGACTATCGTTTCGTGCTCGACCAATATCAATGCGGCGGCGACGCACCCTATGGAACGCAAAGACTGGATCAAGTCCAGGTCTGGACGACGGCGAGTGGGATGCAGCACGTGCGCCGGTACGCGTTCACCTACGACTATTCCACCTTTCCCACCTGGACGAACTATGCGGGTCAGGTGACCGGGCGCTTGACGCTGAAACAGATCACGCGGTTCGGCAAAGACCAGACGTCGGCCCTGCCGCCCTACAGCTTTTCCTATACCAACGACCGCCTGTCCCAGTCGGCGAACGGCATCGGCGGCACGGTCAGCTTTACGTACGATTCGATCCCGCTCAGCGGCCGGACGTATTATCGCGTCATCAGCAAGACGGTGAGTGACGGGGTTAGCGCGGCGAGCGTCTACGGCTACACCTACACCGGCGCGGCGGTGAACGATGCCGCGCATTCGGTCGCCGCGCAAACCGCCAACCCGCGCCACCCGCTGGGCACCCAGTTCCGCGGCCATTCGCAGGTCGTCGTCACTGACCCGTTGGGGAACAAGACCCAGAACGATTTCTATCAGGATGACGTGTTCCGCGGGCACGCGTCGCAAATCATCCAAGCCGGTACGAGCATCACCACAAAATACACGCGGACGGCCAACACTTACGGGCAGACCGTTATCCCGATTGACGCCAGCGCCACGACTACGACGGGCAATTACTCCAACTTTGTTTTCCTGGGCACGACCCAGCGCGAGACCTGGGACACGCAGCCCACGCCGCGCACCGTCAAAACCTATTTTTCCTACGACGCGTACGGCAACCTCACGCAGACCGACGAATGGGGCGAGTATTCTTCGTCGTATCGTAAGACCCTAAACACTTTCTATCCGAACACAACGGCATGGATTCTGAACAAGGTAGGGCTGACGCAGGTCTTCGACACCTTCAGCGCCCGCGTTTCCGAGACGCGCTACCTTTACGACGGCGCGACGAGCCATACGACCGCGCCCACCAAAGGCGACCTGACGCGCGTGGACGTGACCGACGACGGGACGACGTACTTTAGTTCGCTGCGTAACACCTACGATTCCTACGGCAACGCGCTGACGACGAAAGATGGGGTGGGCAATACGACCACTTTCGCGTACGACAGTGTCTACCATCTGTTCCCGACCACGGTCACGAACGCGCTGAATCAGGTGACGACGAATGGCTACGACACGCGCATGGGCAAACTTCTCAGCACGACCGATCCGAACAACGCCACTACCTCGTATGACTATGACGTGTTTGGCCGGCTTGAGACGATGCGCGCCCCCTTCGAGCAGGGGCAGTCGCCGACGATGCGCTACGTCTACACGTTGGGCAGCCCGCGCTCGTCCGTTGAGGTGCGCGAGCGCCGCGATGCGGGCGGCGCCAATCCCACGGACAATCACCACACCTGGTACTTTTACGATGGGTTGGGCCGCGTGATCCAGCGGCAGGACGACAGGTTGGGCGGCAACATGATCATCGTCAACACCGAGTACGATCTGCGGAGCCAGGTGAAACGCGTCTCCAATCCCTACTTTGTCGCGTCGAGCGGAGGGACGTATCTCACGCCGGACTGGAACCAGCCGGTCACCCAGCACGACTACGACCCCATCGGGCGCGAGACCAAGCAAACGAATCCTGATGGCACCAAGCGTTTTTGGCAATATCTGCTGTGGACGACGACGACCTATGCGACGAACGCAAGTGACGAGACCCTCCGCCTAAACGAGACCAAAACGCAGACCGATGCCTTTGGACGCACGAACCTCGTGCAGCAATTCAATCAGGGACAAATCTATGCGCACACGAGCTATGACAGCGATGTGCTGGATCGCCTCTGGCGAATTCAGGCCGATTCCAATACCACAATCACGGTGTACTATGACTGGCTCGGGCACAAGCCGCGCCTAACTGACCCCGACCTTGGGGAGTGGAACTATAACTATGATCGCAACGGCAATTTGAAGAGTCAGCGAGACGCCCGCCAACAAAAGACATGCTTATACTATGACGGGTTGAACCGCCGGCTGGGCAAAGTCTATGTGACCACCGGTTCCCCCTGTCCGGATAACCCGACCTCGTATGCCGTCTCTTTCACTTACGATCAAGGAACGAACGGGAAAGGTCATCGCACGGGCATGAGCGACGCCTCCGGCACGACCAGTTGGGCGTACGACCCGCAAGGACGCAACACGAGCCAGACCAAGACCTTCACGGGGCAACCGGCGCTCGTGACGAGTTGGACGTACGATGCGATGAATCGCCCGCTGACGATGACGTACCCGGACGGCGAAACAATTGCGATGACCTACAGCCGGCAGAATCAAATCGCGACCCGGCCAGCTTCGTCACGGGTTCATCGTACAATGCGGCGAACCAACTCACCACGCTCAACTTGGGCAACGGAGCGACGACCACCTACACGTACCATCCGCAAAACCTGCGGCTCACGAACCTCACGACATCAGGCAACATTCAGAACCTGAGTTACCAGTACGACGCGGTGGGCAACGTCAAGACCATCACCGACACCAAGCGCAGCCAGGTCTCGACGTTCAACTACGATGACCTCAATCGCATGACGAGTTTCAACCTGAGCGGCGCGGCGCCCGAAGCGCACACGTGGAGTTACAACGCGATCGGCAATATCACGCAGCACGTCGTCAATGGCGCGCCGCAGAACTACACCTACGATCCCTTCCGCCTCCATGCCGTGACGGCGGTGGGCACGTCCACGTACGTCTACGATGCCAACGGCAACATGACCAACCGCGCGGGTGCGATCATGGTGTACGACGAAGAGAACCGCTTGAGCCAGATGACGGAAACGAACGGGACGGTGACCACCTACACCTATGATGGGGCCGGCCAGCGCGCCAAGAAAGTGGTGACGAGCGGCGGGAACACGACGACCACCTTGTACGTGGGCAACTACTTTGAGAAGGTCACCCAGACCGGCGACATCACCAAGTATTACTACTTCGGATCGCAACGGGTAGCGGTCAAGCAGAGTGGCACGCTCTTCTACCTGCACACCGACCCGCTCGGTTCGATCAGCGTCACCACGAATCAGAGCGGGCGGAGAAGGGCACGCTCACCTACTTGCCGTTCGGCCAAATCCGCGCCAGCACGGGTGATGTCAAGACGGATTACGCGTTCACAGGTCAACGGCTTGAAACGGCGGATGGATTGTTGTATTATGGGGCACGGGATTACGATGCGAAAATTGGGCGCTTTGTCCAGCCAGACAATATCATCCCGAACCTTTACAACCCGCAATCGCTGAATCGCTACAGCTACGCGCGCAATAACCCGTTGCGCTACACCGACCCGACGGGCTATGCCGAAATCGGTGACACGGGTGGTGGGGGCATGGACTGGCCGCCGCCCCCGCCAGACCCGTCCTTCAGCACGGACAGCGGAGGCGTATCCGACCCGGTCGCGCCGACGGATACTGCCCCGCCCGCCGCGAGCACGGGGGAGAGCCAACAACCGAGTGAGACCATTATCGCTACCGCATCAGGCACAGCCGGGATAGATCCATCTATCCAAGTCATATTCGTGGTAGCAACGGGCGGACAATTCTCCGATACCGACGGTAGTGTGCAGAATGAACCTGGCGGTCCGCCCTGTATTGAGGGCGGAATGGAGGCTGGTTGTACAGGCGGCGCTCTCCCGCCTGGTGGCGGTGGGGTACCGCCCAAGCCACCGGCAGGAGGCAGAGGAAATTCTCCTGCAGCGCAGCTCGGGAATCAGGTTCATTATGATGAACGAAATGGCGGCACTGGCACTGGTCTTCCATCGCAACTTCAGGAGGCATACCCTAAAACAGAGTTCGGTTTTTCCCGGAGAGGTGGACAGGGACCGGATGCAACCGTGACAGGTGGAATGCACCCATCTCAATATCCCAACTCCAAATGGCCGAGTAGCTTCGATTTTGGCGACTTCAAACCAAACACAGCGAGTGGTGCCCGTCGGTTCTTTAGCGAACTGAGAAGTGGTAAGCTTCCCCAGGATACCGTTCCCCTCCCTTACGATCCAACAACAGGGAATCTAATCGAGGGTGGCTTCTACCAACCGCTCCGCTGAAAAATGGCCCATAAGAGAGGCGATTGAAAATATGCAAAGCCAAACTACAGATGCATGGCAACTCATAGAGAGCGGCCAGTACGAATTGGCCGTTGAGGTGTACAGCCGATTCTACCAAGAAGATGGACGTCCATTTAATCTTCGCAACCGAGGAATAGCGCACCTCAATATGGACAATTACACGTCAGCTCTTGCCGACTTCAAATTGGAATTGGCGATCACTGATTCGAAATTTCTAGATTCTGGAGTTTACATCTTCCAAGGAGTGTGCTACTGGAACCTAAATCAACCATTCGAGGCTATTCATGTCTGGCGAGAAGCTCTGAGCACCCCATATACCGATGCTGCCGGCGGGATAGAACCGTCCTTATTGCTTCTCTACACAGCGGAGCGACTTGATGACAGTGGACTCCGCCAAGAAGCCTTGCACCTGCTTCGAAAACACACGCGTCGAAAAGTTGTTGAGTGGCCAGGGCCACTTGGCTCGTTCGTCCTAGGGCGAACAAATCTTGATGAATTGGCGCGGGATGTCGGCGATACAAAGCTCACGACCTTAGTGGAGCGACGGCAATGTCAAGCCGAATTCTACGTTGCGTTGCAAGCCTTACGCAAGGGTGATTGGTCATCATTCCAGAACAGCATATCACGATGCGCTGCAAGTCGCCAGGGCTATTTAGAGCACGAGTACTACTTGGCACGTTGGGAGGTCAAGCATGGTTTTCCCAAACCAGCGTTCCGCTGACGCGGTGGCCATCTCGTGAGATCTAAATCTCGCATGCGAAGACCGACAGTTAGCGCAAGGCCAACCCCATTGCTTGCACTTCGGCGGGGTTCGATCAGCGTGACGACGGATGAGTAGAACGGACAAGAGCGAATTCAACGGACGCCCGCAGCGGTGTCCGTTGAATTCGTTCTTGTCCGTTGTAATATGGGTCACGCGACTACGATGTCAAGATTGGACGCTTCATCCAACCCGACCCGCTCATCCCGAACCTGTACAACCCGCAATCGCTGAACCGTTACAGCTATGCGCGCAACAACCCGCTGCGGTACAACGACCCCACGGGGTACGCGGAAATCGGCGATGCGGGTGGTGGGGGCATGGACTGGCCGCCACCACCGCCAGACCCGTTCTTCAGCACGGACGGCGGAGGCGTATCCGACCCGGTCGCCCCGACGGATACTATTTTCTAGTATCGAAACACCGCATCCGCGGGTGAGCGGTCCGGCATTTGGCTCGCCTCGAAAGCATACACGTCGCCGTGGTTGCGGAGCGTTTGCGTCGCGGCCAGGTCGAGGAGGTCTTCGTCGCCGCGCTCGCGCTGTGTGTGGACATGGAGCAGATCGCTCGCCGGGTCGAATTTGCCCCAGAGCTGCGCGTCCTTGGCGACGAACAACGTACCGACCCGCCCGTAAATGGCCGCGGGGACGATCTGCTTGAGATCGTTGGAGGCGCGGTCGCTCTTTTCGCCGGCTAATTGTCTGTACGTCTCGACCGCGTGCTTCTGCGGTTCTTCGAACAGCGGCTGCAAAATCGCCAACGCGCGCGCGTGCAGTTCGTCGGCTTTGAGGATCTCCGGATTGCCGAAGATGCCTTTTTCGACAAGGTGCGGATAGATGTTCACTTCTCGGTAGAGGGGGTGCAAGAACTCGACGCCCGCCAGAATAAGCGGCGCGTGTTGGTGCGCGAGGATCGCGCGCAGGCCCTCGTTGACCTGCTGGAAAAATATCCGCACGTTCGTTTTGGGGTCTTCCTGGTTGCTGCCCTGCCCGTGGAAAATCGCGGTGCGGCCGAACTTGGCGCCCCCTTCGCCGGAGAAGGTGTGCGATTGGGCAGCGCGATCGAACTGATCGTACTTGAGCGCATCGGCGAGGTTCTTGGGCAGATTCGGCAGTCCATCTAGATAGATTTCGTCCACGCTGTAACGCGTGCCCTCCAACAGCCGCACTTGGTTCTGGCTGAGCGCCAAAACGAAAAACCGCCCGTCACCGCTGAGGAGTGGGATCAGGGGCTTGAGGTAGAAACGCGTGTTGACCATCACGCTTTCGGCAAATGGGAATGGCAGGCGATAAAAGCGATTGAGCTGCGGCGAAACAAAGACGGCCAGGCCATCGCTTTGCGACTGCCAGAAATCGTGGCGGTCCAAAAGCTCTTGCGCGGGTTTCAGTAGATCGTTTGCCTGCGGGCCGCGCAGACCTTCCTCCAGCAGGCGCGTTTCCGCTTGCTTGAACAGGGACCTGAGACGAATGGGGTCTTGTTGCGTATCCTGCCCCGCGCGGTGAGTCGGCATAAAGATCGAAATGCACCACTTCCCCTCGGTCTGCGCGAGGGTATCGAGTTCGGATCGGGACAAGAGCGCCATGGTTCAACTCCCTGGACGATTTTCGAATTTGCGTCCTTGCAGATGTTTGTATTCTCTACTATATAACGGAAAGAGCGCAACTGCATCACGTTCTCAGATCAACTCAAAAATCGCGGTGGTCGCACGCAGATTCTTGTCAAAGCGCATCGGCACGCGGCGCGGCCCCTGCAAGTAGACTTGATTGTAGATTCGAATGTGGTGTTGGGCGCAAAACACGACGAAATCCTGCACGGTCAGCGGCCGGGCGCGCGGCGCCGCGTCCCACGGCTGCGCCAGGCCGGGCGCTTCGGGGATCCGGCCGGTCAGCAGCAAACTTAATCGGCAGCGCCAATGGCCCCAGTTGGGAAAACTCACTATGGCGCGCACGCCGACGCGCAGCATTTCTTTGATGATGAACGCCGGATCGTTCAGATAGGGAATCGTATAGCTCAGAATGACCGTATCGAAGGAACGATCGGGATAGTCGCCCAAGCCCTCGTGCAAATCCCCTTGCCGCACGCTGATCCCTTTCCGCACGCACGCCAATACGCCCGCTTCGGATAACTCGACACCGCGGCCCAGGATTTGGCGCGTGTCGAGCAGATGGCGTAAAAGGGCGCCGTCGCCGCAGCCGAGATCGAGCACACGTTCGCCGGGCTGGATGAATTCCGCGATGGTGAGCAGGTCGGCGCGCAGGGGCGTTTCATTAGTTCCGTTCGCAGCCATTACGAGTCCAAAACGCTCGAGGTCGGAATTTTCAAAGTCGTCTCGCGATTCATGCTCGGTATGCTCTCGAACGCCGGCCGGTCCGGCAATGGGATTTTGTGTTCGGTTACGATGCGGTCGAGAAAATTGGAAATCAAGCTCGTCATCGTCTCGACTTCGAGCAGGAACGCGTCGTGCCCCCACGTGGATTGCAGATTGCAGTAACTCACGTCCGCGCCCACGGCTGTCAGCGCGCTCACCAGTTCTTTCGAATGGTACGTGGGGTAAAGCCAATCGGAGGTGAAGGACACGACAAGGTAGACGACCGGCGCGCCTTTGGCGAATGCGGCGGCTAGGTTGTGGTAGCCGTTGCTCAAATCGAAATAGTCCATGGCTTTGGTGATGTAGAGGTAGCTGTTCGCATCAAAACGTTCCGTAAAGCGGCTGCCTTTGTAGCGCAGATAGCCCTCCACCGCAAAGTCGGTGTCAAAGTCGTAGCCAAAGTGTTCGCGCTCGCCCAAGCGCCGCCCGAACTTGTGGTGCATGGACATGTCGCTCAAGTATGTGATGTGGCCGATCATGCGCGCAAGCGCCAGGCCCGAGTTCGGGCGCGCGCCATCGTAATAATCGCCGCCGTTCCAGTTGGGGTCGGCGTAAATGGCTTGACGGCCCACCTCGCTAAACGCGATGAGCATCGGCGAATGCCGCGCGGTAGTCGCCAAGGGCAGGGCCGCGCGCACGCGGTCGGGATAATTCGCGGCCCATTCCAGAACTTGCATGCCGCCCATGCTGCCGCCCGCCAGCGCCAGCAGCTTGTCAATACCGAGATGGTCTATGAGATGCGTCTGCGCGCGCACCATATCGCCGATGGTCACGACGGGAAAGCTGAGACCATAGGGTTTGCCGGTTTGCGGATTGATCGAACTGGGACCGGTCGAGCCCTGGCAGCCGCCGATGATGTTGGAGCAGATCACGAAATACTTGGTGGTGTCAAACGCTTTGCCCGGGCCGATGCAATCATCCCACCAGCCGGGCGCTGCGCCATTGGCGAGATGATAGCCCGCCGCGTGCGCGTCGCCGGAGAGCGCGTGCAAGATCAGGATCGCGTTGCTGCGGTCTTGGTTCAGCGCGCCGTAGGTTTCATAGGCCAGCGTGATCGGCCCGAGCGTTTCACCGCTATCCAGGGGCATAGGTTGATCTTGAGCGAAGGTGAAATATTGCCGTTCGACGATGCCGGCAGAGTTGTTGTCCATAGAGTTTGCCTTAGACCCGAAGGGTTTCTAAAAACCCTTCGGGTCTCGTGATTTACGCTTGCGCCAGCGCCTGATCCAAATCCCAAAGAATATCTTCAATGTCCTCCAAGCCGATGCTGAGGCGGACAAAGTCGGGTGTGACGCCCGCGATGATTTGCTCTTCGGGTTTGAGTTGGCTGTGCGTCGTGCTCGCGGGATGGATGGCGAGACTCTTGGCATCGCCCACGTTCGCGAGGTGGCTCAAGAGCTTGAGGTTGTTGATGAATTTGCGGCCCGCTTCCAAGCCGCCCTTGATGCCAAAACCAAGAATCGCGCCCGCGCCTTTCGGCAGATATTTCTTCGCCAGATCGTAATCGGGATGGCTCTTCAAGCCGGGGTAGGTAACCCAAGTGACCTTTGGATGTCTTTCCAAGAACTCGGCGACCGCTTGTGTGTTCTTGACGTGCCGCTCGATCCGCAAGCTGAGCGTTTCTAGACCTTGAACGAACAGCCACGAGTTGATGGGTGTTTGGCACGCGCCAATGTCGCGCAGGATTTGGACGCGCGTCTTGATGATGAACGGCGGCAAGCCCGCGCCCGCGAGGTCGGCGTAGACCAGGCCGTGGTAGGATTCGTCGGGCGTGTTGAAATTGGGAAAGCGCGGATTGTTCTTCCAATCGAAATTCCCGCCGTCCACGATGATGCCGCCGATGGAGGTGCCGTGCCCGCCAATGAATTTGGTGGTGGAGTGGACGA
Organism: Chloroflexota bacterium; assembly: GCA_016208315.1. Taxonomy (GTDB): domain Bacteria; phylum Chloroflexota; class Anaerolineae; order UBA4142; family UBA4142; genus JACQYF01. The sequence goes on along the minus strand of JACQYF010000021.1, from coordinate 31,333 downwards.
CGATGTTCGCGCCCCACTCGAACGGGCGGCAGAGGTAGGGTGTGGCAAAGGTGCTGTCAATCATCAGAGGGATGCGGTAATCGCGCGCGATGGATGCGACCGCTTCAAAGGGAAAGACGTTGATGAGCGGATTGCCCAAGGTTTCGCCATACAGAATCTTGGTGTTGGGCCGAATCGCCTTGCGGAAATTTTCCGGGTCTTTGGGGTCTACGAAGGTAACCTCAATGCCGAGCCGCGGAAACGTATAGTTGAATTGATTGAACGTGCCCCCGTACAGCGTGGAGGCCGAGACGATGTGATCGCCTGCGCCGCAGAGCGCAAAAATCGCCATCGCCTGCGCCGCGTGGCCCGAGCTGGCCGCGAGCGCGCCGACGCCGCCTTCCAAGTCGGCCACGCGCTGCTCGAACACGTCGGTGGTCGGATTCATGATGCGCGTATAGATATTGCCAAACTCTTGGAGCGCAAAAAGCCGCGCGGCATGATCGGTATCTTTGAATACGTAGGAAGTGGTCTGATAAATCGGGACGGCGCGCGCGCCGGTGGTAGGGTCGGGCTGCTGACCCGCGTGGAGCGTGCGCGTGGTAAAACCAAACTTGCGACCGTTCGTTGCGCTGGACATTACGCTAATCTCCTTCGTGAAGTATTTGAGTTGTAGACATGACCCGCGTTCGTTCGTAGTCAGCGACAGAGAAACATAAAAACCTCCTTCGGAAAACACATTATCCAGAGGAGGTGCCGAAAATAAAAAACCTCTTCCGCTGAAAGAAGAGGTACCGTAAGACGACATTGTCCTCTCTCATCTCCCAGAGTCTATCTCTGCCGGAATTGGCACCGCGTTTAGAAGTTAGATGTTAGAGGTTAGAAATTGGATGGTTGATCTCCAACTTCTAATTTCTAATTTCCAACCTCCAGTCCGGTTGCCGAGGCATCATAGGGCCGGTCCCTCCGCCTCTCTGGATAAGAGTATCGAAAATCTAGTATTCGGTTGTTGGAGCGTTTATAGCATAAACAGAGCGGAATGTCAAATTCTGCCTTCGCGCCGGACGGGCGCTCGTCAAGCGCGATAGCGTGCGCCCTAACGCTTCGAGACTCTCCAAATTGTGGACGGGCAGAAAATCGTCCACGAAGGGCAGCGCGGCTTGCAGGCCGCGCGTGAGCGGTTGGTAGTCGGGCGAGGCGAGGAGCGGGTTGAGCCAAATGAGGCGGAAACAACTGCGCTGCAAGCGCGCGATTTCGGCGCGCAGCATTTCCACATCGCCGCGGTCCCAGCCGTCGCTGATGATGAGGACGACCGCGCCGCGCGCCGCGCCGCGCCGCGCCCAGCGATAATTGAACGCCTTGAGCGTCTCGCCGATCCGGGTGCCGCCGCCCCAGTCTTCGACCGTCTTGACGACTTGAGCGACAGACTCGTCAATATCCCTGCGCCGAAGCTGGCGCGTGATGCGCGTCAGCCGCGTGCCGAATAAAAACGACTCGACCTGTTCCATGCCGTTCGACAGCGTGTGGATGAAATGCAAGAGCATTCGCGAGTAACGCTCCATCGAGCCGCTGATGTCGCACAGCACGACGAGGGTGCGCGGCTTGAGCTTGGTATCTTTCCACGCCAGGTCGAGCAACTCGCCGCCGTACTTTAGGTTTCGCCGGATGACGCGGCGCATGTCGAGCTGGGCGCCGCGCGGGACGCGCGTTTTGCGCCGCGTGGGCCGCTCGCCGATGCGCCACGTCATCTCTGCCATCAGCGTTTTTGCTTGTTGGACTTCTTCCCAAGTGAACGCTTCGAAATTTTTCCGGCGCAAGACTTCTATGGCGCTGTAGGTTTGCTGCAGCTCCAACATTACGCGGTCGGTTTGACGCGCGTGCCGGACGGCTTCGTCATCCAGGGAGATCTCCCGAAAGGACGCGTTGGGGATACGGAGCGCTTTGGGTTGGAGCGCAGGATGCGGCTCGGACGGCATTTCAATCGGCTTGGCCGTGCGCGCTTGCCAAAAGAGTCGAAACGCGTGATCGAAAAGCGCGAGATCGGCGCGGCGGTGGACGAAGAGCGCGCGGGCCGCGTGGTAAAAATCATCGCGGCTGCCAATGTCCACGTGTTCCAACGCCGCCGCGAGGTCAATCACTTGGGCCGGCCCCACGTCGAGACCGACCGAACGGAGGAGGCGGCTGAAGAGGATGAGGTTTTTTAGCAGGAAAGATTCTTTCATTTCCGTTTCGCGCGTTCTAACACTTCCCGCGCAATGTTGCCTTGCACCTTGGCGATGTCGTCCTGATATTTGAGCAGCGCGCCGAGCGTATCGTTGACCGTGCCCTCGCTCAGATCCTTTTCGTCGAGCGCGACCAGCGCGGCGGACCAGTCGAGCGTCTCGGCCACGCCGGGGAGTTTGTACAGGTCCATGCGGCGCAGTTCCTGCACGAATCTCACGACTTGCTCCGCGAGCCGTTCGGGCGCGCCCGGCACCTTCGTGAGGACGATGCGATATTCTTTGTCGAAACTGGGATAGTCAATCCAATAGTAGAGACAGCGCCGCTTGAGCGCGTCGTGAACTTCGCGGGTGCGATTCGAAGTGATGATCGTGATGGGCACATGTGCTGCCTTCAACGTGCCGATTTCCGGAATCGTGATTTGCCAATCGGATAAAAGCTCCAGCAAATACGCTTCGAACTCTTCATCGCTGCGGTCAATTTCGTCAATCAACAATACGGGCGCTTTGGGCAAGTTGTCTTCAATTGCCTGGAGCAAAGGGCGTTTGATGAGAAACTCGGCGCTGAAAATCTCTTTTTGCGCGGCGGCCTGTCGCGCGCCCGCCGCTTCGAGCATCCGAATCTGGAGCATCTGACGCGTGTAATTCCACTCGTAGACCGCGGCGTTTACGTCCAGCCCTTCATAGCATTGCAGGCGAATGAGGCGCGTGTCGAGAATGTGGGCCAGTACTTTGGCGACCTCGGTCTTGCCCACGCCGGCTTCGCCTTCGAGAAACAACGGTTTGCCCAGTTTCAAGCCGAGAAAGATCGTCGTCGCCAGTCCGCGGTCGGCGATGTAGGCATGTTCTTTGAGAAGGGTTTCTACTTGGGCGATGGAATGCAATGGTGTGTCCTCCGTTCAACTAAAACGTGAAACGTGAAACGTAAAACGTGAAACGTGAAACGTAAAACGTGAAACGTGAAACGTAATGCGTGATACTCGAGATGAAGTTATTACGTTTTACGCATTACGTTTCACGTTTCACGCATTACGTTTCTACTTGGCGCGTGCCGCCGCCGCTCGGATCGCGCGGCCCGCATACACTTGCACGAGGTGCGCGCGATATTCGGCGCTGGCGTGGATGTCGCTCAGCAAGTCCAAGCCGTCCGCGGCCTTTTCGGCGGCCATGGCGATCGCCGCGTCGTCGAGTTTCTTGACTTGCAGCGCGGCTTCGGTCGCCGTGGCGCGTGTCGCATGGTCGCCTGCGCCGGTGATGCCGACGCGCGCCTGGGTGACCGCGCCCTTGTTATCGAGCGTGACCATCGCGCAGACGCCGACCATCGCATAGTGCGAGGCCGGGTTGGGAAATTTAACGTACGCGCAGCCCGAGTGCGGCGGCAGCGCGGCGATGCGGACCTCCGTGAGCACTTCCTCCGGGCCGAGCGCCATGGTCAACAGACTTTGGAAAAAATCGTCGGCTTTGATCGTGCGCTCGCCTTTCGGCCCGACCGCTTTCATCTCCGCGCTGAGCGCGAGCATTACCGCCGGATAGTCCGCCGCGGGATCGGCATGCGAGAGCGAGCCGCCGATGGTGCCGCGATTGCGCACTTGCAAGTCGCCGATCATAGCCGCGGCTTCCGCCAGCGCGGCACATTGCGCGGCAACATCCTTTGACGCGGCGATCATCGCGTGCGTGGTCAGCGCGCCAATCGTCAGTCCGTCGCCGCCGACCCTGACGCCGCTGAGGTTGGCGATCTTGCCGATGTCTACGAGGACCGCCGGGTTCGCGAGGCGAATCTTCATCGCGGGCAAAAGACTGTGTCCGCCCGCAAGAATTTTGGCGTCTTTGTTCTTGGACAAGAGGGCCACCGCTTCCTTCACCGACGCCGGCGCATAGTATTCGAATTTGGATGGGAACATACTAGCTCCTTTAGTTTAGTAGTTTGATAGTTTAATAGTTTGGTAGTAGTTTCACTACGAAACGATCCAACTATGCAACTATTAAACTATTTCTGATTCATCGCCCGCCACACCTTTTCCGACGTCAGCGGCATATCCAAGTGTTTGACCCCCATCGGGCTGAGCGCATCTATCACGGCATTCACGACCGCGGGTGCCGAAGCGATCGTTCCCGTTTCGCCCGCGCCTTTGACGCCTAATGGATTCGTGGGCGAAGGGGTCTCGGTCCGCGCGGTTTCGTAGGTGGGCACCATCGCGGCGGTTGGAATCGCATAGTCCATCAGCGAGCCGCTGACCAACTGTCCGTTCTCGTCATAGACCGCATTTTCGTACAATGCCTGCGCCAAGCCCTGGGCGATGCCGCCGTGGACCTGACCATCTACGACCATCGGGTTGATGACCTTGCCGACATCGTCAACGGCGATGTAACGCTTGACCTCGACGCGTCCCGTGTCCTTGTCCACCTCGACGAGGCAAACGTGCGTGCCGAAGGGGAAGGTGCAGTTCGGCGGATGGCAGTATGAAGTTTCGTCGAGGAAGGGTTCCATGTCGTGCGGCAAACTGTAGGCGACCGCGGCTTGAAGCGCGACCTCCTGAATCGTCTTCGCCTTGTCGGGTGTGCCTTTCACAAAGACCTTGCCCGCTTAATAGACCATATCTTCGGGATTCGCTTCCAGCATGTGCGCGCCGAGCCGCTTGGCCTTTTCGATAATGCGCTGGACGCTGCGATGCACCGCGACGCCGCCGACGGCCGCGCTGCGGCTGCCATACGTGCCATAACCGAACGGCGTGCCGAGCGTATCGTTGTATTGGACGATCACATCGTCGAATGGAACGCCCAACTCGCCGGCGACGAGTTGCGCCATCGTGGTCTCGTGGCCTTGTCCGTGCGGCGACGAGCCGACCGTGGCGACGACCTTGCCGGTGAGATGCATGCGCACGTTCGCGCTTTCCCACAGTCCCGCGCCCCAGCCCTGACCGGCCAGGCCGATCCAAGCCGACGGCGCGACGCCGCAGATTTCGACGTAACTGGACAAGCCCACCCCGAGATAGCGTCCTTGTTTACGCGCTTGTTCCTGCTCTTTTCGAAAATCCTTATAGCCCGCCATTTCGAGCGCCTTGTTCAACGTGCCCTCGTAGTTGCCGCTGTCGTACTTGAGTCCGGCGAGAATGCCGGCGGGATCGTACAGGAATTCGTTCGGTGGCACAAAGTTCTTGCGCCGAACCTCGGCTGGGTCCATATTCAGTTCGCGCGCGACCAGGTCCATCGCGCGCTCGACCACGTAGGTCGCTTCGGGACGGCCCGCGCCGCGATACGCGTCTACCATGCCGGTGTTGGTATAGACGCCGATCACGTTGGCATAGATATGGGGAATCTTGTAGGCGCCGGACAACATCCGTCCGTAAAGCGTCGTGGGGATGCCCGGGGCGATGGTCGAGAGAACGCCGCCGAGATTCGCATAGGTTTTGACTTGTAGCGCGGTGATCGTGCCATCGCGTTTCGCGCCGACCTCGATGTCGGTGATGTGATCGCGCCCGTGCGTGGTCGCGACATAGTTCTCGCGGCGCGTCTCCATCCACTTGACGGCGCGGCCGAGTTTGCGGGCGAGCAGCATGACCAGCGGATATTCGGGATAGAGGAAAATCTTGGAGCCGAAACCGCCGCCAACTTGGGGCGCGATCGCGCGGATCTTGTTTTCCGGCACGCCGAGCACGAACGCGGCGAGCAGCAGGCGATGGACGTGCGGCGCTTGCGACGTCAGCCAAATGGTCCATTCCTCGGTGCCGGGGAAATATTGCGAGACGGCCCCGCGCGGTTCCATCGCCGTGGGAATGAGCCGCTGATTGATCAGATGTTGCTTGACGACGACGTCCGCGCCCGCGAGCGCCTGCTCGGTCGCCGCTTTGTCGCCACACGACCAATCCATGACGATATTGTTGGGCGCGTTGTCGTGAATTTGCGGCGCGCCGGGCTGGGTTGCCTTCTCGGCGTCCACGACCGCGGGCAGCGGCTCGTAGTCAACGTCAATCAGATTGAGCGCGTCTTCCGCCGTGTAGCGGTCCTCCGCGACCACGACCGCGACGCCTGCGCCCGTGAACGTGACCTTGTCCATCTCGAGGATGCGCGGGGTATTCGCGTTGTTCTTGACGCCGCCGGCCTGCCACGCGCAGGGGAGCGCGGGCACATCTTTGAAATCCTGTCCCGTGAAAACGGCGACCACGCCAGGATGCTGCTTGGCTCTTGCGGTATTGATGCTCTTGATTTTGGCGTGGGCGTGTGGGCTGCGCAGAATCGCGGCGTGCAACATTCCGGGCAATTGGATGTCGTCAATGTACTTGGCTTCGCCGGTGATGAGACGCGGGTCTTCACGCCGCTTGATGGATGAACCGATGATTTGAGTTGCCATTGTTTCCTCCTACATCTCCGCCGCGGCCCTGATCGCCTTCACGATGTTCTGATAGCCGGTGCAGCGGCAGAGATTGCCCTCGAGACCGTGACGGATCTCCGCCTCGCTCGGCCGCGGGTGTTGCTTGAGCAGGTCCATCGCCGTCATGATCATGCCCGGCGTGCAAAAGCCGCATTGCAGACCGTGATTGTCCCAGAAGGCCTGCTGGAGCGGATGGTACTTGCCGTTCGTCTTCAGTCCCTCGATCGTCGTGATCTCGGAACCGGAGGCCTGAACGGCCAGGACGTTGCACGACTTGACGGCCATGCCGTTCATCATCACGGTACACGCGCCGCACTGCGTCGTGTCGCAGCCGACGTTCGTGCCGGTGAGCATGAGCGTGTCCCGTAAATAATGTACCAACAAGAGGCGGGGGCAACGTCGTCCTGGTACTTGACGCCGTTTATCGTGAGTTCGACTTTTGCCACTTTTTCACCTCCTAATGGTTTGTGGCGAATAGGCCATCGCGCGCAACAAAAAGAGGCAGACTCTACAACGTCTGCCTCTCAGGCGCGAACAGCCGATCCACGCGCGCGCAGGGCACGCGCATCCAAAAAACGCTTACGAGACGATCTATGAGATTGAGCGATGGGAATGTGCGCCGCACAGGTATTACTCCCGCAAACGAAACGGGTCGCTCATCCTCGCCGCGTCGCGAGGCCGATCGCCAGCCCAACTTTTGAAAGATCAATCAAAGCGCTCGCTGCTCTACTTGCCGCAGTATAACGCGCATCGTCGCGCCAAGTCAAGGGGGATAGGCTGGTGATTACCCTGTCATTTCGAGCCGGTTTTGCGACCCTGGCACCGCCCGCCAGGGCAGGTGGAAATCTCTTGCTGCCAAGGCGGGATTTCTCCTCGCAGAGAACGCTCGTCGAAATGACAGTCCGACTTTTGGGTAATCACCAGGGGTATGGCAACGTGGATCACTTTGCCGGCTTGGTCTCGGGCGGCGGACCGGACGAACGCAGATTGGAGAAATTCTTGAGCACGTCGAACCAGAACGGCGCGCCGAGCGAAACGGCGAGCGTAGTGATCAGCAAGCCGATCACTTTTTTCGCCCAACCGCTGGCGTCTTCCGGGAGCGCGCTCCATCCCAGCGGCAGCCCGAGCTTGGAAAGTTGATCCACGTTCTGTTTGATTACCGCCACTTCGGTGCTGGGCGTTCCGGTCGCGGGCGTGGGCGCGGTGGCTGCGGCGACCGTCAATCCCGTGCCGGTGACGGCGGCGCGCAGTGACGGCTCCTTGAACAAGGCGTCGCCAATCGCCAGTGTGTCCGCGCCGAGGACCAGGGTAAGGACGAGCGCCACGCCAAGAGTGACCATCTGGATTTTGCGCTTGTAATACCCCGATAGCCGGCTCATGCCGTCATTGAACCACGTCTCGACCGAGGCGCGCGCTTTGTTCATGTCGCCGTTGGCCGTGTCAATCACGCTGAGTAGGGCTTGGCGCGCGGAACTTTCCGGCAGGTCTTTGACGATGTGCGTGCGAACCGTTTCCAGCGCGGTCGGGTTGTCGCCGGCCGGCGCAATGGCGTCGAACAACGCCATGGCAAAAGTGTTGGGTGGAATGTACGAGGGTAGCGAACCTTTTTTGGACATACTCGTGACCAGGGAGTGGTTCAGCACATTGTTGGCGAGGTTGGGATCGCTGAGCATGTTGCGAATCCCGGATTGCAAATCCTTGGCGCGCCACTTCATCCATCCGGCGATCATCTCGTTGATGTGGGAGGCGATCATGCTCAGGATGAAGAAAATGAAAACCAAGCCGATCGCGACGTCAATCATCGTGGAACCGAACATCGTCTCCTCCTTGAGCTGGGGATAAATACGGGACGATTATAGGACAGGTGCGTGGTGGTGTCAATCGCCCGTCCGCGTCACATCCCGCGAATCAGCCCACCCGGCTGGCACGTCCGGCAAAAATTCGTGATGCGCTGATTCGCGCCGACGAGTGAAATGGCGGCGCCGCAGCGCGGGCAGGGCTGGCCGGTTTTCATGTGGATCGCCAGGAAATCGCGGGGTTCCTGCTGGATGTTCTCGCCCATCTTGACGCGTAGGTGCTCTATGGCTTGGCGCAGCGTGCTTTGCATTGCGTGGTAGAGGCGTTCGATTTCGTCCGCCGTCAACTGCGTGCGCTTGCGATACGGATGCAGGCGCGCGGCCCACAAGATTTCGTCGGCGTACGCGTTGCCGATTCCGGCGACGAAATCGCCGCGCGTGAGGATGCCTTTGATCTCGCCGCGAAAGGGGCGCAGGCGCGCGCGAAACTCGTCGAGCGAAATCGCGAACGGCTCCGGCCCCATCCTGTCAAAATCAGGAACCTGCGCCAGCGCGTGGACGAGGTAGAGTTGCCCCATCTGATTTTGGTCCACATAGCGCAACTCGTCGCCGCTCGACAGCGCCAAGACGACATGCGTTTTCGCGTGGCGGCGTTCCGTCGGCGTTGTGAGTTGCAGGCGACCCATCAGCTTGAGATTGAGGACAAGGTACACGCCCGGCGCATCCGCGTGCTCCATCGAAAACACAAGATACTTGCCGCGCCGGACGACGTTGGCGATGCGTGCCTGCGTCAGCGACGCTTCGAAGCCGCGTTGCGTCAAATCGCGTGCGACGATGAGGCCGCCGGGTGGCAGGATTTCAACCGACTGGACGGTTGTGCCGACCACTCGGCGTTGCAGCACCTCTTGAACGACCTCAAGCTCGGGTAATTCTGGCACAGGATCATCATACCGCAGATTGTGACCGAGGACAAGGCCATCGGGCGTTGCAAACGCCCGCCTCACGTAGGTCGAAACTCGGCAAACCGAGTTGGCGCAATCGGCTCAATCCGCTTATCCGATTCGCGAACGCAATCCGTGTTTGGCAATCCGTGTTTGGCAATCCGTGTTTGGCAATCCGTGTTTGACCATCCGCGCTTCACTTGCATCATACGGAATCTGGGATTAGAATGTCTCCCAACTGCGGCAGACGATTGGCGAATAGGACAATTGCGAATGCATATCCTGCACGGTTCTTGGTTGGCCGGCGACGATTCAACGCGCGACGGCGAATTCGCAATGTGGGCGGAGGTGCGCGACACGCGCGCAACGCGCGCCACCGCGCGCCCGCAGCATCCCTTTGCGGCCACGGCGCGCGATTTGCGAAACGTGCTCAAGGATTTATCATCCTCTCTGCGCGACTTGCTCAGAAGCGACGCACGCGAATCCAATGTGACGCTCCTGCTCCCTTCGACGCGCTCCGCGCCGCAACCTTCGTCCAACCTGCTGCGCGATGAAGACACGTCCCCGGGCAAACTTGCGCTGGCGCCGTGGCAAGCCGACACGCTCGGCGTTCCGCCGCGCATCGCGCTCGAACTGCTGGCAGGACTGCCGCCCGAAGAAGAGACGCCCCCGCGAATCAAAGTGGGCGCCGACCTGCGCTATTGGCAAGTCGTCGCCCGGTTCGCATTTGAACTCCTCGTCCGCCAGCGGCTCAAACCCACCTTGCAAAAGCAAGACGACGAATTCATCGCCCGCTGGCAGCCGCTGCTCGACGAGCCAAACGAACAAGAGCGCTTCAAGCGCCTTGGCGACTATAACGCGATGCCGCCCATTTGTCGAGCCATGTTTCGCAGCGCAAAGGACGCCAAACGTGAGGCCCAGCCACCGCGCGAGTTGCTCGACGATTTTCTCGCGACGACGATTGACGATTTTGCGCGCTGGAATGTCGCGTTCAGTTTGCCTCCGTTTCCGACGACTCAAACGGTCGCTCACGCGTGGCTGGCCGCTTTGTGCGACCGCGATCCCGTCGTCAAGGAATCGGCGGCCAATCTCGCCGCGTTCTACGAGCAATACCGCGCCTGGGCCGAGCCAATTGGAGCGGCCGCGGGCGATACGTTTCGCATCTGCTTTCGCCTCGATCCACCGCCGACCGCAGAGCAAGACGGCATCATCGCGCCCAAAGCCAACGCCCGTGATTGGGCGCTGCGGTATCTGTTGCAGGCGAACGACGATCCCAGTTTGCTCGTCCCCGCCGAAGCGGTCTGGCGCGAGCGCGGCAGCGCGCTGAAATTTCTCAACCGCAAATTCGATGCGCCGCAGGAACGCTTGCTGGCGGGCTTGGGTATGGCGTCGAAGCTGTTTCCGCCGATTGAAACGAGTCTCCGCGCTGCACGACCCGACGAGTGCGCGCTGAACGTCGAGCAGGCGTACACGTTCATTCGCGAGACCGCGCTCCTCATGCAAGCGTCGGGCTTTGGCGTCCTCGTGCCGGGCATCAGCAGCAAATTGGGTGTTAAAGTCAATCTGAAATCCAAAAAGCAATCGCCGCAACAGAAGGGCGGGGTGGCGGGACTGACCTTCGATTCGGTCATTCAGTACGATTGGCAATTGGCGCTCGGCGGCGAGCCATTGACGCGCGAAGAGTTTGAAAAACTCGCCGCCTTGAAAGTGCCGCTGGTACAGGTGAGTGGGCAGTGGGTCGAAATCCGTCCCGATCAAATCGAGCAAGCGATCAAGTTCTGGGAAAAGCGCGGCGGCGCGGGCGAACTATCCATGCCAGAAGCGCTGCGCCTTGCGTTATCGCTTGAGCCAACCAAGTCGGATGTGGGCCTGCCAATTACCGAGGTCGCCGCGGAAGGGTGGATCGGCGACCTGCTGGACGAACTCAAGCGCGGAGAAAGTACGGGCGGGGTCACCCCGCCCCTACCGATTGCCGCGCCGAATTCATTTCAGGGCACGCTGCGCCACTATCAATCGGCGGGACTGTCCTGGCTCGTGTTCCTACGGCAATGGGGACTGGGCGGCTGTCTCGCGGACGATATGGGATTGGGCAAGACGCCGACGACGATTGCGCTCTTGCTCCACGAGCGCGCGGCGCAGAATGGAACACGCAAGCCCGCGCTCGTCATTTGCCCGACCTCGGTCGTGAGCAACTGGCAGCGCGAACTGTCGCGCTTTGCGCCCGACCTCCGCGTGCTCGTCCACCACGGCGCCGCGCGGAAAAAGGCCGCGCTCGCCGAACAGGCCGCGCAGCACGACGTCGTCCTCAGTTCGTACGCCCTCTTGCACCGCGATTTGGCTCAGCTCACTCAAGCCAAGTGGGGCGATGTAATTCTGGACGAAGCGCAGAACATCAAGAATCCGACGACCAAACAAGCGCAAGCCGCGCGCAAGATTGCCGAGCAGGCGGAGTGGCGCGCGGCCCTCACCGGCACGCCGGTCGAGAACCGGCTCACCGAGCTGTGGAGCATCTTTCAATTTCTGAATCCCGATTACCTCGGCTCGCAAAAAGATTTCTACAACCGTTTCGCCAAACCCATCGAGCGCGCCAACGATCCGGCGGCGACGAAACGGCTAAAGTCCCTAGTCGGCCCGTTCATTCTGCGCCGCGTCAAGACCGACCCCAACGTCATCAGCGACCTGCCGCAAAAGAACGAAATGAAAGTGTTTTGCAACCTGACCAAAGAGCAGGCGACACTCTACGAAGCCGTCGTCCGCGATTCACTCAAACGCATTGCCGAATCCGAAGGGATCGAGCGGCGAGGCATTGTGCTGGCGACGCTGATGAAACTGAAACAGGTGTGCAACCACCCCGCGCAATTCCTCGGCGATGGGAGCGCACTGCCGGGGCGCAGTGGCAAGCTCGCCCGCCTCACCGAAATGCTCGAAGAAGTCCGGTCGGTGCGCGAGCGCGCGCTCATCTTCACCCAATTCGCCGAGATGGGTAAGCTGCTCCGGGCTTTTCTGCAAGAATATTTCGGCGACGAGGTGTTGTTCCTATATGGAAGCACACCGACGAAAGCGCGGACGAAAATGATCGAGCGCTTTCAGAATGATCCCAATGGCCCCCTCGTCTTTATCCTTTCGATCAAAGCCGGCGGGACGGGCTTGAACCTGATGCGCGCGAATCACGTTTTCCATTTCGACCGCTGGTGGAATCCCGCCGTCGAGAATCAGGCGACCGACCGGGCGTTTCGCATCGGGCAGACCAAGAACGTGCAGGTTCACAAGTACCTGTGCGCGGGCACGTTCGAGGAAAAGATTGACGCGATGATCGAACGCAAAAAGGCGTTAGCGGAGAGCATCGTCGGGACGAGTGAAGGATGGATCACGGAGATGACGACGGAGCAGCTGCGCGAGCTGTTCGTCCTTCGGAAAGAAGCGGTGGGAGACGAATAAGTGTGGGAGTGTGGGAGTGTGGACGTAGTTGACTCCCATACCCCCACACTCCCATACCTGAAAGGTTTTTACATGGGCTACTGGGGCTGGTATCCAAAATCAAAACCGCGCCGACCCGCGGACGGGATCAAGGCGCAGAGCGGCCGGCAATTCGGCAAGACCTGGTGGGCGAGCAAATGGCTGGCCGCGCTCGAACGGCTGATGGATTCGGGACGCTTGTCGCGCGGGCGGTCGTATGCCCGCAGCGGGCAAGTGCTCAACCTAGATATCAAACCGGGACGCGTAGACTCGCGCGTGCAAGGCAGTCGGCCCTCGCCCTACAAAGTGCAAATCGAAATCAAGCCGCTCTCGGACAAAGACTGGGAGCGCGTCGCGGACGCGATGGCCGAGCAGGCGATCTTCGCCGCCAAGTTATTGGCCGGCGAGATGCCGCAGAACATCGAAGAGGCCTTTGCCGCCGTGAAGGTGAATCTGTTTCCGACCTCGAAAGGCGACCTGAAGACGGAATGCTCGTGCCCCGATTGGTCGAATCCCTGCAAGCATATTGCCGCCGTGTACTACCTGCTCGGCGAGCAGTTCGACGCCGATCCCTTTTTGCTGTTTCGACTGCGCGGCAAGAGCAAAGACGACGTCATGGCAATGCTGCGGGCGCGACGAACCGTGGCGTCCGCGGAAAGCCAAGCCGTCGAATCCACCACCGAAAAGGTCCGAGTTCGAAAACAACCCGCGATCCCGCTCGCGAAATCGCTGGACCGATTTTGGGACGCGGGCGACGACCTCGCCGATTTCCAAGTACGGCTCCAAGCGCCCGATGTGGACGCGGCGCCGGTCAAGCGCCTTGGCGCGCCGGGCTTTTGGCGCGACCACAAGGTGGATTTCATTTCACTGTTTGCCCGCGCATACCGAGGATTGAGCGAAGCCGGCGTGGATGCGGCGCTGGGAGGCCGGGGCGAAGGGAAATAGAAGGGTTAAGAGCCGCTTTGACTCCGCTCGTGGGATCACCCGGCATTAGCCGCAGTTGAACGGGGCACAAAAAAAAGGGACTCGCGCATTTTTCCCATTTTGCAAAGTCCCTATCGAGAGCAACCGTGCCGCGCGGAACCATCGCACGGTCCCGTTTCGACAATGACGACTGACTACTCTGCCTAATACTCCGGCATCTGCGGCATGGGCATCGGACTCGCCTTCTCGGGCAGGTCCGTGATCAACGCCTCCGTCGTCAGGATCATCGCCGCGATGGACGCCGCGTTCTCGAGCGCGCTGCGCACCACTTTGGCAGGATCAATGATCCCCTTCTCCAACATGTCGTCATATTCTTCCGACATCACCTCAAAGCCGATATTGAGATTGTTCTTTTCTTTCTGCAGGCGGCGCACGTCTTGCGCAACTACCGCGCCGTCGTGTCCGGCGTTCTCGGCGAGCTGGCGCAGCGGCTCTTCCAGCGCGCGCCGCAGAATCTGCACGCCGGTCGCATAATCGCCGGTCCCACCGACCTGGTCCAGCGCGGGAATCACGTTGAGGAACGCGACCGCGCCGCCGGGGACGACTCCCTCTTCGATCGCGGCGCGCGTCGCGCTCAGCGCGTCTTCGACCCGGTGCTTTTTCTCTTTCAGCTCGGTCTCGGTCGCCGCACCCACGCGGATCACTGCCACCCCGCCCGCGAGTTTCGCGAGCCGCTCTTGCAGTTTCTCTTTATCGTAATCGGACGTGGTCTTTTCGACCTGCGCCTTGATCTCGTTGATGCGCCCCTTGATCTCTTTGTCCGCGCCGGCCCCTTCGATGAAGGTCGTATCGTCCTTCGTCGAGATGACCTTGCGCACCTGACCGAGATCGGTGATCTGCGCGGTCTCCAGCTTGCGACCCATTTCTTCGGTGATGACCTGAGCACCGGTGAGGATCGCCATATCGCGCAGCATTTCCTTGCGCCGGTCGCCAAAGCCCGGGGCTTTGACCGCGATAATGTTCAGCATTCCGCGCAGTTTGTTCAGCACGAGCGTAGCTAATGCTTCGCCGTCCACATCTTCGGCGACGATGACGAGTTCGCGCTTGCCCAACTGCACCAACTTTTCCAGCAAGGGAACGATGTCGGTGTGTGACGAGATTTTCTTGTCCGTGAGGAGAAGGTACGCATTCTCGAGGACCGCTTCCATCCGCTCCGGATTCGTGACGAAATAGGGCGTAATGTAACCGCGGTCAATCTGCATCCCCTCGACATATTCGGTTTCGAAGGCGATACCGGTCTTGCTCTCTTCGACGGTGATCACGCCGTCCTTGCCGACCTTGTCCATCACGTCCGCGAGCAGCGTGCCGATCTCGGGATCGGCTGCCGAATTCGCCGCGATGTGGGCGATGTCGTCTTTGCCCTTGACCTGCTTCGCCATCTGTCTAATGGCTTCGACGAGGCAGGCGGTGCCAGCTTCGATCCCGCGTTTCAACAGCATCGCGTTCGCGCCGGCGGCGACGTTCTTCAGCCCCTCGGTCACAATGATCTGCGCCAAGACGGTCGCGGTGGTCGTGCCATCGCCTGCCACATCGTTCGTCTTGGTCGCAGCTTCTTTCAAAAGCTGCGCGCCCATGTTGTCGTACGGATTCTCCAGCTCGATCTCTTTCGCCACGGTGACGCCGTCGTGCGTGATCGTCGGCGCGCCATATTTCTTGTCGAGCGCCACGTTGCGGCCTTTCGGTCCGAGGGTCGTTTTGACCGCATTGGCGATCGTATCCACGCCCGTCTTGAGATGTAGCCGGGCGTCTTCGGCGAACACGATTTGCTTTGGCACTGGGTATTCCTCCTGGTTTAGAATGATTACCGAATCAGCTAATTTTCAAGAACGGCGAGAATGTCTTTCTCGCTCATGATCAAGTACTTTTTGTCCCCGAGCTTGATTTCCGTGCCGGAGTACCTGGCAAAAACGACCTTGTCATCCGGCGCGAGTTGCATCTCAACCCGCCGCTTGCCGCTCTCATCCCACCGGCCCGGTCCCGCCGCGACGATCAAACCTTGCTGCGGCTTGTCCTTGGCGGTCTCGGGCAGCAAAAGCCCGCTCGCCGTTTTCTCTTCCTCGTCGAGCGGCTCTACGACCACGCGATCCGCCAGCGGTCGCAACTTGAACGACGTTTTTTCGTCCATGATAGCTTCCTCCCTGAGAGAATTTAGTGTTTGTTTCCGCTCACCGCGGTCCGCGCTCACGCCGTTTCAGCTCGTCGTCAATCCGATAGATGACGCGCAGCATTCGCGACCGTAGCACTCGCAAATAGCCCGTGCTATTGTTGACGATCAAGCGCGTCGGATAAATCCGGGTGGCCCAATCCGTGAATGAATCACCGACTCCCTGGCTCCACTCATTTTTGACGGTCATCTCATCCCCCTTGTCACCGACGGCACTCATTTTGCCTCACTTACTCGATGGTCAACTAATTGGCTTCGATGGGACAGGGTAGATCAATGGCTGACCCGCAAGTTTGGCCGCATAGAATCGGAGAGCAGCCACTCAAACCCGTCTATCAATTGACTCTCCCAATCCTTGGCGCCGAATGCGATCGTGCGGTTCATTTGCAGATTAGGCCCCGCCTGCAGGCAAATCTCGTTCCGGCCGGGCCTAACCTGCGCTCGCAACCGGCGCCGCCACCAGTTCAGGGATTGGCGCGAACTGTGGTCGCGCCACCAACCGCGCTAGCTCGTCTCGATCTATGCTCTCGGCAACCATGAGACGCTGCGCCACCGCATCCAATTGCGCGCGATAAGTGCTCAGCACCTCGTTCGCCTTGGCGTGGGCGGCGCTAATAATCCGCTTGACCTCCGCGTCGATCTGCTTCGCCACCTCTTCGCCATAGTTGCGCTGCTCGGAAATCTCGCGACCCAGGAAAACCAGTTCCTCCCGTGCCCCGAACGTCCGCTGACCCAACGCGTCACTCATCCCATAGCGCGTGACCATCGCCCGTGCGAGATCCGTCACGCTCGCGATGTCGTTCGCCGCGCCGGTCGTGATGTCGCCAAAGACGATCTCTTCGGCGACGCGTCCGCCCAGCACACCCGCGAGATCGTCCATGAATTTGCTCTTGCGCTGCAAGTAGCGATCATCTTCCGGCAGATGCATCGTGTATCCCAGCGCCATACCGCGCGAGATAATCGAAACCTTGTACACCGGGTCGCAGTTCGGCAAGACCTGCATCACCAGCGCGTGTCCGGCTTCGTGATACGCGATGATGCGTTTCTCTTCGGCGCTGATCAGACGGCTCTTGCGCTCTGGGCCGGCAATCACCTTCTCGATAGACTGTTGCAGCTCGAGCATCGTAATCGTCTTTTGGTTGCGGCGCGCCGCCAAGATCGCCGATTCGTTCACCAGGTTCTCGATGTCCGCGCCGGAAAAGCCGGGCGTCAGTTTTGCGACCGCGCCGAGGTCGGTGTTCTCGGCGAGCGGCTTGCCTTTCGTGTGTACCGCGAGGATCTGCTTGCGCCCGTTCATGTCGGGACGATCCAGAATCACGCGCCGGTCGAAGCGACCGGGGCGCAAGAGCGCCGGATCGAGAATGTCCGGGCGATTGGTCGCCGCGACAATAATGACGTTGGTGTCGGTATCGAAGCCATCCATCTCGACGAGAATCTGATTGAGCGTTTGCTCGCGTTCGTCGGACGACCCGCCCACGCCCGCGCCGCGGTGCCGCCCCACGGCGTCAATTTCGTCCACAAAGACGATGCAAGGCGACTGCTTCTTGGCGGTCGTGAACAGGTCGCGCACGCGTGACGCGCCCACGCCGACGAACATCTCGACGAACTCCGAGCCGCTGATCGAAAAGAACGGCACGTTCGCCTCGCCCGCGACGGCGCGCGCCATCAGCGTCTTGCCGGTCCCTGGCGGTCCGACGAGCAGGACCCCGCGCGGAATGCGCGCGCCAAGCCCCGTGAACTTGTCCGGCTCTTTCAAGAACTCGACCACCTCTTGCAGTTCCAGTTTCGCTTCGTCCACCCCGGCCACATCCGCAAAGGTGATCGTCGGCTGGTCGCCCGTGAACACGCGCGCGCCCGATTTGCTAAACGACATGGCGGGATTGTTGCCACCCTGCGACCGGCGCAGGAAAAAGAAGAGAATCGCGCCGATAAAGAGCAGGGGCAAAAAGGCCATCCCGATTTGCAGGATGTCGCCGAATTGCGTGGGATGCTCGTAGACGATTTCCACCGCGGCAATTCGATCCGGAGAGACAGTCAAGTTATTCAGTGTCTTTTCGAAACTGCCCTCGGGGCTAACTTTCGTTGACCTCGCCGTTACACCGTCGCGGTAGGTAACGTTGAGAGTCGCGCCATTCACCGAGATTCGCTTGACGTTGCCCAGTTGGACATCTTGCCCCAGCTTCGTAATCGGAATTACAGGGGGGAGCGTGGGCGGCTGAAAAAAGGAGAAATAGACCACCGCGGCCGCAATCAGAACCACCGCGATGGCAAGACCCGAACGGACCCATTTATTCGAAAACATAGGGCGATCCTCTCATCTGTATGCAGCGTACAAGCAAGCACAGGCATCGTCGAGCGTACAGCTCAGCGATGCCTGATTTCCGAGCGCGGCTATCGGCGCTACCCGCTCGCAAGATGGGTTGCGCCGACTCGAATGCTAATTGTGGTACGCGCTTTAATAGCGGTTCCGGCCGCCGCCACCACCATAGCCACCGCGCCCGCCGCCGCGGTCTTCCTTCGGGCGCGCAAAGTTGACGGTCATCCGCCGACCATCCAGCTCATGCTCGTTGAACATCTCGATGGCTTTTTGGGCTTCGACCTGGGTGGTCATTTCGACAAAGCCAAAACCCTTGGGGCGCTGAGTATCGCGATCCATGATCATCGCGATTTCTTTGATCGTGCCCGCTTGGCCGAAGAGTTCGCGCAGTTTTTCCTCAGTCACGTTGTAGGACAGATTGCCGACGTACAGTTTTGATTCCATAGGGAATCTCCTTTCGAGTGAAAAGCCCAGTACGTGGCATGGACCATTCCTCTGATATGTAGAAACAGCATAACGCTTTTCGACGAAAAAAGGTATCACTTGAACATGTTCGTTTTTGTCGTAAAAGCCGCCCCGGCGTTGTCGTTTTATACGACACACCTGCATTTTCTCGGGATCGTGCTATAATAGGTTCACGATAAAATGATTCCGATCAAGCGGCCAACTTTTTTGACGTTCAGCACCGTCATCGTGCTGAGTATCCTCGCGCTTTTAGCCGGCGCGGTTTTCCTGATTCCGTTGTCGGATGACGCGGTCCGACCGGTGGCATTCGCGTTGCTGGCGTTGCTCGTGATGGTCTTGGTTTTCCGAGAAACTACAGAGCACACGCGTGCGGAAGATGCGGCGCACAAAGCGCAAACTCTCAACGCGGAATTGGACCAACGCGTCGCCCAGCGCACCCGCGAGTTAGAGAATGCCAATCGGGAACTCGAAACCGAAATCGCCGACCACGAGAACACGACCGAGCAACTCCGGCTTCTGACCGCGCACCTCCAGTCCGCGCGCGAGGAAGAGCGCGTCCGCATCGCGCAGGAGATTCACGACGAGATCGGGACGCTCATGACCGCGATCAAGATGGACCTGGCGTTCCTGAGTAAAGAGATCGCCGGAAAAAGCGGGCCGCGATCGCCGGAAACATTACAGCAAGAGATCGGCGACACGACGAAACTCGTAGACAATGCCATCCAAACGATTCACCAGATCGTGCTCGAGTTGCGCCCCGCCGTGCTGGATCACCTGGGGCTGCGCGCGGCGCTCGAATGGCAGATGCGGGAATTTCAAAAGCGGACGAAAATCGAGTGCCAGTTCGATTCCAACGTGGATGCGCTGCGCCTGGATGCGGAGCGTTCGACGGCGCTGTTTCGCATTTTACAGGAAACGCTCACGAACGTGGCACGCCACGCGCACGCCACCCACGTGGACGCGAGTTTGCGGGAACAAGATCATCACCTGATCCTAAATGTGCATGACAACGGCACAGGGATTTCGACAGACCAAGTTACCAGCACCCACCGGCTGGGTCTCCTCGGGATGCGCGAACGGGCGCATATTTTCGGCGGGGACGTGGTGGTCCAGGGAGGGCCGAAAGCGGGGACCACGGTCACGGTGCGGATTCCGCTGCGAGGTAAGGAGGACGGCGGTGATTAACGTGCTGATCGTAGACGATCATGCGCTGATTCGCGAAGGGATCAAAAAGACGCTGTCCGGCGAACCGGATATGGCGCTGATCGGCTCGGCGAACAATGTCGCGGAGCTTTTCAAGCAACTGGAACGACTCGCCGTGAGCATCGTCCTACTGGACATTACGATGCCCGGCGAAAGCGGGCTGGATGCCGTGAAAGAGCTGCGTCAAAAATATCCGCGCTTGCCGGTGCTCATCTTGACCTTCCACCCGGAACACCGTTTTGCGGTGCGCGCGCTCAAAGCCGGCGCGTCCGGCTATATCACCAAGGAAAGCGCGACCGAGGAACTGGTGCAAGCGATCCGCAAGATCGCCGGTGGGGGCAAGTACGTCAGTTCCGGGCTGGCCGAGCAGTTGGCGACGGAGTTGGAGGACCGGGGCGATACACCGCTCCACGAAACGCTCTCCGACCGCGAGTTTCAAGTGATGCGCCTGTTCGCCGCGGGCAAAAAGAGCAGCGAGATCGCGGAACAACTTTCGGTGAGTGTGAACACGGTCAACACCTATCGCACGCGCGTGCTTCAGAAGATGAAAATGCAATCGGACGTCGAACTGTCCCGCTATGCCGTCGAACATGGGCTGATCGAGTAGCGCCGCATATGCATTCTGAGCGGTGCGGAGTGTAGTCGAAGAATGCCGTTTACTCGTTCGAACGCGCTGTCGTGTAATACGACAGCGCGTTCGATGTTTTTACGACAAAAATGAACGGGCCTACGTGATTCCTTTTTGTGTCCATGCCGAGTATGCTTTTGATGCAGAAACGTCCAATCCGCAGGTAAACCGCATTCCAACTTGCTCTGAACGGTGACTCGATGAAGGTATTCGTAGTAGATGACTCGGTCATTATCCGTCAGCGATTAAAACGCATGCTCGCCGACGAGCTGGAGATTCAAGTAATCGGCGAAGCGGGCGACGCACAGTCGGCGACGACCGCGATCCTGGAACAGAAACCAGAAGTGGTCCTCCTCGATATTCATTTGTTGAATGGGAGCGGCATTGACGTGCTGCAAAACTTGAAAAAGATCAAGCCGGGGCCGGCCGTGATTATCCTGACCGACTATCCGTACCCGGAGTATCGCCAGCTCTGCCTCGAAGCCGGCGCGGACTATTTTTTCGTAAAGTCCACCGAATTCGATCAGATAAGCCCCGCGTTGAAACAACTCAGCCAGCAGGCGGCTGATCGCAGCAAGACTGAAGCTGGCAATAGAAC
The DNA here is from genome assembly GCA_016208315.1 of Chloroflexota bacterium. Lineage (GTDB taxonomy): Bacteria > Chloroflexota > Anaerolineae > UBA4142 > UBA4142 > JACQYF01. The sequence continues at coordinate 10,214 of JACQYF010000021.1, read as the reverse complement.
CGCGCCGCCCACGAACATCCCCTCGCCGTGATGACGCTCGGGTTTGTACCGCCGAGTATTTCAAGGCCCAAGACCATTAGAGCGAGCGCGAGCAAAGAAAATTAACCCAACAAGGAGGAGACACCTATGGCAGACAAGGCCAGCAAGCCCAAGCACAAACGATTGTCGAAAGGCAAGCGCATCCACGCGCGGCGGTTGAAGCAAGCGGCGCGCAAGGAGCGCACCACCGTTCAGAAGTAAGCACCCCGATGACGGCTTAGCCCATCACGACAATTACCTGATGGCCCAAGCCGTCATCTTTTAGCGCAAACTCGTTTCCACTCGACACGTTCCCGTCGAGCGTGATCTGCTTAATGCCCCGATTGACACCCGCTGGATTTTCCACGCGAATTTGAAAAACGGTTGCACCGACGCGGTACGCCACCGCATAACTCGCCCAACTCTTGGGAATACACGGATTGATTTGCAGCGTCTTGCCGATTCGCCGTATGCCTAAAATCGCTTCCAGCCCCACCCGATACATCCAACCGTTCGAGCCGGTATACCACGTCCAGCCACCGCGACCGGTGTGCGGCGGCGCGCTGTAAACATCCGCCGCAACGACGTAAGGTTCGACCCGGTACCGCGCCACCTTTTCCGGCGTGTCGCCGTGATGAATCGGGTTCAGCATCCGGAACAGAGCCGCGGCGCGATCACCCTGCCCCAATTGGGCAAACGCCCACACGACCCACAGCGCGCCATGCGTGTACTGACCGCCATTTTCGCGGATGCCGGGTGGGTATCCTTTGATGTAACCCGGATCGCGCAGCGTCTTGTCGAACGGCGGTGCGAGGAGCTGCACGAGTTGGTCATCGGGTCGCACGAGCCGACGGGCAACAGATTCCATCGCCTGCGCGGCGCGGGTTGGATCACCCGCCTCGGACAAGACTGCCCATGCTTGAGCAATGGAATCTATTTGGCATTCACCGCTCGCCGCCGATCCCAAGGGCGTGCCATCGTCGTAATAGGCGCGCCGGTACCAAGCCCCGTCCCACGCGCTCGACTCCTCTGCTTTACTAAATTCGCGCGCGCGGCTCGAATATATCGCCGCCTGCTCTTTGTCGCCTCGACAAGTACACAGTTCGGCAAAGCGCGTTAAGGTCGCCGATAGGAACCAACCCACCCAGACGCTCTCCCCGCGCCCATCAAATCCCACGCGATTCATACCGTCGTTCCAGTCTCCCGTGCCCATTAGCGGCAAGCCATGTGCTCCTGCCGTTGTCCCTTTGTCCAAAGCGCGGCGGCAGTGTTCGTACAGCGAGTACACTTCAGCCGTCGTCGGGTAATGGTCGTAGCGCTCCATCTCGCCGGTCTCCAAAGGCGCGGCTTTGCGAAAGGGCATCGTTTCGTCGAGGATGGCCGCGTCGCCCGTCGCTTTCACATACGCGGCGGTCACGAATGGCAGCCAGAGCAAATCGTCGGAAGAGCGCGTACGAACGCCGCGCCCGGAAGGCGGATGCCACCAGTGCAGCACATCGCCAGCTTCAAATTGATAACGCGCGGACTCGATAATCTGTTGGCGCGCGAGGTGCGGCGCGGCGTACACCAATGCCAGCACGTCCTGCAACTGATCGCGAAAGCCGAACGCCCCTGACGATTGGTAGAACGCCGAACGTCCCCACACGCGCGATGAAAGCATCGGGTAGAGGAGCCAGCGATTCAGCATGAGATCCATCGCGGGGTCGGGCGTGTGTACCTGGACCTGCTCCAATAGATTGTCCCACGACGCGTTCACTTGTTTCCACGTCGCCTCGATTCGCTCCACATCGCGATATTGCTCGACCAGTTGCAGTGCCTCTCCTCGGTTCGCGCCCTCGCCCAATAGGAAAAAGACCTCTTGCGTCTCGCCCGGCTCTAAATCCACGTGAAGCTGTAACGCGGCACACGGGTCTAATCCCGGCTCGACCTTGCTCGCCAGCCCAATGCGGTCGAGCGCGGCGGGATGGCTAGGCGTAGACATCCGCCCGAGGAACTCGGCGCGATCCGCGGTCAACCCGTGCAGCTTTTTACTTGCCGCGGCAAAGGCGACGCGTTCGCCGAATTCCGCGCGGTACGCATTGCGCGCCAAGAGCGCCTGGCACTCGGTATCGAATTCGGACACGACGTATTGCTGCGCCGCGTCGCGGGTGACGCCCAATACCCACTCGGCATAAAAGGTTGCGGTGATGCGCCGGGGTTGCGACCACGTATTGGTCAAGCGCAGTTGCGCGATTTTGACCGGCGCGTCCGGCGCGGCAAATAGTCGCAATCGCTGAACGAGTCCGTGACTGTTGTGCTCGAACGTAGAATACCCCGCGCCGTGACGAATCAAATATGGCGCGGGCGCGCGGCACGGCAAGGGCGTGGGCGACCAGACCTCCGCGGTCTCTTCATCGCGCAAGTAGAGCGCCTCACCCGGCGGGTCGCCGACCGGATCGTTTGACCAGGGCGTGAGCCGGTTTTCGCTGCTGTTGCCGAACCACGTATAACCGCTGCCACTCTCGGAAACCGTAAAGCCAAAATCCGGGTTGGCGATGACGTTGATCCACGGCGCGGGTGTCCACCGCCCCGGATCGAGGAAAATGACATACTCGCGTCCATCCGCGCTAAATCCACCCAGCCCATTGTCGAAGAGCAAACCGGTGGGGCGGACGAGTGGTGGGGTAGGTTCCGCTTTTGATCCTGGCGGCACGGCAACGAAGAGTGGCAAGTGCGTCGGCGGCTTGCGCAACGATTCCAATTGATGTGCGAGTGAACCCTTGGCCCCATCGAGCACCACGCGGGCCGCCGTTTCCAAAAGCACGCGGTCGGCTTCGCCCAGTTGATCGCCGTACAAAGTGAATATGCCGCCGCGCCGGTTAAACCAGTCCTCGCTCTTTTGGCGAACGAGGATGCGCTGCAATTGGCCGCGCAATTCCTGACCGTAGGTCGTTCCCTGCCGGTTGAGGATGACCAGGTCAACCTTGATTCGCCGATTGCGCCAATACGCGTGCGCCTGGAGCACTTGTTGCACGAGCGCCAAATCTTCCGACTTGTCCATCTGCACTAAAAGGATGGGATGATCGCCGGAGATACCAAACGCCCATAAACCGGATTGCCCTTTGCGATTTGCGGCGAGCGTCACCGGGTCGGCACGCAGAGCCGCGTGCGGATAAAGCAGGACAGACAAGAGTTGGTCCATTTGCTCCAACTCGGTCGCCGTCAGATCGAGTTGGCGCAGTTCCGCTTCCGCGCGCGCGCGCGCTTGAACGAATGCTAGCTCGATGACACGCGGCTCTTGATAGCGACGCACCAGCTCTAATGCTTTTTCGCGCGAGCTGGATGCGAGCGTGATAAAGCTGACTTGCGCCGAAGCATGGGGTTGCAGTTCAATCGTTTGACCGAGCGCCATCAGCGGGTCGAGCGTCGCGCCGGTCGTACCCGATAGTCCGCCGCCATTCGCGCGCAAAGCCGCCGGCGCGCGGAGCGTCCGACCGCGATCCAGGAACCGCGCGCGGTCGGTTTCGTACGCGCCCGTAATGGGGTGCCCCGGTGAGACAATCGCCGAATGCGCCAAATAAATTGGCTCTTCGGTCATCGAACGCAGACGGCGGTGAAAGAGCAAGGCATTTGTCGCGGACACGTGTTCGCTCTCGACGAACATTTTGTTAAAGGCGGGATGACGCGCGTCGGCGGCTTGCGGCGCGAGGATGATTTCGGCATAGCTCGTCAACGCGATTTGTCGGACGCGGTCGGTGGAATTGGTCAGCGAAACGCGGCGCACCTCCACGTCCTCATCGGGCGCGACCGTGACTTCCATCGTCAGCCCGATCCCGTGATCGCTCCGCCGGAACTCGGCCATGTGCGAATAGAACTGCACTTCTGCGCTTTCCGGCTCCGCCCCCGTCGGTTGAAACGCCGCCGACCACAGCTCGCCACTTGCTTTGTCCTGAACGTAAACCCAGGCGCCCCAATCCTCGCGGGTCGTGTCGGCGCGCCAACGCGTGAGATCAACCTGCTCCCACGAACTGTACCCTGCGCCCGCGCTCGTAATCAGCACGCCATATCGCCCGTTCGAGAGGAAATGCGCCTGCGGCGCGTCGGCGTGAACGGGCGCTCGCCACGGCGCGGCCACCGCTTGAGCGGGAGATGGATCGCGATGAGCGATGTGTCCATCATCCGGTTGCGTCGAGTCGAGCGGAGCATCGAACGGCACTCTTTCTTGCAGCAAAAGTTCCACGCTCTTCACCAGCGGATCGGCGTGAAAGCGCCGCACCATCACGTCCTCGCGCAAATAGTTGACGAGGGATAACAGGATCATGCCTTGATGATGCGCCATATACGAACGCACGATCGCGTGTGTTTCCCCCGGGACGAGCCGCGCCGGCGTCAAATCCACCGACTCGTAAAACCCTTCCATCCCCAGCATCCCCAATTTGTCCAGCCGCGCGATATTCTCCATCACCGCGCGCGGACGTAATGAGAGCGCCAGAAGCGAGGCGTAAGGCGCGATCACCAAATCCTCGGTCAAATCGCGCTTAAAGCCCAAGCCGGGCACGCCGAACGTCCGGTATTGATAATTCTCGTGCGCATCGAACGCCTTGTAGCCCGATTCGGAAATGCCCCAGGGCGCGTTCTGGTCGCCGCCGTAAGCGATTTGGTGATCCACCGCCGCGAGACAACTCTGCTGCAACAGCGTGCCCTGATAACTCCGCATCAAGAGCGAGGGCATCAGATACTCAAACATCGTCCCGCCCCACGATAGGAGCGCGCGCATGCCGCCCACCTGTGTCAGCGGACGACCGAGATGTAACCAGTGACTCGGCGGAACCTCGTTCCTGGCGATCGTTACGAGACTAGCAATCCGCGCTTCGGAAGCCAGCAAATCGTAATAATTATTGTCGAGTTTTTCCAACGTGACGTTATAGCCGATGTGAAACAACTGCCGTTGCGGGTCGAACAAAAAGTCAAAGCGCATTGGCTCGTAATGGCACTCTGCCTGCTGCGCCAACTCCTGAATGTCAGTCCCGAGTTGCTCCGCGGCGGTTGCCGCGCACCCAAGCTTTTCGGCGAGGCGCGCGCACCAATCGCGCGCTTGCTGAATCTCGCCGGGTGATCCCAGCGCCGTGTCCAATTCTTCTTGCAGGGCTGCCAAGCGCGCCAGTCCGCGTGTGGCGAATTCGCGCATTTCGGCAAGCGGTGGTGGCGTCGCGAGGGATTGGCGCAACGCGGGCCACGCGTCGTCGCGCCCGAACAATTGTGGTGGTTGACTCAGCGACGCGAGCCACGGGGCAAGCTGCTCGACCTCGCGTTGCATCCCGAATAAATGATACTGCAATCGGTCGGCGGTATGGCTCAGCCGGCGCAAGCTCTCGGTGTCCACCGGCGCGGTACCCAACTCGATTAGCGCGGACAATAATTCGCCGAGTTCCTTCCAGCTTTGACCAACCAACTGATCCAAGAGTAGTGCCCAAGTCTCGGGGGCATATTGCGCGGCTTGTACTTGTTCCCGCATGTGGTCCAAGTGGGCGCGCAAGGGCGCGCTCGCGTTCGGTTCCAGTTCTTGCACCACGTCGTCGAGGACGCTCAACGTGTCGAGCAAACCCTCCCAACTTTGCCAACGCAGGACGGGTTGATGCAACAGCGACTGGCAGCCCTGCGCCAGCGCGCGGAGACACGCGACCAGGTTGCCGCTATCCACGGTGGAGACGTAACGCGGCGCCAACGGCTCGAGCGTGCGCGTATCATACCAGTTCATCAAGTGCCCTTGGTATTTCTCCAGTCGCTCCATGCTCTCCAGAGTGGAGCGCAAGCGCACGACTAGATTCTCCAGCCCAATGTAACCCAGGTCATACGCGCCCAGGGTTGACAAGAGCAACAACCCCAGATTCGTCGGCGATGTGCTGTGAACGACCATGCCGCGCGGCGCTTGCTGAAAATGGTCGGGCGGCAGCCAGTGATCCTCAGGCCCGACGAACTGCTCGAAAAAGAACCACGTCCGCCGCGCGATGTTGCGGAGTCGTTGCCGCTCGGGAGCGGAGAGTGGCGCGGGCGCGTGGCGCGTCGGGCGGCTGATCCAGTAAGCGATTGCCGGAGAGAACAGCCACGCGATCAACAGCGGCGCGGCGGGGATTAGGGCGGCAGAGTTGAACCGGACGATGAGCGCCGTCAGCCCTCCGACCGTGAGAAGCGTTGCGACAATCTGGACAAGCGTCACGCCCCCGGCGGACACGCGCACAGTATGCGCGTAGCTCGTCCACTGCAACAATCCTCGGCGGGTGACAAACAATCGAAAGAGCGTAGTGGCGATCCCGCCGAGACTGATGGAGGTCTCGTAGAAAATGAAAATCAGCGCCAGAACCCAACGCACGAGACCCGTCCTCAACGCACGGAGGACATTCCGCCACGGACTCCCCTTTGCCGTTCGAAACAAATCACTTACCAAGCCGGTAAGAACCGGCACGGCCAGTGTCAAGAGTCCCACGAGCGTCCACACGAGCGGCGAGCCGGGCAACCCCAGCCAACCCGCGATCAGTAGAACGAGCAAAGCCGGCGCCAGTAGACTGCGGCGCAGGTTGTCCAGAATTTTCCAGCGGGCGATGACGGAGAGATCATTCGGGATGGCCTTTTTCCCGACGGAAGGAACGCGCGGCAAAAGCCAGGGCAACAACTGCCAGTCGCCGCGAATCCACCGGTGTGAACGGCGTTGGTAGACAAAGTAATGCGGGGGATAATCTTCATACAAGACGACATCGGTCACCAGACCGACGCGCCCGTGAATCCCTTCGATCAAGTCGTGACTGAGCAGCGCGTTTTCCGGCATGCGCCCCGCCAAGCTGCGCTCAAACGCATCAATATCATAGATGCCCTTGCCGACGTAAATCCCTTCGCCGAACAGATCCTGGTACGCGTTCGATACGGCACGCGAGTACAAATCGAGACCCACATCTCCGGCGAAGATGCGAGTGAAGCGCGAGTGGGTCACACTCGTCGAGGTGATCTCGATCCCGGGTTGCAACAGCGTGTACCCGGCGATGACCGCGCCACTGTCCGGATCGAACTCGGCGCGGTTCAGTGGATGCGCGAGCGTCGCGACCAACCGGTGCGCGGCTTCGCGCGGCATCAGCGTATCCGCGTCGAGTGTGATGACAAATCGCATCTTGCGCAAAACATTCAGGTCGCCCGTCTGCACCCGAAAGGCCGTTTGCCCTTTGCCGCGCAGCATGAGATTCAACTGGTGCAATTTGCCGCGCTTGCGCTCCCAGCCCATCCATTGCGCTTCGCTCGGATTCCACTTGGCGTCGCGATGGAACAGGAAAAACGGACTGGCCGATTCGCGCGGGTATTTCTCGTTGAGCGCCTGAATGCCGGAGATGGCTTGCTGGACTAACGGATCGTCCCCCGGCGTACGCGCTTCCGGCGTATCGGGCAGATCGGTGAGCAAAGCAAAATACAGGTGGGCGTCCTGGCTGCGCAAGAAATGCAGTTCCAACTGCTTGAGGAGCGACTTGACTTCGGCGGCGTTGGACAAAAGCGACGGGATCACGACCAGCGTCCGACAGTCTGCCGGAATGCTTTCTTCAAAATCCATTTTCGGCAAGACCCGCGGACGCAGGGCTACCGAAACGATCCAATTGACCAAGCTGACCGAAACGGTGAGAACGGGAATCAGAAGAAGTAATCCGACACCCAGTAATTGCCAGAGATTCGCGCTGGCATCTTTGGCATAGAGATTTCCGACGAGCCAAAGCATCAGCGCGATCAACCAAATACCACCCAGGTATACCAGCGTGGGATGATTCAACGTCCAGCGGCGCACGCGCGCGGGCGCAGGCACACGATAGCCCACTTGGGCTTGAAGCTGCGTCCGTCCGCCCTCCAACAAATAATAGCCAACGTGCGTCGTGCGCGGCGACGAATTGGCGCGCGCCAGTTCGATTGCCGCGTGGGCGACGGACTGTTCGTCGTTGCCGGTTGCGAGAGCCAGGCGTTCGATCACCTTGCGATAGCGGTCGCGCGTTTCGCGATCCATGCGCGCATAGACCTGCGCCGGATCGCCGCGCAGGATTTGTTCCACCCCGCTGACGCTTTCAAAAAAGACTTGCCAATCCTGGGTTGCCAAGATTCGCAAGCTGATGATGCAATGCGCGACCAATTCATCGTCCGTAATGGCCGCGCGCCAGGATGGAACGGGCAGCGATTCCGCCTTGGGCAGTTGGGTAATTCGGCTAACGGCTTGAGCCAAGAGTTCGATCAGCGCAAGGCGCAGCATGACCGGCAGCGCCCAAATCTCGCCCGTGGTCAGCCGCCCGATGTCCTGATACAGGCGAACAAAGCGCTTGACGCGTTCCATATCGAGCTGCGCCATACTCGTTCCGACCAGTCTTTGCGCGATCGCATAGATGCGGGGGAACCCGTTCAGCGGCCCGGCGTCCAGTTTTGGCAATTGGCGATAGAAACCGCGCGGCATATCCTCGCGAATTTGGCGGCAGGTTTGTTGTACCAGATAGGAATTATCCGGCAGCCACTCGGCGGCATCCGACAGGGCATCTTTCCCTTGACCTGAGGCAAGCTGATGGGTCGCGGTTCGAAAAAACGATTGTTGCGCTTGTATATAGGCGAGCAAATTGAATTGGGTGGGTTGATTCACGATTGCTTTATGCTCTGGCGTACTCGGCGGTTGTCTCGGCTTGCCTAGTCCCGACTCTCTCCGGTGAAACATCTTGCAGGATTAAGAGCGGCGTCGTTCCATAGGAAATGAAACTGGTGACCACATCGCCGTAGAGCCATCGCGTTTGGCTGGCAAATCCATGTGCGCTCAAGAGGACGAGGTCGCTCTGCTCTTGCTCGACCAGTTCGTGCAGCGTCGCGGACACGTGATCGCTGACGAGTACGCGCGGCTCGACTGGCCCGGAGAGTTGCGAGCGCAATTGATCGAGATACTGGGTGACCTCCACCGTGTTGCGCTCTACAATCCGGTTCGCCAATTCGACATCCTCACGGCTGGGTGGTGTCCGGCGCGGCATTTGCGGCGGCTGTACGATATGCGCCAACAGAATTTGCGCTTCGTGGGCACGCGCCAAAGTGGCGGCAACCGGCAAGATGGATTCGGCGCGCTGTGACCCATCCACCGGAACGAGTATTCGCCGGTAGTGCAGCCCGGACACTTGCGGCGCCGCCGATTGCGTGGCGCGGATAATCATGACACCCGTCCGCGCGCGCAGCGCAATCTTTTGCACGACGTTGCTCACGTTCCATTCACTCATACCACTCTGCCCATGGCTGCTGAGGATAATGAGCTGGGTGTGTTCGTTGCGCGCGAACTCGATGATCTGCTCCGCGTCGTGCCCTTCCAGGATGCGCGGCTCGGCGGCTACGCCGGCTTGTTGCAGGCGCAGAGTCAGGTCGTGCAGATAGCTTTCCGCTTCGACTTTGCGGATTTGCCAATTCAACGGGTCTACGGCGCGACGCCACCGCGAGCCGCGCGCGGTATCCATGACGTGCAAGAGCGTGAGTTGCGATTCAAAGGCGCGCGCCAACGCAACGGCATGGGGCAGCACACTCTCGGCGAGCGGCGAACGATCCAGGGGAAGTAGAATCCGGTTAAACATAGGTCTTTCTGCTCCCAAAAACGCATGCCGCCTGATCCATAAGCGGGTTTGGCGGCATGCTGACCACAATTCCAATTTACGATTGGCTTCATTATACGACTCCCATTATAACTCAGGCGTCCCAGGAATGCAACGAGTCTGCGAGGTCAAGGGACGAGGAATGAAGAGGTGTAAGAACTCCTCCGAATACGATAGCGTTTGCTCGCCGCCGACCGCAAGTTGGAGCAAGAAGCGATCGCTGCGGCGGATGTGGCGCGCGGACTGTCGTCGCGCGAGACATGACTTCACTTGAGATACCCCGGTTCGCTCGATTCCTTCCATTCCCTAATTTCCCGTCCGTTCCGCTTCTTTTGACACTCATCCTACGGTGTGGTATCGTACTCAATCTCATAGCCAGGAATGCAACACTTTACCTTCGCCTTGCTTTTGTGGACCACTACTCGAACGTCAAGCAACTCGAATAGTTCCCGCTTGTCCTCAAACGCCGGATTCTGCATACAGACAACCACCCCTTCACGAAAACGCAGCGCGTTCTTTATTCTCTCGTCTGTGAATCGCCGCGCCGCAAGGTCGGCCTGAATCTCGGCGCGTCGTCGGGTTGCCCCC
>JACQYF010000123.1 GCA_016208315.1 Chloroflexota bacterium | reverse complement strand
GCAAGAAACTGCGCGCCGCGCTGATCGCGCACGATTGGCTCGGCCTGCCGCTGGCGTTCCGCGCGCGCCAACAAGCGCCGGCGGCGTATCGCCTGGTCTATTACGCGCACGAAGTGGCCGCGGCGCGCGAGCTGGTCGAATCGCATTCCGGGCACGACACGCGCTTTTACAATGCGATGCGGCGCGCCCGCGCGTTGGGCTTGTCGCTCGAAGACGTATTCGGCAGCCAGCGGCATTCCTTCAAGCACGCGCTCTTGATGGCCGCAGCCGGATTCGACGGTTTTTGCGCGGTGAGCGACCTCACCCTGGACGAATTGCGCTTTCTCGCGCCCGCGTTCTCGCGCCACCCCCTCGCTCTCGTTTACAATGGCGTCCCCAGTCCCACGCTCACCGCGCGCGACAAACAGGTCAGCCAAACGCGCCTGCGCGGCTATGCCACAAAACTGTTCGGTTTCAAGCCGGCGTGGAGAAACGGCCGTGCTGTTCACGCTCGCGACCTCGTCGCCGGCGGGGAAGCCGAGCGAAGACGTTTTGCGATGGGAAGCGGAATACGGCTGGCCGGTCAATCATCGCGCGGGCAACGGCGACCTCGTCAGCTACGAAGTGGATTATTACAAGGCGCTGGAACAATTCAACCGCGTCGCCAAGGCGAGCAAGATCGTGCTCGTCAATCAATTCGGCTGGGGACGAGAACGCGGCGGCACGCGGATGCCCAAGGCAATGGAGCCGGCCGACATTCGTTATGGGACCGATCTGGAATTCGGACAGTCCATCTACGAACCGTTTGGCATCGGACAGCTCGAGCCGCTGGCAACCGGCGCGCTGTGCTGCGTGAGCAACGTGTGCGGCTGCGTCGGCTTTATCAAGCAAGCGAATGATTCGGTGAGCGCCAACGTGCTCGTTGCGGATTACGTCACGTTACCGCCCGAATGGCAAACGCCCGAGTTGGACGCGCTCTTGCGGATCGGGCAGGGACAGCGTGACGAAATCGAAATGCGGCAAGCCGCGCGGGTCGCGCAAGAAATCAGCGCGCGCCTGCCGCGCACGCGCAAGGCAAAGGCAACAATGCGTGCCGAGGGTCAGGCCCTGGCCCGCCAAATGTCCTGGCAAGTCGTCGTCGAGCAGGGCCTGCTGCCCGCGTTGCGTACGCTCTTCTAGCTTTAGAGGAATTCCTTGTGGTGTGCAGTTCGCAACAATTCGAACAAGAATATTGGACGCGTCGCCTTCCAAAGAAGGCGCTGAACGCGGATGAACGCGGATTTTCTTGTTTCTTATCCGCGTTTGTCCGCGTTCATCCGCGTCCTATTTCTTAGGAGACATGGCATGCCCAAAATTCTCGCGGTGATCATGGCGGGCGGCGCGGGCACGCGGCTGTCCGTGCTGTCGGAGGAACGCTCCAAGCCGGCCGTGCCGTTCGCAGGCAAATACCGCATCATTGATTTCACCTTGTCGAACTGTGTCAACTCGGACATTTTCGACGTGGACATTTTGACCCAGTATCGCCCGCATTCGCTCAACGAGCACATCGGCGTCGGCAAGTCGTGGGACCTCGACCGCGCCTCGGGCGGCGTGCGGCTGTTGCAGCCCTACCAGGGACGCGGGTCGCAAAGTTGGTACGGCGGGACGGCCGATGCGGTCTATCAAAACCTCGATTATCTCCGCGAGCGCCGCGCCAACCACGCCCTCATTCTCGCCGGCGATCACATTTACAAGATGGATTATCGCGGCATGTTGAAATTCCACCATGAGAAAAACGCCGACGTGACGATCGGCGTGATGAACGTGCCGCTGGAAGAAACCGACCGCTTTGGCATCATGACCGTAGATGCGGACCGGCGCATCACCGCCTTTTTCGAAAAACCGAAACTGCGCGATAAAGGCACGCTCGCCTCGATGGGCATTTACATTTTCAACACTGACTTGCTGGCCGAGCGGCTCACCGCGGGCGCGCGCGAGCACGGCGACCTCGATTTCGGCAAGCACGTCATCCCCGAGATGATCGAGAATTTTCGTGTCTACGGCTACGCGTTCGACGGCTATTGGGTGGATGTCGGTACGATTCAATCGTACTGGGAGACGACGCTGGCCTTGCTTGAGCCGAATCCGCGGCTCAACCTGTACGATGCGAACTGGGTGATTCACACGCGCAGCCAAGAAAAACCGCCGGTGAAAATCGGCCCGCAAGGATCGGTCGAGCGCAGTCTCGTATCGAACGGCTGCATCATTCGCGGGCGCGTGGAACACTCGGTGTTGTCGCCCGGCGTCTACGTCGCGCCCGGCGCGAGCGTGCGCGATTCCATCGTGATGAACGATACGTGGATCGGCGAGGGCGCGGCGCTCGACAAGGTCATCGTGGACAAGCAAGTCGTCGTCGGCGCGGGCACGCGGCTCGGCGCGGGCGACGACCTGCGGCCAAACACGGCCGAGCCGGATAGAATCAACACCGGCATCACGGTCGTCGGCAAGAGCGCGCGCATTCCCAGCGGGCTGGTGGTCGGGCGCAATGTCGTGATTCAAACCAAAGTCACAGAAGCCGATTTCGCCGCGTTCGACACAGCCGTGCCCAGCGGCGCGACGGTCGGTACACGATGAGCACGGAAACAATGGGACGCGGACGAGCGCGGATAAACGCGGATTAGATAGAAAACATCCGCGCTCGTCCGCGCTCGTCCGCATCCCATAATCAGGAGAGACACTATGGACATCCTGGCAATGATTCTCGCCGGAGGGGAAGGCAAAGGGTTTGGGGTGCTGACTGCGCCGCGGGCGGAACCTGCGGTGCCGTTCGGCGGCAAGTACCGCTTGATTGACTTTACGCTCTCAAACTGCGTCAACTCGAATATCTTTAACGTCGCCATCCTCACGCAGTACCAACCGCGCTCGCTTGTCGAACACATCGGCCTCGGCAAGCCGTGGGACCTCGACCGCGCGCACGGCGGCGTCCGCATTCTCCAGCCCTATCAATCGCATCGCGGCGACCGCGGCGCGTGGCAGGAAGGCACGGCGGACGCGGTGCGCTTCAATCTCGATTTCGTCGGCGAACAGAACGTGGATCAGGTTTTGATTCTGGCCGGCGATCACATCTACAAGATGGACTATGGCCCGCTGCTGAATCTGCACCTTGAGAAAAACGCCGACATGACGATTGCCGCGCGCGCGGTCAGCCCCACCGAGGCGCACCGCTTTGGCATGATCGTGTTGGACGAAAACAATCGCGTGGTGGCATTCGAGGAAAAGCCGACGCGCACACGCGCGACGCTCGCTTCGATGGGCGTGTACGCGTTTCGCCGCGAATTCCTGGTCGAGTATCTGCGCGGCGCGGGCCGCGCGCAGCGCGATTTTGGACGCGACGTGATTCCTGCGCTGGTCGAACAGGGACGCGTGTACGCGTACACGTTCCGCGACTATTGGGCGGATGTCGGCACGATTCAGGCGTACTTTGAAGCGAACATGATGCTCTTGAACGAGACCCCCGCGCTCGATTTGTACGATCCCGACTGGGTGATTCACACGAAAAGCGAGGAGCGCCCTGCCGCGACCATCGGCCCCGCGGCGCGCGTGGACGGGAATCTGTTGTGCGATGGTTGCCGCATTGACGGCACGGTCGCGCGTTCGATCATTTCGCCCGGCGTGTATATCGCGCCCGGTGCGATCGTGCGCGACTCGATCGTGATGAATGATGCCGTCGTCGGCGAGGGGACGGTGGTGGATCGCGTGATCCTCGACAAAAAAGTGGTGGTGGGAAAAAACGCGCGGGTCGGCGATTCGGACGACAATACGCCGAACCAACGCGCGCCCGAACGACTGAACACGGGCATCACCGTCGTGGGCAAGCACACCCAACTTCCCGCGAACCTCGTCGTCGGGCGCAACGTCGAGATCGGCGCATACGTCAAGGACGATGCCTTCACGTCCCCGGTCGTCCCCAGCGGCGCGACGGTTTGAGGATTATCCGCGAATCACGCGAATCCTCGCGAATTCTTTTTCCTAATTCGCGGCGATTCGCGAGATTCGCGGATACTTTTTCGGCTGGGCCAGCGTTTTCATCCCGAACACCTGCCGTACCAGATTCCAGCGGCGGATGCCATACTCGTAAATTCCCAGGACGATGCCGAACGCCAGCGGGGCGATGATCAAGTACTTGGCCGCGATCGGCAGCGCCAGCGGAATGACAAAGTAGCCGATGAGCAGGATCACTGGCTGGTGCAAGATGTAGAACGGCAGCACCGCCTCGTTAGCGTAGGTAAGCAGAGGGCGATTGGCGTTCAAGTAACGCATCCCGTAGCCGAGGATTGCCAGGATATACGACCACGAGAGTAGGGAAGCCGCGATCATCACCATCGCGAAGGACAGCAGGTCAAGTCCCCAGCCCCATTCCTCAAGTCCCACTGCGATCACCGGCATCGTCGCCGAAGAGACCAACGCCAGGATGAGCGCGGCGCGGCGCTGGCGGATGATCGCCTGCTGAATGCCATCATCTGCAATGATCAGGAATCCGCAGACCACGAAAAGGGGATACACGACCAGGCGCAGGATTGCTTCAGCCGGCGCGGGTTTCATCAGTCCGAACGGATCCACCACGATGAGCAGCAGCGCAAACGGCAGCACCCAGAGAAACATCGCGCCGGGTCGCACCGAAAACCGGCTGAGCCAGCCGATGGCGCGCATGCCGGTCGGTCGCTTGAACCAGACGAAGAGCGGCAGCAAGACGAGCGTGAACAGGAAAAGGTATTCGAGAAACCATAGGTGGACGCCGGTCCAGGCAAAGTCGCCGTCGAAAAAGCGCGGCAGGAATTGGAAAAAGGTTCCCTGAAAATCGCCGTGCGTCAGGCGTTCCAGGTAGACCTGTGGAGGCGCCAGCACCAGGATGCCGAGCGCCAGCGGCACGAGCAGGCGCATGACACGGTCGCGCAGGAAGCGGACCGCGCCGCCGGGTCGCAAGGCGAAGAAGATGCTTGCGCCGCAGATGACAAAGAGCAACTGCATGCCCCACAGGTTGAAGATGGAGATAATAATCTCGACGACGACGCTCGTTTCAGCGTTCTTGATGTGCCAGTCGCTGCTGTTGAAAAAGCGGGCGGAGTGGTAGAAAAAGACGCCGGCGAAAGCCAGCACGCGCAGCCAGTCGAGGTAATGCCGCCGGCTGATGTTGCTGGATGGTTGGGTGACGATTTGCGTTTGCATGGTACTCCTTGTGTGTCCGCGAATCTGGCTCACGTGCCTGTCATTGCGAGGAGCGTACTTTGCGACGAAGTAATCCCCAATTCGCACGTTGGAGCTTGCTTCGCACAAAACGCTCGCAATGACAGGTGGACTAGTGTACGAGTTCGCGCGCCAGGACGGTCTCGCGCGCTTGCGCGACGGGTGCTTGGGCGAGCGGTCTCATGCCGAACAAGAAGCGCAGGATGTTGGAGCGCCGCACCAAGATTTCGTAGAGCATGATGGTGATCGCAAACGAACCCGCGGCGATGATCGCCCATTTCGACGGATCCGGGATCGCCCACTGCACGACGAAATAACCGATGACGATCAGCACGGGCTGGTGCAGGATGTAGAACGGCAGTACCCCTTCGTTCGCGCGTTGCAGGCGCGGCGTGCTGAAATTCACATGCTTGCCGGCTATCCCGAGGAACGCCAGCATCCACAGATAGGCCTGAAGTTCGACCTGGCTGTACTCGCCTGGATTGGCGATGGCATGTCCGACTTGGGTCGCGGTCAGCAAGATCGCCGCGATCAGCCAGACCCAGCGCAGGCGTTGGATGCTCTGCTGCATTCGTTCGCTGGAGGCGATCACAAAACCGGAAACAAAGAACCACGCGTGCGACAGAATGCCCCAGCCGCCAAAGACGTCCCAGCCCAACGGCTCGTCCATCGGCACGCCGTTCCTGATCACGATCGCCGGTATGACCAACAGAAACGCTGCTCCAGGTAGCGCGAGCGCATTGCCCAACCCCGCGAGGAGCCGCTGGCCCCAACCGCGCTTGAACAGGAGAAAGAGCGGCAGAAAGATCAGGGTGAAGACAAACAGCATTTCCAAGTACCAGAGATGAATGCCCATCCATCCAAAGTTCCCGCCAAGGCCATAGACCCCGTCAAAATAGTGCGGATAGAACTCGAAGAACGAGCCGCTGAATTGGCCGTGGCTGACGCGCTCCAGATAGACCTGCAGCGCGCTGTGCGTAAAGATGCCGACGACGAGCGGCACGAACAGGCGCAGCACCTTGTCTTTGACGAACGATCCGACGCCGCTCTTTCCCAGCGCGTAAAAGACCGTCGCGCCGGAGATGAGAAAAGCTAACGGCATCATCCAGGTTTCAAAGGCATTCTCAAAGACTTCCACGCTCCCATACGTGATCGGGTTCTTGATGTGCCAGTCGCCCAGATTGAAGAAACGGGTGCTGTGGTAGATAAAGACGCTCAGAATCATCATCACCCGCAGCCAGTCGAGAGAGTACCGCCGGGTGACTGTTTTCGTTTCCATTTTAATAACTCCTTTCGTTAGTGACCGCTTGTAGCAGTATGTTTATCGGCGCGCCTTTGACGACGAATTCGTCCGCGCCGGCGTCGCTTGCCTTGTGCCGCGTCGCCGCGTCGCCGTGTACCGTCAGCGCGATCACGCGACATGCAGGACAGTGCGTCTTGATCTGGCGTGTCGCTTCGTAACCGTTCACGCCCGGCATTTCTAGGTCCATCAAGACGACATCGGGCCGCCGCGCTTGGGCTAGCGCGACGGCCTCGCGTCCGTCCGCCGCCTCGCCGACGATTTGCAGCCCGCCGACCAGCAGCAGCAGGGTGCTCAACTCCTGGCGGACGGCCGGCATATCGTCTACGATTAGGACGCGCGGTTCGTTCGGTTTCATCGCCGCCATCATAGCGCGTTTCCGGCGTGCGCGCATCGAGCGGACGAGGTATCTCGCCGCCTTCGCCGGGTGGATTTAGTTTCTCGTGCGGGGGGAGTAGAGGGCCTACATCGCAAGTCGTAGGAAAGAAGAAACCCGAAGGGTCTCCAAGACCCTTCGGGTTTGCTACGTCACTCGCTCTTCGGCCGCAACTCTGCGATCAA
>JACQYF010000020.1 GCA_016208315.1 Chloroflexota bacterium | reverse complement strand
CAAAGACGGCCTGATTCATTTATCGCTCGCTGAATTCAGTTTGTAGAACTAGCACCATTTGTTACTATCCCTAGATTCCGCATAATCCCCTGCTTCGGCGGTTTATCCGGAATACTTTCCGCATAAAATGGCGCAACGGGGTCTGCCCCGGTTTTGTACGTATGGGGCCCCTCCCGTTCTTTGCTCGCCGTCATCGCTTCGGTCATCTCGTCAAACATGATGACACCGTGGCGGTATTGGAAGGTTACCTGTTGCGCTTCAGCCCCAGCCGTTTTTCCACTTCCGCCATGGGAATCAGCCCTTGCTTCTTTGCCTGTTTGCCTCGTTTGTCCAAGAACATCATCAGCTTCTTGTTCGCGCGCGTTTTTTTGATCTCTTCGTCAAAGTCATCGCTGTCGCCAATGTAAAAGGATTGCGCTGAGGACACCTTGGCTAATACAAACTGCTCCCCGCTCTCGGAGCGCAAGAGCACATTGGCTTTGCGCGCCTTGTTGAGCAAATCGGTCAACGTTTTGGATCGTGCTGGAGCTGTAACTGCCTTCATAGCTCTCCTTTCTCGCCTTGAAAGTACAGCGCATTGCCTTGTTTCTCGCCAACGGCTTCGACGGCAACAATACGCACCGCTTGGTCCACATCGTAGAAGATTCGGAACTTGCCAATTCGCAGCTCCCATTCGGCAGTCCGGTTGGGCCGCAGTTTTTTGCGGTTACGAGTTTCTACCGTTGGCTCGTATTCCAGATTTTCGTGAATCCCATCCCGAATTTCGTTTTGCTCGTTCTTCTTGAACCACGCCAAATCTTCGAGGGCATCTTCGGTGAAGCTGGTCTTGTACTTTGCCATGTGGGGAGTATAGTGCCGATTTTCGTCGGTGTCAAAGAGCACAACAGCAAATTCGGGAACGAGCGAATGGGTGCTGTACAATTCGTTTTTCCCCAATTCGCTGGCGTGTTTGCCGCCCGTTCACTTCTTGTACACCGTGTGCAACCCCTGGTCCCTGCTCCCCGTCATCGCCTCCCTCATCTCGCCGATCATCGCGATGCCGTGGCGGTATTGGAAGGGCCACATGCTGTGCGGATCGAAAAACGCGACGCGGTCGTTATCACGCAGGACATGGTTCACGTCGGGCTGGAGGCCCGGCATTGCGCTGATCTCGCCGTTGATGAACGTAAAGCTGCGTGCCTCAGTGGGCATGTCCAAGCGCGCCAGCAAATCGCTCACCGTGCTGCCCGCAGGCAACGCCACACGCAAATTTGCAACGGACACCGCACAATATCTTGCGCCCACAAGCAATCGGCGCAAGACGGGTTCCAGCCCCAGCAGCCCTCGTTGTGCGCGCGCAGATCGCAGGTGTCGCGCAACTCGCAGTTGGGGCACGATGGGAAATGGAACGCGCGCACCTCGCCGCGAAAGCGCACGTAATCCTCCGACATCCAGATTTCGGAGGGTGATTGTTCGTTGACGTTTCCGAGAACGTAGCGGCTCACCTGTTTCTGGCGACCGTCTATCGCGAAATAGGTATAGTTGTGCGAGAGCGCATAGCACGGCGCAACGCCGCCATCCCAGCCGACCACGATGGATTTGCCCTGCACGAAACGACAGCGCCGCTCCGCGCCCCAGTGCATGCGCGGCAATTCGAGCGTGCCCCACATGACCCAGGCGTCGGCTTTGACGGGCCAGCCGCTTGCTTTGAATGGCGGGCGCGGCTCGTAGCCGTAAAGGATTTGGTCGCGCATATCCTCCGAGTAGGGAAGCACGTTGCTGACGAGAACGCGGGCTGCGTTCAGTCGAGATGCCAATTCGGTCAGCCCGGCCAACTCATCCAGATTGCTCTTGAGCACGACAAACTCGATGCCCAACGCGGGGAACAGCGAGCCGAGTTGGCGTTTCGCCTCGTTCAAGTTGCGGATATTGCCCAAAACTTGCGACAGCATCGCGCCGCGCACATCGGCGTAGGTTTCCGGCTTGACGCCATCCACGGACACGACCAAGCGGTCAACGCCGAGTCGAACAAGCTCGCGCGCCTTGTCCATCGTCAGCATCAAGCCGTTTGAGCCGACGGTGACGGCGAGGTCGCGCTGCCGAACGGCTTGAATCATCTCCAGAATGTTGGGATGCGACAGCGGTTCGCCAAAGCCGGTAAAGACGACGCGATTCAAATTGGGCAAACCCGCCAGCCCGTCCATGATGCGTCGAAAAGTGTCCATCGTCATCTTGGCTTCGGGATCGCCCCAGACGTTGCGAATGCACGTGCGGCAGTGCAAATTGCAGCCGGTCGTCGGTTCGATGTATAGTTTGCGCGCGTCGGGGAGACGCGGGCGGAGAATCAAGTCGCCTTCGTTGTCGTCTAGCCAATACTCGGCCTTCGGAGAGAGTTGCCGCCGCTGGAGAAAATCGTCGGGCAGAACTAATCGGCCCTGATCGTCGCTCGTAATCTTTGGCATCTTGCCTCACAAGAAAAACGGGCAGGGCATCGTGGCCCTGCCCGTGTCTGGCTGTGAACTGGAGTTGGTTGGAAACTCGCGTCAACGAATGCGGAACGAATAAACGAATGCGGAAGCGCCGGCGCGCGAGATTCGTTTATTCGTTGGTCATTCGTTGAGGTGGCCCTCTAGAGTTCCGCGAAAACCGAGTCCAACGCGCTGTCCGGCACATCGAAGACTTGATTGTGCGGGGGCAGCGGTGTGATCTTCATGAACTCGGGGATCCGGTCGGCTTCGTTGCCGAGGC
The DNA here is from genome assembly GCA_016208315.1 of Chloroflexota bacterium. Taxonomy (GTDB): domain Bacteria; phylum Chloroflexota; class Anaerolineae; order UBA4142; family UBA4142; genus JACQYF01. The sequence continues at coordinate 68,579 of JACQYF010000020.1, read as the reverse complement.
CGGCCGCTTGGTTGAACGCGCGCTCCTTCTTCAGGATGGACGCGCCCAGCGCGCCGACGTCGTCTCCCGTCCAGTTGGTGCCCAAGACGCCGTTGCACTCGTCCACCATGCCTTCAAAGCCGCTGGCGATGTCGAGGATCGCGAACGCGATAAAGAGGCAGTGGCCGCTCGTGTCAATGAACGCGGTCGCCGATTGGAATCCGCGGCTCAGGGCCGCTTTGCCTTCGGGCGACAGCGGGTCCTGCTTGCCGCTCACGCCGAGAATCTCCGGCGCGATGGTGTAGCCCGCCGTGTGATCGGCGCCCATCGGCGTGGTCGCTTGCCCGTGCCGCCGCCCAGGATGCGTCCCATCGGCGTGCCCTTGCCCATCTCGTGGATCAGGTTGATCGCGCCCTTGCTATCGCCGAATGGGATCACGCCGGCTTGCATCGCGACGCCGATGGCATCACCGGTCTCGATGGTGTCCAGGCCATAGGCATTGCACAGTTTGATCATCCCGGCGATGTCGTCCAAATCGTCAATGCCGCAGTTCGCGCCGAGCGCCCAATCCGATTCGTACTCGATGCACGAAGCGATCTCCTTGCCGTCCGCGCCGAACCAGGTGTTCGAGCATTGAATGATGCAGCCCGGGCTGCACGCGTGATTGTAGAGTTCCTTGCCGATGCGCTGTTTGTTCCCCTCGAAAATGGCTTCGCCCGCGATCTTGGCCGCGCCTTCAAAGCGGCCGCTGGAGAAATTGCGCGTGGGCAAGCCGCCCGCTTCGTTCATGATGTTGATGAGGACCGCGGTGCCGTAGGTGTTCAAACCGCCCTTCGGTTTGGTCACGTCGTGCGTCATCAACGCGTCCGTCATCTTCTTGCGACCCTGCTGGAATAGCGCATCGTCGGCGATGGGAACGCCGGGCGCGCCCTGGTCGTCAAGCACGATGAACTTGAGCATTTTGCTGCCCATCACGGCGCCGAGGCCGCCGCGGCCGGCGTAACGACTGGGGCGTTTGGCTTCGTCGTTGAACACCACGCCCGAGTTGCCATAGCCCTTGGCGCCCGCCGCGCCGTATCCGGCGATGGAAATCTTGTCGCCGAATTTCTTGTACACTTGCGGGAATACGTCGTACAGGTCGTCGCCGGAAAATTCGGCCGCGTCGAAGAATTCAATTTTCGGTTGACCGGCGGCTGCATCCCAGGTCAGTTTGATTCCCCAGCACTTGTTCTCTTTGGGCTGACCCTCGACGATGAGGGCCTTGACACGCATCACCGCGAGATCGCGCGCCCACGACGAACCCGCATTCGATTCCTTGATGCCTCCGGTGAGCGGCGACTTGCCGCCGACCGAGACGCGCGCCGATGTCGGCGCCGCAGTGCCGCTTACAATGCCGGGGCTGAAGACGAGCTTGTTGTTGGGACCGAGGGGGTGGCATAGCGGGGGTACTTCATCGGCGACGATGGAGGACGTCATGCCGCGCCCGCCCAGATGCTTGTACGCGTCCGGGATCGCTTCCAGGCGATACGTCAGGTCGTTCATGTTGACTCGGATGAACCACATTTCGTTTTCTCCTTTCGAGAGCAGATTTCTACGACTCTGGAATTGAACTACACTGTTCGGTTGGATTGGTTACCGTGCGACCCCCTCCTTGAGCCGTCGAAAACAAATGCCTGTCTCCCGCGACAAAACATCGCGACGAGACAGGCATTCATCACCTGTGTGCCGTAAAACGGTCAGGCGCGCATAACCTCACCTGCCAAAATTATATCCCGCTATGCAGCCAATGTCAATTTTCGTGACGGGTGATCAACCTTTGCGCCACACCACGAAATGCGATAGCCCGAACGCGCGCAGCCGCGTGGATTCGAGGAAATACGTGACGCGCCGGAAAAATCGGGCGAGGGGCGGAACGCGCCGCGCGATCTTGTCGTAGCCCGGATAAATTTGGGTATGGGTGATGATCTCGCCGTCCAGTCCGGCGAACAAGGCGCGGAGTTCGCGCGCGCGATAGGCGCGGACGTGCGGCGCGAATCTGGCGCGCAAGGAATCGGGGAGATAGCTGATCAAGGGGATGTTGCCGAAAACGTACCGCTGGCCGAAATACGCGCCGTGCGTTTCGAACAAATACAGACGATTCGGGGCAAAGACGAGGAGCATACCGCCGTGCTTGACGACGCGGTGCGCCTCGCGGACCGTTTGGCGGTCGTCGGCGACGTGCTCGATCACTTCGTGCAGCAGCACCGCATCGAAGGCGCCGTTGGGGAAGGGCAGAATTTCTGAAACGGAAGCGGCCAGCATTCGCAGACCTTTTTCGAGACGCGCCGCGTAGAGTTTCTCCGGGTCCACGTCCACGCCAAACGCTTCGGCGGTCAGCCCACGAAACTTGTCCACGTACGCGCCGATGCCGCAGCCCACATCCAACACGCGCGCACCTTCGAGGGGAACATATTGGCGGATCAAGTCAAGACGACGGTCTTGACCGAATCGCCAAACATACGAGGGATGTCCGAGACGAATCGCTTTGTCTTGGTCAATCACGCGTCTATCGTAGCAGAATTCTCGGAAAATGCAAAGAGGGGGAGTGTGGGAGTGTGGGGGTATGGGAGTAGGCACTCCCATACCCCCACACTCCCATTACCCAAAGTGGCTCGCGACAATGCGCGCCGCGCCCGCTTCCAGCATCTCCAACGCCGTGTCGAGCGAGTCAATTCCGCCCGCGGCCTTGATCTGAGCGCGGGGACTCGCGGCGCGCAGCAGGTGAATCTCTTCGACCGTCACGGCAACCGGCGCGAAAAGCGTGGAGGTCTGGATGAAACTCGCGCCGGAGCTCTCGGCGATTTGACAGGCGCGAGTTTTCTCCTCGTCGGTCAGCAGTGAAACTTCGAGAATCACCGTGACGGGGCGGCCGCGCGCCATGCGGACGACGGTGGCAATATCGTTGTGGACGAGCAGGTCCTCGCGGTCGCGCAGCGCGCCGATGTTGATGACCATGCTGATTTCTTCCGCGCCGCGCTGGATAATGTCCTGAGTTTCGAACATTTTCGTTGCCGTCGTGGCGCCGCCCAACGGAAACCCGACCACCGACGCGGTCTTGAGGCGCGATTCTTTCAACAGCTTGCGCGCGAATTCGACATAGTGGGGCTTGACGACGACCGAATAGCAGTCGTAACGCGCCGCTGCCGCGCAGCCCGCTTCGACGTCTTGACGATTTAGTTGTGGCTCGACCAGCGCGTACTCGATTTTCCGCACGAGCGCAAGGGGTATCCAACTGCTCATCTAGCCGCCTTTTTCCGATAGCGCTTTTTCGATGGGGACGTTGTTGATAAAAATAGCGACCTCGCGCACCGTCGGAAATTGGAGCGCGATCTCTTCGAGCTGCGCTTTGACGCGCGGATTATCGCACACTCCGCCGAGCATCAAACCGCCGCTCAGGTTGATGATCGCGCGCGCGTTGACGATACTCACGCCGTCAAGTTTGAGCGTAGATTGATAGAGGGCATTGTACAGGCCCGATTGCCCATAGTTGCGTTCGCGCAGTGATAACAGCTCTTTCAACGCGGCGGTCAGCGGCGCGGAAGTTTGCGGGATCACGCGATTCACCGCGACGATGCTGTCCTCGCACCCAATCTTTTTGCCCGACCTGCCGTTGTCGCCGATCGCGACGAAAAACAGCTTGATCGTCATCGTGCCCGCCGTCGGGATCGGCGCGCGCGTCAAAGTCGGTCGGGTAGTCGGCGACCCGGTTGGTCTGGGAGTAGGAGTCGTCGTGCGCGTCGGTGTCGCCGCAGGCGTGTCAGTTGGCGCGGGAGTGGGTGTAAAAGTCGGTGTTGCCGGTCGCGCTTGCGTCGGCGCGACGTTGGGGTTGACGGTCGGCGCGGCGGTGGGGATGGGCGCGGTGCTGCACCCCGCAATCAAAATACCGAGCGACAGGATCAAAATCGAGCGCTTCATCATTCGCCTCTCAAATATTCCCGAATCGCGATCGCCGCGCTCGCGCCTTCGCCGACCGCGCTCGCGACCTGTTTCGTGGACCCGGACCGCACATCGCCCGCGGCGAAGATGCCGCGCACGCTGGTCTCCATCGCGTGCGGCATGCGGACGTATGCCGGCGCGCCCGCCGATTGCAATTGATCTCCGACCTGGTGTACGAGATCGTGCCCCGTGACAATATAACCCTCCGAGTCGAGAGTGACGAGATCCTTCGCCAGGTGATTGTTGGGCGCCATGCCGATAAAGACAAACATGCCATTGGGTCGCAACTCATCCGTCTGCTCGGTGACCAGATTCTTGGTCACGACCGCTTCGAGTTTCTGGTTGCCGCGCAATCCGGTAACGATGGTATTGAGTCGGATCTGGATGGATGGGGTCGCCGCCAGTTTTTCCAGCGCCGCTTGGCTGGCGTCAAGCCGGCTCTCCCGCGTGATGAGGGTAACGCGTTGCGCATATTGCGTGAGCAGCAGCGCTTCTTGCGCGGCGCTGTTGCCACCCCCGACGACGACCAACTCCTCAGCGCCGCGGTAGAATGGCGCATCGCACGCCGCGCAATAGTGCACGCCCGCGCCGAGGAGCGCATCTTCGCCCGGCACGCCGAGCCGCCGATATGTTGCGCCGGTGGCGAGCAAAAGCGCGCTCGCGTTGATCGCCTTCCCCTCGCCAAGATGAACGAGGCGATAATTGTCGGCGACCTCGATCCGCTCGACATCCTCTTCAATAATCTCCACGCCAAAGCGGCGCGCCTGTTGGGTGATCTGCTTGGCGAATTCCGTGCCGCTCAGCTGGTTGGCAAAGCCCGGAACGTTTTCGACGACATCCGTGATGCTCGCCTGTCCGCCCAGGCCGCTGCGCTCGATCACCAATGTCCGGACCCGCTCCCGCGCCGTGTAACTCGCCGCGGTCAGCCCGCACGCGCCCCCGCCGACGACGACGAGATCATAATACCGCATCTTTGCCTCCGCCGATACGCCGAGCTTTTGCGCGAGCTGCGCGTTGCTCGGCTCGACCAGAATCGAGCCATCGTCGAATACGATCGTCGGCACGCTGCGCTTGCCCTTGTTGGCCCGTTCGACAAAAGCGCGCGCTTCCGCGTCCTTGTCAATGTCAATCCATCGAAAGTTGACCATGTGCTCGGCGAGCAACTGCTTGGCGCGCCGGCAATCGCCGCACCAATTCGTGCCGTAGACGATAACATTCGTTTGAGGCATCTAGTCCCTTTCTGTGTTCGTCAGTGTCCAATTCCGAGATCGGCATACAGCCGCGCGAAATCAAAGCGCGCGTCGAGCAGTTCTTGAAAGCGCTCCACTTTCCGCGGTTGGCGCAGCCGAGTTTTGCCGAAATATTGCTGGATCACTTGTACCGCGCTCAACGTGTCCTGCCCGGCGATAATGAGCGGCACGCCCAACTCTTCCGCCCGACCGATAATCAGCGGGCTGGGGCGCAGGTTGCCGGTGAGCACGAGGCAGCGCGTAAGAGTTTCGAGCGCGGCGAGTTGAATGTCGGCGCGGTCGCCGCCGGTGATGACCGCCTTGTTCGGCGTGCGGCGAAAGTACGACAGTGCGCTTTCCATGCTCATCGCGCTGACCATCAGATTCTCGACCAACTCTTCGCCGCGATCCGTTGGCCCGATGATCTCCGCCTCCAGCACGTCTGCGATTTCGTTCACGGTCATCGAGAGGAGCAGGCGTTCTTGGGGCAACGTGGCGTAGACGGTTACGCCGCGCGTTTTGAGCGCCGCTGCCACGCTCTGCTCGACGAATTCGATCCGCGGCTGCGCCACCGCGTTCAGTACCGCGCCCAGGAATCGCCCGCCGAACTGGGCCTGCGCGGCGAGCACGCCGTCGAGCGCAAAATCGTTCGCGTATTTCGTCACGGCGAGCACGCGCGCGTTCAATCGCTCGGCCACCTTTTGCGGCGGCAAGCCGACCAACGTACCCTCCACCAAATCGGCCGCGCCCTCGATTAACACCACGTCCTTGTCTTTCGACACGTCGGCCAACGCGCGGTCAATCGCGCCTCCAGTCACCTCAGTAGCCAGTGGTCAGACTTTCGCAAATCTGCGCCAATACCATTCCGATGCTGTGAAGAACCTCGCTGTTCCAGAATCGAATGACCCGATAGTGTTTTTGTGCGTTCAGCCATTCTGTTCGTTCTGCATCGTACTCCGCTTGCTCCGGGTCGGCGTGACTGTCTCCGTCAATCTCGACCACCAGTTTGGATTTGGCGCAAAAGAAATCCACGATGTACGGCCCGACGGCGTGTTGGTGCCGGAATTGCACGCCAAGTTGTCCGTCCCTAATATGTTGCCACAGTTTCCGTTCCGCGGGCGTCATTGCGCGACGCAGTTCGCGCGCGCGGTGTTGCATGGCTTTGGAAGAGCGCCAGTGTGGGTGTTTGTGTGTCTGCATGGTTGGCTCCTTTGGCGTGGTGGGAACACCCCCATCCCCCACCCTTCCCCCGTTCGCAAGCCCGGCGAACAGGGGAAGGGAGTTGCGCGTCCCCTCCCCTGTCGGTGGGTTTCCGACGGGGGAGGGTTAGGGTGGGGGTGGAGGTTCATCCCGCACGCGCCGCCATCGCGTCCAGCCATTCCTTGTCTTCCACGCGCAACAGATACGGATTGAATAGTTGCGCGACGCAAAAGACGACCAGGATGCTGCCCAATACCGTCACGACGAGACCGGGATTGAAAACGCCGCCGGCCCAGCCGGCCAGCGCCGTGCTGAGCGGCCACGTAAATTGCGCGATCAGCCGCCGCACGGCGAAGACGCGCCCCTGCAATTCGCGCGGCGTCTGCGTCTGCCAAATCGTCTGCGAATGCGCGTTCATGATCGGAATCATCCCGGTGAGAACAAACGCCATCGCCGCAGTGAGATACAGCGTCGCCGAAAGCCCGAGGACGATCTCGGCAATTCCCGATAGAATCATCGCGACGACTACGCCGTACACGCGCCGCTTTTTCAGGCCGCCCCAACTACTGATGAACAATCCTCCCGCGACGCCGCCGATGCTAGCGATGGAGCCGACCAAAGCAAACGCCGTTTCGAACGCGAAACCGCGCGCGGCCCAATCGTCCGCCAAGTTGAATTTGACGATGAGCGGCTGCAAGACGCCGACCGGCGAACTCACGAGATTCGCCACGGCGAAGGTGCCGAGCAGCCACAAGAGTGGGCGGCGATGCCAGATGTAAAGCGCGCCGATGCGCACATCGCCCCAGATGCTCTTTTGCGGTTTGCCATCGGCCGACAAGTCGGTGCGCTTGGGCGACGGAATCGAGAGGAAGAGCAAAGTGGCTGCCGCGAGAATAAAAGTGATCGCGTCAATCGTGATGGCCAGCGGCGCGCCGTCGCTCAATCGGCTTAGCCAGACCCCCGGAGTGCCGGGCACCAACCCCTGCCGCGCCAAAGTCGGCAGCGAGATGATTATTGCCGCAATCGCTGGAGAGACGATGCCCGACAGCGACCAGATCGTCTGCATCATGCCGTTGGCGCGCGGCAGTTGCTTCTCCGGCACGAGCATCGCGTACGAAGTATCGAACGCCGACGCGTGAAAGGCAGCCAGCGTCGAGGCCACGAACACGACGGCGATGAGCATCCACAATCGCATGGTCTGCGTCGCCATCAGCGCCGCTGCGAGCAGAGTGAGGCAGCCGTTCATCAGATCGGTCGCCATCATCGTGCGTTTGCGGTCATGCCGGTCGGCCCACGCGCCCGCCAGCGGTGCGCCGAAAACCGTGGGCAGCGCGAATGCGAGACTGATCGCAGAGAGCGCGAACGCGAGTTCCGGTTTCTGCTCGGGCGCGGGATAGAGCACTTGAGTGAGCCAAATGGTCACGGCAAAAAACGTCAGCGCGCTCCCAAACACCGAAACTGATTGTGTTGTCCAAACAATCAGAAACGTGCGCCAGCCGTGGGGTGGTGATTGATATGTCATCCACTTTGAATTATACAACAAAGCGCGCGAGGGATAAAATACCACTCCCATACGCCCACACTCCCAAACCTGTATGGGAGTGTGGGCGTATGGGAGTAGCGCGGTTTTTGCCGATATGGGCAGTCTGTGCTATAGTTTTCCCCGTATGGAAACTACTCGCCAAGCGCCGCAGATCAGGCGCGATCTGCTCGTGGCCGCGGCAGTCTTTGCGGCCGCGTTCGCCCTCTACCTTCGCACGCTGGCGCCGTCCGTCGCGTTTCTCTTCGACGATTCGCTCGAATTCCAGTACGTCGTCCCGCGGCTGGGCATTCTCCACCAGACCGGCTATCCATTCTATACGCTCCTCGGTAAGCTATTTACGCTGCTCGTCCCCGTAAACGATCCGGCGTTTCGCTTGAATCTTTTCTCGGCGCTGAACGGCGCGCTGGCCGTTGCGATGGTCTATTTCGTCGCGCGGCATCTTACCGCGTTCCGCTTCGCCGCGCTGATCGCCGCGCTGACGTTTGCCGTCGGGCAGACGTTTTGGTCGCAGGCCGTCATCGCCGAAACGTACACGTTGCAGATGCTGATTGTGGCGTTAATGTTGTGCTTAGTATTGACGTGGAAGGAAGAAGCCGGGCGACTAGAAGCATGTGCTGAGCGAAGCCGAAGCATCGCAGCAACAAAAACACAAAGCCGACCTTCGTCGGCTGGCGGAGAGTCCACGAAGGTGGACTTGGTGTCTGTGTTGCCGCGATTTCAATCGCCCGCCGCGCGCCTCTACTTGCTCGCGTTCGTGATGGGCTTGGGCCTCACGCACCATCGCTTGATTCTACTGCTCTATCCCGCCATTACGTTTTACGTTTTACTCGTTAGTCGCAATATTCTTCGCGAATGGCGAACCCTCCTTCGCGCGGCCTTCTTTTTCCTTTTGCCTCTAACCTTTTACCTTTATCTCCCCCTGCGCGGCGCGGTTGGTTCCGCGAACGGCGAGTATCAAAATACGTTGCAAGGATTCTGGGAGTGGATCACCGCGCAGCAGTACACGGTATTCTTGACGGATAATCCCTTGCAGGTGCAGCGCGACGTTGCATACTACGTGACACTCTTGCAAGACCAATTTGGCGTCTTGGGCTTGGCGCTCGCGGCGGTAGGCATCGTCTGGTTATTGCGCCGCCCGCGCGAATGGGCGCTCCTCGTCCTCGCGCTCATCACGCAAGCCATCTTTGTCTTTAACTATCGCGTCGCCGATGTCGAGGTGCATTTCCTCACCACGTTTCTCTTGCTTACCCTCTTTGTCGCCGCGGGTGCAGACGGCCTTCTCGCGATAATTACGAATTACGAATCCCACAGGGACGCTTCGCAGTTACGAATTACGAATTTTGCGACTCTGCTCGCCGGTCTGCTACTGCTGCTGATTCCGGTCAACTTACTAATTACCAATTACTCTGCCAGCAATCTCTCAGATAAATGGGACATTCACGATTACGGTCTCGACATTTTGCGCCAGCCGCTCGAACCGAACGCGGCCATCATCGGCATCCAGGGCGAGATGACTGTGCTGCGCTATTTCCAAGAGACGCAGAACATTCGCCCCGACGTCCAAACGATTGCCGCGGACAAAGAAGACGCGCGGCTCGCGGCGGTGGATCGCGCGCTGCGGGAAAACCGCGCGGTCTATCTCACCCGCCCGCTGAAAGGCGTCGCCGCCAAATATTCATTGACTTCGTTAGGCCCGCTGATTCGTGCGCAAGCCAAACCCGCGCCGGACGCGCCGAAAATTTCCCTTCCGTTAGACGAAGATTTCGGCACGAAGCTCAAGTTGCTCGGCTATGACTTGGATGCGACGCGACTGAACTCGATTCCCGCAGGGTGGCACGTGGAAAACGGTCGCACGCTTGGCGTGACGCTCTATTGGCAAGCGCTTGAAAAGCTCGACGCCGATGTGCTGGTCTCGCTGAAACTGCTGAGTAAAGATCAGCAAGTCGTGGCGCAGATGGATCGCCGTCCCGTACACGACGCGTATCCGACTGCGGCTTGGCGCGCCGGCGAAGTGGTCGCGGACACTCATACGGTGCCGGTGTTCCTGGGCGTGCCGACCGGCGAGTATACGTTGAACGTGACGTTGTACGATGGCGAGTCAGGGGTCGTCGTCGGCAAACGCGATCTGCAGACCGTCGCGCTCGCGCCCGATTTGATCGCGCCGCGATTCGCGCTCGGACCGGATCGCGCCGCGCCGCGGTCTGACGCATGGAACATCAACCCCGCGGCGAGCGGCGACTTTGGCGCGTTGACGCTGGTCGGTCATTCGCTCGCCGCCGATGGCCCCATCCGGCCGGGCGATGCGCTGCCGCTCACGCTGCTCTGGCGCGCGGGTTCCGCGCCGATCGCCAATAATTTGCAGGTACGCATCTGGCTCGAGGATTCGGACGGGAAATCGGTCGCCAGCCGCGACGCGCCGGTCGGTGTGGCTCTGCCCGTTTCGTTCTGGCAGCCGAATCAATTCGTCCGCGATTGGCCGCGGGTACGCGTCCCCGCGAATATCGCCGACGGCTCGTATACGGTGAAAATGGCGGCCGCGCGCCGCAACGAATTCCTCGGCGCGAATTGGCTCCCGTTCGGCCCCACGACCGCAAAGCTTGGACAAATTACGATCAAGAGCCGGCCGCGGATCATGGAGCCGTCGCTCATCCCGAATCCGCTCGAAACGATTTTCGACCGCAAGATCAAATTACTCGGCTACGAGTTGGAGCGCGATCGGCCGGCCCGCGGGGTGCGGGTCACGCTCTACTGGCGTGCGCTTGCGCCGACCGAAACGTCCTACACGGTCTTTGTCCATTTGCTCGACAGCCGCAACCAGGTCATCGTTTCCGGCGATGCGGTCCCAGGCGGCGGCGACTTGCCGACGACCGGCTGGATCGAAGGCGAATATGTGACGGATATTCATTCGTTCACCATGCCTGGCGATTTGGCGGAAGGAACGTACCCGATTGAAATCGGCCTGTACGATCCGGTCAGCGGAGCGCGTTTGAAGACGGCCGACGGACAGGACCGCGTGATTCTGATCTCGCTCAACGAGCCGTAATAATGAATCGCTACCTAGCGCTCATCCTCGCCACCTTTATCGCTCTCGCGCTCGGGTACAGTGTTACCATCCCGCTTGGCGAGGCGTCGGATGAAGTGCCCCATTGGGCCTACGTGCAGTACTTGCGAGCGCATCGCGAGTTGCCCAAGTCCGAGGGCGCGGTACTGGGCGAGTCGCACCAACCCCCGTTGTATTACGTGATCGGCGCGCTGGCGACGTTCTGGATCCCCGCGCCAGATTTCCCCATCATCGCGAATCCCGATTTTGTCCTCGACGATCCGCAGACTCCAAATGTTCTACTCCATACGCGGCGGGAGGCGTTTCCCTACCGCGATGTTTCGCTCGCGTGGCGTCTCGTGCGCGCGCTCTCTATCGCCATGGGCGCGGTCACGGTCTGGGCCACGTGGCGGCTCGCCCGCGAGATTTTCCCCGAGGGCGAAGAGATCGCCCTGGGCGCGGCGGCATTTGTCGCGTTCCTACCCGGATTTCTGGCGATCAGCGCGGTCGTCAACAATGACAACCTCATCGTGATGCTGGCGAGTCTGACGGCGTTGCAGGTCGTTCGTATCGCGCGGCGACGATTGGCTTGGCGCTGGCGCGATTTCCTGCTGCTGGGAGTGCTCCTCGGTCTCGCGCCCCTCACCAAGTTAAGCGGTCTGGTTCTATGGCTCTTTGCGGCCAGCGTCCTCTTGTTCCTTGCGGTCAAAACGCGACACTGGAAGGAAATCGCGCTGCGCTCGGCACTCGCGGTTGAAGTCGGGATTTTGATTCTCGCGCCGTGGGTGCTGGCCAATTTGGCGCGGTATGGCGATCCGTTCGGTTGGTCGCTCGTCCTAGCGACGACCGAGGTGCGGCAGACGCCGATGACGTGGGACGACTGGGCATTTTTCGTTCGCGGGATGTATACGAGTTTCTGGGGCCGCTTTGGGGGCGTCGTCCATCTCAGCATGAGCGATGCGGTTTACGCGGCCCTGGGCGGACCGGGAATTCTCGCGCTCGTGGGCTGGGTCGCGAACGCGCGTGCGACACGCCTCCGGTTCGATCAAGGCGCGCGAATCTTGGTGGCGAGTTTCGGCGGGTTTTGGGCGATCCTGCTTGCCGCGCATATTCGGTGGACGCTCGTGGTCGGCGGGACCGATCAGGCGCGCCAAATCTATCCGGGCTTGCCGCTCCTCGCGATTGTTCTCGTCGCCGGTTGGGGATGGCTGTTCGGACCGCGCCGCAAGATGGTGTTCGCGATGGGCGGCGCGGCCAGCGCCGCGTTTGCGTTGGCGGTGCTTGTGTATCTTGGCTCGGTCTTTGCCGCGCCGCTCCAAGACGTAAACGCGCTCGCGCCGCTTGGCGGCGTGAACCGCCCGGCCGATTTTGGCGACACTATCCGCGTGGCAGATTACCGCGTGGATCGCACGCAGGTCGCTCCTGGCGATGCTCTCACGGTGCAGGTCTATTGGCAGGCGCTAGCCGATCCGGGCGAGGACTATTGGTTGTTGCTTCAACTGACCGGCAAGGAGGGCGCAATTGCCAACAAAGACGGCGTCCCCTGCGCGGGGCGTCTCACGACCGATTGGTGGAAAGCCGGCCAGGGATTCACTTCGCGTCATACGCTCATCGTTCCAGATAATGTATCGCCAGGCAATTACACGCTGCAACTGGGTCTGCACCCCTTTGGTCGTTGGGAATGGCTGCCCGTTAACGGACGAGAGATACTTGAGCTTGAGCCAATCTCGGTGACGACTCGCTGAGAAGATGTCTCCATTTACCGAATTCGCGATGACCATCGCTCTCGCTCTCTGCGCGAGTACGATCGCTGCCGCCGCGGCCGCGCGGGTCCATTTGCCCACTACCCGCATTTCGCGGCGCGCCGCGAATACTATCGTTCTCGCCTTGATGCTCGCGTATATTGGCATCTTCGGTTCGCTCTCGATTTTGCGCCACGAATCTTTCCACAGCGGCGGTTTCGATCTGGGCATATTTGACCAGGTGACCTGGAATTCGCTGCACGGGCGTTTGTTCGAGAATACTATTCGATTTGATGCGCCCTCCTTCCTCGGGCAGCATTTTTCGCCCCTGCTCATCGCTCTTGTGCCGCTCTATGCGATCTGGAGTGATCCGCGCATGTTGCTCGGCGTCCAGACCGTGTTTCTCGCCATCTCGGTTTTGCCGCTCTACTGGTTTGCGCGCGAGCGGCTGGGTACCGCGTGGGCTGTATTGATTGCGCTGGCATTCTTTTTGTATCCGTCCATTCAATATGTGAATCTCTTCGAATTTCATGAGATTGCTCTAGCCACCCCGCTTCTCACTTTTGCGCTCTACTTTTGTTTGCATCGCCGTTACAAGCCGCTTGTGGTCACGTTGATGCTGGCACTCTTGACCAAAGAAGAAGTGGCCTTTATCATCTCCGCATTTGGTGTGTATCTCTTTTTCGCACAGCGCAAACGCGGCTTGGGGTTCGCCTTGGTGTTGTTTGGCGTTACGTACGTAGTGGTCGTCTTCCAGTACATCATCCCTTATTTTTCGGGACAGGCCTATGACGCCAATTATTTCGTGATGGATCGCTACGCTTACCTGGGTTCTAGTCCCGGTCAAATTGTGCTGACGGCGCTCACCCAGCCGGGACTGATTGTCCAACATCTACTTGTTCCACTGAAAGTTGAGTTTGTTCTTCAATTGTTGATCCCTCTTGCATTCATTCCGTTGGCTGGCGGCGAGGTCTTGGCGCTCGGCTTACCGACCATCGGCTATCTGCTGGTAGGCGATTACACTTATCAGAATTCAATCCGGTATCAATACACCGCGCCGTTGATCCCGATTGTGTTTTTCGCGTTGGTCATAGGACTCGCGCGCCGGCGAATGAGCCAACCGCGTCTCAAGTATGCAAGCGCCACGCTGCTTGTCACCGCCACATTGTTGAATTACTATTTTCAATCTAGCGGACCTCTGGCGATCCAGTTCGATCCCAAGCAGTACGCGCTAGACGCGCGGGTTACCCTCGGACGACAGTTGCTGGCGCAAATTCCGCCCGATGCCATAGTGATGGCGGAAGGTAACCTCGTTCCGCACCTTTCCGACCGACGATACATCTATCAAGCGCCAGACGTTTATGATCTACGCCCTCTCGAATATCTCATCGCTGATAAATCGTTTGAAGTGGGCGAACCCTATAAGCCGATCTGGAGCGACATTCTGTCCTCGCCGTACTTTGAAACCGTAGCGGAGCAGGGTGATTTTCTCCTCAAAAGGCGCGCGCCGGCGCGCATAGATCACCCAACTCAGTTTCACTTCGACGAGCGCATCTCGCTGCTCGGCTACACGGTCGAGTCAACGCTACCTATCCGGCGTGGTGGCAGCCTGTCGGTCGTCCTAACGTGGCACGCGGACCAGGCGATTCGAGAACGTTACGTCACTTTTGTTCACGTGCTGGATGCGCGCAATCAGGTGTGGGCGCAGGACGACTACGAACCCGCGAACGGCTGGTTTCGCACCGACCGTTGGAATGCCGGTGACACGACGCCGGATCGGTTCATCCTCGAGTTGCCGCGGGATATGCCGCCCAGCGATTATCGCATCACGGCCGGTCTTTACGCGACCACCGATCAGAAGAACTTGACGGCGCAGGATGCGGAAGGGAACGCGTTGGGCAGTGAGCCGCTGCTTGGCATCTTGACCGTCGTCGAATGAAACGGAATTTCTGCGGATAACTATTTTGGTTTCGGCACACCCCAGGTGCGCGTCACCGGCACGACGAAGAGGATGCCGCTTTGCGGGCGCATGAAATCGCCGACGATGTTCTGGGCTTGCTCGATCGCGCTCTCCAGCAGCGCGTCGTCGTCAATGACGCTAAAGAGGGTCTGGTTATTTTCCTCCGTCCGGGCGAAGATGGCCCGCACGGAGGGCATTAGGGGCAAATCGTCGCGGCTGGCATGCGCGCGCAAGTGACGGCTGCCGGCGCTATCAAGCATCGTAATGCCGGGGACGCCGATGCGCTCCCAGGCCCGGATGATCGCCCAGAACTTTTCGGGGTCATCCAAAACCAGAACGAGCATATTCGCCATTACGGACCTCAACTCGCAAGAATTCTCATGCCAAACGCGCTGCTCTGTTTTCAAACGATGCGCGCGGCTAAATGTTTCGACGGCTTGGGCCAGCGCATTGACGCCTCTTTCGTTTTGCGCTACACTAGGGTAACCGTTGCCGCAACGGTTACCCTAGGAATCACAGCTTGTCAGCTCGCTCGTTATTACATTAAACCCGATTGCACGGACCCAGTTCGTCCGATTCATCAAGCTCCGTCCATCCTTCCTCCTCTGCCAAAACCCGCGAGCGAAATCTTTTCAATAGGTCCAGTATGTCGTATTCACCTGCTTCAAGTTTTCTGCAAATGCTGCGCGACAAAATCACGCTCGATACTGTGCCCTTTAGCGATCGGGCCTCGCGGCTGTTGGTGTTCCGTCGCGGCTCGCATTTGATGATTCGGCTCACGGAGCGCTGGTCGCAGTGGGAGCACGAGGTGGGGCACTACCGGCAGCGCGCGCCCGTCGTCAACGATTTCATTGTAACCGACGAAAACGGGGCCCAACTCGATTTCAAACTGACGACGTATCCGAATGTGCTGTCGATTGAAACGCCGCTGGGCGAACTCTGCCTGGCGTTCGCCGACGAGGAAACGCTTTATCTCTCCCTGCCGCCAAACAAGTTGGGGATTTCCTTCCGCGTCTATGCCGCGCACGGCCGCACGGATCGGCGCGGCGGTGAGTTCAAAGGCGACCCGGGCCACCGCAACACCCATCGCAACGTCGCCTACACGACGAACGCGCGCTTGATCTCGAACACAATCACCGCCGACCAGCAGGGCTATCTGCGCGTTCAGCTTCAAGTCGAGCCAGGCGCCGGTTCCGGCTTTCTGCTCAACATCACGCCGCGGCTCGGCTTTAATCGCAGCATGCCGAAAACGGAGCCGGTGTTGACGACCGCCGAACAGCGTTGGCACGCGTGGTTCGCGGCGGCGCCCACGGTGGACGCGCAATACGCGCGCCAATATTATTACGCGTGGTGGATTCTGCGCGCCGGACTGCTCAGCCCTCGGTATTTCCTCACCCGTGAGGCGATGGCCCCTTCGGTCATTCAGTACATTGGCGTTTGGCAGTGGGACGCCTTCTTTCACGCCCTGGCCTATCGGCACATGGATCATAAGCTTGCGGAGAACCAACTGCGCGTCGTGCTCGACCATCAAAGGGAAGATGGCATGATCCCGGATGCGGTCCACGACGAAGGCATCGTGATGAGCATCGCGCTGCCGCTCAACGCGCAAGAAGCCGATGTGACCAAGCCGCCGCTCCTCGCCTGGACGGCCTGGAAACTCTACCAAGCCAGCGGCAACCGCGATTTCCTGGACGAGATATACGAACCGATCGTCCGTTGGAATCGCTGGTGGTTCGAAAAGAACGACGGCGACGGCGACGGAATCGTCGAATACAACCATCCGTATTCGTCGGGTTTGGACGACAGCCCGCTGTGGGATGAGGGCGTGCCGGTTGAGTCGCCGGACATCAACACATATCTTGTGCTCCAGGCACAAGCCCTGTCGAAGATCGCGCAGGTGTTGGGGCTGGAGGACGAGGCGCGGGAGTGGAGTCGCCGCGCTGACGAATTGTTGCGCCAGGTGATTGAGCATTTTTGGGATGAAAAGGCCGGGGTATTTTGGGCGCTGCGCGATCACACGCGCATCGCGGCGCTGACGCCATTCAATCTGTATCCGCTCCTGACCGGCCGACTGGAGCGCGCGATGGCCGACCGGTTGGTCGCGCATCTGACCGATCCACAGGAATTCTGGGCCAACTACCCGATCGCGACCGTCGCGCGGAATGATCCGCACTACAGCCCCGAGCGTATGTGGCGTGGGCCGGCGTGGATGAATATCAACTATTTATTCGTCGAGGGGTTGACGCGCTCGGGCTATCTCGACACGGCGCGCGAGCTGCGTGACAAGACGCTCGAACTGATGATGCGGCACAGCGATATTTACGAATACTATAATCCCGACACCTCGGACCCGCCGCCGAATGCGGCCTCGGTTTTCGGTTGGTCGAGCGCCGTATTTGTAGACCTTGCGATCAAGGCGTCGCGAGGAGCGATCATTTGACCCGCGGCGTTTCTATCTTGCATTACACCGCGCTGCCCGTCATCGGCGGCGTGGAAAGCGTGATCGGCGATCACACGCGGCTGTTCACGCAAGCCGGTGATGCGGTGACGCTCATCGCCGGCCGCGGCGGCCACGCGGACGCGCACGCGGAGCCGAACGTCGTCGTCATTCCCGAGCTTGATTCCGAAGATCCCAAGAATCGTGAGATCGCTCGAGCATTGGACGAGGGCGTCGTCCCGCCGGAGTTTCGAACGCTGCAGGCGCGCATCGAAAAGAAACTCTACCGGCCACTCGCGGCGGCCGACGTGTTGCTGGTGCACAATGTTTTGAATTTTCATTTCAACCTGCCGCTCACCGCCGCGCTCTACCATTTGCTGGAGCAGGGCCGAACGCCACCCCTGGTCGCGTGGTGCCACGATATTTCGCGATATGTGAACGCGTCGTCGGGCGAAAAGCAGCGGTTTGGTTTTCCCTGGGATCTCTTGCGGACCTTTCGCCCGGAGATTCGGTACGTCGCCGTCTCGGCGCGGCGTCAGCGCCTGTTGGCGGAGACGCTGGATATTGTGCCGGAACTCATTCGCGTAATTCCCAATGGGGTTGCGCCGGAATTGCTGTTGGGACTGGGCCCATTTGGACAGCAAGTCGTGAAGGAATTCGATCTACTCAACGCCGACCTGATCTTGTTAATGCCGGTGCGGGTCACGCAAGCCAAGAATATCGAATTTGCGATGCAAGTGACCGCGGCGCTCAAAGCGACGAACCTCGCGGCCAAACTCGTCATTACCGGGCCTCCTGATCCGCATGGGCACGACGCCGACGACTATTTCGACGAACTCGTCGCGCTGCGCCGGGCCATGCATTTGGAACGCGAGGTGATCTTTCTCTATCAAGGGACTTCCGATGCGCCGGGGCCTCTGACCCTCGAGCCGGCAACGGTGGCCGAACTGTATCGCGTCGCCGATATCGTTTTCATGCCCAGCCATCGCGAAGGGTTTGGACTGCCGGTGCTCGAAGGCGGATTGGCCGGCAAAGCGGTCTTCGCGACCGAGGTTCCGGCAGTAGACCAAGTCGGCGCCGATTCGGTGCAAACCATCGCGCCGGATGAAACGCCGGACGCGGTCGCGGCGCGCATGCGCGCGTGGGCCGAGCAAGAGCTGCAACCGCGCCTGCAGCGGCGCGTGCGGCAAGATTACACGTGGCAAGCGATTTTCGAGCGCGAGATCGCGCCGCTGATCGCCGAGTGTACTGGAAGCGCGGAGGAATGAACGTGGGCGCGAGCGAACCGGCGCCTTTTCGGCTGGTGATCGTTTCGAATCGGGGACCGTATCACTTGACTGAAGTGAACGGCGAAATGAAATACGAGAAAACGATCGGCGGGCTGGCGACGGCCATTCTGCCGGTTCTGGAAAATTCGGGCGGGGTTTGGATTTCGGGGGGTAATCCCGGAGGACGACACCCCAACGCGCCGGGCCGGCCGCCGTTCGATCTGCACTTGATCGAGCTGACGGACGAGCAAGTGCGGGGCTTTTATCATGGCTTGTCAAACAGCGCGTTGTGGCCGCTCTGCCACTATTTCCTGGGCCGGGTGAATTACGATTGGAGCGAGTGGCAGACTTACGAGCAAGTTAATCGCCGTTTCGCGCAGGTGGCTTTGGAAGATGCTCACGCGAACGATGTGATCTGGGTCCACGATTATCACCTCGCGCGCGCGCCCTATTACATCCGCGCCGAGCGCCCGAACGCGCGCTTGGCGTTCTTCTGGCACATTCCCTTCCCGGCGCCGGAGATATTTCGCACGTTGCCGTGGCGGCGGAAATTCCTCGCGAGTCTCCTCGCCTGCAATTTGGTCGGCTTTCACATTCCCGAGTACGTCAAGAATTTCAAAGAGGTCGCGGTCGAACTGCTGGGGGCCGAGGTGAAGGGCGACTTGGTTTATTGCAATGGGCACGCGACCCAGGTGGCGGCGCTGCCCATCGGCATAGACGATGCCGCGATTGACCGGCAGGCGCGCCAGCCGCGCGTCGAGCGGCGCATGGAGCGTCTGCGCGAATCGCTCCGCGGTCAAACGCTTATTCTCGGCGTCGAACGAATGGATTACACGAAAGGGATTCTCGAGCGCCTGCGCGGCATGGAGCACTTGCTCAAGACCAAGCCCGAGATTCATGGCAAGGTCACTCTGATCCAGATCGTCACCCCTTCCCGCGAGGGTGTCGCGGCTTACCGCGAAAAAAAGCGTGAGATTGACGAGATCGTTGGCCGGATCAACGGTCGCTTTAGCAATGATCTGTGGACGCCTATTCATTATCTCTATCGGGCGTTCACGCCCTCGCGCTTGGTCGTGTACTATCGCGCCGCGGACATCGCGCTCGTCACGCCGCTGCGCGACGGACTGAACTTGATCGCCAAAGAATATGTCGCAGCGCGCATTCATCAGGATGGCGTCTTGATCCTCAGCGAATTTGCGGGCGTGACGTGTCAATTGCCGGAGGCGTTAAGCGTCAATCCCTACGATATCGAAGACATGGCGGCGGTGATCGAGCAGGCGCTGGTGATGCCCAAAGAAGAACAACGGCGGCGGATACAGGCGATGCAAGCGCGGATCAAGGCCGAAAACGTGACATGGTGGATGAACGCATTCCTCGACAAAATGGCGAACCTGTGATCGTAAATCGTAAATCATAACTCCCCATGGACCCTCTCTGGTACAAAGACGCGATCTTTTACGAAATCTACGTGCGGGCGTTTGCCGATTCGAATGGCGACGGTCAAGGCGATCTGTGCGGCTTGCTCGCCAAGTTGGACTATTTGCAGGATTTGGGTGTAGACTGTCTCTGGCTGCTCCCTATTTGCGAGTCGCCGTTGGTGGACGATGGCTACGATGTCTCGGATTATCGCCGGATTTTGCCCGAATACGGTACGCTCGACGATTTCCGGGAGCTCGTGCAAGCGGCGCACGCGCGCGGGTTGCGCGTCATCGCCGATATGGTAATGAATCACACGTCGGACCAACATCCGTGGTTCGTGCAAGCGCGGTCTTCGCGCGCGGCGTCAAACCGCGACTATTATCTTTGGAATGCCGACGACGAAAAATTCAAAGACGCCCGCGTCATTTTCGTAGATTCGCAAACGTCGAACTGGCATTATGACCCGCATACCGGCGAGTTTTACTTCCATCGCTTTTACACGCAGCAGCCCGACCTGAACTATGATAACCCCGTCATTCAACACGAAATGCTGGACGTGATGAATTTCTGGCTCGAGATGGGCATTGACGGGTTTCGGTGTGACGCCGTGCCTTACCTTTTCAAGCGCGAGGGCACCAACTGCGAAAACCTGCCCGAGACGCACGAGTATCTCAAACGCGTCCGCCGGTTTGTCTCAGAGCGCTTTCCCGACGCGGTGCTCCTGGCCGAAGCCAATCAATGGCCGCGCGACGCGGTCGCCTATTTCGGCGGCGGCGACGAATTCCAGATGGCGTTCAATTTTCCCATCATGCCGCGCATTTTCATGTCACTCAAGCAACAGGATCGCGGGCCGATTGTCGCCATCGCCCAACAGACGCCGCCCATTCCCGATTCCTGCCAATGGTGTACGTTCCTCCGCAATCACGACGAACTCACTCTGGAAATGGTCACATCCGAAGAACGCGAGTGGATGTGGCGCGAATACGCGCCTGAGCCGCGCATGCGCCTCAACTTGGGCATCCGCCGCCGCCTCGCGCCGCTGCTCGACAACAACCAACGCAAAATCGAGTTGGCGAATTCGCTCCTCTTTACGCTGCCCGGCTCGCCCATCATCTACTACGGCGACGAGATCGGCATGGGCGATGATATATGGCTCAAGGATCGCGATGGCGTGCGGACGCCGATGCAATGGTCGGCGCAAGAGTGCGCGGGCTTTTCCAAAGCGCCGGCTTCCCGCCTTTACGCGCCCGTCATTCACGATCCGATCTACGGCTACGCGCGCGTCAACGTCGAGCAGCAGCGCGCCGACCCCGAATCACTCTACCACACGCTCAAGTGGCTGATCGCGATTCGACGACAGCACCCAGTCTTTGGCCGCGGCGACTGTATATTTTTGACTCCGCCCAACCCCGCGATCCTGGCGTACATCCGGCACTATCAAGACGAAACCGTGGTCGCCGTTCACAACCTGTCTGAGCGCGCTCAAGAAACCGGCCTTGACCTCGGCGCGTTCGAGGGCCGAACGCCCGTTGACTTGCTCACCAAGCAATCGTTCCCGCCGATCACCCGCGAGCCGTATCGTGTGCAATTCCAGCCGTACCAGTTCTTTTGGCTCAACCTTGCGCCTTCACAAGGTTCTTGAATCACATGTCGCAACCATCCATCGCCATTCTTCACTATGCGTCTCCTCCCACCATTGGCGGCGTCGAATCCACGATTGCCGCGCACGCCCGCCTCTTTGCCGACCACGGCTACGCCGTTAAAATCATCACCGGTCACGGCGAACCTTTCGACCCCCGCGTCCCCGTTCAGGTCATCCCCGACGTTGGCTCGCGGTCGCCGCGCGTCTCAGAAGTGAACGCCGAATTGGCGCGCGGTATTGTCGGCGAGAAATTCCAGCAATTGGTTGAGGAATTGATCGCGGAGCTTGTAGGACAAATTGTCGTAGATCCCCGAAATTCAAAGACCCTGAGCGAAGCGAATGGGGAAATGGAGGGGGGCAATTTGTCCTACATTATCGTCCACAACGCGCTTTCGTTACACAAGAACCTCGCGTTGACGGCGGCGCTCAAAAACCTCGCCGATGCCGGGCGCATCCGGTTGATCGCGTGGTGTCACGATTTCGCGTGGACCGATCCGCAGTATGCGAGAGAAGTCCATCCCGGTTTTCCGTGGGATTTGCTGCGGCAGCCGTGGGAGGGGGTCAAGTACGTGGTGGTGTCAGAGGCGCGGAAAAGAGAATTGCAAGAGTTGTGGGGACGTGGGGTCGAAATCGCCGTTGTGCCCCCGGGCCTCGATCCACTCGCCTTTCTCGGCGTCACGGCCAAGACCGCGCGCTGGGCGCGCGATTTCGCGCTGCTCGACGCCGAACCATTGCTTCTCCTGCCCGCGCGCCTCACGCGCCGCAAGAACATCGAGTACGCGATGGAGATAACCGCCGCGTTGCGCGAGCGCGGGCAAGCCGCGCGGCTCGTCATTACGGGGCCGCCAGGTCCCCACAATCCAACCAACGTCGCGTATCTGGAAACGCTGCGCGGCTTGCGCGAAACGCTTGGGCTGCAAGACGCTGCGATCTTTCTCTACGAGTTCGGCGCAGTGGACGACGCCACGCTGCGCGATTTGTTTCTGCTCGCGGATGCGCTCCTCTTTCCCAGCGAACGCGAGGGCTTTGGCATCCCGTTGCTCGAAGCGGGGCTAACGCGCCTCCCGACTTTTTGTTCCGACATCGCCCCTTTCCGTGAATCGGCGGGAGAGCACGCGCACTATTTGCCGCCGGGCCAATCGCCTCCAGACGCCGCCGCGCAAATCGCGACCACGCTCGCGCAAGATTCGGCGTATCGCCTGAAAAAGCGGGTGCTGCGCGAGTACGCGTGGGAGCGAGTTTTCAAAGAACGAATAGAGCCGTTGATCCTATTACTGGAGCATCTCCATGCCCATTGACAACACCATCCTCGTCGCCGGAACGTCTCCATCAGAGATTCAAGCCATCTTGCCGTTTGCGCAGGCGTTTGCGGCCGAGCAAAACAGCCCGCTGGCCGTGCTCGGCTTGGTCGCCGTGTCCGAGCAAGCGTCGCTCAGCGCGGGCGCGCTGGACGCGCGCAAGCTGCGTGAGGCGATTGCGCCGGGGGCGCGCGGACTGGGCGCGCAGGTGACCATTCGCGTCGCGCACAATATTTGGCGCGAGCTAACCGAGACGATCCGCCAAGAAAAAGTGGCGCTGGTCGTCTTGAGCTGGAAAGAAACGCCGCCCGGCGATTGGCTGACCGCGCTGCCGTGCGATCTCGTCATCGCCAAACCGCCGTTTCCAAAGGGCAAGCCGCGCATCTTGCTCCCGATTCGCGGCGGGCCCTATGCCGCGTTGGCTCTGCGCCTTGCGCTCGCGCTCGCGCAAACGAGCCACGGCGAAATCACGGTCCTGCACGCCAGCCCCGCCGAAAGCACCGATAATTATTACGAGAGCTTTATCCAGCGGCTCAGCCAGCTGCCGCAAGTCAAGCGCTGGGTGAACGCGCACGGCCCGGCGGTCCGCTCGATCACGCAGGCCACGCGCAACCATCAGTTGATCGTAATGGGCGCCGCGGCGAACGCCCCGGCGGACGATCCCGCGATCGGCGCGACGGCGGCGGAGGTGCTCGCCAAATCCAAGTTGCCCGCGCTCGTCGTGCGCGCGGCCCACACGCTGTATACGTTCCCGACGCCTGAGCCGCAACCGGCGCCGGTAGATTTTACCATTTCAGTCATCGTGGACAAATGGTTCGCCGAGAATACTTTTCACGCGCGCGAGTTTCAGGATTTGAAACGCTTGGTAGAACTCAAAGAGAAACAGGGCCTCACGATCAGTTTGGGTCTGCCGACCCTGAACGAGGAAAAGACCATCGGCAAGATCATCCAGACCGTGCGGGCCCAGTTCATGGAACGTCATCGCCTGCTCGACGAGATTGTCGTGATTGATTCCAATTCGACGGACCGGACGGCCGAGATCGCGCAGGGGATGGGCGTGCCAGTGGTCAAGCATCCCGATGTGCTGCCGCGGCAGGAAAAGTGGAAACCCGACAAGTGGCGCGGCAAGGGCGAGGCGCTGTGGAATAGTCTTTACATCCTGCGCGGCGATTTGATTGCCTGGATTGACACCGACATCGTCAACATCCATCCGCGTTTTGTGTACGGCATCCTCGGCCCGCTGATTCGCGAGCCGCACTTGGTCTACGTCAAGGGCTTTTATCAGCGACCACTCAAGATGGCCGGCGCCGCCGAGGCGCGGGGTGGCGGTCGCGTGACCGAACTCACCGCGCGTCCGCTCCTCAACCTCTTTTATCCCGAGTTGTCCGGATTCGTCCAGCCACTGGCCGGCGAATACGCGGGGCGACGCTCGGCGCTGGAGCAGGTGCCGTTCTTCACGGGCTATGGCGTCGAGGTCGGACTGCTGATTGATATTTGGACCAAGTTTGGATTGCAAAACATCGGGCAGGTAGACTTGGACGAGCGCGTGCATCGCAATCAATCGCTGACCGCGTTGAGCAAGATGTCTTTTGAAATCGTCCAGGTCGTAATAAAGCGCGTGGGGCAAAAGCTCGGAATCGCGTTGATGGACGAGTTGAACGCGAGCATGAAGCTGATCCGGTACGCGCAAGATGATTTCCAACTCGACGTGGCGGACATTCGCGCGCACGAGCGCCCACCCATCATCACCGTACCCGAGTATCGCGCGCGGCGGGGTATCCGCTCCGCGTAGCGAATTTCCATTTGTCAATTGTCTGCGGTTGGGCTATAATTCAAGCGGTGAGCCAATGAACTGGGTTTCGCGGTTGCTCAAAAGTTCAAGTTGGAAGTGGCTGTATCTCGGGTTGGGGATCAAGCGCTGGCTGGTTCTGCTCACGCTGGGCGTGACGATTCTCGGGTTGGGCGTGGCCTACATTTTGGTGCAGCTCTATCGCGAATCGGATGTGCCCGCGGTTTTCTACTACCTGACCCTGCAATTCATCCCGCGCGTCGAGCGCGGCCTGCTCTTCGGCGCGCTCGGCATCGCGCTCGTCGTCATTTCGGTCGTCAAACTCAGCGAGTCGCTCCTCTCGGCTTTTGTCGGCAGCGAAACCAACGTGATTGAAACTCTCTACCGCAAGCGCATCCGCCATCATGGGCCCAAGATCGTCGCGCTGGGCGGCGGAACCGGGCTTTCCACGCTGCTGCGCGGCTTGAAGGACAAGACGGATTACCTCACCGCCATCGTAACGGTGGCCGATGACGGTGGCAGTTCAGGGCGCTTGCGCCGCGAACTCGGCGTACTACCCCCTGGCGATTTTCGGCAGTGCATCGCCGCGCTCGCCGATTCCGAGCCGCTGATGACGCGGCTGTTTCAGTATCGCTTTAGCGAAGGGAACGGGCTGAGCGGGCATTCGTTCGGCAATCTGTTCATCGCCGCGATGGCCGGCGTAACGGGCGATTTCGAGAGCGCGCTGTTGCAGTCCTCGCGCGTGCTCGCCGTGCGCGGCCAGATTCTGCCCTCGACGCTCAAAAATGTTACGCTCTGCGCCGAGACCCTCGAGCTGGAACCGGCCGGCGCGGGCCTCGCGCGCGTCGCCGGCGAATCAGAAATTACGCACCGCGGCCGGCCCATCGAGCGCGTTTATCTCGAGCCGGAGCACGTGCCGGCGTATCCCGGCGCGGTACGCGCGATCCTCGACGCGGATTTGATCGTGGCCGGCCCCGGCAGTCTGTACACGAGTGTGCTCCCCAATTTGTTGGTCGAGGATATTCGGCGGGCGTTGGAAGCGTCGCACGCGCTCAAGGTCTATGTTTGCAACGTCGCCACCCAGCCGGGCGAGACGAACGGTTTCTCGGTCGAGGACCATTACGAGGCGCTCGCTCAACACGTCGGACCAGGCATCTTTACGCACGTCATCGCGAACAATAACTGGCAGGGCCATCTGCCGGAGCAGAGCGCAAGCGCCGTGGTGCGTCTCCGCGAAAACCGGACGCCGGGCGTGGAGCTGGTTCTGGCCGATTTGGTGGACGAGTCCAAACCCTGGCGGCACGACCCGGAAAAACTCGCCCAGCAAATTCTCAAGTGGTACCGAGATAATCAGAAATCCGGCTCAAAACTCTAGGAGGAATCGAATGGCAACGAAAATTGGAATCAATGGTTTCGGACGAATTGGACGACAGGTTTTTCGCACGATCAAAGAACGCGTGGCCGACAAGGTGCAAGTGGTCGCGGTCAACGACCTGTTTGACCCCGCGGTCAACGCGCATTTGCTCAAGTATGATTCCACGTATGGACCGTACAGCGGTACCGTGGAGGCCAAGGATGGTAATCTGATCGTTGACGGCCAGACCGTCATGGTGACGGCCGAGAAAGACTTGAATGCCATCAAGTGGGCCGACATGGGGGTCGAGATTGTCATCGAGTCTACCGGCCTGTTCACCGATGCCACCAAATCGCGCGGCCACATCACTTCCGGCGGCGCGAAAAAAGTGATCATCACCGCGCCGGCCAAGAACGAGGATATTACGATTGTCCTCGGCGTGAATGCCGAGAAGTATGATCCGGCCAAGCATCAGATGATCTCGAACGCATCCTGCACGACGAACGGCTTGGCCCCGGTCGCCAAAGTTTTGAACGAAATGTTCGGCATCGAAAAGGGCATCCTCACGACGATCCACGCGTACACCAATACGCAAAAGCTGCAAGACGTCGGCGCCAAAGATTTGCGCGATGCGCGCGCCGCGGCGCAGAATATCGTCCCCGCGGAAACAGGCGCGGCCAAAGCCGTGGGCCTCGTCATTCCGGATTTGAAGGGCCGATTTGGGGGCATGGCTTTTCGCGTGCCGACCGCGACCGTGTCGGTCGTGGATTTTACGGCGATCCTGAACAAGGAGGCCACCAAAGAGACGATCCGCGCGGCGATGCTCGAATATGCCAACGGACCGATGCGCGGCATTCTCGGCGTGACCGACGAGCCGCTCGTGTCCAGCGATCTACGCGGCACGAATCTTTCTTCGGTGTTCAGCTCGATGGATACGCTCGTCATCGGCAACCTGGCCAAGGTCGTGGCCTGGTACGACAACGAGTGGGGCTATGCCTGCCGCGTCGCCGACTTGGCCGCGTTCGTCGCCGGCAAACTCTAGCCAACGACAAGGCAACGTCACGAAGGGCGAATGGTCAATCCCGTTCGCCCTTGGGCCTTTGGGGATTTTCACACCCGTTGGCGCGTGTGCCCGTCGCTGACTACAAACCAAAGCGCCACTTTTCAGAGCAGTGCATGAGCAAGCGATGAAAACGAGAATTGCGCTTTCGTCTGCGCCCATCACCATCAACGGGACGCGGATCAAGCCGAAGGATGCGGTACACCGCAGGAAGTTGAAAGCACTCGGATTCTTCTTGCAACGTTTACGCGCTAGTCCGGTCGGAAAGAATGTTGCGCGAGCGGTCCTATTCGGTAGTGTGGCGAAGGGCACGGCAAAACGGGACAGCGATATTGACGTATTGCTATTTACTCGAACACGAGAGGACGAAGAATCCAGAGATGCTCGGTATGATCTCCAGCAGGAAGTGTGGGAAAACTTCGACGAACACATAGAAGCACACCTCTACCCACTGGCCGAATATGTGAACCCCACCTCCTATCTGGTTTATCGTGCAACTCGGCATGGCAAAGCGTTCAACCGGCGACGCGCCCAACGGTTGAAGGTGAAAGAAATCCAAGAACGAATCGCACGGGTCCAAGAAGATTTGCGCGCCGCGCGCCATCTGATTGCTCGATTTCCGCGTGGCGCTATGATGCCAGCATATAACGCCGCCGAGTTCTGTGCCAAGTCGTTGATCCTGCTCGAAGCCGATGATCTTCCGGGTTCGCGCCACGGTGTCATTACCGCTCTGAAAGAGACACGCGCGAGTGCGTTTGTACCCCGCCTGCGTCAGGCGCTAAAGTGGCATATCGAAGCTGCATATAAATTGACCGATACAATCGGCGCTGAGGAGACTCGCTGCGTAATAGCGTTGGCGGAAGAGATGCTCGTCCACTTGAACGAAAGAGTGAGAGATGACAGTGAACAAGAAAACCGTTCGCGACATTGACGTCAAGCACAAGCGCATCCTCGTGCGCGTGGATTTCAACGTGCCGATTGATAACGGGCAGGTGACCGACGATACGCGCCTCGTCGCCTCCCTGCCGACGATTCGCTATTTGGTCGAGCAAGGCGCAAAAGTGATTCTGGCGTCGCATTTGGGACGACCGAAAGGCAAGTACCAGAAATACAGCATGCGGTCCGTCGCGGCGCGCTTAACGCAACTGCTCGGCAAGCCCGTGACGTTCGTCGGCGATTGCGTGGGCGAGGAGGTCGAGCGCGCGGTGGCGGCGATGCGCGCGGGCGATGTGATTGTGCTGGAGAACGTTCGCTTCTATGCCGAAGAGGAAAAGAACGATCCCGCGTTTGCGAAAAAACTGGCGGCCCTCGCCGATGTTTACGTGAACGACGCTTTCGGCTCGGCGCACCGCGCGCACGCGAGTACCGAAGGCGTCGCGCGCTACTTGGCCGCGGTCGCGGGTTTCTTGATGGAAAAAGAGTTGAGCTATTTGGGCCAGGCGCTCGCCGATCCCGCACACCCGTTCGTCGCGATTTTGGGCGGCGCAAAGGTCGGCGACAAGATCAAAGTGATCGAGAATCTTTTGCCGAAGGTAGACGCGCTCCTCATCGGCGGCGGCATGGCGAATACATTTCTTGCCGCGCAGGACATCGCCATCGGCCAATCGCTGGTGGAAAGCGACAAGCTGGAGATAGCCAAAGGGCTGATCGAAAAGGGCGGCGCCAAGATCGCGCTGCCGGTAGACGTGGTGATTGCCGACAAGTTTGCCGCGGAC
Source organism: Chloroflexota bacterium (assembly GCA_016208315.1). Classification (GTDB taxonomy): domain Bacteria; phylum Chloroflexota; class Anaerolineae; order UBA4142; family UBA4142; genus JACQYF01. The sequence goes on along the minus strand of JACQYF010000020.1, from coordinate 39,929 downwards.
GCGCAGAGTCGGGTCGTTCCCGTGGACGAGGTTCCTGGCGATTGGCGCATCCTCGACATCGGCCCCAAGACCATTGATGCGTTCGAGGAGATTTTGACGAGCGCGAAAACGGTCGTTTGGAACGGTCCGCTCGGCGTATTCGAAATGCCCGCGTTTGCGAGAGGCACGGTCGAGATCGCCAAGCGGCTCGCCAAATCCCAAGCCACGACCATCATCGGCGGCGGCGACAGCGCGGCGGCGGTCGAGCAAGCGGGCGTCGCGGCCCAGATCACGCACATTTCGACCGGCGGCGGCGCATCACTCGAATTTCTCGAAGGGCGCGTGCTGCCGGGCGTGGCGGCGTTGCAAGACCGGTGAACAGTGGGGGAGGTGTCAAATGATCGTTCAGACTCGCCTCGTAACAGCCGAAGAGTTGGAACGGATGCCGCAGCACGATGAGCATGTCGAACTCGTGAAGGGCGAAATCATTAGGATGACACCGGCCGGTCACGAACATGGAGAAATTGCGCTTGCTATTGGTTCTCTGGTACGCGAATTTGTCAGAAAGCATCGGCTTGGCAAGGTGTATGCGGCGGAAACCGGATTCGTTCTCGCGCGCGATCCTGACATCGTACGCACGCCCGATGCTGCGTTTGTGTCTGCCGCCCGCGCCGCGCGGCAAACGCGCCGGCAGGGCTTTTTCGATGGCGCGCCGGATGTTGCCGTCGAAGTCGTTTCTCCCGAAGACACCGTTGAGGAAGTAGATGCCAAAGTTCTCAAGTACCTGCAAGCCGGAACGCAACTTGTCTGGGTCGTCCATCCGCGAACGAAAACGATCACCGCGTACCGCTCGCTCGACAATATCCGTGTGCTGACGATGACCGATACGCTGGATGGCAGCGACGTGTTGCCCGGTTTTGCCGTGGCGGTCGGAGAGATCTTTGAATAGCCGTCGGCGGAGGTGAGCATGGAAATTCTGGATTACGCGTGGGAGCCATCCATGCGGACGGGCGACGACCTGTGCGACGCGCAGCACAAGGAGTTGATTCGCCGTCTGAACCTATTGCTGCACGCGATGTACAAGGGACAGCCCGCGGCCGAGGTAGAGTCCATGCTGGATTTTCTCTCGAAATACGTGGTGCAGCACTTTTCCCGCGAGGAAGCTTTGATGGATCGGGTGCAGTGCCCTTTGGCGGCGGCCAATCGAAAAGCGCACGCCATCTTTATGAAAAAGCTTGCCACGTTTCGGGACCGGTTGGCAAATCGGCAGAGCACGACCGCGCTGATTGCCATCGAGATGCTGCGCGATATTTCCACCTGGCTGGTGGACCACATTCGCAACATTGACGCGCGGATGCTGCCGTATGTGCAGCAACAAGGAGCCACACCATGACAACCGCATTGCTCTTGATTGACATCCAGAACGAATACTTTGCCGGCGGCAAAAGGGAACTGGAACGTCCGCTCCAGGCAAGCGAATGCGCGCGGACTTTGTTGGAGCATTTTCGCCGCGCCAACCTGCCGGTCGTTCACATCCAACACATTGCCAGCAGCGCGAACGCGCCGGCGTTTGTCGCGGGCACCGTGGGCGCCGAAATTCACGCGAACGTAAAGCCATTGGAAAACGAACCGGTCTTTCAAAAACACTACCCCAATAGTTTTCGCGAGACCCCGCTGCTCGACCATCTCAAAGAAAAGGGCGTGTCGCGTTTGGTGATCGCCGGTATGATGACGCACATGTGCGTAGATGCGAGCGCACGGGCCGCGTTCGATTTCGGATTCGAATGCGTTATCGCGCACGATGCTTGCGCGACACGCGCGTTGAAATTCGGCGACCGCACCGTGCCCGCCGATCATGTGCATCGGGCCTTCTTGGCCGCGTTGAATGGAACGTACGGAAAAGTAAAATCAGTGGAGGAGATTATTCGTGGATAAGGAAATGGGTCGCTGTTTGAACTGCAATCGCTCGGAGAACGAGGTTCCGCTCGTCTCTCTGCGTGCCGCCGGGAATCCCGCGTGGATCTGCCCGCAGTGCATGCCGATTCTCATTCACCACCCTGAGCGCATGGCTGGCAAGTTAAAGGGCGCGGACCGGCTGTCGCCGGGGGCGCACGACTAGTTTCGGTAGACAGGCAAACAGGTAGACAGGGAAACAGGGAAACAGGTACACAGGGCGATTGTCTACCTGTCTACCTGTTTACTTGTTTCCCTGTTTCCCTGTCTACTCGACCTACGTCGTCCTACTTGACCGGCAACTGAACGGTGAACGTGCTCCCGCGGCCTATCTCACTCTCGACAATAATCTTGCCGCCATGCGCGGCGACAATCTCGTGCGCGATAGACAACCCCAACCCCGTGCCGCCGGCAACCCGCGCCTTGTCGCCGCGATAAAACCGCTCGAACACGCGGGGGAGGTCCTCTTTGGGGATTCCCGCACCGGTATCCGTGACGGCGATGGTCACCCAGCGCGTGCCCAGCACTTGGGCCGCGCGTCGCCGCGCCAGCACCGAACTCTTGGTCGCGCTCTCGACCGCGGGCGCTTTCGCCGTCACAGTTACGGTTCCGCCGGGCCGATTGTACTTGATCGCGTTCTCGACGAGATTGATCACGACTTGTTCGAGTCGTCCGGCGTCGCCGGCGATGGGCAGCAGCGGGTCCATCACCGTGATCAATGTTTCGCCCTGCGATTTGGCGCGCGGCTGGAGACATTCGATCCAGTGCGGGAGCAATTGGTTCAGGTCGAGCGTCTCCATCGCCAGCGGCATTTCACCCGATTCAAAACGCGCGAGGACTAGCAAATCGCCCACCAGCCGCGCCATGCGCGCGGTTTCTTCGAAAATGGTTTGCGCGGCGCGGCGCACATGGCTAAAGTCTTGAACCGCGCCGTCGAGAATCGCTTGTGAAAAGCCCTGAATCGAGGTGAGCGGCGTCTTTAGCTCGTGCGATACGTTCGCGACAAAATCCTTTTCCATTTGTCGCGAACGCTGCACGCGTTCGGCCATCGCGTTAAAGCTCGCTGCCAGCCGCCCGATCTCGTCGCCGCCGGTACCCGAGACGCGGTGATCGTACTGGCCGCGCGCGACCGCTTCCGTGGCCTGCGCTAGACGCGTCAGCGGTTTGGCGATAGAGCGCGCCAGCAAGAGCGCGGCGATCAGCGAGAGAAAGAGCGTAATGCCGCCGGCCACTAACAAACTCGGTAGGATGTCTTCCAGCGCCGATAGGATGGGCCGCTCGACCGCAGACAGCGCGACGTACACGGTCTGCCCGCTGGCCTTACCTGCCGCGATGCCGACGTAGAGCAAAACGCGTTCCGTATTGTTCACCTTGAGGATGTGCTGTCCCCAGAAGAAATCCTTCTCCGGAATCTGACGATTGAGCCGCACGGTGCGATTGGTCAGCCCATTGGCCGCATCCGCGAGCACAAGCCCTTTCTCAGTAATCAGCATGACGTGCCCGACACCGCCCGCTTCCGTTTCCAAGCGGTTGAGGATTTCGCGCGGGGCCACATCGTTGAGGAGCATCGCGCGGGCTTGGAACGAAAGCGGGACGACCGCATCGCCCAGGCGCGCGAGTTGAATCTGGCGCTGGTAATCGCGCAAGATGTAGACCAGACTCACGCCGATGATGACGAGCGTAAGCAGGATGACGCTGACGTGGGTGAGAATCAAGCGAGAGCGGAGAGACATGGCAACTCCAGTAAGCAGTCAACAGTCAACAGTCAACAGCGAACAGTGAATAGCGAACTGAATACTGAAAACTGGTTACTGTTTACTGTTTACTGTTGACTGTTCACTGTTCACTGACCAACTTGTATCCCACCCCGCTCACCGTCTCGATCTGCGTGTGGGCGTTCGCTAGCTTTTTGCGTAGGTGGGCGACATGCACGTCCACCGTGCGCGTTTCGCCCGCGAAGTCATAGCCCCACGCGATTTGGAGCAGGCGCTCGCGAGTGAGCACGATGCCGGGATTCTGGGCAAACACGGCCAGCAGATCGAATTCCTTGGCGCGCAATTCCAATTGCCTTTTGCCAACCGTCGCCTCGCGCCGGTCCAAGTCCATCGTCAGGTCGCCAATCGAGAGGCGCTGGGTTTTCGGCGTGGGACTCGTGCGGCGAAAGATCGCCTTGACGCGCGCGACGAGTTCGCGCGGATTGAAGGGTTTGGTGAGATAATCGTCCGCACCTAGCTCCAAGCCCACTATTTTGTCAATATCCTGATCGCGCGCCGTGAGCATGATGATCGGCACATCGCTTTCCTGGCGGATGCGGCGACAGACGTCCCAGCCGTCCACGCCGGGCAGCATCAAATCGAGAATGATGGCCGCGGGCTTGAGCGCGCGGAATTTGGCGAGCGCGGTATGCCCATCATAACATGCTTCGACTTGGTAACCTTCCTTTTCCAGATACAGACGTTCCAACTCGATGATATTCTTTTCGTCGTCCACCAGGAGCAGTGTGGTCATCGGTTTGTCGCGCCTCCCATTTTGGTCAGGATTATATGACCGCGCAAGGAGAATGTCAAAGCGACGCGGGCGCTTGTCACCCACTTTGCTTGCGGCTATAATTCGCCCAATAGACCAAACCCGATCAAGTGCCTATCTGTGAACCAGACTGAAACCAAGTTGTCAAACGCCGAAAACTCGACGCGTGTGCCCGTCGTCCCGTGGGGATGGCGGGACATGATCGCGGCGATCGTCGTCGCCGCGGCGATTCTCCTCGCGCTGAACCTCGTCGTATTTGCAGCCAGTTTGGCGCTAGGCCTCCCGCTCCGCGAGAACAGCGGTGTACTCACTTTGTTCCTAGTAATCCAAGACCTCGTGGTCGTCGGCGTGGCTTGGTGGTTCGGCCCTGTGCGTTATCGGGTGGGCGGGCAAGTGCTGGGCTTGCGCGCCTACTTTATGCCGCTCGGTTGTTCCTTGAGTCTCGCGCTGCTGCTCCTCTCATACGTAATCCGGTTTCTATACAGCTTGATCGCGATCGCTCTCGGCCTGCGGATCGAACAACAGCAAATTTTGACGCGGTTGGACCTGCACGGCGTGGGATTCTTACTGACGCTGGTGGCCGCCGCGATCGTCGCCCCCATTGCGGAAGAAATCTTTTTTCGCGGCTTTCTGTATGCCGGGCTGCGCGGTCGTATCGGCGTGGCCGGCGCCATGCTGGCGAGCACCGCGCTGTTTACGGCCCTGCACATGAGCGTCGAACTCTTTATTCCGATCTTTGTTCTGGGCCTGTTCCTGGCGGTGTTGTACGAGGCAACCGGCTCGCTCTATCCCAGTATGTTGCTGCACGCGGCGAACAACGCGCTGTCGCTCATTCTCTTTTTCATCCTGCAATCCTCCGAGCTGCTGCCCAATCTATCGGCAAATATCCTGAACCTGTTCCATGGCTAGGAAATAAAAAGAGAATGTAGAGACATTTCATGCAAGGTCTCTACATTCTTACGAACCTATTCGATTTTGAGCGAAGCTGCTCACGGTCGGTACGGTTCGGTTCGTGGACTTGGCGTCTCAGGTCGTGGTTCTCGGCTACCACCTCCCATCCCCATGGCTTCACGCTGAGCCATATCGGTCGCGCGCCTCAATTTGGGCGCGGCGTATTGAGCGCTGTTGTACCACTTGTGAACGATTTCCGATGCCGTCTCTCGTCCGCCCAGTCCGAACGCCAGTCCCAACGCGAGCGCCAGCGCGCCGACCAGCGCCATGAAGAGCGTGTTCACCAAAGTCGTAGCCACGCCGATTTGATTCACGGCGACGATCATGCCGAAACCCCAAATCGTCCAACTCGTCAACGTCGCCATCAAGTTTGGATTGCTCAAATCGGCGGACGCGGTCGAGCCGCGCACGAGATCGGATGCCGCGCGCGCCAGAATGCCCGTAATGACGAGCACAAAGAGGGCGACGGCCAAATTCGGGAGCCAGCCAAGCATCTGGCCAAACACTTGGGAAATTGCCGGCAGGCCGAGCGCGTCGAAGGCGACGACCAGGACGATCAGGCGCACGAACCATTTGGCTAGATCCGCGACTACGCTCGAGGAATCCTGGCGAACGCCCATCCTTTCGACAAAGCCAGTCAGCCCGGACCGGTTTGCCAAGTCGTTAAAGCGGATCGTCCGCAGCACGGCTGCGACGATGCCGCCGATAATGCCCGCGATAATCCAACCGACGATAAGGATGACGAGAAAACCGATGACCTTGGGAATTGCGGCCACAAACAATGCCAATGCGGCAGCGACCGAAGTTACAAGCGCAGTGCCCCAATCTGTTATGGGTGCAATTGGTGGCATATTACTCCTTCCATTTGAACGCCCGCGCCCAATCCGTCTCTACGCGATAGGTGGGCGCGCGAAATTCTTTCCGTTCGAATTCACTACGCGATATAACGAAGCTGAATTGACAACGTAACAGAGTTGCTGGAGCGCGTAGATTGCCAAAAGCGCGCATTGATGGTAAAATGACAGCCGCTTCCGGGGGAGTGTCGGAATTGGCAGACGAGCATGGCTTAGGACCATGTGGGCTAATACCCGTGAGGGTTCGAGTCCCTCCTTCCCCATGAGAGACAGTAATCAGTAAACAGTAAACAGTAATCAGTCCCGGATTACTAGTTACTAATTACCGATTGCCGCATACTGGAAAAGGAATCATAGAAGAGTGAAGGTCACAACCGAACGCACTGCCGATTGTAATGCGATTGTCACCGTAGAAGTGGACGACGAGCAACTACAGACCGCGATGAAATCCGCCGCGCAGCGAGTCTCCCGCGTGCGTCCGATGCCCGGCTTTCGTCCCGGCAAAGCGCCGTACGCGGTCGTCGAGCGCGCGGTAGGCAAAGACCTCCTGCGCGATGAGGCCATCGAGGAACTCGCGCAAAGCGTTTACAGGCAAGTCATCAAAGACGAAAACATTGACGTCTACGATGCCGGCAAGCTCGACGTGCCGCAGAAAGAGCCGCTGATTCTCAAGTTCACCATCCCCACGCGCCCGGTCGTCACGCTCGGCGATTATCGTTCCATTCAACTGCGCCCCGCGCCGATCGTAGTTTCGGATGACGAGGTAAAAGAGGCCCTCGACCGGCTCCAGATGGATCAGGGGCAGATGGTCCCGGTGACGCGGCCCGCGCAGATGGGCGACCTCGTGACGGCGGACATGAATGGCGGAATTGAAGGCCAGCCGACGAATGATAACAAAGGATTGCAAATCCGGCTGGAATCCGACAAGCCGGTCTTTCCATGGCTCGAGCAACTGGTCGGCATGAATGTCAACGAGCCGCGGACGATCACGTACGTTTATCCCGCGGATGAGTCGGACGAAGTTCGTCCGCTCAACCCAAACCTCGCGGGCAAGACGGCCACGTATACGGTGAACATCACGGACATCAAAGAGCCGCATTTGCCGCCCATTGACGACGAATTGGCGAAGGCCGTCAGCCAGTACGAGTCGCTTGACCAGCTTAAGGGTTACGTTCGCAACAATCTCGCCGCGCGGAAGCAAATCGAGGAAGACAACCGCTTTACGGATCAGGTGATTGACGCCGTCGTCGCGCAAGCGCAAATCGCCCATCCGGCTTCGATGCTCGACGATGAGATTGATCAGGAAACCAAGCGTTCGCAACAGGTCGCAGAGCGTTTGGGCTTGACCTGGCCCAAGTATTTGGAGCTTTCGGGCAAGACGGCGGACCAGTACCGTGAGGAACAACGCCCACGCGCCGAAATGCGCCTGCGGCGTCTGCTGGTCATCCTCCAATTGGTCGAAGCGGAAAACATCGAGGCATCCGGCAAAGAAGTGGATATCGAGATTGACCGGCGCGCGCAGGAGGCCGCGCGGGCGGGCGAGCGCGCGGATCAGGTTCGCCGCTCGCTTGCGACTTCGTCCTCGCGGCGCGATATCGAGTTTAGCATCAAGATGGGCAAAGCCGTCGAGCGTATGGTCGCGATCGCCAAGGGCGAGCCAACACGCGGCACCATCGTCACGCCGGAAATGGTGCGCGAAGAACTACGCGCCCTGGAAGCGGCCGAAGCGGCCAAGCGGGGCACAGCGCCCCCGGCAGGCGGCTTGATTACCGACCCCGGCCATGTGCGGCCCGAAGATTGGCCGCGCGGATTGGATCGCCCAATCGTCCCCGGACAAGAAAAGTGATTTGCAATTTATGATAGTCCCCAAATCGTAAATCGTAAATCGTAATTTATGGAGGCATCAATGAACAACATCACCCACCCGCTCAACGTCATCCCCATGGTGGTGGAGAACACCGGACGCGGCGAACGCGTCTATGATATTTTTTCGCTGTTGTTGAAAGAGCGCATCGTCTTCCTCGGCACGCCGATTGACGACCACGTCGCCAACTTGATCGTGGCGCAGATGTTGGTGCTCGATCGCGAGGATTCCGAGAAAGAGATTCGGCTGTACATCAACTGCCCCGGCGGCTCGATCACCGCGGGCTTGGCGATCTACGATACGATGCAAATCGTGAGCGCGCCCGTTTCGACCATTTGCGTGGGCTTGGCGGCGAGCATGGGCACGGTGCTGCTTTCCGCGGGCGCGAAAGGCCGCCGCTATGCGCTGCCCAACTCGACGATCCACATCCACCAGCCGTGGGGCGGCGCGCAGGGACAGGCCGTAGACATCGAGATCGAAGCGCGGCGCATCATGCGCGAGCGCGGCCGGCTGAACGAAATCCTCTCCAAAAACACCGGGCAGCCCATTGACCGCATCATCCACGACACCGACCGCAACTATTACATGGACGCGCCCGAAGCCGTCGAATATGGCTTGATTGACGAAGTTTTGCTCAGCGCCAAACTGCAGGAAGAGAAAAAGTAGATCACGCCAGACCACGTAGGGGCGGGGTCACCCCGCCCCTACGTGGTCTGTCTGGAGACCCGCATGCCGTCCCTCACCCGCCACGGCGAGGAAATGTGCTCGTTCTGCAATCGCAGCCAGGAACAGGTCAACCGCTTAATCGCGGGGCCCGACCAGGTTTACATTTGCGACGAGTGCGTTGAGTTGTGCCGCGAGATTCTCGAACAGGAAGCAGGCACGCCGGGGGGCGCGCCCCTCTCGATTGAAAGTCTGCCGCCCAAGGAAATCTACAAGCGGCTGAACCAATACGTCGTCGGACAGGAGCGCGCCAAAAAAGTCCTCTCCGTCGCGGTCTACAATCACTACAAGCGCATCCAAAACCGCGCGCCCACTGACGAGGTCGAACTCGGCAAGTCGAACATCCTGCTGATCGGCCCGACCGGCTGCGGCAAGACGCTCCTCGCGCAGACGCTGGCAAAAATCCTCGACGTGCCCTTTTCGATTGCCGATGCGACCTCGCTCACCGAAGCGGGCTACGTCGGCGAGGACGTGGAAAACATTCTGCTCGCGCTTATCCAGAGCGCGAATTTCGACATCCCACGCGCCCAGCGCGGCATCATCTACATTGACGAAATTGACAAGATCGCGCGCAAGAGCGGCGACAATCCCTCGATCACGCGCGACGTGTCCGGCGAAGGGGTCCAGCAGGCGCTCCTAAAGATCATCGAAGGCACGATCGCGAATGTGCCGCCGAAAGCCGGGCGCAAGCATCCGCACGAAGAGTACCTGCGCCTGAATACCGGCAACATCCTATTCATCTGCGGCGGCGCGTTCGAAGGGCTGGACAAGATTATCGCGCAGCGCGCCGCGGACCGGCGTTCAATGGGCTTCAAGGGCGAGCGCGAACGGAGCGCGTTAGACCTTTCGCCGACAGAATTGCTGCGGCTCTGCACGCACGACGATCTGCTGCAATTCGGCTTGATCCCCGAGTTTGTGGGCCGGATGCCCGTCGTCGTCAGCGTGGACCCGCTCGACAAAGAGATGCTCGTCAAGATATTGAGCGAGCCAAAGAATTCGATCATCAAGCAATACCAAAAACTTTTCGCGCTCGATCGCGTCGAGCTAAGCTTTACCGACGATGCGATGCAGGCGGCCGCCGAGCACGCGCTGCAATACAAAACCGGGGCGCGCGGGCTGCGGACGATCATCGAAGAAGTCTTGCTGGACGTGATGTACGAGATCCCTTCGCGGCGTGACGTGCGCAAATGCGTGATCAACGGCGACACGATCCGGAATAAGAAAAAGCCGATTTTGCTCACACAAGCGGAACTGCCTGTAGATTGGCAAGAAGAACAGACGGCATAGCGCCCAGACGATTTGTTCATGCGTGAGGAAAGATGGCGATGGCTGCCCCTTTCCTCTTTTCGTTAGCATTTCGGCAATCCACACTTTCGGAGTTCTCGGCATGCAGTCACCTTCCCTGCCTCGTTTCGTCCCATCGGAACCGCACTCGATCGAGGAGAGTGGCCTGAACCTCGCGTTCATCTCCGATCTCGTGCTCAAGGTGATGTACGCGCGCGGTTTTATGATGGGCCACGAAATCGCGGACGCGGTCAAGCTGCCGTTTGCCAACATCGTGGATCGCGCGCTCGACTATTTGCGCCGCGAGCATTTGACCGAGGTCAAGGGATCGGGCGGGCTGGGCGAATCGTCGTATCAATACGTGATCGCGGACGAAGGGCGCGCCCGAACGCGCGAGTTGCTGAACCAGTCGCAGTACGCCGGCCCCGCGCCCGTGCCGCTCGAAGTGTACAACCGCTCGGCCCTGGCCCAATCCATGAACGGCCAAATCGTCACGCGTGAAATGATGCAGCGCGGGCTGTCGCACCTCATCCTGGGCGAAGCGGTCTACGACCAACTTGGCCCGGCGATCAATTCGGGCAAATCCATTTTCCTGTTCGGGCATCCCGGCAACGGCAAGACGGCCATCGCCGAAGGCATCGGCGCGATGCTCCCCGGCGCGATCTTTATTCCCTACGCGGTCGCGGCCGATGGGCACATTATCAAAATGTTCGATTCGCTCCACCATCACCCGGTCTCGGACAAGGAGAGCAGTGACAGCGCGATTCCCGGCTTGCGCAAAGGCGAGCGCTACGACCGGCGGTGGATTCTGATCCATCGCCCGATGATCACGGTCGGCGGCGAGTTGATGCTCGAGAGTCTCGACCTCGTCTACGATACGACCAACAAGTTTTACGAAGCGCCGTACCAGATGAAAGCGAACGGCGGGGTGTTTCTCATTGACGACTTTGGCCGGCAGCAAGTGCGGCCGCGCGATCTCTTGAATCGCTGGATCGTGCCGCTGGAAAAGCGCGTGGACTTTTTGACGCTGGCGACGGGTCGCAAAATTGACGTGCCCTTTGACGCGCTCATTGTTTTCTCGACGAACCTCAACCCCGACGAATTAGTGGACGAAGCGTTCCTGCGCCGCATTCGGTACAAGATCCAAGTGAACGATCCTTCGTGGGACGACTATCGGGAGATTTTCAAACGCGTGGCGGAGAAGCGCGGCGTGCCGTATTCCGAAGAGGGTTTGCGCCATATCGTGATGGAGTACTACGTCAAGCCCAAGCGCAAGCCGCGCGCCGTCCACCCGCGCGACATCCTCGACGAATTGGTGGATATTGCGCGGTATCGCAGCGTGCCGCCCACGATGTCCAAAGAACTGCTCGACGCCGCGTGCCAGTCGTATTTCCTGATGAAAGGATAGGCGCTCAGCCAGTCATTCTGAACGCAGCGAAGAATGACTGGCTGAGCAATAGGCACGCAAGGAGAACGCGATGTTTGGCTCTGCCGTCCTCGAAGTTGCAATCGGCATCGTTTTCGTTTTCCTGCTCGTGAGTCTGATCTGTTCGCAGATCGGCAACAAGATCTCCGAGGCGCTCAAATGGCGCGCCGACGAATTGGAAAAGGGCATCCGCGATCTCGTTTTTCACGGCGACGTGACCAAGCTGGGGCTGTTATACCAGAATCCGCTGATCGAGGCGCTGGTCCCCACCGTGCCGGAGCCGTCGGCGCTTAGACAATGGCTTGGCGCTTTGCCCATCCTCAAGCAACTGGGCGGACTCTTCTCGTCCGTTCAAGTTGCCCTGAAACAACGTTTGGGAGTTGATTTGCGCGAAGGCAAGCCCATCAGCATCCCGTCGCGCACGTTTGTCCTGGCGTTGTTCAACACGTTCGTCCCCGGCTCTTCCGGCAAGACCACCGTCACGGACCTCCACGACGCCGTAGCCCGCATTCCGGACTCGCGATTGAAAACCTCATTGCTGGCCCTCCTCACCGCGAAGAACGACGAAATTGATACCGCGCGCAAGAATGTCGAAGATTGGTTCAACGGTGCGATGGACCGCGTGTCGGAGAGCTACCGGCGCAACATGTGGCACTTGGCGCTCATCATCGGGCTAAGCGTCAGCGTGGTGATGAACGTAGACGCCATCGCGATCACATCCAACTTGTGGCGCGATCCCACACTGCGCGCCGCCGTCGCCGCCGCGGCTGGGGAATTCGAACGCAGCGGCCAACCCGATGAAGCGCAACGCGTCCTGAATCAATTGGACCTGCCCATTGGTTGGCAGATGGATCGCATCCCCGATGCGCCCTGGTTGCGCTTTACGCCCAAAGACTGGGCCACCCCTCCGGCCGATTTCTCCTATTTGCGCGCGTTGCTGCTCAAATTGATCGGCTGGATCGTCACGGGCCTTGCCGGCGCGCAAGGCGCGCCCTTCTGGTTCGATCTGTTGCGAAAGCTGACGCAAAGAGACAGCGCGCCGCGAGCGACGTGAGCATGATTCGACAGCACCCCCTTTCGTCGAAGGGGGTGTTTTTCTGCCGCGCGAATAGCATTTTTGTTCGGAATTGGATATAATAGGCACACAGTGTAGCGTATGCGGAGGAAGGGACTTGGTTGAAATCGGCACCGTCAAACTAGTTGAAATCGAACAGGAAATGAAGAGCGCGTACTTGGACTACGCGATGAGCGTGATTACTGCGCGCGCGCTGCCGGATGTGCGCGATGGACTCAAGCCGGTGCAGCGGCGCATCCTGTACGCGATGGGCGAGATGGGCTTGCGGTACAATACCGCGTACAAGAAGTGCGCGCGTATCGTCGGCGACGTTCTGGGCCGCTATCACCCGCACGGCGATCAAGCGGTCTACGATACGCTCGTCCGCATGGCGCAAGATTTTACGATGCGCTATCCGCTCATTGATGGGCAAGGGAACTTTGGGAGTATTGACGACGATCCCGCGGCCGCGATGAGATACACTGAAGCGCGCCTCTCCGAAATCGCCGAAGAGATGCTGCTGGATATTGACCGCAATACCGTGGATTTCAAAGAGAACTTTGACGGCACAATGCAAGAGCCAACGGTGCTGCCGGCCAAAGTGCCGAACCTCTTGCTCAATGGCACGGCGGGCATCGCGGTCGGCATGGCGACCAATATCCCGCCGCACAACCTCAATGAGGTGATTGACGCCACTCACTATTTGATTGACCGCTGGGACAAGATTGACGATGTAGACGTGGAAGACCTCATGCGGTTCATCAGCGGTCCCGATTTTCCAACCGCGGGCATCATTCTCGGCTCCGACGGTATCAAAGAGGCGTACGCGACCGGGAAAGGGCGCATCGTCGTGCGCGGCAAGCTGCACACGGAAGAGGCGGGCGGCGGGCGGGCGCGCATCGTCATTACCGAATTGCCGTACCAGGTGAACAAGTCCGCGCTCATCGAACGTATCGCCGACCTCGTGCGCGACCGGCGCATCGAGGATATTGGCGACTTGCGCGACGAGTCCGACCGCCAAGGCATGAGCATCGTCATCGAGTTGAAACGCGGCGCCGATGCCAAGCCCGTCATCAACCAACTCTTGAAATACACGCCGCTGCAATCCGGCTTTACCGTCAACATGCTCGCGCTCGTCGAAGGCGAGCCGCGCGTGCTCTCGCTCAAAAAGATGCTGCAACTCTACGTCCAGCATCGGCAAATCGTCATCACGCGGCGCACGCAGTACGATCTGGAAAAGGCCAAAGCGCGGGCGCACATCCTCGAAGGTTTGAAAATCGCGCTCGATTATTTGGACGAGGTCATCAAGACGATCCGCCAATCGCCCGACGCCGAGACGGCGAAAGAGCGCTTGATGAAACGCTTCAAGCTCGACGATATTCAGGCGCAAGCGATTCTCGATATGCAACTGCGCCGCCTCGCCGCATTGGAACGCAAGAAAATCGAGGACGAACTGGCCGAGGTTCGCAAGGCGATCAAATACCTCGAAGACCTGCTCAAGCATCCGAAAAAGATTCTGGGCGTCATTCAGGAAGAGCTTGCCGACCTGAAAAAGCGTTTTGGCGATACACGGCGGACGCACATCTCGGAAGGCGGTGAGGAGACGACCGAGTTCAAGGAAGAGGACTTGGTGCAGGAGCAAGCAGTGCTGATTTCGGTCACACAGCGCGGCTACATCAGCCGCGTGCCGCTGACCTCGGTGCGGCGGACGGCGACCGGCTCCAAGAGCGTGCAGACGCGCGAAGAAGACGCCGTGCAATATCTCTTCCCCGCCAACTCGCGCGATACACTCCTTTTCTTTACGAACTGCGGCAAGGTCTATCCACTGCGGGCGCATCAAGTGCCGGATGTCGAACGCCAGCCAAGGGGACTGCCGCTTAACAATTTCCTGTCGTTCGAAGCAAACGAACGCGTCACTTCGGCCGTGGCCGTGCCCGATTTCTCCGCGGCTGAATTTCTGACGATGGCGACCGCGGGCGGCCGCATCAAGCGCACCCCGCTCGCGGAATTCGACGGCATCCGCGCGAGCGGCGTCGCCGCGCTGAACTTGAACGAGGGCGACGAGCTTGGCTGGGCGCGGCTGACGCACGGCGACGGCGAGTTGATGTTTGCGACGGAGCAAGGGCAGGCGCTGCGGTTCAAGGAAGAGGATGTGCCAGTGCAGGGCCGCGTCGCGGGCGGAGTTTACGGCATCAAATTGAACGAGGGCGACAAGGTCGCTTCGATGGTTCGATGGATGCCGTGCAGCCGGATGGCTTTTTGCTCGTCGTTACGGCAAAAGGGTTTGGCAAGCGAACACCCGTGAAAGAGTACGCCGTGCAAGGGCGCTACACCAAGGGCGTCGCCACCCTCGGCCGCGATGTCGCGCGTGCGGGTGTGATCGCCGCGGCGCGCGTGGTCGCCGAGGACGACGACGTAACGATCATCTCGACCAACGGCCACGTCCTGCGCGCCCGCGTAGCGAACTTGCCGAAAGCGCGCCGCACGTCGAAGGAATCGCCCGTGATGAACTTGAAAGAAGGCGACGCGGTGGCGTCTATCGCTCGCTTGGAAGCCAAATCGAATGGGAAAAAGCAATAGGAGCGCCATGTCCACAGTCCACGTCTCCAATCATCCGCTCATCCGCCACAAAGTGACGATGATGCGCGATGCCAAGACCGAGCCGAAAAAGTTCCGCGAACTGATTCGCGAGGTCGCGATTTTGCTGGCGTACGAAGCGACGGCTGACTTGGAATTGAAAGAGATCACGGTCACCACGCCGCTCGCTCAAGCGAAAGGGTATGATCTGCAAGAAATCATCGGTCTAGTGCCCGTGCTGCGCGCGGGGTTGGGGATGGTCGAGGGCTTTTGGGAGATGATGCCCTCGGCGGAAGTTTGGCACATCGGTCTCTATCGCGATCACAAGACGCTGGAGCCGATCCAGTATTACAATCGCCTGCCCGTTGCGCCGACCGTGGATGTCTGCCTGATTCTCGATCCGATGCTGGCGACCGGTGGTTCGGCGACCGCGACCGCGCAGATTCTAAAGGATTGGGGCGCCAAGCACATCAAGTACATCGGCATCATCGCCGCGCCGGAAGGCATCCGGCGCTTGCAGGAGGCGCATCCCGATGTGGAAATCTATCTCGCCGCGATTGACGAGCACCTGAACGAGAACGCCTACATCGTCCCCGGCTTGGGTGACGCGGGCGATAGGCAGTTTGGGACGGGATAATGGCTTGCAGGGGAGCAGGGGAGAATTCGGCCTCCCCTGCACCTCTGCTCCCCTGCCTTTGGAATGGAACCGGGATGACCAGACCCACTTGGGATCAGTACTTTATGGATATCACGCTCGACGTGTCGCGGCGTTCGACCTGCTTGCGCGCGCAGGTTGGCGCGATCATCGTCAAGGACAAGCGGATTCTAACGACGGGGTATAACGGCGCACCGAAGGGCTTGCCGCATTGTTTGGACGAGGGCTGCGAGGTGGTTGGCGGGCATTGCGTGCGCTCGCTGCACGCGGAGCAGAACGCGATCCTGCAAGGCGCGCTGCACGGTGTCTCGCTGGAAGGCGGCACTATCTACACGACGCATCAGCCGTGCCACACGTGCGCCAAGATGATCATCAACGCGGGTTTGGCGCGCGTGGTCTACGCGGGGCACTACCCCGACGAACATGCAATGAAGTATCTGAGCATTGCAGGCATCCAGATTGACCATTTCGATTTGGGCGACCGCACGCCCGCGCCGCCGCCGAGTGTGGTGGAAGCGGAACAAGGATAGATAGATGGAAACAAGAACAATCACCGTCGAAATAGCGCGTGATGGGACGCTCAAACTGCCGCCTGATTTTCAGCGCACTCTGGGCGATTCACGCGAATTAAGCGTCACCCGTATCGGTTCAAGTCTTGTGCTTGCGCCACTCCCGGAGAATTGGGCGCATCCAAGCGGGCGCGTGACCCATTACGAGAACGGACTGGTTGTGCGCGATCCCAAGGTGATGTTCGGAACCCCGGTACTGGCAGGGACGCGCATCCCTGTTCGTACTATCTGGGGCTATCTTGATTCGGGTTATTCGCCCGCGCAAATCCGCCTAGAATTTCCCTTTCTGACACTCGAGCAGATTGAAGCCGCGAAGAGATTCCAGAAGCGAATTCGATTTCGTCCACCCTTGAATGTTTGATGAATACTCTGCTCTTTCTAAAACTCGGCGGCTCGGCCATAACGGACAAGACGCGCGAGGCGGCGGCGCGGGAGGATGTGATTCGCTGGATTGCGCGCGAGGTGCGAGCGGCGCGGGAGCAACAGCCGGACCTGAGTATTCTGCTCGGACACGGCAGCGGTTCGTTTGGACACTTTACGGCGGAGAAATTTGGCTATCGCAGGTCTGGGAACTGGCAGGCGTATGCCGAGACGGGCGCATCCGCCGCGCGGCTGAACCGGCTTGTCGCCGATATTTTTCTCGCCGAGGGTGTGCCGGTGGTGACGATGCAGCCCTCCGCGTCCGCACGCTGCCGCGACGGTGAGCTTGTCGAACTCGCGGTCGAGCCGATTCGAACTGCGCTCGCGCATGGGCTGATTCCGCTTGTCTATGGCGATGTCGCGTTTGACGAGACGCGCGGCCGGTGGATCGTCTCGACCGAGATGATTTTTGCGTACCTCGCGCCACAGCTCAAGCCGGCGCGCATCGTGCTGGCGGGGAATGTGGATGGCGCGTTCACCGCCGACCCGCTTCAAGATGCGTCGGCGCGGCTGATTCCAGAAATCACGCCCGCGAATGCCGTGCAGATCGAATCGCAGTTGCGCGGCTCGCACGGCTATGACGTGACTGGCGGGATGCTCGCCAAGGTCAGAACGATGCTGGCGCTGGTGGAGCGCCAGCCGGCGATCACGGTGATTCTCACCAGCGCGCTAAAGCCAGGATCGGTCGAGCGCGCGTTGACACGGGCAGATGTTGATGTGGGGACGGTGATTCACGCGTGAAAACAGTAGGGGCGAGCCAGCGGCTCGCCCCACGTTGTTAAAAGATCGCGTCCAACAGATCGCGCTCGCGCAGCATCCGGCGGCGCCAGCCGTTGATCTCGGGGACGATGAATGGTAAGAGGCGCATACAATAGTATGGCGGCAGAATCGGCACGCCCACCAGATCGCCAAACGTGATCAGAATAAAAAGGTGTTCGAGGGACGCGCGTGTCCGGAGATTGGCGCGGACGATCTCATGGACGGCCATGCCGAAGAGGACTTGGCCGAGAACCCGACGAATGTTAGCGACGCGGTTGCCCCATGCTGCCATTTACTACGCTCCCATTTATCTACGGGTATATGCCGCGCAAGTCAAGTGCCTGGGCCACATGGTCAACGGCTACCACCATGGCCGCGGTGCGAATATCTACGCGCATGCTCTCTGCCTTGGCAAATACCTCGTCTAACGCGCGACCCAGGATCATTCGCAGATTCCAGGTCACTTCATCCTCGCTCCAAAAGAACGACTGCAAATCCGGCACCCATTCAAAGTACGAAACGATTACGCCCGCCGAATTCGCCAGAAAATCCGGAATGACCATGATGCTGTTGTCGCGCAAGATTTTATCGGCGGCGCAGGTGGTCGGCGCATTCGCGCCCTCGATGATCACCTTGGCCTTGATTTTGGGCGCGTTCCGGGCCGTAATCTGAGTTTCGACCGCCGCGGGAATCAGGATGTCGCAAGGCAGCTCCAGCAATTCGTCATTCTCAATTTCGATGGCGCCCGGCAAGCCCTTGATCGTGCCTCTGTTCCGTTTGAACTCGATCAGATGCTGCGGATCCAATCCATTCTTGTTGAGCGCGCCCCCTTTCGAATCACTCACCGCGACGATCTTGCAATCCAGGGCGTGTAACATCTTGGCGCAAGCCATACCGACGCTGCCAAATCCCTGAATGGCGACGCGGAGTCCTTCCAGCGCGAGATTATTTTGACGCGCCGCCTGTTCGACCACGAGCTTGATGCCCAGCGCGGACGCTTCCGCGCGCAGGCGCGAGCCGCCGACCGAAACGGGTTTGCCGGTCACGACGCCCGGTACGACTTTGCCCTGGTGCATCGAGTACGTATCCATGATCCACGCCATTTCCTGCGCGGTCGTCGCCAAGTCCGGCGCCGGAATATCGCGGTCGGGGCCGATCATGATTTCGATCTCGGTGGCATAGCGCCGCGTGAGGTGCTCGAGTTCGCGGATCGTCATGGCCTTGGGGTCGCAGATCACGCCGCCCTTGGCGCCCCCGAAAGGAATTCCGACGACGGCGCACTTCCACGTCATCAACATCGCCAGCGCCTTGATCTGCTCCAGCGATACATTGAGCGAATAGCGGATGCCGCCCTTGGCCGGGCCGCGCGCCACATTGTGGTGAACGCGGTAGCCGGTGAACACGGTCACATCGCCGGTTTGGCGCTTGACCGGAAAGCTGACGATCAGTTCGCGCTTGCAGTGGCTCAAGACTTGGCGCGTGCCGTCGTCGAGATGCAAGTGGTCCGCGGCGCGATTGAATCGGACCAGACCTTCTTGCCAGAGGTCAATGGTATTGTCGTTCATCGTTTCCATGTGACTAATCTCCTCATTGAGATTACGGATAAATCCCGCGCACTCGTTCCGCCTCCGCCACGCGATCAATCGCCACGAAATAGGCCGCCGTCCGGAGGTCTACCTCGCGTTGATCGGCGATGGCCCAGACCGCCCGGGAACTTTCGTCCATGATGCGCTTCAAGCGCGCGTTAATTTCCTTTTCCGTCCAGAAAAAGGACTGGAGATCCTGCACCCATTCAAAGTACGATACGGTCACGCCGCCCGCGTTCGCCAACACGTCGGGCAAAACGATAATGCCGCGTTCGGCCAGGATGCGATCCGCGTCCGGTGTCGTGGGGCCGTTCGCGCCTTCGGCGATCAGCTTGGCTTTGATCTTGGGAGCATTCTCTTTGGTGATCTGGTTTTCGAGCGCGGCCGGCACGAGGATGTCGCACTGAATTTCGAGGAGTGCTTCGTTCGTGATTGGTTCGGTCTCGGGAAACCCGACGACCGATTTGGTCTGTTTGACGTGCTCTATGACTTGGCGCGGATCCATCCCTTGCGGATTGTAAATCCCTCCAAACACGTCGCTGAGGGCAACGATCTTGCAGCCGAGATCGTGCAGCAGCATCGCGCTCGTCGAACCTACATTGCCGAAACCCTGGACGGCGGTCGCGGCGCTGGCGAGCGAAAGGCCCAGATGATTGGCGGCGTCGGCGACGACAAAGCTCAGCCCGCGGCCCGTCGCCTCCACGCGCCCCAACGATCCGCCGAGCGCGACCGGCTTGCCGGTGACGAGTGGCAGCAGCGTGTGGCCTTCGTGCATCGAGAGCGTATCCATGAGCCACGCCATGATTTGCGCGTTCGTGTTCACGTCCGGCGCGGGCACGTCCTTGTCGGCGCCGATGAATCCTTCGAGCGATGTTCCGTAGCGGCGGGTCAGGCGTTCCACTTCGATCAGCGACATTTTGGTCGGGTCGCAGATGACGCCGCCTTTGCCGCCGCCAAAAGGGATGCCCACGACCGCGCACTTCCATGTCATCCACATCGAGAGCGCTTTCACTTCGTCGAGCGACACGCTGGGGTGGTAGCGAAGGCCTCCTTTAGCGGGGCCGCGCGCCGTATTGTGCTGCGAGCGGTAGCCGGTAAAAATTTGGATCGAATCGTCGGACATGCGCACGGGAAAAGTGACGGTCAGGATACGTTCGCACTCGGCGAGTTTCGCGCGGAGGTAATCCTCCATTCCAAGCTGAATGGCAGCGGTATTGAATTGCTCCACCGCCACGGCCCAGGGGGACGGCTTTGTCTCCATTCTCAATCCTTCAGGGCTAACAGTTTTTGGGTCAGCAGCTCAGCGGCGAGCGTTGGATTGGCCTGACCCTTGGTCGCCTTCATCATTTGGCCGACTAGAAACTTGAGGGTGGCTTCTTTGCCCGCCAAATAGTCCTTGACCGGTTTGGGATTCTCGCCGATCACGCGGTCCGCAATCGCCGCGAGCGCGCCGGTATCGCTAATAACGGCCAGCCCTTTCTCTTTGACGACCGCTTCGGGATCGCGTCCGGTCCGAAACATTTCCTCGAAAACCTGCTTGGCAATCGTCGTCGTGATCGTTCCCTTGTTGATTAACGCAACCAGGGCCGGAATCTGCGCGGGCGCAATCTTGACTTGAGTAATCTCGGCGCTCGAGTCGTTCATCAGCCGGAACAACTCGC
The DNA here is from genome assembly GCA_016208315.1 of Chloroflexota bacterium. Lineage (GTDB taxonomy): Bacteria > Chloroflexota > Anaerolineae > UBA4142 > UBA4142 > JACQYF01. The sequence continues at coordinate 19,088 of JACQYF010000020.1, read as the reverse complement.
CCGTAACCCAGTTGGCGATTGCTTTTGGATCAACGCCGCGTTCTTTGCCCGCCTCGACCGCGCGGTCGTAATAATCCGCCACTTGTTTTTCGGCGGTGATGACGTCGGCGTCGTAGGCGCTGAGACCGTAATCGCGCACTAGACGTTCGCGCTTGTCGTCGGGCAGCTCGGGCAGCAAGGCGCGCAGGGCGCTCACCCAAACGCGAGAGATTTCGAGTCGCGGCAAATCCGGCTCGGGAAAATAGCGATAGTCGTGCGCCTCTTCCTTGCTCCGTTGCGTGTACGTTACCCCGCGCGCTTCGTCCCAGCCCATCGTCTCCTGCTCGACGATTCCGCCCGCCTGTAAGATTCTGGACTGTCGCTTGATCTCGTACTCGGTTGCGTGCATCATCGCGCGCAGCGAGTTCAGGTTCTTGATTTCGACGCGGGTCGCGGACAATTGCGTCGTCCCTTGCGGGCGCAGCGAGATGTTGGCCTCGAACCGCATCGCGCCCTTTTCCATATCGCCCGAACTCACGCCGAGGTAGCGGAGGATTTGCCGCAGCTTGAGCGAATACAGCCGCGCCTCTTCCACTGAATGCATGTCCGGCTCACTCACGATCTCCATGAGGGGCACGCCGGAGCGATTCACGTCAATGAGACTCGTGCCGTCCACGTGAAAGAGTTTTGCGGTATCTTCTTCTAGGTGGACTCGGCGGATGCGGATATTTTTCTGTTGGCCCGCGTCGTTGATGAGGATGTAGCCGTTGCGCGAGAGCGGCAGATCGTACTGCGAGATTTGGTAGCCCTTCATTAGATCGGGATAGTGGTAGTTCTTTCGGTCGAACTTGGCGAACTCGGGGATTTCGCAGTGGAAAGCGAGCGCGGTCAGAATGGTGTACTCGACCGCCGTCTTGTTGATCACGGGGAGACTGCCCGGCATTCCGAGGCAGACGGGGCAGACGTGCGTGTTGGGCGCGGCGCCCGCATAGTCGGCCGAACAGCCGCAGAACATTTTGCTGTGGGTGAGCAGTTGGGCGTGGACTTCAAGACCGATTACAGGTTCAAAGTTCATTGTGGTTTCTTTGGCTCTGAATAGTTTTCGGGGTTTTCGACTGCGAGGCCCTCTTCCTGGGCGGCGAGGAGCAAATCCTACTGCTTCCGTTCTCTCTCACGTACCTTTTGACGAGCGCGCTTGTATCCATAAACAAGGATGTCATGGCGTTCCTGCCTTTGTTCGATGACGATTTGGCTCAACGGCTTGCCACCTGCGCGGGTCAATATGTCCTGCACCTCATCTAGACTTGGTGGGTCTTTGATCATTGCTTTCAGCGTGTCGCTCAGTGCGAGACAGACCGGCGTCGCGCATTTTCTGATAGGCACGTTCCTCACGCTCTCGCACGCTTAATTCGGCCGTCGCTGCAGGCGGGGACGGCGTTTCGGGCTTTTCGGCAGGGCCATTCAAGTCATGCTCCAAAATCTCCCGCGCAACCGCTTGCGGGGCTTTGCCCTCGCTCTGCGCGCGTTTGTTCAGTTGCTCGCCAATTCGCTCTGGCAGTTCGACCGTAAGTGTGATCATAGGCCAACTCCCCTCGCTCGCATTAGGAATTATAGCACACTATCGGCAACTTTTCACAAAGCGCTCGATGCGCGTCAACGCCTCTTCGATATTCGCCATGCTCGCCGCGTAGACCGCGCGGACGAATCCTTCGCCGCACGCGCCAAACGCGTTGCCGGGGATGACCGCGACGTGCTCCTCGACCAACAATCGCTCGACGAATTCTTCCGAAGTGAGGCCGGTACTACGGATGTCGGGGAAGGCATAGAATGCGCCGCGCGGCTCGAAAGTCGGCAGGCCGATCGCGTTGAAACCCGAGACCATCGTCTGTCGCCGCTGATCGTATTCGCGTACCATCGCTTGCACGTCTTCTTCGGCGTGCCGCAATCCTTCCAGCGCGGCCGCTTGGCCCATCGTCGGCGCGCTCATGATGACGTATTGGTGGACCTTGTTGATGGCCGCCAAAATCTCCGCGCTCGCGGCGGCATAGCCAACGCGCCACCCGGTCATTGCATAGTCTTTCGAAAAGCCACCCAAGAGAATCGTCCGGTCGCGCATATCCGAGAGCGAGGCAAAGCAGACGTGTTCGATCCCATAAACCAAGCGGTCGTAGATTTCGTCCGAAAAGACGAGCAGGTTGTGTTCCTCGGCGACGCGCGCCACTTCCAAGAGGCGATCGCGGGTCATGACCGCGCCCGTCGGGTTGTTGGGATAGCCGATCAGAATGGCTTTGGTGCGCGGCGTCACGGCGCGTTCGATGTCGAGGCCCGTCACTTTGAAATCGTTTTCGACGCGCGTGGGGACGACCACCGGCACGCCGCCCGCGAGCATCACGCTCGGTTTGTACGCGACGAAGCAGGGTTCGGGAATGATGACCTCGTCGCCCGGATCAATCAGCGCGAGCATCGCGCAGGTGAGGGCCTCGGAAACGCCGACGGTGATCACCAGTTCCTCGTTGGGATCGTAGCGGACGCGGTAGCGCTTGGCGAGATGATCGCTGAGCGCGCGACGCAGTTCGATCGTTCCGGCGTTCGACGTGTATTTCGTTTCGCCGCGCTCGATGGAGTTGGTACCGGCCTGCCGAAGGCGCGGCGGCGTGATGAAATCCGGTTCGCCAATGCCGAGCGAAATGACATCGGTCATCGTCGCGGCAATATCAAAAAAACGGCGGATGCCGGAGGGGGGTATGGCTTGGACGCGTTTGGAAATGAGCATATCATTCGCCATTGGCAGATGCTGCGGAATCTACTTCGGATGAGTCGCCGACGTTCAGGCGCTCGAAGGCGCCGCGCACGTGGGCGTCCTTCCCGACCAGCGACGATTCGAGCATTGCATTCTCGATGTGAGCGCATTCGCTGATGATGCAATCCCGCACGATCGAGTTTTCGACGCTGGCACTCTCCGAGATCGAAACATTCGGACCGATGATCGAATTCCGGATAGAGGCGCTTGGGCTGATGTGGACGGGCGGCAGGACGACCGACCCCGCAATTTCGCTTGCGTGGCTGCCTTGCTTGGCCAGCAGATAACGATTGGTTTTGAGGATCGCCTCGCGGGTTCCGCAGTCTTCCCAGACCGGAATCGTTTCGACTTCCAGTTCCGCGCCTTCTTCGATCATCAATTGCATCGCATCCGCGAGAAAGTATTCCCCCTTGGTCTGGATGTTGCGCGCGATCAGCGTGTCTATCGCATTCATGAGTTTCTGCCAGGCGCGAAAATAATAGACGCCGACGACCGCCAGGTTAGAAATCGGAGTCGAGGGCTTTTCGACAAATTTCTGAACGAGCCCATTCTTCGTGAGCGCCACACCAAATCGCCGCGGATCGCTCACTTCTTTTACATAGATCAAACCGTCGTGGCGCACCTGCTTGAGCCGGGTAAAGTCGGTTTCCCAGATCGTGTCGCCGAAGATGATCAGCACCGGCTGGTCAATAAACTCTTGGGCGAGCCGAATGGCATGCGCTTGGCCTTTCATCTCGTTCTGCTCGACGTATTTGGCGCGCATACGCGGGTAATGGTCGCTCACGTATTTCTGGATCTGATCGCCGAGATAGCCGACGATGAAAATCGTCTCCTCGAGGTCGAGGTCGGCGAGACCGTCCAGGATGTGGCCCAGCACGGGTTTGCCGGCTACTTGCACGAGTGGTTTCGGCTTGCTGTACGTGTGAGGCCGCAATCGCGTGCCCAGTCCCGCGAGTAGGATGACTGCTTTCATGGATGCTCCAACAATCAAGATTCGTAATTCGTAATTCCTTCTCGCAACTGTCTGAATTATGAATTACGAATTACTTCTTTCCTTGCACTACGATGACAAATTCGCCCTTGAAAGGATTCTTCTGAAAATGCGATACCACATCCCCTGTTGTTCCGCGCACAATTTTCTCAGTGGGCATGGTCAGGTCGCATGTGACGACCATCGCCCGCTGCGGGCCGAGGGCCTGCTGCAAATCGGCGAGCAGCGCGGGCAGGCGATAGGGCGCATCGAAGATGACCCAAGTGTCGCGTTCTTCTTTCAATCGCCGCAGCGCCTGGAGGCGCTCGTCTTTTTTCGCCGGCAACAGCCCGACGAAGCGAAAGCGCGCCATCGGCAGCCCGCTCACCACAAGCGCCGCGAGCAAACTGGATGCGCCGGGCACCGCGCTGACTCGAATTTGTTTCTGTACGGCCTGCTCCACCAAGCGCGAGCCGGGATCGGCCAAGAGCGGCGTGCCGTGATCGGAAATCAACGCGAGCGTTTCGCCACGCTGTAATCGTTCGATCAGCGCGGGGACGCGCTCGCGTTCGGTATGTTCGTTCAGTTCGACCAGTTCGTTTTCGATTTGGTATTGGCGCAAAAGGCGTGCACCCTCGCGCCGTTCTTCGCAGATGACCGCGTCCGCTTGCCGCAAGACGTCGAGCGCGCGCAGTGTGATGTCATCCGGGTTGCCGACGGGAGTGGATACAATGTACAGCATGTATCTGGGAATGCAATATCAACTCGGATGGCGACGTGCCTTCAAGAACCGCAACAGCTCACCTGCGCTGACAATTTCCACGCCCAAGCGTTTCTTTTCCGATTTCACGGTTGCATCTTCCAACAGATCTTTGTCGTTCGTAACAATGTGTGTGGCATTCGCGGCAATTGCAGCTCCCAAAACCGGATAATCATCCGGATCACGCCCGAGCACCGGATTCTCCCCAACGGCAATCACATTTGCTTTGCGCCAGATCAATTCCAAAAGTTTTTCTGCATCCGTCTTTGTAATTCTCTTGCGGAATTTGGGGCGTGCTGAAACTTCGGCTAGTTCGTCCAGCAAAAGGTTCGAGATGACCAGTTCAAACTCGTCGTTAATCCACGCTCGAATGATCGGTAGGTAAAGACCAAGCGAGAACATTCCAAGGAGGAGCAGATTCGTATCAACGACTACTCTGGGCAAGCCGCTTGGCTCGGCGCTGCGCTCGGACAATGCGCACCTCCTCAGAGACTTGTGTCTCTGAAATGGGGTACTTGGTCGCGCGTGCTTGAACTCTCGCCAGCAGTTGCTCGAATTCGCGGCGCCACTGCTGCGTGTCTAATTCACGGCGCACCCGTTCGCGCTCGCGGGCGGGGAGCTGGCGAACAGCCGCGATGATTTGATCCGGAGTCAATTCCACCCGCACGCCGTCAAGCAGAACTTGGGCCATTTCTACCTCTCACTTGCGAGCAGTCTTGCTGGGATTTTACCTTGTCTCGCGCCGCGTGTCAAAGCCCCTGCGCCAACCGGTACATGATCGCCGCCAAGCCGCTCCCAAACACGCTCGCCAAGAAATTGACGCCGTCGTTGTCGAGCCAGCGCCAGCCGCGGACCAGGCGCGTGTCGCGTCCGCAGCGATGGCGCGCCGCCTCGGTCTCTTGCTGGTCGTAATCGCAATAATAGATGGCTTGCGCGGTCGCGCCCAGCAGTGAATCGAACAGCGAGCCGAGTAACCCGGCCACCGCTGCGATGGGAACCACTAAAAAATTCGAGATTGGAGAAAAGAGATTGGCAAAGAAGGCCAGAACTCCGATCAACGACGCGCCCCCGAAGGCGACCAAAGTGCCGAGGAGCGTCACGCCACCGCTCGTGCCGACGGGAACCATCCGACCATTTGTGACAAGCCGTGGCAAGCTCTTGCTTAGTACCCCCAACTCCGTCGCCCACGTGTCCGCATTCACGGTAGCTATTGCGCCGGCGAAGGCGATGAACAAGATCGGTTGCGGCGCGTAGGCAAAGCTAAACGCGAGCAATGCGCCCCAACCGCCGTTGGCGAGCACTTGGGCCATATCGCGCCGATGCCCTTTTTGGAATTTCTCGGAGAGGGGTTCTTTGGCGCGCGCCCGATAATGCGAAAGCGCGGAGGACGTGACAAAGAATGCGACCAAGAGCAGGCCCCACGTCCACCCGCCGCCTGCAAAAATCGTCGTGCCCACGATCACCGCGCCGACGGCGCCGCTGAATGCAAGCGAGCCGCGCTGGTAGGCCAACGCGGCGATAACGAGACTCAGACCAAATCCAACAAGCAGGTTTAGAGGGGCCAAGCCGGCTTTACGTGCCTAACAATCCGCCCGCTGCATTGATCGTCGCGAGCCACATCAGGATTTGCACGAACAGCGCGCCGACGACGAGCAGCATCGTCGCCGCGCGCTCGCGGCGGTAGGACAGTATGCCGAGCACGGTGTTCAAGCCAAAGACCACAAACCCGATCGCCGGCAAAGCGATGATACTGGTCTTGGCGTCAATCCGGTCGGGCAAGCCACTCGCGTCAAAGTGCAGCGGCAACGGATCCGGCAGCGCGTCGTAGCGCAGAATGAGAAAGCCGATCAAGCCCACGTTGACCAAGAACGTGAGAATGAGCAACGCCTGCAGCGCATAGTCGCAGCGCAAGCGATCCCACGCACTCGGTTCTTGAAGGCGTGGGCTTGATCCAACTGGCTGAGCTAATAGTTCCGGTGGTTCCATCTTTTACGCGTAGACGGGGGTAACCCATTCCCCGTATTTCGGCTCATTGCCGCGCACCACGCGAAAGTAAATATCCTGCAATTTTTGAGTTACTGGACCGGGCTGGCCGGTTCCTACCGGGCGATGATCAATTTGAGTGACCGCCGAGACCTGCGCGCCGGTGCCGCAGAAAAGCACTTCGTCCGCGACGTATAGTTCCGAGCGGTCAATGGATCGCTCGACGACGGGGATGCCCAGCTCGTCCTGCGCGAGTTGGATGACCGTGCCGCGCGTGATGCCTTCCAGAATGTTGTCGCAGACCGGCGGTGTGTAGAGTTTCCCGCCGCGCACGACGAACAGATTCTCCGCGCTGCCTTCCGCAACGCCTCCATCTTGGTTCAGGACGATCCCTTCGTCGTAGCCGTTCCAGTGCGCTTCGGTACGCGCCAGCGCCGAGTTGACATAGCCGCCCGTGATCTTGCCGCGCGAGGGAATGATGTTGTCGTCCAGACGCCGCCACGAAGAAATGCAGGCCGTAACGTCGAGTTTGATATAGTTGCCAAGCGGGCGCGAAAAGCAGGCGAATTGAAAGTCAACGTCGTACAAACGCGGGGTGATGTCTTCGGTCGCATTGTAGAGCAAGGGACGGACGTACGTATCTTGACGATACCCCTCGCGGCGGAGCAGTTCGACCGTGATTTGGGTGAGGTCTTGAGCGGTGTAGGGCAGGGTGGCGTGCAAAAGTTTGCCTGAGTTCAAAAAGCGGCGATAGTGATCGCCAATGCGAAAGACGTACAGTTGTTCCTGCTCTTCGTTCCAGTAGCCGCGGATGCCGCCAAACGCGCCGATGCCATAGTTGATCACTTGAGTCATAATGCTCAGCTTGGCATCCTGAATGGGCACAAATTCGCCCTTGAAAAACGCCCAACGCGTCTCAGGCGCGGCGCCTCGCCCGTCTGCGGGCTTTTGAGTTGATACAGGCACGTTCAGAGTTTGGACCATCGTTCGTTCCCTCCTTTGGGTGAAGGTAGTAGGACAACTTGGCAAGCTGTCCTACATAGAATCAGTTTCCCAAGATTTTAGTCTATCCAACAGTGTGTGACTCGTCATGTCCATGTGGACGGGCGTAATGGAAACATAGCGCTCGGCCAGCGCGCCAAAGTCGGTCCCCGGTTCGACCACGCCGGACGGCGGTTCGCCGCCAATCCAATAATAGTTCTTGCCATGTGGGTCCTGCCGTTCGACCAGTAGGTCGCGATAGATGCGTTTGCCGAGGCGGGTAATTCGCACGCCCTGGATTTGGGCGATAGGAATCGCTGGAACGTTGACGTTGAGAAAAGTATCGGGCGGCAGCCCATCAGCCAACACTCGCTGAGCGATACGCGCCGCGTATTCCGCGGCGGGCGCAAAATCAATATGCTCGGCATGGTTGGCGTCAATCGAAACGGCAATCGAGGGGATGTTGTTGATCGCGCCTTCCATGGCCGCGGCCACGGTTCCGGAGTAGGTGAGATCGTGGGCGAGGTTACCGCCGGGATTGATGCCGCTGACGACGAGGGTCGGTTGCTCTTTTAACAAGCCAAGCATGACGAGCGCCACGCAATCGGTCGGCGCGCCGTCGGTGGCATAGGCGCACGAGCCGTCGCGCAGGGTGACCTTTTGAATGCGCAGCGGCTTGTGCATTGTCTTGGTATGGCCTGCCGCGCTCCAATTGCGGTCAGGCGCGACAACGGCAATCTCGTCCAGAGATTCCAAGCCCTGTTTCAGTGCGAGCAGGCCGGGCGCATCCACGCCGTCGTCGTTGGTTACCAGTATCAGTTCTGTACTCCCTTCGAGTGATTTGTTGAACCAACGAACGCGATTATAGCACAACACAGACGTAGCAACAAACTATTTGACGATCAACTGGCCAACCATGCCCGCTTCTTTGTGCCCGGCGATGTCGCACATGATCTCGTAGGTACCCGCGGCCGTGGGCGCGGTAAAGGTTTGGGTGACGGTCTTGCCAGGATCAGCCGTTATTTTGATGTTCGTCCGCGACACCACCCAAGTGTGCTGAATGCTGCCGGTGTTTCTCAAGGTCAGATTGATAGTTTGACCCGGCGTGGCATTGATCGTGGCTGGGTCAAACTTGAACTCGTTTGCGCTTACCGTAACGTCCAACGCGGTTCCGCCGCCGGGCACGCTGCCCGCGCCGCCGCCGCACGCCGCAAGGGACGCGGCCATCAGCGCGAGCACCGCGCAGAGGATTAGGGTCCGTTGTAACATTTCGTCCTCCATGAGAGTATGATGTGGGATCAGTAATCAGTAGCCAGTAGCCAGTAGTCAGATTAGAAGGTTTGATCTGGCTACTGACTACTGGCTACTGATTACTATTTCTTTACCGCGTGCTGGATGAAAATCGTTACCGGCGCGCCTTCGGTGCGATTGCCGGCCGCGTCTATGGCGACTACTTTGATAATGTGCGATTCGACAAAACCGGGCGAGTTCGGCACGGGCACGGTGTTCGAAACAATGATCAGTCCGGTCGTGAACACGGCGGTTACCGCGGGATTGGGCGTCGTGACGACGGCAACTTGGCCCTGCAATTGCTCGGTGATCGCCGTCCCATCAGGATTCGTGACGACCCGCGAAACGGTAATGGGGTTGGGCGGTTTGGCGGTGGCTGCCGTGGCAAGTGTTTTCGTCAACGTGTCCGACATCTTGATGGTCCACTTTTTGTTGAACGGCGCGACGGTGGTCGCGCCAACGTAGGCGCCATCCACGTAGAACTCGACGCGGCCCATCGACGCGTTGTCTACGGCGTCTACGCCGATAGAGACCCACTCGTCTTTCTCTGGACTGTAGATCGCGCCCGTTGCTGGGTGAATGATCTTGACCGAAGGCGGCTGATTGTCTACGATGACCTGAATTGCCGATTCGCGGGGCGTGCCGTTCCTGTCCACCACGGTCAGTTTCAACGTGTAAAGGCCCTCCAATGTGGAGGCATCCCACTGTTCGAGAAAACCATTGTCCACGCGATCTTGATGATCGCCGCCAATTTGGGTCCACTGGGTCGGGTCCAGTCCCTTGCCAAACGCGAGCCGGTAAGTCTGAAGATTATCCAGGCGCGCATTGCCCACGATGGTTACAACGCCGTGAATCGTCGAATATGACGCGGGCGTAATGATCGCCACGTCGCCGCTTTGCGAAGGCGAACGAAAGGTTGTATCGTATTCGGTGGGCGGCTGCGGGATATTATTCTCGCGTACCCAGTCCGCGGCTTCGGGCGGATACATCGCAAAGACTTTTTCCTCGACTTGATCCGGTGGGTCGTAGACCGTCGCCAGCTTGCCGTTCGGCTTGTAGATGCGGAAGGGCTGCCAGACGTTGTCGAGCTGCTTTGGCTCGGTGCCCGCGATGAACAATTCCTTGACGCGCTCGGGGCAGTAGGGCGTGGGCAATAGGCCGCTGGTCGCGCACACTTCGACGCGCACCATTCCGGGCGGCTCGACAAACGGCCGTACGGGAACACCCTGATGAATTTTCTCCATCACGTCCCGCCAGATCGGGGCCGCGCCCATCACGCCGCTAATGTGCTCCATTTCGGCATTGTCCGAGTTGCCGACCCACACGCCGACCGCGTAATCGGGCGTGTAGCCAATCGTCCAGTTGTCCTTCCAATCCGAGGTCGTGCCCGTCTTGACCGCCGCGGGGCGCGTCAATTTCAAGACGCTGTTCGCGCCAAAGCCCGGCGTGCGCGCGGCGTTATCGGCGAGAATATCGGTGAGCAAGTAAGAGAGCTGCGGCGTGACGATTTGCTGGCTGGCGGGCTGTTTCGATTCGTACAGTATCTTGCCGTCGGCGTCGGTCACCTTGACGATTCCGACCGGGTCGAGCGTGCGGTAGCCGGGTTTGATCTGATCGGCGGGAACCGGCACGCCCATCAGGGTCCCTTGATTCGCGAGCACACTGTTCGCGTACGTCATGTCGAGCAGGGTCGTTTCGCCGCCGCCGAGCGTGAGCGCCAAACCGTATTTCTCGGCGTTCAACGTGCTGATGCCCATCCGGTGCGCCGTGTTGACGACGTTTTTCGGGCCGACGAGTTGCAGTAGCTTGACGGCGGGAATGTTGAAACTCGATGCGAGCGCGGTTCGCAAGCGGACCGGCCCGTGATATTTGCGATCATAGTTTTCGGGCACGTACGGCGGATTGCCCGGGTCGTCAAACACGGTGCGCACGTCCATCAGCATAGACGCGGCGGTGTATCCTTGCGCGAACGCCGTCAGGTAATTGAAAACCTTGAACGACGAGCCCGGCTGGCGTGCCGCAATCGCCACGTTCACCTGGCCGTCAATGTCGCGATTGAAATAATCCACCGAGCCGACCAGGCCGACAATCTCGCCCGTGCTCGGGCGAATGACGACGACCGACGCGTTCGTAACATTCTTCTTTTCGGCGGCTAGCTTGGCAACCTGCTCGCGGGCCACCTGCTCTGCGACCTGCTGAACGTTGTAATCGAGAGTGGTGTAAACCTTCAAGCCGCCTTTGTAAACCATCTCCGGCCCGAACTTGTCTTCGAGCAGGCGGCGAACGTAAAAAGTGAAATGGGGCGCGAGAATGTCAAAGCGTTTGGGGGTGACGCGCAGCTTGGCGTTTTTGGCGGTAAGCGCTTCTTCGGCGGAGATATATCCTTGCAGGAGCATCTGGTCGAGCACGATATTGCGGCGCTTGACCGCTTCCGTCGGATTATCAATCGGATTGAGCGAGGGATACTGCGGGATGGCGGCCAGCGTCGCGCTCTCCGCCAAATCCAAATCCTGAACGTGCTTGCCAAAGTACGCTTCGGCCGCGGCATCCACCCCGTAGGCGAGGTTGCCGTAATAGTTGCCGTTCAAATACCATTCGAGGATTTTCTTCTTGTCGTAGCGGCGCGAGATTTCATTCGACAGGATCAGTTCTTTCGCCTTGCGATTGTAGGTCACCCAGCTAAAGGGATCGCGCACGGTGCGTTCTTCCGGCGGAATGAGAACGTTCTTGACCAACTGCTGCGTGATCGTGCTCGCGCCCTGGACTTGTTCGCGGCGCAAGGTCGTGTATGCGGCGCGCAGAATGCCGTACCAATCGTAGCCGGGATTGGTCCAAAAGTTGCGGTCTTCGAGCGCGACGGTCGCGTTGACGAGATGCGCGGGCATCTTGTCGAGGGAAACGACGGTGCGATTGCCACCTTGCGGATCGAAGATTTCGTATAGAAGGACTTGGCCGGTGCGGTCGTAAATCCGGGTAGTCTTGAATTGCTGATTGGTTTGGGTGACGATTTCGCCGGGAGCGGGAAGGTCTTTGGCGTAATAGTTGTAAATCGTCACGGCCGAAGCGGCGGCCATGCCGACCGAGGTCACCATCAAGCCGGCCAGCAGCGCGATGCTTACGAGACTGAGCCGCAGGACGAGCGGCCCTGCCTGGTTGGGTTTCTTGCGCAGCCGGCGTCGGCGGACGAGCAGTGTACGTGCGGTCACAGAGTTTGTTAACCTCTTCAACAGGAGTACGTTTGCAGTGTAGCACCGTTTGGTTGCCTAGTCAATTTGTCGCCTAGTCCATTAGTCAATCAGTCAACTGGTCAATTAGTCAATCAGTCAATTGGTCAATTCGTTACTGATTGACTGGTTGACTAGTTGACTATTCGACTAATTGACTTTTCCCCCAGTTTGTTGCAAAATGGATGCATGCCGGAACCGATTCGGACATTCATCGCCATTGAACTCGACGACGCGATTCGGCGCGCCCTCGGTAAATTGCAGACGCGATTGCAAGAGGAGCGCGCGGCGCGTTACGTCCGTTGGAGCGCGCCCGAAGGAATCCATTTGACGCTCAAGTTCCTCGGCGGCGTGGATGCCGACAAGATGCCTGCGTTGCAAAGCGCGATATCGGACGCGTGCAAGGGCATTCCACCGTTCGAGCTAACGCTCGCCGGCCTCGGCGCGTTTCCGAACACGCGGCGACCCAATGTGGTGTGGGTTGGCATGCGCGGCGATGTGGACACCGCGGCGCGGCTCGCGGCGCAAATTGACGCGGCGTGCGCGGCGCTTAGATTTGCGCGCGAAGCACGGCCCTTTTCTCCGCACCTGACGCTCGGCCGCGTCAAGCGCGATGTTCGGCCCAACGATCATCAATTCGTCGGCGAGATGGTCGCGGCCGCGCAAGCCGACGAGTTGGGCGAAATGCGCGTCGAGCGCGTCAGCGTGATGAAAAGTGACTTACGACCGACGGGCAGCGTGTATACTCAGCTATTTGCGGTCGAATTGGGATGAGTGTGGGAGTGTGGGAGTTCGGAATTCCCGTGATCGGTCTGGGCACGTGGCAGTTGGGCCGCGGAATTGTCGAGGCAAATAGCCCACGGCAGGCTGTGAATCTGGCGCTAGGATTATCCGCTAATCACGCGAATCTTCACGACTAGGATCATTAGCGAAGATTCGCGTGATTAGCGGATAACAGAGGGGCTGCAATGGTCTTCCGTGATCGCAAGGATGCGGGGCGGCAGTTGGCAGCGCGGCTCGCGTTTCTCAAAGACGAAAAGGATTTGGTCGTGCTGGGCATTCCGCGCGGCGGCGTGGTCGTCGCGGCAGAGGTCGCGCAGGCGCTGAACGCGCCCCTCGACATTTTTATCGCGCACAAGCTGGGCGCGCCGTTCAGCCCGGAGTTGGCTATCGGCGCGCTGGCGAGCACCGGCGAAATATTCCTCGACGATGCGCTGATCGCCGTCCTGGGAATTCCCGAACAGCGCATCCAGCATGAGATCGAATGTCAACGGATAGAGATCGCGCGCCGGCTCGAATTGTTCCGCAGTAATCGGCCGGCGCTTCAAGTCGAGGGCAAAACCGTCATCGTCGTGGACGACGGCATTGCCACCGGTTCGACGATGCTGGCTTCGCTGCGCGCCCTGCGCAAGCAATCTCCGGCGCGCCTCCTGCTTGCGATTCCGGTCGCTCCAGCGGAGGCCGTGAAAATGCTCGAGCGCGAGTGCGACGGCGTGATCGTGCTCGAGACTCCCGAACCGTTTTGGGCGGTGGGACGGTTCTATCGCGATTTCAAACAGGTCGAAGACAGTCAAGTGAGCAAGTTGCTGGATGCGCTCACTTTTTGATAAAAGCACAGTAGGGTGCTGCCGTATTTGCGCTGGTCAACCAGCGCAAATTGCTTTAGAGCGAGGTCGCGATATTCTTTGGGATGGATCTGGGCGACCAGCGTACCGCGGTCGGCGAGCAAGTCCGCGTCATCGAGAGCGACGAGCGTTTTCGACCACAGCCCTTTGTACTGCGGCGGCGCGACATAGATCACATCGTAGCGGGTCGCGGCGCTCTGCGCGATGAACTTGAAAACGTCTTGCCGCACCACGCTCGCCCGGTCCGCGAGCTTGGTGAGCGCGAGATTGTCGCGGATGGTTTGCAGCGCGGCGCGATCCAGTTCGACAAAGGTGGCGCGGCGCGCGCCGCGCGACAGCGCTTCGATCCCCACGCTGCCCGCGCCCGCGAACAAATCCAGCACATCGGCGTCAATCACGCGCGTGCCGAGGATATTGAACAGACTGGTTTTCGCGCGGTCGGTGATCGGCCGCGTCGCTTCGCCGGGCGATTTGAGTGTCCGGCCGCGCGCCGTGCCGGAAATAACGCGCATTGATTACCTCAGCGTTTCTTCGTGGTCTTTTTTCTCGATGTGGCTGCCGCCTTCTTCGCCCGGCGTTTAGTCGTCTTCTTGGCGATCCTTTTTTTCGCGGGTTTCGCCGCTTTCGCGGATTTCGTGTTCGCTTTCGTGTTCGCTTTCGTGTTCGCGCGGCCTTCCAGACTTGCGACTTGCACGTCCAGTTTGGCGACCCGCTCGCGGTTGGCGGCGAGCTGGTCGCGCGTGCGCTGCACGACTTCTTTCGGCGCGCGCTTGGCAAATTCGCCCGCGAGCATGTTTTCCGCGCGCGCGATGTCGGCGTTAATCTTGGCGATCTCCGCCGCGAGCCGCGTGTTTTCTTTTTCCACATCAATCATGCCCGTAAGCGGCAAGTAGATTTCCGCCTTGCCTGCCACGAGCGCAAGCGCCTGCGCCGGCCGCGCCGCGCGTCGTTCGATTTTGAAATCCGCCGGCTCGAGCCGCGCCAGCATGGCAATCGTATCGCGCTGCGATTCCAGTAGGGGGACGGTTGCCGTCCCCTTCCCCGCGCCCGCCGAAATGATCGCCGGGATGCGCTTGGCCGGTTCCACGTTGAATTCCGCCCGCGCGTTCCGAATCGCGCGCACAATCTCCATGACCGTCGCGAACTCTTTTTCGGCCCGCGCGTCCACAAATCTCTCTTCCCCCTTGGGCCACGGCGCGATGATGAGCGCATCGGGCCACTGGGCAGGCACAAGACCTGCCCCTACGGCTTGCTTCAAGTGCTGCCACGTTTCCTCGGTCACGAACGGCATCGCGGGGTGAAGGAGGCGCAGCGCCTGATCCAATGCGTGTACCAAAATCGCGCGCGTGCTTTGCTTCGCTGCATCGTCGCTCCCATTCAGCTGAATCTTGGACGCCTCGATATACCAATCGGCAAACTCGCTCCAGAGGAATTCGTGAATCGCGCGCGTCCCTTCGCCGAAATCCCAGTTCGCGTAACTCTGGGTCACATTCACGATGAGGCGGTTGAGACGCGAGAGAATCCAGCGGTCGGGCAACGACAGTAATTGGGGATTAGTAATTGGCGGTATGGCTTTGTCCAATTCCAAATTACCAATTACGTATCTTGTCATGTTCCAGATTTTGTTGGCAAAGTTGCGCGCGTGCTCCACCTTCTCCATGTCGAGTTTCGTATCGTTGCCCGGCGCGGACGAGGTGACGATGGTAAAGCGCAGCGCATCCGCGCTGTATTCGGCG
Organism: Chloroflexota bacterium; assembly: GCA_016208315.1. Lineage (GTDB taxonomy): Bacteria > Chloroflexota > Anaerolineae > UBA4142 > UBA4142 > JACQYF01. Next base: position 3,740 of record JACQYF010000020.1, on the reverse strand, counting down.
ATCACGTCCAGCGGGTTGTCGCCCGGCTGCGGGTTCGACTTGCTGATCTTGCTGCCATCCTTGTGGCGGATCAGGCCGTGCAGGTACACGGTGCGGAACGGCACGTCACCGGTACATTTCAAGCCCATCATGATCATCCGCGCCACCCAGAAGAACAGGATGTCGTAGCCGGTTTCGAGTACGGATGTTGGATAAAAGTATTTTAGGTCGGGCGTCTCGTCGGGCCAGCCGAGCGTGGAAAAGGGCCACAGCGCGGACGAGAACCACGTATCGAGCACATCTTCGTCTTGATGGATGTTGGTCGAGCCGCAGGTCGCGCATTGCGTCGGGTCGGTGCGCGTGCAGGTCTGATGCCCGTTCTCGCAGTACCACACGGGAATGCGATGGCCCCACCACAGTTGGCGCGAGATACACCAATCGCGGATGTTCTCCATCCAGTCGTCATAGATTTTGTTGAAGCGCTCCGGGATGATTTGGATAGCGCCCTTTTTCACGGCCTCAATCGCCGGTTTGGCGAGCGGCTCGATTTTCACAAACCACTGCGTCGAGATCAGCGGCTCGACAATCGCATCGCAGCGCGAACAGCGACCGATGGACATGGCGTGATCTTCAGTGTGATCGAGCAAGCCCGCGGCCTGCAGGTCTTGCACGAGTTTCTCGCGCGCGGCATAGCGGTCGAGTCCGGCGTATGGGCCGCCTTCTTCGTTGATCGTCGCGTTCTTGTTCATGATGTTGACGATGGGCAAGCTGTGGCGCGCGCCGATGTCATAGTCGGTCGGGTCGTGGCCCGGCGTCACCTTCACCGCGCCGGTGCCAAATTCCGGCGCGACGGCGTCGTCGGCAATAATCGGAATCGGGCGATGGAGCGCGGGGAGAATCGCCATGCGCCCGACTAGATTCTTGTAGCGTTTGTCGTCGGGGTGCACCGCCACCGCTGTATCGCCGAGAATCGTTTCGGGTCGCGTCGTGGCAACCGTGATAAATTCTGGAGATTGGTAATTGGTAATTGGTAATTTTGGTTCGAGAGGATACTTGACGTAGTACAGTTTTCCGGTCGTATCCTCGTGCTCCACTTCCAGATCGCTGATAGCCGACTCATCCTTGGGACACCAGTTGATGAGGCGCGGGCCGCGATAGATCAGCCCCCTTTCATAGAGCCGCACGAATGCCTCGCGCACCGCGCGCGATAGTCCGGCATCGAGCGTAAAGCGCTCGCGCGTCCAATCGCACGATGCGCCCATGCGCCTAATCTGGTGCGTGATGATGCTGCCGTACTCGACCTTCCACTCCCACACGCGTTTCACAAACTCTTCGCGGCCCAGCTCGCGCCGCGAGATGCCTTGCTTTTCGAGCGCGCGCTCAACCACGTTCTGCGTCGCGATGCCGGCATGGTCGGAGCCGGGAACCCAGAGGGTGGGATCGCCCAACATGCGGTGCCAGCGAATCATCAAGTCTTCGAAAGTGAGGAACATCGCGTGGCCGTGGTGCAGCTCGCCGGTAATGTTGGGCGGCGGAATCGAGATGACGAACGGCTTGTTGTTGGGATCAATCTGCGGTTGAAAGTAGCCGCGCTTTTCCCACCACTCGTAGAGTCGCTCTTCCACGGAATGGGGATCGTACGCTTTGGGCATTTCAATTTCTGGCATGGGGCACCTCCAATGTAAATCGTGAAACGTAAAACGTAAAACGTAAAACGTGAATCGTAAAACGTAATCTCAAGTTATGAATGTTGCTCGTACCAGCGGGCGAGTAGGCGACTGATGAGGGCCGCGGCTGCGCCCGCGATCAGCGCGGGGATGGCGACGACGATCATTAGCGCGCCGACGCTTGCGGCGTTTCGATTGGCGTAAAAGAGCATGATCGCGATAAAGCACATCCACGCGGCAATTGTGGTGAGCAGCGCGCTCGTAATGGCGAGCGTCCAACGAAACACCCGCGTGCCACGCGGCGGGTAGAATACGGCGCGCGTCAAAACACCCATCGCCAAGCCCACCATCGTGCCGACGACGATCCCGGACGGTACGCCGAATATGCCGCCGACCACCGCGCCGATGAGCGCGAGAAATAGAACGGCGCCGATGGCGCTGACCGCATACTCTGGCTTCCAGTCAAACGGCATTTGGCTCACCAATCCAGCGGCGAGCAAAACATTGGCAAATACCGCGCCGTACGCCGTGCCGCCAAGCGTTCCGACGAGCAGGCCCCACGCGCCGCCGCGCCACGTCATGCCCCAGAGTAATCTTCCGGTTGTCATCGTCGAATTCCGCCAAATTTGCATTCAGTGCTATAATCCGCGCGCGCTGCCGATACCAACGATGAGGTGTTCCAATGAAAACGCTGCTTGCCTTCGCGCTCGCCGTCGTCTTCCTCGCCGGCTGCACCGGCCAACCCGGCGAGATTGAAATCGCCGAGAGCAATAACGGGCAGACGATTGATGCGACGCGTAATCAGACGATCAACATCAACCTGGACTCGAATGCGACGACCGGCTACAAATGGAATCTCGTGACCGAGCCGGATGCCAAGATCGTCAAGCTCGTTTCGTCCAAGTACAACGCGCCACTCACGAATCTCCCCGGCGCGGGCGGCAGCGAGACCTGGCAATTCCAGGCGACCGGTGCCGGCACGACGACCCTGAAGCTCGTCTACTTTCGCCAGTTTGAAGCAAACCTCCCGCGCGGCAAGGAATTTGCGATCACCATCGTCGTCAAATAAGCGCAAATAAAAACGCCCCTCCACCTCAAGGGCGAAAGGGGCGTTCCTCACGCGGTACCACCTTGTTCAGGTCTCAGGTCGCATGTCCCCGGTCACAGGTTTTCAGCTTGCGGCTTGAGACCTGAGACTTGTAACTTGATTCCCATCTCACGCGATAACGGCGCTCAACCGGGATCAACTAGTCTGGCACGCGCCTGTTCGCTGACCCAACTCCCCGGCGACATTCGAACGGCTTGGCTGCGAGGGGCTTGCACCCGATGGCCTCTCTTCTCTATCAGCGCGGCCCGCTCTACTCCTCCGGTTCCACGTCTTTTCTCTTGTTTCTTGGCTGGATTCTACCACGAGTGACTAACGGTGTCAAACGCGAAAAGACCCGAAGGGTCAAGGGCGGGGTGACCCCGCCCCTACTTGCGAATCAGCGGCAGGTACAGCCGCGCGCCGAATACCTAGACCCAGAAGCCGCCGGCGAGTGCGTAACTCCCGCCGCTCGACGACCCGGCATCGAATTGGCCGATGGTGCCGCTGAGCGTGTACGTGCCGCCCGTCAGGTTCTGCGCGCCGCCGCCGTCCAGCGTGTACCACGCGATCTCATAGCCCGCCGTGCGCGGCGCGGCATTCGGTTCCGCGTAGCCGACGCGCACGTTCAGCGCGAGGAACGCGAAGGCGGCGAGAATGAACAGACCTGGAATGTGCTTGCGTTTCATTGTTCCCCCTCCTTATGGACACGCCGGTCCGGCAGTGAAAGCATAGTTCTCGTCGTACACGCCCGCGCACGTCACCGTGCCGCCGTTTGCATCCACCGCGCCGCCATCCAACAGCGATGCGCCGACGCGGGTGGTGAATTCGGCGTCGTTGCGAATCGTACGGGTGCTACCCGTAATCTGCGAGTTGTTGATTCTCAACGTGTGGGAGCCGCCAATGGCATCGTTGTAGATGCCGTAGTTGTTCGAACCGCCGCTGGCGCGAATGACGCTGTTCTGGATTGTCGGCGAGGAGTAATCGTTGTACACGCCGTAACTGTTTGG
>JACQYF010000122.1 GCA_016208315.1 Chloroflexota bacterium | reverse complement strand
CTCACCCGCGAGCAACTGGCGGGCTTTGAACAGCGCTTTGGAATGACCTCGGAAGAGTTCGCGCGCCGTTTTGACGGCCAAGACCTCAAAGAAACGTTCGATTTCTTGGATTGGTGGATGGAAATCAAAGCGCTGCAAACGCTGGAAGAAGACTATCTTATCCTATCAGAAGTAAAGGTCGGTGAAGCAGAAATAATCACCCCTTCTTGAAATCAGGATTTGTGATTTCAAGAATCATCCCCTTGGTTCTAGCGCCTCTGCGATCTCCGCCATGATCTCCGCAATCCGCTTCTCCTTCGCCGTGATGTCCGCGACCAATTTCTCCGGCGGCATGTGCTCGTAATCGTCTACGCGGTTCGGGTTCTTGATGTCCAAGTTGTAATTGTTCGCGGCAACATCTTTCGCTGCGACGATCCAACTTCGCGCCGTCGCCTCGCGTCTGCCCCACAACGCGCGACACCCATCGAATTCCGCGTCTTGGAGCGGCGCGGTCTTGGTGTAATTCTTGCGTCTTTCGGGCAACGGCAATTCGTAGTACCAGATGCTCGTCGTCGGCCCCGGCTTGTCGAAGAAAAGCAGGTTCGTGGGAATGCTCGTGTAGGGCGCAAAGACGCCATTCGGCAGGCGCACAATCGTGTGTAGGTTGAAATCGGTCAGTAATTGCTCCTTGACGCGCGCCGCGACGCCGTCGCCAAAGAGCGTGCCGTTCGGAACGACCATGCCGCAGCGTCCGCCTTCTTTAAGCGAGCGCATGATGAATTGCACAAAGAGCAGCGCTGTCTCGCTCGTGCGCGTGGCTTCGGGAAAGTTCAATTGAATGCCGCGTTCCTCTTCGCCGCCGAACGGCGGATTCGTCACGATCACGTTCACGCGATCTTTTGCGGTGATCTCGCGCAGCGGATTCTTGAGCGCGTTATCGCGGCGCAAGTTCGGACGGTCAACGCCGTGCAAGAGCAGATTCATCATGCCCAAGAGAAACGGCATTGGCTTCTTTTCCACGCCGTAAAGTGTTGCGGTTTGCAGGGTTTCGCGATCCTCGACCGTGTGCTGTTGCTGTTCGAGCAGGTTGTAGGTCTCAACCAAAAAGCCGCCCGTGCCGCACGCCGGATCGAGAACCTTGTCGCCCAATTTCGGCTCGACGCGCTCGACGATGAAGCGCACGACGGGGCGCGGCGTGTAAAACTCGCCGGAATCGCCCGCCGCGTCGCGCATCTCCTTGAGCATGGATTCGTAGAGATGGCTCAGCGTGTGAATGTCGTCGCTCGAATTGAAATTGATGCGGTTGACGAGGTTGACGACGTCGCGCAAGAGAAAGCCGGAGAGGAAGCGATTGAACGTTTCTTTGAAAACGTCGGCGATCGTCTGCCGCTCGTCTGAACCGTTCAGCCCGCGCAGGTTCGGCAAGAGGTCGTCATTCACGAACTTGAGCAGGTCTTCCCCGGTGCGCCCCTTGTTCTCGTCGGCGGCCCAATCTCGCCAGCGATACGCTTGCGGGATGATGGGCTTGTACGGTTGACCGCGCATTACCGCTTCTTGTTCGCGGCGCAGTTCGAGATCGTCAAAGCATTTCAGGAAGAGCACCCACGAGAGTTGGGGCAAGCGGTCGAGGTCGCCATTCAAGCCCGCGTCCTTGCGCATAATGTCGCGCGCGGATTTGATGACGGAGGAGAGTTGGGCTTTGCTCGTCCCGTTGTTTGGCGCGGACGCGAGCTGCGGCAGTGTGGGCTGTGTTCTTATCTTTTTCGATTTTGGCTGGCGCATGGTTTCTAATCCGAATACAACAACGCTTGCATCTGTTCAACCGCGCACTTCATTTCCACCGCGCCGCCAAAGAGCGCGGCGATTTCAAGCGGCGTGCCTTTCGCGTTGAGCGGCTCGACCTTGAGCAATTCACTCCAGTCCTGCAGATTTCTGAAACCGTAATCGGCGTATTTGTCCAAGATGACTTCCAGCACCTCGCGCGCGGCAGGCGTGTACGTGTTGAAAAATGTGGCCCGCTTGGATTTCAACTGCTGGGCGCGCTCGCGGCGTGAAAGACACGGCGCATTGTAGGCCACGTACAAAAGCAAATCGAGCGGGTCGGCATCCGGCTGGTTTGCCGTTTTGGCAAGGTGGTCCAAATCTACGCCGCGCATTCGCAGTTCGTGAATGATTTCGTCACGCCGCTGCGCCTGGCCCCAGACGACGTGCAGATGTTCGGTATTTGGCGCGATGCGACGAATTTGCTCACGCGCATAGCGCGTAAACTCAACCGTTCTGAGAACGTGTCCATCCGGGGCCAATTCGAACGCTTGCTCGGCCGTAATCCACACCGGCACGTCATCTACATAGTACTTGTGCGCCGGTTCGCGTCCTGCGTCAATAGGCAATTCCGGTGGCGCTGGGATGTTGGATTCGTTTACTTCAATCGATGCGCTCGGTTCAACATCCACTTCCTCACTCGCGATCACGTTACCCTGCGCGTCAATCGTCTCAACCCGCGGCGGCGTTTCGGGGTCGCCGTCGAACAACGGATCGGTGAACAAGGCGGTTGCGCCCGTGTAATCAATGATCGTGAACCATAACTTGTCGAAATCCGCGCGCACGCGAGTGCCGCGGCCGATAATTTGCTTGAACTCAACAATCGAACCGATGGGTTTGAACAAGACCACGTTCTTGCACGTGGGCACGTCCACGCCCGTCGTCAGCATCTGTGAAGTGGTCACGATCACGGGGGTGGCTTTCTCGGGGTCTTGAAAATCATCCAGGTAGCCGCGCCCGATTCTCTTTTCGTCCGAGACGACGCGCGCGACATAGTGGGGATATTTCTTGACGAGATCGGCATTTTCTTGCGCCAGCGCGAGGCGCATGTCTTCGGCATGTTCTTGGTCCACGCAGAAAACGATCGTCTTTGCCATCCGGCCGGTGGCGCGGAGATATTGCGTAAGGTGCTTGGCGACGGCTTGCGTGCGCGCCAGAATCGAAATCACCCGCTCATAGTCTTTCGTGCCGTACAAGCCGTCGGGAATTTCGCGGCCAAAGCGGTCGCGCTCCCCGGACGCGGGTCGCCAACCCAGCGCGTCCACGTTCGGCACGACGCGCTGCACGCGGTACGGCGCGAGAAAGCCGTCGTCAATTCCCGTTTTCAAGCTGTAGGTGTAGACCGGATCGCCAAAATAGTTGTAGGTATCCACGTTGGCGTCGCGCTTGGGGGTCGCGGTCATCCCAATCTGGGTGGCCGGCTCGAAGTATTCGAGGATTTGCCGCCAGTTGCTCTCGTCTTTGGCGCTGCCGCGATGACATTCGTCCACGATGATCAGGTCGAAGAAATCGCGTGGATATTCGCGGTAAAGCCCGGGCGCGTTATCGCGGTCGGCAATGGCCTGATAAATGGCAAAGAAAATCTCGCGGCTTTTGTGCGCGCGGGTTTGGATTTTGGTCGCCGCGTCGCCTAACGGCGAAAAGTCGTGTGCCTCGGCATAGTCCACGAGGATATTTCGGTCGGCGAGGAAGAGTATTTTCTTCTTGCGCCGTGACTTCCAGAGTTTCCATACGATTTGAAACGCGACAAAGGTCTTGCCCGTTCCCGTCGCCATCGTGATGAGGATCCGTTTTTGCTCTTTGACGACGGCTTGGACCGCGCGATTGATGGCGATTTCTTGATAATAGCGGGGCTGCTTGCCAACTTCGCGATGAAAGGGATACAACAAGTCGTCGGCGTCTTTGTCTTTGTAAAGCTGGACATCGCCACGATATCGCCCCCACAGTTCATCGGGCGAAGGGAATTCCTCTAATTTGCGTTCCAATCCCGTCGAATAATCGTGCTCGACGATGCCCCTGCCGTTCGTCGAATAAGCAAAGCGATAACCGAGAATCTCGGCATAGTCCATCGCTTGCTGCAACCCATCGCCCGGATTTCTGTATTCGGCTTTCGCTTCGACCACGGCAATCGGGAAATCGGCGCGATAGCGCAAGATGTAGTCGGCGCGCTTGCCCGGCCGGCGCGCGTGTGTTGCGCCAATAGGGATGATCCGTCCATCGGTGAACGTCACTTGCTCGCGGATTTGTTCATCGCTCCATCCCGCCGCGTGGAGTTTGGGAACGACATAGGTGCGACAGGTGTCGGCTTCGGTCATCAAGCCCCTCCTTCGGAATCAAGAGCGCGGCAACACCTTTAACTAGCGGGATACCGATGTCATAGCTGGTCTTGACGAACGAGACGCGCGGCGTTTGGCTCGCGCGGCTTGACTTTTCTGCAACGCTCGCGTGTGCTCTTGCCAAAAAGCCAGGTGCTGCTCCACGGTCATCCCTGCAATCTGTTTATAGATTTCTTCAGAAGCGCGGCGTTTCATCGCCACGGCGTTAAACGTCTTTTTCATGGGAACGTACCAGAGTTCTTTGTAACTGGTCAAGGCGCTATCGCTTACTAGCGTGCAGGATTGTCAAGCCAACGACTTGTTTGTCCTCGTAGCGAATGATAACATCATTGTCGGTCAGTTCGCTATCGGTCGCGTAACTTGGCTTTTTGAAATTGACGTAGAGCGTATCCGCCTCGGAGTCATAGGACATCCAAAGCAAGTGTTGCGGCGACTTCTTGACGGCTGGCACAAGTTTCAGGTATTCACGAATATCAGTTACGGCCATAGCTGTCTCCTCTTTTTCAAGAACGAATTCAACGAGTGAGAAATGCGGTAATCACGAATCCGTCCTTTTCCAATTCACGATACACGACTACAAGCCATTTGCCTGCTTCGATTTCGCGGGTTGCCAACAGTTCTCCTGCGCCTCCCGCGAGAATACGCGTTGGTTCAGCGATATTTTCCACCACTTCAAAGCGCCACCCTGCCAATTCGGCATGTTCTTCCGTGATGTGTGCCCATCGCTCATCGGTTAGACGGATAGGGACGCCGTTCTTGAAAGTTACCGCATTCTCCACAGGTATCCTTTTTGAGGCTCAAACCGAGTGCTGCCATTATACTCTGAAACGAACACCGCGGCAAAAGCCAAACCCAATTTGCCAATCCGCCCCAATCCGCGTATAATACAACCAATTCTGACCGAGCAATGCATCTCCTCGGCTCCATCCGGCGCCGAGGTTTTTGTTGGCGCAGGTAGACAGGGAAACAAGTACACAGGTAGACATGGATACCCTGTTTACCTATATACCTGTTTCCCTGTCTACTTTTTCATTTGGAGTTCCCATGCCAGTACGTAACGACCTTCGCAACATCGCCATTATCGCTCACGTTGACCACGGCAAGACGACGCTGGTTGACGGGATGCTCAGGCAATCGCATATCTTTCGCGAGAACCAGACCGTCGTCGAGCGCGTGATGGATTCCAACGATTTGGAGCGCGAGCGCGGTATCACCATCCTCGCCAAGAATACCGCGATCACCTACCGCGGCACCAAAATCAACATCGTGGATACGCCCGGCCATGCCGATTTTGGCGGCGAGGTCGAGCGCGTGCTCAATATGGTAGACGGCGTGCTGCTGCTCGTGGACGCGGTGGATGGGCCGATGCCGCAGACGCGGTTCGTGCTCCGCAAGGCGCTCGAATTGGGGCACAAGGCCATCGTCGTCATCAACAAGGTGGACCGCCCCAACGCGCGTCTGAACCACGTGGCGAACGCGACCTTCGACCTCTTCATTGACCTCGGCGCGACGGACGCGCAAGCGGAATTTCCGATTGTCTATACCGACGCGATCCGCGGCACCGCGACGATTACGCCCCCCTCCCCTGCAAGCGGGGGAGGGGATGGGGGTGGGGGTGATTTGCAGCCGTTGTTTGATACGATTGTGAATTATCTGCCCGCGCCACAGGTCGAGCCGGACAGGCCATCGCAATTACTAGTTACCACGCTTGCCTACGACGATTACAAAGGCCGCATCGCGATTGGGCGGCTGTTCGCGGGGACGCTGCGGCCCGCGCAGCAAGTGATGCGGATCGCGCACGATGGCACGATGACGCCGGGCAAGATCGCGGAATTATTCGTGCATCAGGGTTTGGAACGCATTCCGGTGAGCGAGGTCGCCGCGGGCGAAATCGTCGCGCTCACCGGCTTGCCCGAAGTCTACATCGGCGAGACGGTGGCGGACGCGAGCGATCCCAAGCCGCTGCCGCCGATTAGCGTCGAAGCGCCAACCGTGCGGATGGCGTTCGGCGTGAACACGTCGCCGTTCACGGGCCGCGAGGGGACGTGGAGCACGTCGCGCAAGTTGCGCGAGCGGCTGTTCAAGGAATTGGAATCGAACGTCAGTCTGCGCGTGGACGAAACGGAAACGCCGGATACGTTCATCGTTTCCGGACGCGGCGAACTGCACCTCGCCATCTTGGTCGAGACGATGCGGCGCGAGGGGTACGAGTTCCAGGTGTCCAAGCCGGAAGTGATTTTCAAGGAAAAGAATGGGCAGACGCTCGAACCGGTCGAAGAGGTTTATATCGAAGTGGGGGGCGATTTCCTGGGCGTGGTGATGGAAGGTCTCGGCATGCGGCGCGGCACGCTGAAGGAGATGCACACTGCCGACGACGGCAGCGTGCATCTGCGCTATCTCGTTCCGACGCGCGGGCTCCTCGGATTCCGCAGCAAGTTCCTCACCGCGACCCGCGGCACTGGCGTCATGCACGCGCTTTTTCACGGCTACCTGCCGCTCGCGGGCGAAATCGCGACACGCGAGCATGGGTCACTGGTCGCTTGGGAGACGGGATTCACGACGAGTTACGCGCTGCACAACGCGGAAGGTCGCGGTATGTTGTTTATCGGGCCGGGCGTTGAAGTGTACGAGGGGATGGTGATCGGCGAGCAGGCGCGCGAGGGCGACATTGCGGTGAACGTGTGCAAGAAAAAGCACCTGACGAACGTCCGCAGCTCGAACGAAGACATCATGGTGCGGCTCACGCCGCCGCGACTGATGAGTCTCGACGAGGCCCTCGAATACATTTCGGAAGACGAGTTGCTGGAAGTGACGCCCAAGAGTTTTCGAATTCGCAAAAAGATTATCGGCACGGAGGATCGCCACAAGGAAAGAGCCGCGCGGGACAAGGCCACGGCGCGGGCGCTGGAGCGGGCATGATATGTAGGGGCGGGGTCACCCCGCCCTTATCCGTTTACCCGTCGTTCCACAATCAACCCCAGCACAATCCCGGTGATGGCCGCAGCCTGCAGCACGCACCAAATTCAGATCGCGTGGATGACGAACAATTCCAGCGCGGTGAGATACGCGGCAAAGAGCCATCCCAATCCCGCGATGAATAGTCGCAGATCGAGCAGCCAATACGGCGCGGTCTCCGGCGCGGCAAGCGGCCACAGCGCGAGCGCCAAAAGTGCGGCGTATCCCAGTAAGCCCAGCGCCGCGACCGGAATGCCGGCGATGGACGAATACGGGCTGGCGTTGACCACGTCGCATTCGCCGATGCCGCACATGATGGAAGAGAGAGTGAGTTTGGTGTACCACAAATACGCCGAATCAACGACTCCGATCGCGGCGAGCACGGCGCTCAGAATTTGCAAACGGCGCACATCTTGAAAGAATCTCGTCATCGCCAACTCCAAACCTCACTCGCGAAAACGCCGAGTCGCAAAGCGACTCGGCGCTATTCGGTGCCTCCCCGGCGAGGCTCGAACTCGCAACCTCAGCCTCCGCAGGGCTGCGCGCTATCCAATTGCGCTACGGGGAGTTTTCAATTTCAGACTTCAGATTTAGGATTTCAGATTTAGGATTTCAGATTTCACGCAGTCCTAAATCGAAAATCTGCAATCTGCAATCTGAAATTGGAAAGGCGGAGGGGGCGGGATTTGAACCCGCGGTAGAGGTTTTAAAGCCCCTACAGTCACTTAGCAGGCGACCGCACTAGACCGGGCTATGCGACCCCTCCAAACTCGGAAATTGGACGTTGGAAATTGGAGGTTGGAAAACCTCGTGGACTCGGCATTCTAACTTCTAACTTCCAATTTCTAACTTCCAGCCCCAGCGGAGGAGGAAGGATTCGAACCTCCGTGGCTCATCGCCCATCCGCTTTCAAGGCGGCGCCGTTCGTCCACTCCGGCACTCCTCCTCACCGACGCCACATAGTATAGCAAAGAGGCGCGAATTAGTCAAACGTAACTTGAACTATCCTTGCCCGTGTGCTATACTCGTTTCGGCATTTTTCACGCGCCCAATTCGCAAAGGAGCAATCCCAATGGAAACGACGAATCTCTCCCCACTCGCCCAAGTGGACCCGGAAATCGCGGCGATTGTCGAACGCGAACGACGACGGCAGAAGGAAGGCCTCGAACTGATCGCCTCGGAAAATTACGCCAGCAGCGCAGTGCTGCAAGCAGTCGGCTCGGTCCTGACGAACAAATACGCCGAAGGATACCCGGCCAAACGGTATTACAACGGCTGCGAATTCGTGGATCAAGCGGAATCTTTGGCGATCGCGCGCGCCAAGCAACTCTTTGGCGCGCAGCACGCCAACGTCCAGCCCCATTCCGGCTCGCAGGCCAACCTCGGCGCGTACGTCGCGCTGGTCCAGCCGGGCGATACGATCCTGGCGATGAGTCTCGCGCAAGGCGGACATCTCACGCACGGCGCGCCCGTGAACCTCTCGGGCCAGTTGTATCACTTTGTCGGCTACGGCGTCAACAAGGAAACCGAAACCCTCGACTATGAAGAGATTGCCCAGCTCGCCGAGGAGCACCATCCCAAACTCATCGTCGCCGGCGCGACCGCGTATCCGCGCATCATTGATTTCGACCAATTGAGCGCGATCGCCAAAACCGTGGGAGCCAAGCTCATGGTAGACATCGCCCATATCGCCGGACTCGTCGCGACGAATCAGCACCCCAGTCCGGTTCCGGTCGCTGAGGTGGTCACCACGACCACACACAAGACGCTGCGCGGTCCACGCGGCGGGATGATTCTCTCGACTTTGGAATACGCCAAAGCCGTGGACAAGGCGATCTTTCCCGGCACGCAAGGGGGCCCCCTCGAGCACGTGATCGCCGGCAAAGCGGTTGCGCTGTACGAAGCGCTACAGCCCTCGTTCGTGGATTATCAAAAGCAAATCGTCGCAAACGCCAAAGCGCTGGGTCGGCAACTGGAAGCGCGCGGCGTGCGCCTGGTGTCGGGCGGGACCGACAACCATTTGCTCCTCGTTGACTTGACGCCGAAAAAGGTCACGGGCAAAGACGCGGCCAACACCTTGCAGACTGTGGGCATCACCTGCAACAAGAACCTCATCCCGTTCGACCCGCTCCCGGCGACGGTGACGAGCGGCATTCGCCTCGGGACGCCCGCGCTCACGACGCGCGGCATGAAAGAGAACGACATGCGCCAGGTCGGGGATTGGATCGCGGACGTGGTCTCGCGCCTGGACGATACCGCGCTCCATGCGCGCGTGCGTGAAGCGGTCGGCGCCTTTGCGAGCAAATACCCGATGCCGGGGGTTGATCAATGAGCCAATTGCCCAATGGGCCAATGAGCCAAATCAAACCATTGACGGCGGCATGGGGATGCCGCCGTCAACAAAGAGCAACTTGCGTCCTATTGCCAATAACCAAATCAAGCGCAAGAGCGAGCAGTTTGGCTCATTGGTCAATTGGTCAATTGGCTCATTGCCTCACGCGTGGCTTTTGAAGGTATACCCCTGCTCGCGCGCGGTGTGGATATAGCGCCGCTTTTTCCGACTGTCGCCCATTTTTTGGCGAAGATGCGAGATATGTACTTTGAGGTAGCCGTAGTCACGTTCAAAGCCCTTGCCCCAGCCATGGCGGAGCAGGTCCTCGCGGGACACCAAGCGGTCTTTGTGCGTGACGAGCTGCTCGAGTATACGCCATTCCGTGGCGGTTAGCGGGACCGGTTCGGCATTGACGGTCAAGTGCTTTGCGTCAAGATCAATGTCCACCATGCTATCGTGATAGCCGTGGGAACGCGGTTGCGGCGCCTGCCGCGCCCGGCGCAGCATGGCGCGAATACGTGCGACCAACTCGGCGTTACGGAACGGTTTCGTGATAAAGTCGTCCGCGCCGTCCTCAAACCGGCCGACTTTTTCGCTTTCATCCGAGAGCGCCGTAAGCATTATGATCGGCAGCTCGGGCGAAATATCGCGCAGCAAACGGCACACCTCGCGGCCGTCGCGTCCCGGCATCATGATGTCGAGCAGGACCAGGTCGGGACGGTGGTCGTAGGTCAGCCGCAGGCAGGATGACGACTCGGCGGCTTCGAACACTTGATACCCTTCGCTTTCCAACAAGGTGCTGAGCACGAGCCGCACGGCTGGGTCGTCGTCTACGACGAGAATCGTTCCCGTGATCTCCGTCATTCAGGCCTCCGCAGGATGAAATGGAACGTGCTGCCTTCATGCTCGCGACTCGTAAATTGAATGTCGCCGCCCATCTGCCGCGCCATCTGGCGCGCCACGTATAGCCCAAAGCCGTGTCCATACGTGTGGCGTCCTTCCGGCGAGGTGGCGCGATAGAACGCGTCGAAGATACGACCCTGCTCCGCGAACGGAATGCCTATGCCTTCGTCCTGCACGGCGATATCCACCGTGTTGTCGCTCTCTTGTGCGCTGATTGAGATGAGGATATGCGTCCCCGCGTCCGAGTAGGTCACCGCATTGTCCAGCAGATTCCGCAAGACGTTATCCACGCGATCCGGATCGGCGTAGACCAAGGGAGCGGGTTGGGGACATTCGACGCTAAAGTCATGGTGGCGGTGAAGGGCCGCAAATTCCCCGACGAGCTTATGAACCAGGTCGGTCACTGAGACGGATTTGCACTCCACTGGCCGGCCCGAGTGGAGGGCCTTTTCCAGATCCAAGAACTGCTGCGAGAACTTTTTGAGCCGTTCGGCTTGGCTCTTGACCAACTCGTACATCTCCTGGCGGCGCTTTTTGGTGAGTCTGGCGCCATCCAATAGCTCGAGCGCGCTGCCCAGAACGGTCAGCGGGTTACGCATTTGGTGCGCGACCATCTCCAAGAAATTCTCGCGAGTTTGCTCCGCGGCCTTTTCGCGTGTCAGGTCCCAAAATGCGCCCACGGCGCCGGTCACGATTCCATTTTCGTCCATCAGCGGCGCAACGGCTTTGGCGACCGGGATGACGCGGCCATCGCGCGTTTGAAGCTTGCGGCCGTCCGCCACGTAAATCGTTTGCTTTCGCAAGAGGGCCTCGTTGATGAGCGGCTTGACGGGCTGAGGGTCCGTCGCGTCCACAAAAACGTCGGCCCATTTTTTGCCGTGAATTTCGAACGCGGTCCAGCCGGTGATGCGTTCGGCCGCGCGATTGAACATGACGATGCGCCCGTCCGCATCCGTCGCGAACAGGCCGCTGATCCCGCTGTCGAAAATGGCTTGCACTTTGCGCTGTTCGCCGAGCACGGTCTGGAAAAGCTGCGCGTTGTGAATCGCGTTGGCAGTCTGGTTAGCGATCGTTTGCAGCAGGTCAATCTCGTGCTGTTGCCACGCGTGCGGATGCGAATGGGACACGGTGATGAAACCGATGCGGCCGGCCGGCGTGGGGAGCGGCGCGGCCAGGACGGTATGCACCCGATTCGCAACCATATAGTCGCGCAGGTTGGGTTCGATCCTGGAGTCCTGGGCCACATCGGTCACGATTACGGGCGCGCGAGCGCTCAAAATGGATTCGCTCACATCGCCTCGATTCAAGTGTTCGAGCGGCGGAAGACCTTCGCTCTGCCCCAACACGGCGCCGAGCCGCAAGCGCCCGTCATCCAGCAGGCGGATGCTGCACAGGTCGCTCTCTAATAGTTTCTTGGTCCATTCGACGGCGATTTGGGAAATGGCCTGCGGGTCCAGACTGGAGGTGCCCGCCGCGCTCAATTGCGCCAGACCGTCCAGCTCGCTCACGCGCCGCCGCAAATCGGCATAGAGATTGTGGTTCTCCAGGGCCATGCCGATGCGCTCGCCGATGTTGACCATCAGGTCCACATCGGCTTTTTCATAGCGCATGAGCGTTTTGCTGCCCACGAACATCGCGCCGATGGGCTTGCCGCGCAGCTTGATGGGGACGCCGATGCCGGCATGGTATCCGGCGCGGCGTGGACCGGCAAAGCTCGGGACTTGGTCCATCATCACATCGTCGGCGGCGAAGACCTGCCCCTCAACGGCGATAGCGCGCGCCATCGGATCGTCCAATCCAACTTGATACGCCTCCGAGAGCAGTTCCGCCTCAACGCTGTGATACGCCGTCAGGACCAACCTTTCCTGGTTTTCGTCGGCCAGCAAAATCGCGGCGCTCTCCATGCCGGTGATCGGAGTAATCTGTTCACAGACTTGATAAAGGGCCCGGACGATTTCAAGGGGATGACTGAGGATGTTGCCGATGGCATTGAGGGTTCGCAGTTCGAGATTGCGGCGGTCCAGCGTGGCAATCGAGCGCTCCTGTGAGGCGTGCAGGCGCGCGTTCTCAATCGCCATACCCACTTGCTCCCCGATGAACATCAACAGATCAATGCTCAGGGGCATGAGCACGCGCGGCGTGCCGACTCCGACGACGAGGATGCCGACTGGGCGCTGGCGCGACGTCAGCGGGATCAACGCGGCCGATTCGGAAGTGTATGCTTGGAGGACCTCGCGCACGCGTTCGCCCAGCGCGGCGATCAAGCTCACTGGATTTTCCGGCTCGACGTCGGGCGGCGGAAATTGAAAATCGCGAACGAGGAGTCGGAGACTTTCGCCGAGAATGGGGGGGAGCGTCTCGGCGTGCGCCAATTCAAGTTGGCGCGCCGGCAGATCAATTAGCAGAAAGCAGCCGAACCTACCTTCGAGCACGCGCAGAATTCCATCCTGGCTGGCTTGCAGGACGTCGTCAACTTGGAGCGACCGGTTGATCCGGCCGATCACCTGGATCAGCGCCTGTAATTCGCCTAAACGCTGTTCGAGCTGCTGCATCTCCGCGTCTTTGCTGGATTCGGACATGGCGTTTCCTTGAAAGCGGCTAGGAACAGCGCGACCGGTGAGCTATTTGGAGCATCGCATCACACCTCCTACAAAAATTATACCCAGATTCCAGCTACAAGGCAATATTCGAATGGGTAGTCATGTAGTCGAGTAGTCAATTAGTCGAATAGTCAATTAGTGGAATAATGAAATAGTCGGGCAGTGTCACTGCGACTGCCCGACTAATTGACTGATTGACCGATTGACTAATTGACTTGTCTACCCAAACCCGATCAGCGAGCGCGAGATGACCAACTTTTGAATTTGGGTCGTGCCCTCAAAGATCTGCATGATCTTGGCGTCGCGCATCCATTTCTCCACGGGATACTCGCGCGTATAGCCGACGCCGCCAAAAATCTGGACCGCGTCCGTAGTCACTTCCATCGCCACGTCCGGCGCATACGATTTCGCCATCGAGGATTCTTTCATGCTGGGCAGGTCTTGATCGAGGAGCCAGGCCGAACGATGGCACAGCAAACGCGCGGCGTCAATCTTGGTTGCCATGTCCGCCAGCATAAAACCGATGGCTTGCTGCTTGGCGATCGGGCGGCCAAACTGCTTGCGCTCCAGACTGTACGCCAGAGCCGCCTCGAACGCTGCGCGGGCGATGCCCACAGCGCCGACCGCGACCATCGGGCGCGACTTGTCGAGCACTTGCATGGCGACGAAAAAGCCCTCGCCTTCCGCGCCCAGAAGATTTTCTTCGGGGACAAACACGTCTTCAAAGTGAACCTGGGCCGTGTGCGAGGCGCGAATGCCCATCTTTTTTTCTTTCTTGCCCGGCTTGACGCCGTCCCACCCACCCTCGACGATAAAGCAGTCAATCCCGTCCGCGCCCTGGCTGGGATCGTGCGTGGCGTAGACAGTGTACACGTCTGCGATGCCGCCGTTCGTGATAAAGTGCTTGGTGCCGTTGAGGACCCAGCCGCCTTTGACCTTTTTCGCGCTCGTCTTGAGCGCGGCGGCATCGCTCCCCGCATCCGGCTCGGTCAGCGCGAAGGCGGCGAGCCGCGGATTGCCGTCCGGCCGCGTCTCGGTCAGCATCCCGAGATACTTTTTCTTTTGCGCTTCGGTGCCAGAGATCAGAATCGGCAGCGCGCCCAACATGATCGCGCCCATCGCCGTGGAGATTCCGGCGCAGCCCCAAAACAACTCTTCTGTGACCAGGCAGGTGGTGACCTGGCTCAGCACGCCTGCGCCGCCGTACTCTTCCGGGAACGCATAAGTGAGCAAGCCGACGTCGTTGGCCTTTCTCAGCACGGGCCAGGGGAATTCTTCCGTCTCGTCGTAATGCGCCGCGACCGGACGCATTTCCTTCTCGGCGAACTCGTGCGCCATTTCCTGCAATCGCTGCTGCTCTTCACTAAAATCAAAGCCGATCATGGTTCCTCCTTTGAGAGCGGGTTAAATCGAGCCATTTACATTGACAGGTATACCCAAGCGTGCTAGAATTCAGGCGAAAGTGAGGCGAGAGATGAGCAGTATCACAATTGAAATTCCGGAAAAATTGGTTGACCGCTTGCGCCCGTATCAAGAACAATTGCCGGAAATCTTAGAATTGGGCTTGACGGAGTTGGAAAACGCAACAGTAACAAGGGACGAATTGCGGGAGCGGACTCTCCGGGCACTCGCGTCTACAGGTTTGGTACAGCTTCCAGACCCAACTGCTTCAAAACGTAAGCGTCCCCGCCAGAAACCGTTGGAGATTCCCGGTAAGCCTTTGAGCGAGATCATCATCGAACAACGAGGCAAATTGTGACCGATAGTTCCCTCATTTCCCGCTCTTAATCACCCCGGCCTCTTCCAAATCCCTAATCTCCAATTCTCCAAGCCCTAATCTCCCCAGCACCTCCCGCGTGTGCTCGCCCTGCTGCGGCGGCGGCGCGTTGCCACGCTCGGCGAACACGAACACGGAGCCGACCTGCGCGACCTTGCCGATCCCCGGCACGTCGAGCTGCGCGATCAACCCGCGATGCTTGACCTGCGGATTGTCAAACACGGTCGAGAAATCGCAGACCGGCTCGATACACGCGTCAATCGTCTTGAACATCTCGAGCCACTCGTCGCGCGTGCGCGATTTGAAAACGGCCGCCACTTCAGGAATCGCTTCGAACTCCAACTGCCGCGCGTCCAAGTCTGGCCGCGCTACCGCTTTGCAGAACGCTGCCCAAAAGTGCGGCTCGATCGCGCCCAACGTGATGAACTGGCCGTCCTTCGTTTCGTAGACGTTATAGCACGCCATGCCGCCATTCAACTGCATCCGCCCCGGCGCGCGCTCCTTGCCGGCGACATAGGCCGCGCCCACCATCGTACCCGCCCAAGACAGCGCGGCATCGTACAAGCTCACGTCGAGATATTGACCTTCGCCGGTCCGATTTCGCCCGACGAGCGCGGCCAAGATCGAAATCGCCGCGAGCATTCCGCCGCCGAGATCGGCAATTTGCGCCGCGGGCGGGATCGGCGGGCCGCCGGACGCGCCGTTCGCGGCGAGCAAGCCCGTGAGCGCGAGATAGTTCAAATCATGTCCCGCGCGATCTTTGTAAGGTCCGTCTTGCCCATAGCCGCTGAGCGAGCAGTAAACGATGCGCGGGTTGATCGCGCGCAGCGCTTCATAGCCAATGCCCCAGCGCTGCGCCGCGCCGGGACGAAAGGTCTCGAAGACGACGTCCACATCGCGGGCGAGGCGCATGAGGATTTCCTTGCCGCGCTTGTTACGGAAATTCAGCGCGACGCTCTTTTTATTGCGATTGACCATCAAATACGCCGTGCTGACCATCGTTCCGGTGTTGGAGTCCTCGACGAACGGCGGAATCAGCCGCATGTAATCGCCGAGACCCGGCGTTTCGATCTTGATAACCTCTGCGCCCAAATCCGCGAGCAGCATTGTGCCATACGGGCCAGGCAGCAGCCGTGAGAGATCCAGGACGCGAATACCCTCTAGTGGTCTCATATGCGCAGGTAGACCGGTAAACACGTAAACAGGTACACAGGTAGCACTTGCCTACCTGTGTACTTGTTTACCTGTGTACCTGTTTCCCTGTTTACCTTTCCAGATTTTGAATGACCATCGCAATCCCTTGTCCGCCGCCGGCGCAGAGCGCCACGACGCCGAACTCGGCCTTGCGCTGTTTCAGTTCATACGACATGGTTAGCAGCAGCCGATTGCCGCTCATCCCTACCGGATGACCGAGCGCGACGCCGCCGCCATTCACGTTAAGTGTCTCGGGATCGAGGTTCAGTTCGCGAAGGGTCGTGACGATCATCACCGCGAACGCCTCGTTCACTTCGTACAGTGCAATGTCCTGTTGCGTCAGTCCCGCTTTTTTCAGCGCGGCCGGAATCGCGACGACGGGCGCGTAGCCGGTGATTCCCGGGTCCACGCCGACGACGGCCCACGAAACGATTCGGCTTAGCGGCTCGATCCCCAGTTGGTCGGCTTTTTCCCGTGAAGTGATAAAGACCGCGCAAGCGCCGTCGTTCAGCGTCGAGGCATTGCCGGGCGTGATCGTGCCGTCCCATTTGAACTTCGGTTCGAGCCGCGCCAGTTTTTCGAGAAAGGTGTCGGCGCGCGGGCCTTCGTCCTTGTCCATCACGCGCACGCCCTTGCGGTCCGGGATTTCCAGCGGCGCGATTTCGGCGCGCAAGCGCCCGGACGCGGTCGCCGCGACGGCGCGCTGGTGCGAGATGAGCGACCATTGATCCTGTTCCTCGCGCGAGACCTCGAATTTCTCCGCCATGTTCTCGGCCCAGATCCACATTCCGCCCGCGGTCACGTCGTCGAAGAGTTCGGCCATACCGTCAATGAGGAATTGCGGCCCCATCTTGACGCCCCAGCGCATGCCGCGAATGTGGTAGGGTACGGTGCTCATGGATTCGACGCCGCCGGTCAACACGAGGTTGGCATCGCCGGTCAAAATATCTTTCGCGCCATAGACCGCGGCTTCCAATCCGCTCGCGCATTGGCGATTCAGCGTCATTCCCGGAACGTCATTTGGGATGCCCACGCGCAGCGAGCAAAACCGCGCGATCCCCGGCGCGTCGCTCCCCTGAAACACCTGGCCGACGATGGTCTCGTCAATGTCCTTCGGTTCGATTTTCGTCTTGTCGAGCGCGGCGCGAAAGGCGTGCTCCAGCAACGTCGGCGCATTTACCTCGCGCAGACTCCCGCCGAACGAGCCAATGGGCGTGCGCGCGCCGTCGATTACGACCACATCTTTCACAGTGCAACTCCTTACGTTTTACGGCAAGAGTAATGCGGGAAACGTAAAACGTAATTCTAAAACGTGAATAAGGAGATGCCCCCGCTCAAATCCAACGCCGTGCCCGTGATGTATCGGGCTGGCTCGGAGCAGAGGAAGACGATCGCGTCGGCGATGGCGGTCGGTTCCATCTCTTTCTTCCACACGCTGCGCTTGAGCATCCGCTCTTTCATGTCCGGGCGGATGAACTGCGCCATCTCCGTGCCGACGATGCCGGGGTAGACCGCATTCGCGGTGATGCTGTAACGCGCCATCTCGATGGCGACCGTCTTCATCAGGCTGACGACCGCGCCCTTGGTGGCCGAATAGCCCGCCTGCCCGAATCCGCCCATCACGCCGGCGACGGACGAGAGCGTGACGATACGGCCCCAATTCTGCTTTTGCATAAAGGGCAGCACGGCGCGCGTCGCGTTGAACACGCCGGTGAGATTCACGTCGAGATCGCGCTGCCACATTTCGTGGTCCATTTCCTCGATCTTGGCGACGTTGACGAGGATCGCCGCGCTGTTGACCAGGGCGGTCGCCTTGCCAATCCCGCGCGCGCCGCCGGTCACCAGCGCCACTTTGCCTTTGAGACCTAGGTCCATGCTCCCTCCGGTCGCCGTCAATTAGTCAACAAGTCAATTGGTCAATCAGGCCTGCGACTAATTGCCTAGGCGACTAATTGACCAATTGACTATTCGACTACTTGACATTCGCGACAATCGCTTCTTCCAACGCCTTGGTGTCTTTGGTCTCGAGCGCTTCGGCGGAGTAGGCAATGGAGCCGTTCGCATCAATGACGACGATCGCGACGGGATTCTCCACGCCGAACGCCTTGTAAACGGTCTGGGCCGGATCGTACAGGGCGGGGAATTTGGCGCCGAGTTGCTGCATGAACGCTTTCGCCATCGAGACGCTGGGCAGCTTGTAGGAAACGGTGATAATCTCGGTCTTTTCGCGGTGCTTCATCCACATCGCTTTGACCGCGTTGATCTGAGCCGGGTCCACGCGGGTGCTGGAAAAGATCAGGACGACGGGCTTTTTGCCCTTGTAATTCTCGTAGTTGACTTCAGGTCCGGTCAAATTAAGACCCTTGAACGTTGGGGCGGGGGCGCCCGCGGCGAGCAGTGCCATGTTGCCTCCTGTCGGATTTAGGATTTACGATTTCAGATTTCAGATTTAGAATCGCGGCCAATTTGCAATCTAGAATCCCAAAGGGACTTTCAGTCTGAAATCTGCAATTGCTACTTGGACAGTCCGCTAATCGCGAGGTCTGCAAAGATTTCGGCGATGGCTTGGGGCGTGAGACGGCCATCCGGCGAATACCACTGGTAGAGCCAGTTGCACATGCCGAGAATCGCGTGCGCGGCTATCTTGCCGTCTATGGCGCGAAAATCGCGGCGCGTGATCCCTTCTTGGATGATTTCTTCGAGCAAGCGGGCATGGCGTTCGGCTTCTTTGCGAACCTTGTCTTGCGTGCGACCGGTCAGCATGCGCCGCTCGGTCAGGTATACCGTGTAGAGGTCGAGGTGTTCGCAGAGGGCGATAATGTGGGCTTGTATCGCGCAGCGCAATTTTTCGATCGGGGGATCGTCGGAGGCGATGATTTCCTGGAGACGTTGGGTTTGCGCGCCGGTGCTGCGCTCGAATATCTTGTAGAGCAATTCTTCCTTGCTGGAGATATAGTGGTAGAGACTGCCTTTCTGCAGGCCCACCGCGTCCGCAAGGTCCTGCATGGAAGCCGCGTGATACCCTTTTTGTTTGAAAATGCGGACGGCTTCGGCGAAGATTTTTTCATCCTTGCTCGGCGCGTCCGCGACGATGCTTTTGCGCATACCTCGCTCCTGGCGGAGTGGGGCGACCGGCTCGGTCGCCGCAACAATCTACCGACCGTTTGGTAGATTCATTATACCATGCGACGGACGCGCTGTCAATGCGCGCCGAGCGCCCACCTCCCACACTCCCGTACATTTTATTTGACCCTCTACACGCGTTCTGCTATAATAGCATCAAATGGAAAAAATTGACCGAAAACCACTGGGCGCGATTGATGCGCTCTCGGCCGGGTTTGAGCTTGTGCTCCGTCGCCCCTGGATTCTGCTCGTGCCGCTGGCGCTTGACCTCTTCCTGTGGCTCGGGCCGCAGATCCAAGCCAAGCCAGTTTTTGAGCAAATGCTGCGGGTGCTGTTTGCCGCCGCCGCCGCGCAAAGCGGATCGCCTGAAACGCAGCAAGCCCTCGAGGCATTCACGCAAACTTTGCAAGTGGTCGGTGATCAATTCAACGCTTTTTCGTTTGTGGCCCTGTTTGGCATCGGCTTGCCGTCCATCGTCCCGCTTGGCTCGCCCGATTTTCTCAAGCCAATGGTTTTGTTTTCGATTCAGGATGAAGCCACGTTTCTCGGCTGGGCCGTCGTCTTGGCGCTCCTCGGCGTTCTGGTCGGCAGCATTTACCTCGAAGCCATCGCGCGACATGTTCGACAAGACGGCCCGGCGGCGGCCGCATTTGCGCCGCGCGTGTTGAAATCGTTCACCCACGTCGTTGCGCTGGCGCTTACGCTGGGACTGGCGGCCCTCGTCTTGATCATCCCGTTCGGGCTGGGTGCGCTCTTGATCAGCATCCTGAGTCCGGGCCTGGGCGTATTCGTCATTCTGCTGATCTGGCTCTTGCTCATGTGGGCCGGGCTTTATCTGGCCTTTGCGATTCCTGCGATTTTTATCAGCGGCGCAAATGCGGCCCAGGCCATTCTCAATAGCGTGACGATCTTTCGGCATAATTTCTGGCCGGCGATGGGCTTGGTCTTTTTGATCGTCTTGATTCAGATGGGCTTTTCGATCATTTGGCAGCAATGGGTGGAGAGTACGGTCGGGCTGATCGTGGATATGGTCGCGAACGCGATTCTCGGAACGGCGTTGGTCGCCGCGGGTATGTTGTTCTATCACGATCGTTTTTCCTGGCTGACTCAAGTTCGCCAGCGCATTCATCAGCAGCAGCGGCCTTCGATCAAGGGTTGATTCTTATGGCGAAGATTAACGAGAACGACGCGGCAAATCTGCCGCTGGAAATTTATGATGCTTCCAAGATCACGGTTCTGGAAGGCCTGGAAGCCGTCCGCAAACGGCCCGGAATGTACATCGGCTCGACCGACGTGCGCGGCTTGCACCACCTCGTCTTTGAAGTGGTGGACAATGGAATTGACGAAGCGCTCGCGGGCGCGTGCGACCACATCCAGATTACGATTGACAAAGAGAATGTCGTGACGGTTGTAGACAATGGACGCGGCATTCCCGTTGACGTTCACAAACAGACCGGCAAGTCCGCGCTCGAAGTCGTAATGACCAAACTGCACGCCGGCGCGAAATTCGGGCAGGGCGGCTACAAGGTCGCGTCCGGTTTGCACGGCGTCGGCGTCAGCGCGGTCAACGCGCTGAGCGAGTGGCTGCAAGCCGATGTCCGGCGCGACGGGCAAGTGTATCGCCAAAAGTACGCGCGCGGCATACCCAAAGCCGACGTCAAAGTCGTCGGCAAATATCCCATAGACGAACGCACCGGCTCGACGATTTCGTTTTATCCCGACAAGCAAATCTTCAAAGAGATAGACTACAAGTTCGACCTGCTCGCGCAGCGCTTTCGCGAGATGGCGTTCCTGACGCGCGGCTTGACCATCTCCTTCAAGGACGAGCGCGATGGGCGCGCGATGACGTTCTATTTCGAAGGGGGCATCGTCTCCTTCGTGCGCTATCTCAACAAGAATCGCGGCGCGATCCACGCGCCCTTTTACGTCACGCGCCAGGTTAACGGTTCGCAGGTCGAAGTCGCGATCCAGTATGCCGATACGTACACGGACTCGGTCTATACGTTTGCCAACAACATTAACACGGTGGACGGCGGGACGCACCTGACCGGCTTTCGCACGGCGCTGACGCGCACGCTGAACGACCACGCGCGCAAAAACAACCTGCTTAAAGAAAACGACCCGAACCTGACCGGCGATGACGTCCGCGAAGGGCTGACCGCCATCGTCTCGGTCAAGCTCGAAGAGCCGCAGTTCGAATCGCAGACGAAAGCGAAACTAGGCAACGCCGAAGTCAAAACCCAAGTCGAAGGGGTCATGACCGAGGCGTTCAGCCAATTCCTGGAAGAGAACACGCGCGAAGCCAAAGCGATCATTGAAAAGTGCATTACCTCGGCGCGGGCGCGCGAGGCCGCGCGGCAGGCGCGCGATCTCGTGATTCGCAAGAGCGCGCTGGAATCACTCAGTCTCCCCGGCAAGCTCGCCGACTGCTCCGAGCGCGATTCGGAAAAGGCAGAGCTTTACATCGTGGAAGGCGACTCCGCGGGTGGTTGTTTGGCGCCCGAGACGCGAGTGGCTTTAGCATCCGGGATTACCAAGACGATGCAAGAGCTTGCGGAGGATTGGGAACGTGGCATTCAGCACTTTGGTTACGCCACCAATGCGGCAGGCGATATCCGCATCGTGCCGCTGATAGAGCCGCGCCTGACAAAACGCGATGCGGTTCTCGTCGAGGTAATACTCGACAATGGCGAATCTATTCGCTGCACACCCGATCATCCTTTTCGCTTGCGCGACGGCTCCTATCGCGCTGCGGGGGAACTTCAAGCCGGAGACAGCTTGATGCCGCTCAAGACTCGGCTTACGCGCGAGGATGAACTGCCGGCCGTTGGGTACCAAATGGTCTGGATGAATGGCGAGGAGCGATGGTGTCACACACACCATCTCGCGGACCTCTACAATTTGCTGACCGGCGTCTACACTCGGAAGGCCGGCAATGTCCGGCATCACCAAGATTTCAACAAAATCAATAACGATCCTCGCAATATTACGCGAATGTTTTGGCGCGAACACCAACGTCTTTATGCTGAATTGGCCGGCGAGATGAGCAAGCGGTTGTGGCGCGACCCTGATTATCGTGCTCGCAAGCTCCGACAGTTGAGCGAGCAAGCCGTGTTGCAGTGGCAAGACCCTGCCTATCGCCAATATATGAGCGAACGCGTCAAGCTAGTGCGTCAAGACACACTGCTTAATGAAAAGCTCCTGCAAGGTTTTCAGGAGTGGTTTGCCTCGCTCTCACCAGAAGAGTACCAACAATACTGTGAGCGTACCCGCGCGTTGATGGAGGCATACTGGTCTCGCCCCGAGCATCGCCTAGCGCAATCCGAACGGACACGGCGATTTTTCGAGGAACATCCAGAGGCACGGGAGCAACAGCGAGAAGCGGCTCTCGTGCAGTGGGAGAACGCCGAGCTTCGCACCTGGCGTTCTGAAAAAACGCGTGAGCAATGGCGTAATGAAGCATATCGTCGCCACCACAGTAACCTAGCCAGCCCATGGTGGCCGGAACATCCTGAACGCCGCGTCAAGATTATCGCCGCACTCCAAAGGGGCTGGGCGGATGGACAACATCGTGAACGCATCTTGACCGCGTTGGCAACGTGGCGTGAGACGACGCCGTCCGAGGAAAAGGGTCGGGTCATTCGCTCGGGTCATCGCTTGAAAGCGTTGCGGCTCTTGCGGCAAGTGTTGGACGCTCAAGATGTCAGACGGGCCTACGACGACCTGCGCCTGCAATCCGCGCCGACTGCCCCACGCTACGATCGCTTGTTGCAGGATTATTTCGGTGCGGATGAGCCGCGCATGTTAGAGGCGGCCGCCAATCTCAACTGCCAGGTTGTAACGGTCCGAGTGTTGAGGGAGCGAGCCGACGTATATGATCTCACCGTGGATCGCTACAACAATTTTGCGCTCGCGAGCGGAGTGTTTGTTCACAACAGCGCAAAACAGGGTAGAGACCGCCGCTTCCAAGCCATCCTGCCCTTGCGCGGCAAGATCATGAATGTCGAAAAGGCGCGGCTCGACAAGATGCTGCAGAACGAAGAAATCCGCGCGATGATTACGGCCATTGGCACGGGCGTCGGCGACAACTTTGACCTGAAGAACCTGCGATACGGTCGCGTTTGCATCATGACCGATGCTGACGTGGACGGAAGTCATATCCGCACGCTGCTGCTTACCTTCTTCTTCCGCTACATGGAAGGGCTGATCGAGCACGGGCATTTGTTCATCGCCCAGCCGCCGCTTTACAAGGTCAAGCACGGCAAGACGGAACAATACATCTTTGACGACAAGGAACTGGAAACGCTCAGAAAGAAAAACAAAAACGATAAGATAGAGATCCAACGTTACAAAGGTCTGGGGGAGATGAATCCGGAGCAACTGTGGGAAACTACCATGAACCCGGAGAACCGGACGATCTTGCAAGTTAACATGGAAGACGCGGCCGAGGCCGACCGCACGTTTGAAATGTTGATGGGCAGCGAGGTCGCGCCGCGCAAACGCTTTATCCAAACCCATGCCAAGAACGTGCGGAACCTCGACGTTTAGAGCCAAAAGCCCGTTTTCGGCCAAATGCGCGAAAACGGGTTTCTTACTTAAGGCGCAATTCATGTGGGCCGAATGGTGACCGACCGAGCGTTTCCCTATCGTCATTGGGTCGAATTCATCAAGTGGTTCGGCTTGGCCGGGCTTTATCTCATCGTGTTCGCGCTGCCCATGCCTGAGCCGGAGCGCACTTCGATGCTGCGCTTCCTATTCTTCGTCGGCGCGTATTTGATTTTCATTTTTCACTACCTCTTTCCGCGCGCCCAGTATGCGCCCCGCGTCATCTATGCGCTCCTCGTGATTGACGTCATGATCGTCGGCGTCCTGCGGCTGCTGCTGGCCGACTACCTCCCCGACTTTGATCTGGCGTTCGTCCCGCTCATCGTGATCGCCGCGATGGTCGCCCACCGGCGCGGCGTGTTGGTCCTCGTCTTGACGGCCGCGCTGACCGATTTCGTCACCCAGTTGTATCTTTCATCCGCTCGGCCCGAATCATCGCTTCTGCTAGCGCTGCTCAACCAACTTTTGATCCTCGGCGGATTCACGCTCATCGGTCTAACCGTCGTCGTGCTCGTCGAAACCGTTCGGCGGCGGACGGTCGAATCTTCCGAAGCAGGCGACCGGCTGGCCCAAGTGGAACGCCAGCGACGCGAGGAGGCCGAACGCATGGCGCAGCGCTGGGAGCTTATCAATGCGGTGGGCGTCTTCATCCAGGAAGAGTCCGATCCTACGCGGATCTTTCAGGTGATCGGCGGGGAATTGCAAAAGCTCCGCCTCCATTGTTTCATCGCGCTGTGGGACGAGCCAAGCCAAAAGCTGCGGCTGGGTTACGTGTCGCTAGCGCCTGCGGCGCGGAGGCATCTGGAACGGCTGGTGGGCATGTCGGCCACCGAGTTTCGGATGAATATCGCCGATATGCCCGAATTTCGTCGGGCGCTGGCCGAACGCCGCGCCGTGTTTTTTGAGTCGAGCCACGAATTCATTCGGCGACACTGGCCGCAGCTATCTCCAGAATTCGCGCAACGAATCGTTGAACTGGCAGGGCTGGGCAAGCACATCAACGTGCCCTTATTGGCCCGCGACCGGTCCCTGGGCCTGCTGGGTTTGTGGGGCCCGGATCTCGACGCGGCAGACCTGCCAGTGATGACGGGGCTCGCGCAGCAAATCGCCGTCGCGCTCGAAAAGGCGCGGCTGTTCGAGCGCGAGCAAAAGCGCGCCGCGCAGCTCGTGGTCGTCAGCGAGATCGCCGAAAAGGCCGTGGGGTTACTCGACGCCGAGGAACTGTTCCACGAGGTGACCTTGCTCATCGTCCGGCGTTTCGGTTACGAGAATGCTTCGGTTTTCGTCAACGAGCCGGGAACGCGGGAGGTCGTGCTCCGCGCGCACGCCGGTTCCGCCATCAACCGTGAAGAGATCGGTTATCGCCAATCGTGGGATGTTGGCCTTATCGGTGAAGGGGCGCGCCTCGGCAAAACGATCGTCGCCAACGATGTGTGTGGCGACCCGCGCTACCATACGGACGACGCCGAGCGCGATATCTGCCGAGCCGAAATGGTCGTGCCGCTCAAGCGCGACCGGGAAACGCTCGGCGTGCTCGACGTCCAGAGCACGGCCGCGAATGTCTTTGAAGCCGTGGATGTGGCCGCGATGGAAGCCCTGGCCAACCAGATCGCCGCCGCGGTTGAGAAACGGGACCTCTTCGCCGCCGAACGCAAACGCGCCGCGCAGCTCGCGCTCGTCAGCGCGATCGCCGAGCGGATCACGGCGATCCACGACTCGGATCAACTTTTGCGTCAAGTGGTCGTTTTGATCGAGGAGCGCTTTCAGTATCACAATGTCGCGCTTTTTTCGCTGGACGAACGGATGGCCGCCGTGCGCTTGCGCGCGGTCGCGGGCGGCGATGCCGACCTGTTTGGCGCGGATTATATCCAGTCCGTGTCCGTCGGTTTGATCGGCGCGGCGGCGCGCACTGGCGTGACGATCAACTTGCCCGACGTGCGTCAGGATGCGCGCTTTTATTTCCCGGACACGCGCGCGACCGTGACCGGCTCGGAATTGTCCGTCCCGCTCAAGATGGGCGATAAAATTCTGGGCGTGCTTGACCTTCAGGCGCGCGAACGGAACGCCTTTGACGCCAGTGACGTGGCCGCCATGGAAACCCTCGCGAACCAAATTGCCGTTGCGCTCGAGAACGCGCGCCTTTACGCGCAAACCAGGAACGAAGCCGACGTCAAGGCCGCCTTGCTGCGCGAGCTGAGCCATCGTGTCAAGAACAACCTCGGCACGATCGTCGGTCTGCTCTACCTGGGCTTGGACCAGGAAACGATCCCGCGCGAGACAATCCTCAACGAGACGCTGACCCGCGTCCAAAGCATGGCCGTGGCGCACTCGCTGCTCGCCAATTCGCCCCGCGCGCGTGTGGATGTGTTGGAGTTGAGCCGGCATGTCCTCGGCGACAGCGTGCGCCAATTGACCTTGCCGGGGCAGACGGTCCCCTTCGTCGTCGAGGGCGATTCATTCGAGATCTCGGCCCAGCGGGCGGCGAGCGTCGCGCTGATCCTCAACGAGTTGGTGACGAACGCGATCAAACACAGCGGCGAGAGTCCGGAGGTCGAATTGCGTCTCGGCGTGAAACTCATGCGCGGCCAGGCGCGGCTGGAATTCTTCAGTCGCGGCGCGCGCTTGCCCGAGGAATCCGGGCGCGATCCGGCCAACGGCGGCCTGGGTTTGCAGTTGATTCGCACGCTCGTCGAAAAGGATCTCGGCGGCGCCTTTGTGCTCTCGTCGTGTCCCGATCCTTCCGGAGTTCTGGGCGTGATCACTTTTACGCCGGAGAAAGAATAACATGGACAGTGAATGTGCGACGCACATTCGCTGTTGACCTTCTCCCACGTTTGGAGTATAGTTGAAACAGGTAGGTCAATTTGTCAAATTGTCCTACAAAGTCCTCAACGTGGAGAATGAATCGAAATGTTACCGAAAACCGCCGACGTGGTCATCGTCGGCGGAGGATGCATGGGCGCGAGCACGGCGTATTACCTGGCGCAGCGCGGCGCAGGCAGGGTCTTACTCCTCGAACGAGAAAAATTCCTCGGCATGGGTTCGACCGGGCGGAATGCGGGCGGCGTGCGTTATCAATTCTCGACCCCGGTCAATGTCCGCCTCTCTCTTTTCAGTCTCGACGTAATTTCCCACTTTGACGAATTGTTCGACATTTCTGCAGAGTATCGTCCGATCGGCTATCTTTTTCTGCTCACTTCGCTCGACGACGTAACGACTTTCAAGGCGAACGTCGAGATGCAGCACGCGCTCGGCGCGCCGTGGGTACGCTACCTAGAGCGCGCCGAAATCGCGCGGCTGGTTCCACTCGTCAATCTGGATGGCGTTCTCGGCGGAACGTTCTGCCCACGTGACGGCCTCGCCGACCCGAACAGCGTGACGCAGGGTTTCGCCCAGGCCGCGCGGGTGCGCGGCGCGCAAATCGAAACGGAAACGAACGTGATGGGCATCAAGACCGATGGCGCGCGCGTGGCCGCGGTCGTGACAAATCAGGGCGAGGTCGCGACGCATGTGGTCGTGAACTGCGCCGGGCCCTGGGCCGCGTCCATCGGCGCGCTGGCCGGCGTCGAGATACCCATCGTCCCAGTGCGCCGTCAGTTCTTCATCACGGACGCCGTGGCGGAGATGCCGCGCGATCATCCGATGACGATCGAGTTTTCCACGTCGCTTTATTTTCATCCCGAAGGCCCGGGCGTTTTGGTCGGCATGTCGAACGCGGACGAAAGGCCGGGCGACACGTACGCGCTTGACGAAGAGTTCCATCTCCAAACACTCGAACGCGCGCTGTACCGCTTGCCCCTGCTCGAGCACGCACGCGTGGCGCGCCAGATGGCCGGCCTGTACGAGGTCACGCCAGACGCGCACCCGATTCTCGCGCAAGCGCGCGCTCTGCGCGGCTTTTACATTGCCGCGGGATTTTCCGGCCACGGCTTCCAACACGCGCCCGCGACGGGCAAGGTGATGAGCGAAATCATTCTCGACGGCGCATCGCAGACAATTGACGTCTCGATGCTGGATTTGGAGCGCTTTGCCGAAGGGCGGATGATTCGAGAAGTCAATGTCGTCTGACCCCAGGAGGATA
Source organism: Chloroflexota bacterium (assembly GCA_016208315.1). Taxonomy (GTDB): domain Bacteria; phylum Chloroflexota; class Anaerolineae; order UBA4142; family UBA4142; genus JACQYF01. The sequence goes on along the minus strand of JACQYF010000122.1, from coordinate 57,966 downwards.
AACGATGCCCGTTTTGCGCGATCTGTTGCTCGCCCTCTCTACCAACGCGGCCATGCGTCAGTTCGTCATTAGCTTCCCCCTTTCGCGCCGGCTTTCGCGCCGTTTCGTGGCCGGCGAAACTTTGGACGCGGCCATTCAAGTGGTCAAGAAACTGAACCGGCAAGGACTGGAGGTCACGTTCGATCAGCTGGGCGAGAACGTCACTCAAGAGTCGGAAGCGCGCCAAGCCAAGGACGGCTATTTGCGCGCGCTCGACGCGATTGCCGCTAACCAAGTCAAGTCGCACGTCTCGGTGAAACTGACGCAGATGGGTTTGGACTTGAATTCCGACTTGTGCCTGGCTCACATGCGGCAAATCATCGCCAAGGCGCGCGAGGCCGGCGCGTTCGTGCGGATAGACATGGAGGATTCCGCGCGCACGCAAGCGACGCTCAATATCTTCAAGACGCTGCGCGAAGAATTCGACAACGTCGGCATCGTGATTCAGAGTTATTTGTATCGCAGTGAAGGCGACCTGCGCGCGCTCAAGGCGCTGCACGCCAACGTCCGCTTGTGCAAGGGCGCTTATAAAGAGCCGCCCGAGATCGCCTTCCCGGAAAAGCACGATGTGGACGCGAATTACATCCAGCTCGCGCAGATATTCCTCGAGCGCAACGGCAGCCACGGCGCCTATCTCGCGCTGGCGACGCACGACGAAAACATGATCAATTGGGCCAAGCAGTACACGACCGAGCATCACATTGACCGCCGCCATTTCGAGTTCCAGATGCTGTACGGCATCCGCCCGGATTTGCAGCGCAAACTCGCTGCCGAGGGCTACAAGATGCGCGTGTACGTGCCCTACGGTTCGCACTGGTATCCCTACTTTATGCGCCGCCTCGCGGAACGACCGGCGAACGTCGTCTTTTTGATTAGCAATCTGTTCAAGTCGTAGAGGCAACATGAGAGCCGAAACCATCTCCATCGGCACCGAGTTATTGCTCGGCGAAATTACGGACACGAACGCGGTCTGGATCGCGGGACGGTTGGCCGAAGTCGGCGTGGATATTTATTTCCGCACGACCGTCGGCGACAATGTCGGGCGCATTGCGGACGCGATCACCCACGCGCTCACGCGCGCCGATGTCATCATCACCACGGGCGGACTTGGGCCGACGGTGGACGACATGACGCGCGAAGCGGTCGCACGCGCGACGAACTGCGATTTGGTGCTCGACGAAAGGTTGCTCGAGCAAATTCGCGCGCGGTTTGCCAAATGGGGCACGCCGATGAGCGAGAACAACGTGCGGCAGGCATACATCCCGTGCGGCGCGACTCCGGTCGAGAACCCGGTGGGTACCGCGCCGTGTTTTATCGTCGAGACAGAGGGGCACTATATTATCTCGCTGCCGGGCGTGCCGCGCGAAATGAAGTACCTGATGGAGACGCGCATTCTGCCGTGGCTGCGCGAGAAAACGGGCGACGAGCAAATCATTCTCAGCAAGACGCTGAAAACTTGCGCGGTCGGCGAAAGCTTGGTGGATTCCAAGATCGCCGATTTGGAGGCCTCGACCAATCCCACGGTTGGACTGTTGGCGCACCCCGGGCAGACCGACGTGCGCGTGACGGCCAAAGCCAAGACGCGCGCCGAAGCCGAGCAGATGATTCGCGAGATGGAAGCCAAGGTGCGCGAGCGGCTCGGCGATTGGATTTATGGCGAGGGGGAAGAGACTATTGACGAGGTGCTCGCGCGTGCGCTGGCCGCGCGCAACTGGCGGATCGCCATCGCCGAGACGAATACGGCGGGCCAGATCGCCGAGCGTCTGCGGGGCCGGCCCGAGGGTGCGCGCATTATCAAGTCGGCAATGGTTCTCGACAGCGTAAGCGACCTGAGCGAAAAGAACGCCGAGAAAATTGCGGAACAATTCCGCAACGTGTCGGGCGCGGATATATCGCTGGCGGTGTTAGCAAGCACGAATTCGGGTGAAGATATATACAGCGACGCCACGGGCAAAAGCGCGATTGCCGTTGCGACGGCGAGCGGCGCGCTCTCGCGCGCGTACAGCATTGGCGGCATTGGCGAGCAAGCGCAAACGTGGATCATTATGCGCGCGCTGGATCTAGTGAGACGGGCAACGCTAAAGGGTTAGGTAGACAGGGAAACAGGTACACAGGTACACACGTGACTTGTCTACCTGTTTCCCTGTGTACTTGTTTACTCTTTACACGGAGACGCAGACCATGGACGTCAACTCGCTCATCTTCCTCTTCGCCGGCATCGCGATTAGCTCGGCGATTTTTGCGCTATTGATCTTTTTCTACCCCCGGCTGGTCGAGCGCGAGGCAGGGGCCGCCGAGGACATGGAACGTTTGCTTCTGCCCATCGCGTTCTATGGCATTGACGCGGCGTATCGGACAACGGAATGCGCGCTGGGGGATGGCTACCCACCGCTGTCACCCGCGGACAAAAAGAAAATCGCCGAGAGCGTCTATCACGCGCTGCCGGCCAAGGTGGGCGATCTGGACGCGAGCGCGGTCCGGGAGCGCATCTCACCGCAGCAGTTCGAGCAGATCGTGCAGGACGCGTTCAAACGGTCGGAGGATTACTACAAGGCGAATGAGATGTACTTTGACGAGCAGTACGAGGCGTGGAAGAAGGAACAGGCAGGTAGGCAGGTACACAAGTAAACAGGTAGACAAGTAGACAAGTAAACAGGTACAAAAGTACACACGTACATTGAACTTGTTTGCCAGTTTACCTTTGTACCTGTCTCAGTAGATCACAGATTTGAGGAGAAAGGCGTTCTCTAACGCCGCCCTGTTGCTGGATTCGCGCTAGAGAGCGCTCACTCCTCGGTAAACCTGTGATGTACTGTGTCTGCCTGTTTACTTGTCTCAGTACATCACAAATTCGAGGAGACAGGCGTTCTCTAACGCCGACGTCATGCGTGAGTCGCGCTAGAGAGCGCTCACTCCTCGGTGAAACTGTGATCTACTGTGTCTACTTGTCTACCTGTGTACCTTGCTTTAGAGGTATCAGTTGGCAGACCACCCCCAATTCATCTGGCTCGACGGCAAACTCACGCGTTGGAGCGAGGGGACGATTCACATCACGACCGTCGGCACGGCCGGCGTGTCGTCGGTGTTTGAAGGCATCCTCGCGTATTGGAACGAATCGGCCCAGCGGTTATTTGTCTTTCAACTCGACGCGCATTTGGCGCGCTTGGCGCAATCCATCCGCTTGATGCGCATGCAGCAGCCGTTTTCAACCGCCGAGATCAAAGAGGGATTGCTTTCCCTTTTGCGCGCGAACGAATGCGCGGGCGACACCTACATTCGCCCGCTCGCGTTTGTCGAGAGCACGCTGTTTGGCGTTACGGATCAGAATGCGCCGCGCATCGTGCTCAACACCACGCCGTGGGCCTCCAAGCTCAAGGGCGGCAAGGTCGCGCACGCGTGCGTTAGCTCGTGGGCGCGCCTGAGCGATAACGTGATGCCGCCGCGCGTCAAGGCCGCTTCCAACTATCTCAACTCGCGCCTCGCCGCCGAGGAAGCGCGGCGGAACGGTTACGACGCGGCCATCCTCCTCAACCAAAATGGCAAAGTGGCCGAAGCGCCCGGCGCGTGCGTGATGATCGTGCGGAATGGGAAAATTATCACGCCGACGGTGACGAGCGGAATTCTGGAGAGCATCACGCGCGCGACGCTTATTCAACTGTGCCGCGAGGTCTTGGAAATACAAGTGATCGAACGCGAGGTGGACCGTACCGAGTTGTACGTGGCGAGCGAAGCGTTCTTGTGCGGAACCGGCGCGGAGATCATGCCGCTCGCATCGGTTGATCGCTTTACGCTGGGCGACGGCGGCATCGGCCCCATCACGACGCAGTTGGAGAATCTGTATCACGATTTGGTGCGCGGGATTGACGCGCGGTATGGGGAGTGGAGAACGGAAGTGTGAAAAAGACCTTCAGGTTTTCAGGCCTGAAGGTCTTTCCATTGCTGCGCTACCGCGACCACATCGGGCGGTCGCCGCCGCCGGTGGTCATTTGCTTGACGTTGCCCCCGCGCGTATCCATGATGTAAATGTCGGTGGAATTGTTGCGGGTAGACGTGAACGCGATCCAGTTGCCATCCGGCGACCAGGAAGGCGACCAGTCGTTCACGGTGCTTTGGCTGACGCGGCGCACACCGCTGCCATCCGCGTTCATCGCATAGATTTGCTGACGCCCGTCGCGCGTAGACGTGAACGCGATTTGTTTGCCGTCCGGGCTAAAGGCGGGCGTACTGTCGTCGGCGGGGTTGTTCGTGCGATTCGTCAGTCCGCCTCCGTCCGAGAACAGCGTGTACACATCGTTCAGCCCGGTCGTGTTCAAGCCGACCGCAAAGATGTTTTGCTTCGACCACGCTAGGCCGCCGCGTAGTTGCTCGCCGCCTCGATTCGTGAAGAGATCGCGGACGCCCCCGGTTCCATCGGCATTGATGACGCTGACCGCCCAAAAGGCCTGATTGCTATTCGTCCGAACGAATGCAATCCGATTGCCGTCGGGCGACCAAACCGGACTGGACATGCCGGCGTCCGAGAATATTCCGTTCGTGGCGCCGCTGCGAAAATCGAGCACTTTGAGATTGTTGGCGCCGCCCGCGGCGGTGACCTGGATGAACGCGAACTTGAGGTTGTCTGGCGAAAACTCGCCGAGATGCGCGTTGGTGCCCGAGCCGCCCAAAGTCAGATCCATTACCGGGCCGGTGTCTACCAGCGGTGTCGTGACGTTGCGATCCAGGTCAAGCGCGCGGACGCGATCAATCCCCTGGTCACTCTTGTGATACGCGATGCTGCCCCTCGGCGCGGGCAGCCGCAGGGGGGTGGGCGTCGCGGTGACCGCGGGCCTTGGCGTGGCGACGACCGCCGCTTTAGTCGGCGCGGCTGCGGTGGGCGTGACCGGCGTCGTCGAAACCAACTTGTTGTCTTGCAGCCGGAATTTGCGCGTCGTATCCAGCGTCGGATTCGTCATCGGGTCTCTCGGACCCTGCGTCAGAAAGTTGACGACCATCTCGCCGCCCTGAATCGTGAGCGACTTGACTTTGATCCGGTCGCCCAAAAGTTCCGGCGCCGCGGGCTTGGGTGTGCCCCTCTCGTTGATCACCCCGTAGAGATAATAAAAAGTACCCGTGCCCCCCGTCTTGACGCTGATCAACACCGCCGCGTCGTCCGAACGGTCGCCGTTCAAATCGCCCGTGGCGACAATGTTCTCGAACGTCACGACAACCTGAGCCGTGGAGTTGGGGACCTTTTCGCTGTACGTTCCATTGACGAGTTTGGCTTTGCCGCTTGCCGGACCCTGAACCGGGTACTCGGCATTCTTCAGCGCGTCGCTAGACAGCGGCGCCGCGGTGGGCACGACGGTCGGCGTGGGCGCTGCGGTCGGCGGGACCGGCGTTGGCGGAAGTGTGGGCGGCGGTGGCTGCGTGGGCGGCAGAGTAGGTCGCGGGGTGGGAGTGGGCGTCGCGGGCGTGCCGCAAGCCGTGGCGAGTAGAGCAACAGCGACGAGCAAAATACAAGCACTGACCAAATGCTTTCTCATCGGTCAATTTCTCCTTTCAATGGGAATTTGATGAGGGTTAGAGCAGGGAACAACAATTCGGCGCCGATGCCGAAAGCAGACACCATTATAGAGCATAATGGCGAAATGGGGAAATTTCTACTCTTTGTCCGTATCGTCCCAATCGGCTTCGGTGAAATCCGAAAAGTCAAGCCCGGTGTCTGATGCGCGCGGCAATGTGGAACGTCGCGTGGGCGAATGGGTCGGGCGATCTGGCGCGAGCACCGCGCGGCCTTTCGTCGGACCTTCGTCCGGTCCCACGACGCCCTTCTCTTCGAGTAATTCGATCAAGCGCGCGGCGCGGGAATAACCGATCCGCAGTTTGCGTTGAAGGAGCGAGACCGATGCTTTCCGAGTCTGCTTCACGACCTCGATGGCTTGCGGCAGCAGGTCGTCTTCTTCGGACGCGCCCGCCTTTACGGGTACACTCCCACCCCACAACGTGGTCTGCACGACTGTATCCGGCGGCGACGGCACAGTGGGCGCGGGTGGCGTAAACCCTTTCCAGTACGTCACCAATTTTTCCAATTCGCGATCGGACACAAAGCACCCTTGCAGCCGCAGTAATTTCGACGAATCGCTGGCCATGTACAGCATATCGCCGCGGCCGAGGAGCTTTTCCGCGCCGGGCGAATCGAGCACGACGCGCGAATCAATTTGGCTCGTCACCGCGAACGAGATGCGCGCGGGAAAGTTCGCCTTGATCAAGCCGGTCACGACATCCACCGAAGGCCGCTGGGTCGCGAGGATCAAGTGGATGCCGGTCGCGCGCGCCATCTGGGCGAGGCGCGTGATCGTGTGCTCGACCTCATTCGCCGCGACCATCATCAAATCAGCCAACTCGTCTACGATCACGATAAAGAACGGCAGTTTTTCGGTCGGCTGATCCTCGACCATGTGGTTGTAGATTTCGATATTGCGCGCGCCTTTTTGCGCGAACAGCTTGAACCGCTTGTCCATCTCTTCGACCGCGCTTTGGAGCGCGCCGACCGCGCCGTCTACTTCGTTGACGACCGGGCGCTGCAAGTGCGGAATACCGTTAAAATTGACCAGCTCGACGCGCTTGGGGTCAATCATCACGAATTGCACTTCGGTCGGCGTCGTCGTGCAAAGCAGCGCGGCGATGATCGAGTTGACGCAGACCGATTTGCCGGACCCGGTCGCGCCGGCGATGAGCAAGTGCGGCATCGTCGCGAGGTCCGCGCAGATCGGTTGACCGGCGACATCCTGCCCCAGTGCGATCCGCAGTTTGGACTTGATCTTTGCAAATGTCTCGGACTCGATAATGCCGCGCAGACTGACCATCCCGACCTGCAAGTTCGGCACCTCGATACCGACGACGCTGCGGCCCGGCACCGGCGCTTCGATCCGAATCGGCGCGGCGGCGAGCGCGAGTTCCAGGTCGTGTTGCAGCGCGCTAATGCGGCTGACTTTGACCTTGACGCGATGCACTTTGCCATCCACGCCTTTTTGTTCGATAAAGCCCGGCTCGACGCCGAATTGCGTGATGGTCGGACCTTGATTGACTTCGAGCACCTTGGCGGGCACGCCGAAATGCGAGAGCGTTTCCTCGATGATGCGGACCTTGCCGCGAATTTCCTGTTGGCTGATTTCTTGCTCGGCGCTTTCTTCGAGAATATCGCTAATGTTCGGCAGACGCCACTCGCGCTGAATGGTGGGCGGGGACGGAATCGCGGGAGCGGGCGAAGTGGGCGGGCTGCCGATGATGCGCGCGGCGATGGGGCTTTTCACCTCACCCCCACCCCCCACCCCCCCTCCCCCTCTCCCTCTAGCCACGTCGTTAACGGCGTGGCTAGAGGGAGAGGGGGGAGGGGGAAGGGGGGTAGGGGGTGAGGCGGGTTGTTTCTTGCCCGGACTCAGTTCGCGGGGCAGGTTCGGAATCAGCCGCGCGAGGTAGAAGATTCGGCGCAGGAGCTCAGGCAGCGAAATGTTGAAAAGCAGAATCAGCGCGATGCTGACGATGGCGAGCAAGGCGAACGCGCCGGCGACGGTGCCAAACGCTTGCACGAGGACAAACGTGATCGCCCAACCGAGCCATCCACCGCCTTCAAACTTGCCGGGCATCTTGGTCAGGTTCTCGAATGAGTTGACCCAATGCAGCACGGCGACGAGCCAGAGATAGAACAAGCCCAAGCCGATCGGGCGTTCCCAACCGATGTTTACGATTCTGTCGAGCGCGTCGAAGAAAAGCCACAAGCCCAACCCGAGCAGGAGCAGCGGCGTGAAATAGACTCCCCAGCCCAAGAACAATTGCAAAGTCTGCACCCAAGGCGTGAGCAAAAAACCGCCGCTCAGATTGAACGCGGCGAGCGCGGTGAGCGCCGCGAGGATAAAGACGACGATCGCGGCAATCTCTTCCCAGCGTTCCGGGTCGAGCTGCACGAGCGGCTTGGTTCTGGGTTGTTCTTTTGGTTTCGCGCGCGGTTTTCGATAAGCCATTTTGGAACATTTGTATTATACAACAAAAATCGAAAAACGGCGCAAGGGAGGTGGTTAGGTGGTTGGGTGGTTGGGTCGTTAGGTGGTTAGATGGTTAGGTGGTTGAACAATTCGAGGTATTGTTGGACGATTTTGTACCAGGTGAAATGCTGCGCGAGGTCACACGCGCCACGGCTGAGCCGCGCGCGCAATTCCGGCGAGCCAGCCGCGCGCTGAATGGCTTGCGCAAGCGCGTGCGGATCGTCGGGGGAAACCAAGAGGCAATTGTGACTATCACTCAATGTGACCTCACCCCCCTCCCCCTCGGTCCCCCTCCCCCCTCTCCTGGAACTGAACTTCGTTCCAGGAGAGGGGGGAGGGGGAAGGGGGGTAGGGGGTGAGGCGGTGGTTACAATCGGCATCGCGTGCGCGAGCGCGGCCATCAGCGTGCCGTGTTGATACGACGCGCCTTCGCGATACGGCAGGACGCAGAGATCCGCGGCGCGGAAATTTGCGGTGACCACCTCCGGCGGCGTGTAGCCGGTCCAGCGCACGCGCTCCGTCAAGCCGAGTTCGGCGATCAAGGATTGGAGTTGAGCAAGTTGCGCCACATTCGTCGGATCGCTCGCGCCGGTCTGCCCGCCCATCATCAAGAGTTTCGCATTCGGCAACATGGCGAGCGCGCGGACGAGCGTATCGCATCCTTTGCGCGCGTTCACAAAACCGAAATGGCACAGCAGCAATTCTCCATCCGATACGCCAAGTTGGGCGCGCCACTCGGAACGGCGATAGTCCTGCGGCTCGATGGTTGGTATGTTGGAGCCGATGGGGATACAAGTCAAAAGTCTCAAGTTAAAAGGCGAAAGCTTGGAATAGTCTTCGGCGTTGGTCGCGATTACGGCGTGGCACGATCGAGCCAGCTCGCGCGTGACCCATTCGCGGAGGGGGCCGGCTTTGGGGAAGAGGTAAGGGATGCGGAGGTCGTGGAAGGTGACGACAAATTTGGGAAATGAGGGAAAGAAGGGAAATCGCAGCATGCGCGGGAGAAAATTGATGGCCGGGTGCATCGCGTACGCGCCGGTCTGGTACTGGATGTTGACGATGTCGGGCGCGAAATCACGAACATAATTGGAGATCACGCGGAGACTCGACCAGTTCCACTTGGCGATGATCGGGCGAATGGAAAATTGGCGATTGGTAATTGGTAATTGGTAATTGGTAGTTGCCAATTGTGACGTGAGGACGCGAACCTCGGCGCCGTGCGCCGCCAGCCCGTGGGCGATCTCGCGCGTGTAATCGCCCACGCCGCCTTGCATGGGTGGATATTCGCCAGTGATGAAGAGGACACGCATGGTCACTTTTTTAACCCACTTGCCAGCACCTGCCAATATGCCCTGACCCGCGCGGCGCGCATTTCGCGTTTGTGGCCCAACAGCCACTTGCCGCCCTCTTCCGCGATCTGGAACGCGAACATCAGCAGCAGAAACGCGCGCAAGATTTCCGCGACGAACGCCCCATGGTATTTTCGAAAATACCGAATCTTGCTGGAATGGAAGTAGATATCGCGCTGGGCCGCCGCTTGCTCCGACGACTTGCCCTCGTAGTGCGTGATCTGCGCGGTCGGCAGATAGACGATCTGCCATCCCGCGCGCTGGATGCGATAGCACCAATCGAGTTCTTCCGAGTACATGAAGAACCGTTCGTCAAATCCCCCAATCTGGTCATAAACCTCGCGTCGCGTGAACATGGCCGAGCCGTTGACCCAGTCTACCTCTTGCGTCGCATCGTCGCGCGTATCGCGCATATAGTAACGCGTGAGGACGCGGTTCTGTGGGAACCATTGCTGGAGCTTGGTGGATTCGAGGAAGGCGGTGGCCAGCGTCGGAAAGCGCCGCCGCGAAGATTGAACTGAGCCGTCGCCATAGAGCAGTTGCGGGCCGATCATGCCCACGCGCGGGTGCGCGTCCATGTAGGCGATGAGCGTATGGAGCGCGCGGGGACGGACCTCCGTATCAGGGTTGAGCAAGAAAAGATAACGCCCCTGCGCGACCGCAAGGGCTTGATTGTTCGCACGCGTAAAGCCGACGTTCTGCGGGTTGGCGATCAGTCGAACCTCAGGGAACTCGGCGCGCAGCATCTCGACGGTTCCGTCCGCGGAGCAATTGTCCACCACGATCACTTCAGTGGTCAGATTATGTTCTTGTCTGGCTACTGAATACTGACTACTGGCGACTGAGCACAGGCATTGCCGCAGCAGCTCGCACACGTTCCAACTGACGATCAGGATGGATAGGTCCATCGCGCTTAGGTCGTTCGGTCTACGACATAGTTTGCCAGGTTATGCAGGGCCTGGCGATACGAGTTGTTTGGCAAGATGGTCAAACTCTCTTGAGCCGCTTGGACGTGGCGGCGCGCTTCGGCTTTCGAGGCCGCAATCGCGGGCGATTGGCGAATGGCCTCGATAAGACGATCCATTTCGGGACCGTCGTGCGCATCGAGTTGCAGCGTTTCCTCGACCTGTGCGCCGCGCGGGTCTTGCTCGACGAAATAAAAGACCGGGAGCGTCAGCGTCCCTTGGCGCAGGTCGCTCCCGACCGGCTTACCCAACGCTCTTTGATCCGCCGTAAAATCCAGAATATCGTCGGCGATTTGAAAGGCCCTTCCCAAGTTGTGGCCGAAATCTCTCAAAGCCGTGATTTCATCTTCGGACGCGCTGCTCAAGATCGCCCCGGATTCCGTACACGCGACAAAGAGCGAGGCCGTCTTGCTGTCAATGTGGCGATAGTATGCTTCGCGGTTCGGGGGCCAATGCGCGCCGCCGAAATCCTGGCGAATCTCGCCGTCACAGATCGCCATAAGCGTCCGCGCAAATAACCGCATCACGCGAAAGTTATCCAGACTCGCGGCAATGTCCGCGGCGCGCGCCAACAGGAAATCGCCCGCGAGTACGGTGGCGGTGCCGCTCCAGCGCGAGTTGACGGTCGGGCTGCCGCGGCGCAGCGGCGACTTGTCAATCAGATCGTCGTGGATCAGTGTGGCCGCGTGGACAAGTTCCGTCGAGATGGCCAGAGTCAGCGCTTTGTCGGGATCGGTGGGATGGAATTTGGTCGAGAGCACGGACAGCGCGGGACGGATGCGTTTGCCGCCGCTGCCGATCAACGTCTCGAACACATTCGCCAGCGGCTCAAACTCGACGTGAATCGCCTCCCGCAGCCGCACTTCGACCGTCTGCAGCTCGCTTTGAATCGGGGCCAGAATCGAATTAATATCCAAGAATGCCTCTCACTCCATTGTTCGAAAGCCAAACAGTCGCTTGCTATTCTGCGCCGTGGTCGTTGCAACCACGGATTCTTCGACACCCATCAACTCGGCGATTTTCGCCGCGACCTCCGCGACGTTTGCCGGCTCGTTGCGCCGCCCGCGCTTTGGCGAGAGATAGGGCGCGTCCGTTTCGATCAAGATGCGATCCAGCGTAATCGCGCGCGCGATCGCCTGCAACTGCCGCGCGTTCGAGAACGTCACGTTCCCGGCGAAAGAGATCAAGTACCCGAGATCAATCGCCTGCCGCGCCATCTCCAAATCCCCCGAAAAGCAGTGGAGCATCCCGCGCGGCTTGCCGTTTCTCTGTCGAAGAATATCCATCACCGCGCGATGCGCGTCGCGGTCGTGAATGACAACCGGCTTGCCTAGCTCTTCGGCCAGATCGAGATGGGCGATCAAGTTTCGCTCTTGAACCTCGCGCGGCGCGCCGTCGGCGTAATGAAAGTCCAGCCCGATTTCGCCGATGGCGACGACCTTGCGATGTTGGGCAAGCGCACGAATCTCTTTCAGCGCGGTCTCGCCGAACGAAGCAGCGTGATGCGGATGAATCCCAACTGCGGCGTAGACCTGCTCGTACTTTTCGGCAAGCGCTACAGCCACCTGGCTCGACGCGACATCCCCGCCCGCAGTGACGATCGCGACGACGCCCGCGTCCACGGCGCGCGCCACGACCGCGTCGAGGTCGTCGCCGAACTGTTCGTCATCCAAATGGCAATGGGCGTCAACGAGCACGGGCCTTCCTGGGACGCGGGTTTACGAATCTAACAGTATGATCTGCAAAAATGGCTTTGAACGTTTCAAGGAACTCATGCCGTCCGAACAACGCAGGGCCGATTTCCCGATCGAGAAATCCCACTGGAACGATGCGCGCATATTTGCCCAGGCGTACTTGCTGACCCTGATAAAGAAAAATTCTTTCGCTTCCTCCGATCCCGATTGTCCAATGCTCTTGGCAGTCGCGTTCTAGGTCAATTCCCAACGGAAGCGCGTAGGATCGCGGCAGAACTGAGTAATCGGCGCCGGTGTCAATGATCAGTCGGATAGGAATCCAGATATCTCTCGTCTTGTGTTTGAAATCCACATCTGCAACAGGACGATAGATACGTCCAAACAACTTGGATGGGATCTCTTGGAAACGAAGGGTCAATGGCATAAGATGTACGTTTCGTCTCCCCAAACATAGGTCAGTAGCGGCGTTCGCTTGGGATATTTCCGGCGCAATTCCTCCAGCAAGCGCGCCGCCTGCTTACCGTTTTTGATCGGGTGGATTTCTGTGCCGATGACGATTACGTTCTTGCCACGAAATTCGTCCTCGTGTTTCTTGAGAGTCCGATTTTCTAGACTCTCGCCGCCGCGTGTTGGGTAGGGCGTGGCTTTACGTGTCTTCTTAGGTTGCGAGCGTTTCGAGCGTCTCGTAGCCATTGAATTCTCCTTATTTTAACCCCGCCAGCTTCAGCCCCGCGGCCAGCACGTCCTGCCGCTTGTTGTCCTGCGTCGTCTCGACGTAAAAACGCATGATCGGCTCGGTGCCGGAGAAGCGGATTACCAGCCAGCCGCCATCGCTCAACAAATATTTATAGCCGTCCATTGTGTTGATGCCGGTCACTTTGAAACCGGCGATCTCGCTCGGCTTGGCGTCGCGCAAGCGCTGGAGAATTTCCGCGCGCCGCGCTTCGGGAAAGTCGGTGTCAATGCGCTCGTAGTAATGCGGGCCGACCAGTTCGAAGAGATGGTCGAGCAGTTGGGACGGTTTCTTGCCAGTCTGGACGACGAAATCCATCAAGAAAAGCCCGGCGACGATCCCATCGCGTTCGGGAATGTGATTGCGGAACGCGTACCCGCCCGATTCCTCGCCGCCGATCATCGCGTCCGTCTCCAACATCTTGGGCGCGACATACTTGAACCCCACGCCGGTTTCATGCACGGGCACGCCGAATTTCTTGCCGAGCAGCTCGAGCATCGAAGTGGTGTTCAGCGTCTTGACGATCGGTCCGCGATAGCCGCGCACTTGTAGCAGATACAGCGCGAGGAGCGCATACATCTGCAATTGGTGGATGAACACACCTTTTTCGGTCGAGCCGCCCACGCGGTCCGCGTCCCCGTCCGTGGCGATGCCGACGTCGGCGTGCTCGCGCTTGACGAGTTCCATCAAGCCGTTGACGTTCGGCGGAATCGGCTCGGGATGATCCATCTCCGGGAACGCAGGGTTGCGAACGTTGTGAATCTCGACGACGCGCGTTTTGCCGCCGGCGAGGATATTCTCGAACCAGCCCGCGCCCGCGCCCCACATCGAATCCACCGCGACGGTGAGGCCCGCCTGTTTGATCGGCTCGACATTTACGAGCGTGGCGATTTTCTTGAGGAATGCCGGATCGGGATCGAACAATTCGATCAGGCCCTGGTTGACCGCATCGTCGAACGCGAGACGTTTGACCTCGTCGCCCGAGTCGGGAATGCGCGCCTCGATGCGCTTCAGCCCTTCCGGCGCGATGGCCCCCGCGTAATCGGCGCGCACTTTGAAACCCTGCCAAGTTGGCGGATTGTGGCTCGCGGTGATGTTGATCGCGCCCTCGGTCTTTTTGTCGAGGATCGCGTAAGTGATAACCGGCGTGGGCGTGGGTTTATCTACGAGGTAAACCTTGATGCCGTGGGCGGCAACGACCTCGGCGGAGGCGCGCGCAAAGAGGTCGGATTCGAAACGAGTGTCATAGCCGATGACGAGGCCGCGTTTGTTTTGCCCGGTCTCGACCAGATACCGCGCCATGCCTTCCGAGCAGCGCCGCAGGTTTTCAAACGTGTAATCGTCGGCAATAACGCCGCGCCAGCCATCGGTTCCGAATTTGATGGGTTGTGATGACATGGGAACTCCACTAATGCGTAAAACGTGAAACGTAAAACGTAAGGCGTAAATTTACGTTTTACTCTTTACGTTTTACTTTATTGTCTCTTGAATCACCTTTGCAATTTGCTGCGCCTCGCGCGTGATGGCGTCCGCGTCCCGCCCTTCGATCATCACCCGCGCGAGGTTCTCCGTGCCCGAATAGCGCAGTAAAATGCGCGCGCTGTCGCTCAGGGCCGACTGCGCGTGTTCGAGCTGCGCCTGGATTTGCGGAAACTCTTCAAACGGCGGCTTGCGCGGCACGCGTACGTTGATCAAAACCTGCGGATACCTGGTCATGCACGCCGCGAGCGCGGCAAGCGACGTATTGCGCCGCGCCATCACCTCGGCCATTCGAATCGCGGTATACAGCCCATCGCCGGTCGTGTGCCCGCCGTCGAACAGCACGATGTGGCCCGATTGCTCCCCGCCGATTTGCGTGCCGCTCTCCCGCATGCGCTCGGTCACCCAACGGTCGCCGACCGCGGTCCGTTCCAAGGTTGCGCCGATTTCCTTGAGCGATCGCTCCAAGCCAATATTCGCCATCACGGTCGAAATCACCGCGCGCGTTCGCAGTTTGCCGCGCGCGGCCCAATCGCGCGCCAAAATCGCCAGTACGAAATCGCCGTCTATGTAGTTGCCGCGCTCGTCCACGAAAACCGAGCGGTCGCCATCGCCGTCGAATTGGACGCCCCAGTTCGCGCGCTCGCGCAAGACGGTCTCGCGCAGCAGCTTGGGTTCGAGCGAGTCGTAGCCGCGATTGATGTTGACGCCGTCGGGCTTGTCGTTGAGCGCGATCACTTGCGCGCGCAGTTCGCGCAGGACGCGGGGCGCGAGATCGAAGGTTGCGCCGTTGTTGCAGTCCACGACGACGCACTGCCCCTGCAAGATCGGTTGGCGGTTGACCGCGCCGAGCAGGAAATCCGCATAGGCGTCCAGCGGTTGGGTTTCATCGCGGCGGCGACCGAGGGACTCGGCAGCGTACTTGTCATTGTTCGCCGACTGGGCCAGCTTTTCGATTTCGTTCTCGCGCTCGTCGGGAATCTTGAATCCGTCAGGCCCGAAAACTTTGATGCCATTATCTTCGAATGGATTGTGCGATGCGGAAATCGAAATGCCGCAGCGCGCTTGGCGTGTATGCGTAAGAAACGCGATGCCCGGCGTCGTCAGCACGCCGAGGTGCAGCGTATCAAACCCTTGCGACATCAAGCCCGCGGCGAGCGCGTTCTCGATCATCTCGCCGCTGAGCCGCGTATCGCGCCCAATCAGCGCGAGCGGTCGCGTGCCATTGCCTTTGAGCGCCTGCCCAATCGCGCTCCCGATGCGCGTGATGAATTCGGGCGTCAGCGGCCACTCGTTCGCAACCCCGCGGATGCCGTCGGTGCCGAAGAGCTTGGCGGTCTGATCGGTCATTCGTCTTGTTCGGCCGGGGGCGCAGGTGGAATCTTGTTTGCTACCATAATCACTGTTTCTTCTGCCAAATTGAGCGCATCGCGGGCGTCGTCGGCTTGGTATACCTGCGCCGGAACTCCGCCGGGAAGTCCATTCGGATAGCGGGTGGGAATGTAATAACGATCCAAAGGCGCGACCCGATTCACGAGGGGCTTGAAATCTTTGTCCAAGCGTCCGCACGCCTTTGCAAGTTCCAGAACCGAATGACCTACGACGCGTCGTTTGCCCGAATAATAGAGAAACGCTTTGAGTGCTCTTTCCGCCGTTTGCTGAGACCAGAAGCAGGCCGCAGAATGGAACTTGCCCTCTTCGTTCCATTTCGCGACAGCCAGATC
This sequence comes from Chloroflexota bacterium, assembly GCA_016208315.1. GTDB lineage: Bacteria > Chloroflexota > Anaerolineae > UBA4142 > UBA4142 > JACQYF01. The sequence continues at coordinate 41,962 of JACQYF010000122.1, read as the reverse complement.
CGATTGCGCCTGCTCCAACCATCGCCGACCTTCTTGTTCTGCTTCTACTTTTTTCATACCGGGGCCTCCTTGCGGCGGAAGCACTCTTTGGTGTACGTTGCCGCGCGCGCGCTCGTAGACCACTTGTCCGTCGCGGAGCACCTGTTCGACAAACGGGTTCCGGCGCGCCCGCATTTCAGTGAACTCTTTCGGCGTGTAGACAAGCGCATCCAGCGCGAAATCCGGCTGAATCAAATCGTAAACATCTCCGAGGCGATCCAGGAAACGTTTCGGCGTATCTTTAATGACGACAATGTCAATGTCGCTATATCGGTCCGCATCGCCACGCGCGGTAGAACCAAAAAGGATGACACGCTCTGGGTCATACCGTTTCAACGCGGCAATGATTTTCCTGACACGCGCATTCACGAACTGCTCCTACAGATGGTGCGCCTTTTTCAACGCCGCGAGGTCGGCCTGCACCATGCGCTCGATCATCTCCTCGAAGGTGACGCTCGGCTCCCAGCCCAATACCTTGCGCGCCTTGCTCGCGTCGCCGATGAGGAGGTCCACGTCGGCGGGGCGCAGATCGTTCGGATTCACGTAGACGTAGCGCTGCCAATCCAAATCCACACAGCCGAAGGCGACCTCGCACAAACGGCGCACGGAATGGGTGCGCCCGGTTGCGATGACGTAATCTTCCGGATGGTCTTGCTGCAACATGAGATGCATCGCGCGTACGTAGTCGGGCGCCCAGCCCCAATCGCGCTGCGAGTCAAGATTACCCAGCGGCAGTTTGTCGGCTAGCCCCAACGCGATCTTGGCCGCATGATAGGTGACTTTGTGAGTTACGAATTCCAAGCCACGGCGGGGACTCTCGTGGTTGAACAGTATGCCCGAAACCGTGAACATATTGTACGACTCGCGGTAATTGACGGTAATCCAATGCCCGTAAAGTTTTGCCACGCCATACGGACTGCGCGGGTAGAACGGCGTCTTTTCGGTCTGCGGTACTTGCTGCACTTTGCCGAACATTTCCGAACTCGAAGCTTGATAGAACCGGATTTGGGGATTGACGATGCGAATCGCCTCGAGCATCCGCGTCACGCCCAGCGCGGTGAATTCGCCGGTCAGCACCGGTTGTTTGAACGACGTGGGCACGAACGACTGCGCCGCCAGATTATAGACCTCGTCGGGACGATGCTCGCGCAGAATATCAATCAACGACACTTGGTCGAGCAAGTCGCCTTGCACGATGCAGATTTTGTCCTGGATGTGTTGAATGCGCTCGAAATTGATCGTCGAGGTGCGGCGCACCATACCGATCACTTCATATCCTTGCTCCAAAAGATACTCGGCGAGATAGCCGCCATCCTGGCCCGTTATGCCAGAAACCAACACGCGCTTGGTCATTCATGCTCCTTGAGTGATAGATGTACGTAGGTAGACAGGTAGACAGGTACACAGGTACGCAAGTAAACAGGCAAACAGGGACATGTCTACTTGTGTACCTGTTTACCTGCTTCCTTGCTTACTTTCTCCCGCCAATATTCGAGTACGTCGCGCAGCGATTGCTCCAGCGGGATGGTCGGCTGCCAATCGGTCTGCGCGCGAAATTTCTCGGCGCTGCAATACAAGACCGGCGTATCGGACGGTCGCAGCCGCGTGGGGTCTTGTTCCACGCGAATCGCGACGCGGCTCTGCTCCAGCAAAATATCGAGCACGCGCTGGATCGAAACGGCGCGCCCGCTGCCGATGTTATAGACCTCGCCCGGCTTGCCGCGCTCAAGGGCGAGATGGTAGGCGCGCATCATGTCGCGCACGTCGGTGAAATCGCGCGCGGCGCTGAGGTTGCCCACGCGCATAACCGGCTCGCGCTGGCCCGCTTCGATTTCGGCGATCTGCTTGGCGAAATCCGACGTGACGAACTGTTCGCTTTGGCGCGGCCCAATGTGATTGGCGGGACGGACGCGGACGATGGGGAGATGATGGCTCTGGAAATATTGCAGTCCGAGCAAATCTTGAGCGACTTTGCTCACCCCGTAAGGACTATCGGGTTGAAACGGCGTCTCTTCGACAACCGGCATTGCGCGCGCATCCACGTGTCCATATTCCTCCAGTGACCCGACGACGAGGATGCGGGGTTTCAGTTTGATCTTGGCGACGCTGTGCAGCAGGTTTACCTCTGAACGGAGGTTAATTTCGAGGGTCGTCCAGGGGTCTTGCCAGGATGCGGGAGGAAAGGCCTGCCCGGCCAAATGATAGATATAATCCGGCTGGGTCTCTTTGACTAACTCCTCGGCAAAATCCAGTTCGCGCAAGTCGCCTTCGATAAACGTGGCGCGGCCGTCGAGATGGACGATGTTATCGCACAAGCCGTACACCCCTCCGAAAACTTGCGTGCCGGGCTGCGTCAACAGGAAATCGGCGAGGTGGCTGCCCGCAAAACCGTTGATGCCGGTGATTAGCGCGCGCAAACGGCTCTCCTCAACACGAGAATAACTCCAACTCATTATACCTTAACTTGCCACGTTTCGCAAAACAATTTGCCAAAGCGCACGGTTGCGGCTAGAATGGATGAAAACGAGGTACATATGGAACCGAAATTCTGCCCGCAGTGCGGGCACGCCGTCCAAGCGCGCGAGGCCCCCGACGGTCGCATCCGGCCCACCTGCCCTGAATGCGGCTATATTGTTTATTTGAATCCGCCGATTGCCGTGGGCGTGATCGCCGAACGCGCCGACGGGAAAATCGTCTTGGTCCTGCGCGGCGAGAATCCGGGGCGCGGGTTGTGGGGTTTGCCGGCCGGGTTTATGGAGATTGACGAGACGGTTCAACAAGCGGCCCTGCGCGAGTGTCTGGAAGAGACCGGGCTAGTCGTGGAACTTGGCGATTTGTGGGGCGTGTGGTCGTACTATCACGAGGCAAAACGTACTGCGGGCGTGCTGGTCCTCTACACCGCGCGCGTCGTCAAGGGTGAGCCGCGCGCCGGCAGCGATAGCTTGGAGGCGAGATTCTTCGCGCTCGACGAGATTCCGTTCGCAGAGCTTGCATTCAACACGCACCGTGAGGCCCTGACCCGATGGAAAGTGACGCGAGCGGGGGAGGCGGGGAGATAGGGGAGAGCGGGAGAGCGGGAGAGACAACCACTCCTATACACCCACACTCCCATACTCGCTTCTCCCCCTCTCCCCCTCAGTTTTTGTCGAAAGACGCAATCGGGATATAATTGACGTAGAAGGTGGCGCGGGTGGACGAGTTGGCAAATTGGCGGGTGGTTGGACACGAATGGGCGGTACGGGGCCTCGCGCACAGTCTGGCCGCGGACCGCGTGGCGCACGCGTACCTGTTGACGGGTCCGCACGCGATTGGCAAGACGACCCTCGCCCGCGCGCTCGCACAGGCGCTGGAATGCGCGGGGGCGCGTCCGCCGTGCGGTGAATGCGATGCATGCCGGAAAATCGCCCGCAACAGACATCCCGATGTGCAGATCATCGAAGGGGTTCCCGTCGGTTTCAAGTTTGACGAAAAAGCGCCACCTCCCCCGCCGCGGAGCAACGACCGCGAGCGGCGCATTTTAAAAATAGACCAAATCCGCCTCGTCCAGCACGACCTTTCCCGCGCGCCCTTTCAGGCGCGTTGGAAGATCATGATCCTCCGCCGTTTCGAAGAGGCGAATGAGGAAGCGGCGAACGCGTTTCTGAAAACTCTCGAAGAGCCGCCCGCCCATGCGCGATTGATCCTGACCGCGCGTGACGCGAGCGTGCTTTTGCCGACGATTGCGTCCCGCTGCCAAGTGCTCGCGCTCCGCCCCTTGCCCATCGCCCAGGTTGAGCAGGCGTTGGTCGAGCGTTGGAGGGTCGAGCCGCAAACGGCGCTCTTGCTGGCGCGCTTGTCGGGCGGGCGACTGGGTTGGGCCGTGCGGGCGAGCGCCAATCACGCGCTCCTCGACGCGCGGGGGGCGCGGCTCGATGCGCTCGCGGCGGTCTTGCGAGAAGGTCGCGCCGAACGGCTGTCGCGCGCGGGCGACCTCGCCAAAGATTCAGACAAGTTGCCGGAGCTTTTGGAAGAATGGCTGGGTTGGTGGCGCGATGTCCTTTTGACCCACAACGGCGACGCGCAGCGCATCGCGAACGTAGACCGTCAAGATTTGCTGCGCGAACAAGCGGCTCGCTACTCGCTCGAACAGATTCAGGCCGCGCTTCAGAATATCCAGGCAACGGCGCAGTATCTAACGCAAAACGTCAACGCGCGTCTGGCGCTACAAGTCCTGTTCCTCAAGTTGCCGTTGGCTACCCACATAGGAGTTTAGCAATGTCGCACATGGTTGCAGGTTTACGCTTGAAACGCCTGCCTCAAATATGCTATTACAACGCCGCCGGATTTGACGATCTGCACGTGAACGATTACGTGATCGTTGACACCGACAAATGCCGTGAAGCCGCGCGGGTCGTGATCGCCCCCCAACAATTACAGACCGCGCCCGGAAATACTCCGCTCGCCCCCATTTTGCGCCGCGCCAATGCGTTCGATCTCTCCCAATGGCAGCAGTTAAGACTGCACGAGCCGGAGGCGCTGGCGCAATGCCGCGCCCAAGTCGCCAAGCACAATCTGCCGATGCGGCTGCTGACCGCCGAATACAATTTCGACGGCAGCCACATCACGTTCTATTTCGTGGCCGATGGGCGCGTGGATTTTCGCGGGCTGGTCAAGGATTTGGCCGCGCTGTTCCCGGCGCGCGTGGAATTGTGGCAGATCGGGCCGCGCGACCGCGCGAAACTGATCGGTGGGTTGGCGCCGTGCGGGCGCGAATTGTGCTGCGGCAAATTCCTGGACGATTTTCCCAAAGCCAGCATCAAGATGGCGAAAGATCAAGACATGCCGCTCGGCCCGAATGCGGCGACCGGCGTTTGCGGCCGCCCGCTCTGCTGTCTCGCGTTCGAACAGGCGGCCTACCAGGACGCCAAGCCGCGCGTGCCGCGAGTCGGCGAGACGGTGCAATGCGCGCGGGGGGTGGCGCGCGTGGTCGCGCGCAACATTTTGAAGGAAAATGTCACGTTGCAATTCGAGGATGGCACGAGCGCGACGATCCAAGCCAGCGAGGTCGCGCGCACCGGCAAACCGCCGCCGGACAATGGGAACGACGAGGAATAAACTGCAAGGGCAGGTCTCAGACCTGCCCTTGCAATTACGCCCTTTCTCTCTTGATCTCTTCTGCTTTTCTCCGCAGCTCGTCCACCACTTCGGGCGGGACGTGGGTCTCGCCTAGCCCGCCCATGTGTCCCATCTTGTTCAAGCCATGAAAGTCGCTGCCGCCGGTAGCGATCAGACCGTATTGCCGGGCAAGGCGCGCCAAGCCCTGGATGGTCTGATCATCGTACAAGCCGTAATGCACTTCGATGCCCTGCATGCCCGCGCGCACCATCGGCTCGACGAAGCTGGTCACCTCGCGCGGATGCGCGAGCGACGCGACGCCGCCGGCCGAAAGGATCAACTCGACCGCATCCTCCGGCGTGATTCGAAACCGCTCGACGTAGGCCGGGCCATTGCGCCCGATGTACTTGTCGAACGCTTCGGTGACGTTGGCGACGTGCCCGGCTTCGAGGAGCGCCTGCGCGACATGCGGGCGACCGAGCGACGCATCCCCGGCGATCTCCTTGACGCGTTCAAAAGTGATGGGCGCGCCCAGGGCCGTCAACTTTTGCACCATTCTTTCCGCGCGACCGTAGCGTCCGTCGCGGAACTTGACGAGCATTTCGTTAAAGTGCCGGTTGTGCCAATCTATGAAATAGCCGAGCACGTGGACTTCGGCGTCCGGCACGTCGCAAGAGAGTTCCACGCCCGGAATTACTTCCAGCCCGGTACCCCGCGCCGCCTCGATTGTTGCGTCTAACCCAGCCACCGTGTCGTGATCGGTCAGCGCGATGACCGACAGGCCGCGTTCCAACGCCAACCTAACGAGGCCTGCGGGTTCCAATTCGCCATCGGACGCGTTCGTGTGAGTGTGAAGGTCAACCCGGCCACGCATAGGGCCAACCGACTCGATGAAGCGAGACATATTCTATTTTGTTCCAATCTTGGGTATGTGGGATTATGGCTCTTCGGCGGGCGGCGTGGATTCGCCCTCCTGACGCGGGTGGGTCATACTCTCCAAGCGCGATCCGGGGAGAGGGGCCGTTTCACTGCGCACCTCGACGACCAACTTGACCGCCGTCCGCTCTTCGCCGCTGACGTCTACTTCGACGAAGGTTGGAATGCACACGATATCCAGACCGTCTTGCTGCAGGTATCCGTGCGCGATGGCAATCGCCTTGATCGCCTGGTTGACGGCGCCCGCGCCGATCGCCTGCACGTCCGCGCGCTTGTGCTCCCGGATGACACCGGCGATGGCGCCAGCCACCGCGGTGGACCGTGATTTGGCAGAGACTTTGATGGTGTCCACCATAGGACCGCTCCTTTGGGTGCGTCTCCATGCTGCTTATCAAAGAGCCGGAGCGCACCGCGCATCCACGCACGATTCTAGGATGTGGCGAATGCGCAACGTTGGGATTTCCTGAGTATTACAACGAATGAGATAATATCTTGTCACGCTTGATTCAAGGAGAATCGGCCCTGGCTGCCAAACCGAACGGGGGATGCCGCTCACGGGCGGCATCCCCAAGCGCCTACTTGGCGTACTCGATGGAGCGGGTTTCGCGGATGACCGTGACCTTGATCTGCCCCGGATACTCGAGATTGTCTTCCACTTTACGGGCGATCTGCTTGCAGAGGTTGATCGCGCCGAGGTCGTCTATCTCCTCCGGTTTGACAATAATACGGATTTCGCGGCCGGCTTGGATGGCGTACGACTGCTGGACGCCCGTAAAGGCGTTGGCCATCGTTTCCAGGGCTTCGACGCGTTTCAAATACTGTTCTAACGATTCCCGCCGCGCTCCGGGCCGCGCGCCGCTGATAGCGTCTGCGGCGACGACCAACACGGCTTCGAGCGAATGGCCCTCTTCCTCCCCGTGGTGCGAGGCGATGATGTTGGCGACCGCTTCCGGCACGCCGTATTTGCGAGCATAGTCCGCGCCGATCAGTGCGTGCGCGCCGCCGACTTCGTGCGTCACCGCCTTGCCGATGTCGTGCAGCAAGGCCCCTGCTTTGGCGACATACACATCGGCCTTGAGTTCGGAGGCGATGATGCCGGCCAGATGGGCGGTTTCGACGACGTGCGCGAGGACGTTCTGCCCGTAGGAGGTGCGATATTTGAGTTGCCCCAGCAGCTTGATAATTTCCGGGTGCAATCCGGTTATGCCGACTTCCAAGGCGGCCTGCTCGCCGGCCTCGAGAATCGCCGCGTTCACCTCCTCCTCGGCTTTTTCGACGATCTTTTCGATGCGGCCGGGATGGATGCGGCCGTCGGTGATAAGCTTATTCAGCGCCAGGCGCGCGACTTCGCGTCGCACCGGATTGTGGGAGGAGAGGATCACCGCTTCCGGCGTATCGTCCACGACCAAATCTACGCCGGTGGCGATCTCGATAGCGCGGATATTGCGGCCCTGGCGCCCGATAATGCGCCCCTTCATCTCGTCATTCGGCAGCGGGACCAGCGCGACGGTCGTCTCGGCCACCTGATCGGACGAAACGCGCTCGATGGCCGTAGTAATGATTTCGCGCGCGCGGCGTTCGCCTTCCTCACGGGCCTGCTGCTCGATCTCGCGGATCAGGCGGGCCGAATCCTGCCGGGTTTCCTTTTCGACTTGTTGGAGCAGGATAGCTTTGGCGTCCTCCGTGCTCAGACCGGAGATGCGCTGCAACTCGGCCAATTGTTTGGCCGACGCCGACTCGAGCGATTCCCGAATCCGGTCGAGGTCTTTTTCCTTTTTGTCGAACTTTTTCTCGCGCTGTTCCAACATCTCCTGCCGCCGGTCAATGCTCTCCCGGCGATGCCGCAGCCGCTCGTCCTCACGCTGCAAGTCTACCCGTTTCTTCTTGTTCTCGTTTTCGGCTTCATCCCGGACTTTGATCGCCTCGTCCTTGGCTTTCAGGATGATGTCTTTGGCCCGCGCCTCGGCTTCCGCATTCTTGGCCTCGACTTGAACCTGACGCGCCTTGAGCTGCGCGCTGGCGAAATTTTGCTGCATCACGTAGCCGGCCGCAAAGCCGATCCCGCCGACTACGAGGGCCACAATCAAAAATAGGATAACCTGAACTAGATCCATTGTTAGTGTGCCTCCAGAAAAAACCAAGTGTCAAGTTTAAAGTCGGAAGTGTCTAAAGTAAGCGGACGCAGTTCGTCCGACTCCGCTTCGAACTTTAGGCACTTTTAACTTCGCACTTCCGCCCACAGCCGTTCTGCCGCCTGTTTGGCGACCTCGTAGGAAAAGCCGCGCCGGACGAGAAACGCGCAGATCTTGTCGCGAAACTCGCGGCGCTCGAGGGCGCTCCAGCGTTGGGCGCGCGCCAGTCCCGCGCGATACGCGCTCTCGCTCTCATCCACCGTTTCCAGCGCCTCGGCAATGGCCGTGTCGTTCAGCCCCTTGCGCCGTAGCTCAAAGCGGAGAGCGCGTCCGGCGCGCGGGCGGAATTGTTCTCGATTCTCGACCCAAAATTTCGCAAACGCGGCATCGTCGAGTAGTCCCGCGTCCGTCAAGCGCGCCAAGACCGGTTCGATCAATTCGGGCGCGACTTTTTTCTTGCGCAGGTGCTGCTTGACTTCGGCCGTGCTGCGTGGGCGCGGCTCTAAAAAGCGCAGCGCCTTTTCGTGCGCGTCCTCCAACCCCTCTTGCTTTTCAAGCTCGGCTAATTCCGCTTCGCCGAGGGTTTGCCCGACGCGCAATTTCGCCGCGACGATGGCCGAAAGGCCCACCGTAAAGCGGTTGTCAATATACAGATTATACCGGTTGGCGTGCCGCGCTTGCGGCTCGATGGCCGTAATCTGACCGGACATGTTGCCCCTACAAACAAAAAACGCCGTGGTGGTTAACCACAGCGACCGCCGGGAACGCGCGCCGAGAGGCACGTGTGCCCCCTCCGCACACTTCCGAGTGTATACGTTTCTCCGATGAAATAATGCCAGCGTCGGCGTGACTATTGACGCTCCGCAAACGCGCGAGTCAAAATGGAATGGACCAATCGAGCGGAGTTAGCAACAAGGCCCGCTTGCGAAAAAATGAAAACTTTCGTCGGCGATTTGTGCCTGTCAGGCGGTTGGCGCCTGACGTATGTTGACTAGTAACGAACCTACCCGCATTCAAATCCATCGTCGCGTGTTCGGAATCGGAGATCGCCCGCCGAAACGGGGACGACCCCGGAAGTGCTTCGGTGAGTGTTCAAACGGTTGCGTGGTTGCGGGTGATGGTCGGGCGGCGATACGTCGCCGCCCGACCATCACCCAAACAGAACTTTTGTGCGTGCTGCGCTATTATGAGGATGCGCCCGCCTCAGGCGAGCGCATCTTGAGATGTATCGTTATTCTTTATCTTCTTCGTCGTCTTCGTCTTCAGGATCTTCGTCGTGCTCGTTATCCGTCAGAATCGGCATCGCGGCGCCCCCGCCGGTCAGGCCGACCTTTTCGCGGATCTTGCGGTCCAACTCTGACATGATTTCCGGATTTTGCCTCAAAAACTCGCGGGCGTTCTCGCGTCCCTGTCCCATGCGCGAGCCGTTAATCGAATAGAACGCGCCTTTCTTGTCTATCGCTTCCAGCTCGACGCCTAGATCGAGCAGGTCGCCTTCGCGCGAGATGCCCTGGTTGTGCAGAATGTCGAATTCGGCTTTGCGGAACGGCGGCGCGACCTTGTTCTTTTTGACGCGCACGCGCGTCCGGTTGCCGATCACTTCGTCGCCGCTCTTGATGGCGTCAATCGGGCGCACGTCGAGGCGCACCGATGCGTAGAATTTCAACGCCATGCCGCCCGTCGTCGTCTCGGGGTTGCCGAACATGACGCCGATCTTTTGGCGCAATTGGTTGGTGAAGATCACCGCGGTGTTGGAGCGTTTGATCGCGCCGGACAGCTTGCGCAGCGCCTGGCTCATCAGCCGCGCTTGCAAGCCCATGTGCGAATCGCCCATCTCGCCTTCGATCTCGGCCCGCGGCACCAGCGCGGCGACCGAATCAATGACGATCACGTCCAACGCGCCGGAACGGACCAGCGCTTCGGCGATTTCGAGCGCCTGCTCGCCGGTATCGGGTTGCGAGATCAGCAACTCGTCCACGTTCACGCCGCAGCGGGCCGCGTAAACAGGATCGAGCGCGTGCTCCACGTCAATAAATGCCGTTACCCCGCCCATCTTCTGGGCTTCGGCAATGATGTGCTGACAAAGCGTGGTCTTGCCGGAGGCCTCCGGCCCGTAAATTTCGATGACGCGCCCCCGCGGGACGCCGCCGATGCCCAAGGCAAGGTCGAGCGAAATCGAGCCGGTCGGAATGGCCTCGACTTTCATCCCGGTCGCCTCGCCCATCTTCATGATCGCGCCTTCGCCGAACCGTTTCTTTAGAGACGCCAAGGTCGTGTCCAGCGATTTGGCTTTGCCGGTGTCTGCCATGTCAATGCTCCTCTCGTGACGCGCCCCTTGCAGCATCTTGCGTACAGTTTACTACAAGTGCTTGGAAAACACAAGCACGCGTACGCGTAAAGGGACGCGAACAAAATTTTTGGATACGTGCCGCCGGTGAAAAAACGGCGAGCGCATCGTGTGGAACCAACGATGCGCCCCTATTATAACCGAACGGGTGTTCCAAGTCAAGCACGAGTTGGCAGAAATTTGGCGGGTTCGTTTTGCTTGTGCTTGCGCCCGAGTAGCTTGAGCGTCACCAGAGCTGTCAGCGCAATGAGCAGGAATAGCCCGGCCATGACCGGGGTGGCTGCGTAGCGGGTGGCATGTCCGAGAAAAGGAAAACTGAACTTGACTCGCCAGACCTGCCGCGGCGCGACGATGCGTTCGTCATTTGTCAGGCGCACGTATTCGAGGCCCTGGCTGTACTCGATTCCAGCAATTTGCCGCACGTGAGGGGTTTCCAATTCTGAAGGCACGTCGAGAATGATCTCGTCGCCGACTTGGAGGTCTGCCGCGGCGGTGACGTGGGCAACCACGAGCGCGCCTTCCCATGTGACAATCCGATTACCTAAGAAGGCCGGTGTGGTCGCCGCGACCACGGTGAGGGCGAGCGCGAGCGAGAGCGCGAGCAGATTCCACTCGAATGCGCGGCACAGCCAACTGGCGCGCGCGACCACGACTGAACGAGTGTAGCGCGGTTTGGAGAGTGTCGAAGTACTGTGGGATTGCGAAGCGGCGAGTTTGGCGTATTCGGCGCGGAGGAGCGCGTTTTGCGGACAGGCAGCCAGGCCGCGCTGCACCAGCTTGAGCTTTTCGGAGGGTGAATCTGTCGCGCGGCTCAGCCAAAGCCAGCCCACTTCTTCGCGTGGATAATACCTTACGTAGCCGCGCAGCAGTTCGCGGGCGCGCGCGACCTCGCCTTGCCGGGCGGCTTGAATCGCGAGTTCGAGCCACGTCGTTGCCATGGCTCAGGGGATCGTCGTCGCGCAGTTCTTGATCGTATCGGTCCCCGGTCCGCCGATGCAAATATCCCCACCGCCGTTGCCGTTGATGTCGTCGTCGCCGCCACCGCCGAGGATGCAATCACCCCCACCAAGGCCCTTGATACTATCGGCGCCGGCGCTGCCGAAGATGAGATCATTGCCGCCCGTGCCGTCAATGTTCCCGCTACCTATGACAATGTTCGTCAGGGTCAGCCCCGCGCATTCCGTCGGCTTTAGGTCGTTGGGGCCAGCGGGTCGAATTGTTTCGCTCAATCTTGAGGCGGGCACGGCGACGGACGCGGCAAAGCCGGCGCCCGTGCTGATGAGAATCAACCCCACGAGCGCGATCATCGCAAGGCGGACGGGGTGAAATGCGATCATTCTAGGCCCAAGCTCAAAAAGGCATTCACGATTTTCGGATCGTAATGCGACCCGGCCAACGACCGGAGATACGCGACCACGCGTTCCTTCGGCCACGCCGGACGATACGGGCGATGCGAGCACAACGCGTCCCACGAGTCCACGACCGAAAAAAGGCGCGCCGCCCGCGGGATAGCTTGACCTCTCAGTCCCCGCGGGTAACCCGAGCCGTCCCATTTTTCGTGATGGCAATAGGGAATCTCGACGATCCGCTGCGAGGAGACGGGCATCAATAGCTTGTACGCATTCGATGGATGCTGGCGCATGACGGCCCACTCGGTATCCGTAAGCGGCCCGTTTTTCCGCAGAATCTCGTCGGGGATGTTCAACATGCCCAGATCGTGCAACAGCGCGCCCCAGCCCAACAACGCGATTTCTCTTTGGTCCCAACCCATTTGCCGCGCGAGGCGCATCGTCAGCTTGGCGACGCGGTGGCAGTGCGCGGCATTTTCCTTCTGGCTTTGTTCAAGTTTGCGCAGCCATTCTTGCATCGGCGTATCGGCACTCGGGATGATCTGGATCTTGGGACCTTCCGTCGTACGCGCCGGCAGTCTGGTTGAGGCGAGGACATAGCGATAGGTCACGTCCGCGTCGGGCACGAGATACTCTTCGTTCGTGTCTCGGTTCGCGTGCAGGATCATGCGCCCATCTTTCATGGCGATCTTGGCGAGGTCGTCCATCGAAGCCAGGTCAACGATTCGGCTGCGTTCGTCCAATTCGGCGTGGCGGACGGCAACGATCTGAGAACCATATTTCAGCCGAATCGCCGTGGCCTCATCCCGTTGTGTCAATCGCACGACGAGGAGGATCACCACGGTGAGACCGCCCGCGCCGACGACGATTCCAAAGATCGAGAGCCAACGCGCCAGCGCCACGTCGAGGTTCAAGCCCAACAAGGATAGCGTGTTCGGCGCGGCGCGCGTATTTTTGAGCACGCTTTTCGCCGATGGCTTGAACGGGTCCGTCTTGTTCTGGCCGTCATTCGCCACGGTCAGTTGGAGCTTGTCCATCCGAAACGTCAGGTGGGGGCTGAAAGTATCGCTCACGTCCTCATCGCGTAACGTCCCGGCGATGCGGACCTCGGGCGAAATAGCGAGAGTGTATTGGGAACGCTGAACTCCGGTCTGTTTCTCAAAGCGATCAATGATCGCTTGTGCCTGGGACAGATCGAGCGCGCCGCTGGCCGTGAACGCGCTTCCGGCGAAGCGAGTTTCCGGTCTCAGCGTAAGCGTCTGATTCCAACCGCTCGGATCGCTGATTTGCGCGTTCAGCAGATAGGTCCCGCTAAGCACGGCGGGCGCGGGTGTTGTGAACTGATAATCGAACGCGACGTTGACGAGGTTGGTCACTTGCCGAAAGATGGGGTCGCCGGTTTTGATGCTGCCGGTACTGGATACCCCGGCGGGCGCGGCGGCAGAATAGCTAAAGACCCCGCTCTGTTCGTAGGCGATGTCGTCGGCGACGGTCCGCGTGAGCGGGCGCGTGAAAGCGAAAATCGCCAGCAACACGGAAGCCAAGAGCAGGATCCCGAACGTACCGAGGGCCAGTTCTTTGCTTTGATCGGACAAGTTCATCGAGCCGCGCTGCTCCTTTAGGTTGGTATGACCGCGCCGGCGCGCCCGGCGCATGCCGGCGGTGCCGCCCAATGTTACGAGCGGCAGCATTCCGGCGAGAACGGCCATCGCCATCGGCGTGCGGAGTTGCGCCAAGAGATCTCCGAGTTTCGGGATATGCAACCACGCCTTGCCGATGATGTCGTCGGCCGTAGGACGGTACGAGTCAATCCACGAATTGTTATCGCCCTGGAGTACAAACCCATCTTCTTCCTGCGCGATAATGCGATGGATCACCCGGCCGACGTCGGGATGCCGATAGGTGACAATGTCGCCTACTTGATAAACATCCGCTGAGCGCACGACGACCAGATCGCTCGCGTGGTAGAGCGGCTCCATGCTGTTTCCGTTCACGATGACATACGCCGCCGAACCGCCCACCTCGAGTGGCGCAAGACTGAGCCAGGCCACCACCAAGAACAGGAAAAGCAGTATGGCCGACAGGATGCTATACCAGCGACGTTGAGTCATCATGAGCGTGACTTGGGAACGCGCCTCTCCGCCCCCCGGTGTATTCGTTGCTCCAGTTTGGAGTCAGTACATTTCGCAATGACTGATCTATTCTTGCCACGCAACCACGGTCAAATTATCGGCATCCTTAACCTTAATAGTGGTCCCTGTCGTATCGCAGGACCAATTGTTGACAGTGGGCCCCGTGCAGCTGTACCAGACGCCCGAGTCTTTCAGTCGTGCTTCCACGTTGTTTGCATCGACGCCCCCCGGCTTAGGCGTGACATCAAAGGAAACTGCCGTGATAGTGCTGTCACCCGCCGCTCGGTTGACAGTATATTTGATGCCACTGATTGTATAGCCACTGATGGTCGCAGCACCTTCGCCAGCACCACTAGTGTCAATGGTGTTACTTGCGGCAAAACCATAAGCGGAAGCGGCTAGAAACACTACGAGCGCGAGCATGGCGAGCCATTTCATTCTAAACATACGAATCTCCTTTTTCTACGAAGAATATTCTCATCGCACGACCGGTGCGAAAAGACCGTAGCTACTGCGCGGCTACTACGTCCAGGGTATCGGTTGTCTGCGCGGTTGCCTGCGGACTCGTGGTGGTACACGCGACGCTCGTGCCGCCTGTGACCGTGCAACTGTACCAGGTGCCGCCCGCGCTGACGAGTTTGGCTTTGACCGAGCCGCCGGCCGGGACCGGGGGAGCAATGGTAAATGTGACGCTGTCAATGTTCGCGGGCGTGGTGGCGTTGAGATTGTAGTGGACCGCGGTCACGGTAAAGCCGCTCACGGCGCCGCTGCCTTCGCCCGCGCTGCTGGCGGGCACCGTGTTGCTCGCCGCAAAGCCATACGCCGCGGCGGAAACGACCAGCGCAAGGGCGATCAGGAAGAACCAGCGCATCGAACTGAGATTGAAAAACATCAGCGCTCCCGCTGGAAAAATGAAAAACCGACCAGAAAAAATACTGGTCGGTCTCACCACTGGCTCATCGCGATTCTAGGTGGCCGAATTAAACGAATCGCGGTTCATTGCCCCCAGCCCAAATCACACGTCGTCATGTGACCGTTCTACGACTAGATTATAAAGGGATTTTTGCAGGAATTGCGTTACAGAATGCTTACAGTCCGCGTGGCCGCCATGCACCAAATTGCTTGACGCCTGCATTATAGGATAATCTCTGGCCCGCAAACAATCCCCACGTGGTCCTGGCCCTGGAGTACTGGTAAAGACAAGACCCGGAGGTTTTGCCTCCGGGCCTCGGATCCGCTCACAGTTCCCGAACCGGTAATTCCACTTCGATGCACGTCCCCGCGTTGGGTGACGACGTGATCTTGAATGTCCCGCCCGCGCGCTCGGCGCGCTCGCGCATCTGCACCAGGCCCACACTCCCCCGCGTCCGCGCCGCTTGCAGCGCCTTCTCGACCTCAAAGCCGCAGCCGTCGTCCTGCACGCCCAGGCGCGCATTGCCGCCGTCGTTGCGCTCCAGCCGCACCGAGGCGTGTTTGGCGCGCGCGTGCTTGCGAATATTGTTGAGGGCCTCTTGCGTGAGCCGGAACAGCGCCGTTTCCAATTTCGGCGAGAGATGGCTCACGTCTCCCTCGACGGCGAATTCCGTTTCGATATCGTTGGCCTGCGCGAATTCTTTGACGAATTTTTCCAGCGCGGGCAAAAAGCCCAGCGCTTCAATGTCGAGCGGGCGCAGCGCGAAAATTACCCGCCGCACTTCGCGCGCGTCCTGGCGCAATTGGTCGGAGATCTCGCGCAATTCGCGCACTAGCTGTTTCTCTTCGCCGCGGCCCAGGAGTTTCTGCGCCGCGCTCGCCTTCAAGACGAGGAACGACAAGTCCTGTGCCAGCCCGTCGTGAATCTCGCGCGCGATGCGCGTGCGTTCCTCGGCGATGGCGGCCTCTTCCGAGCGCGCGTACAACTGGGTGTTGCGGACGATCAAGGCCGCCGAACTCGTCAGCGTGGACAATAAATCCAACTGGCGCGCCGCAAAGCGGCCGCGCGGCGCCCCGCGGGTCAGAACCACCGCGCCTTCGATGCGGCCGCCGACGCGCATCGGCGCGCCCATGGCCACTTCGGCGCCCACTTGCTCGTCGGTGAGAAAACCGGCGCGGCCTTCGTGGATGATGACGCGCGCCCAATCTTCGCGTACGGGCCGGCCGCACGTCACCCACATGTCGAGGCGGTCGCGTTCCGGTTCCCACAAGAAAATCGCGCCGCACTCGGCCTCGCACGCGTTGAGCATTTGTTCGAGCAAGTGCTCGATCTGCTGGCGCACGCTCAGGTTCGAACGCACGGCGCGGTCCACTTCGCGAAAGGCCGTAGACTCGCGCGCGCGCAAGCGGTGCGTCTCGACGATCGCGCTGGCCGCGTGCGCGAGGGTCCGCAGCAAGCCCAGGCGTTCCTCGCTCGGCGGTTTCGGGGTGAACGTGCGGATGGTGAGCGCGCCAAGGTCCTTGTCGCCGTGCCGGAGGGGAATAGTTAGCCAGCCGCCGCTGCGGTCCGCGCTAAAGCCCTCGGCAATTTGCTCGCGCGCGAGTTTGGGCAATTCGAGATCTTCCAATCCCTGCTGCTTGACCATCTTCAGCTCGATCTCGCCCTCGATCAGCCATAACGCCGCGCCGCGCGCGCCCACCAATTGCAGCGGCCCGGACACGATCGCCTCGACGGCTTCGTTCAAATCCATCGAGCGCGCGAGCCACTGGCTCATATCGCTCAACAGCCGGAGTTGCTTGAACAGCCGCGCGTTATCAATCGAAATCGCGGCCTGGCTCGCGAGCACGGTCGCCAGTTCGAGATCGCCGGGTGTGAACGATTCGCCGCCGCGCATGCGTGACAGGTTGAGCACGCCGATGACCTGGCCGCGTGAGGTGATTGGCAGCGAAATCGCGGAGACGATTTCCGAGCGGCCCGTCAGCATCTTGCGAATGGCGGGATCGAGCGTCATGCCCTCGGCGATCATGACCGGCTGGCCCGTTTCCGCGACGTGCCCGGCGATGCCGCTGCCCAACACGCGCTTTTGCCGTTCGATCACGTCGGGCGCCAAGCCGGTCGCCGCGGCGATGCCCAGCTCCCGGCGGTCCTCGTCAAGCAGCATCAGCGACACGACCTCGGCTTTGGTTTCCTGCTGCGCGGTTGTGACGATGCGGTCCAGCAGTTCGTTTAGCTCGACCGTGCCGATGAATGCGCGCGAGAGTTCGTAGAGCGGCACGAGTGCGTTCAGGCGCGCGTTCTCACGCCGGAGTTTCTCCTGCTCGAGCGCGCTGACCACCGCCGCGACCAGTTGCTCGGGCACGAACGGCTTGACGAGAAACCCGACAAAGCCGACGCGCAGCGCGTCCATCGCCATTTCCCACGTGCTGTAACCCGTGATGACGATCCCCGCCAAATCCGGGCGGTAGGTGCGAATGCGTTGAAAGGCCTCGATGCCGGAGAAATCGGGGAGATAGATATCTGCGACGAGGAGATCAAAGGCGTGGCGGCGCGCGGTGGCCACGGCGTCCGCGCCGGTCGCCGCGACCTGAACTTGATAGCCAGCTTTTACCAGAATCTGGCGAATCTGGGCGCACAGTTCGGGATGGTCTTCAAGGATCAGGATATTTTGGTGAGCCATAAAAGTTCCGGGCGCAAGTATACTCCCAAAGGGCGAGTTTGGCAAAATCGCGCACTTTCGGGTATACTAGCGGCAATGACTGGGACCTCTGCGCCGAGGGTGGCGCTCGTCGCGAGTTGGCTCAACCAGTACGGCGGGGCCGAACGCTGCTTAGAAGTGGCGCACGAGTTGTTTCCCACGGCGCCCGTTTTTACCTCGACCTATTGGCCCGCGGCGATGCCGCCCGCTTACCGGACTTGGGATATTCGCGTTTCTTTTCTCGACAAAATCCCGATTGCGAACCAGCGTTTGTTCCTGCCGCTTTATCCCTGGGCGTTTGAATCGCTCGATCTGCGCGGCTACGACCGCGTCCTGAGCATGACGAGCGCCTTTGCGCACGGCGTCCGCTTGCCCGTGGACGCTCGCCATTTCTGCTACCTATTCACGCCCGCGCGTTTTCTCTGGAATTATCTGGACTATGTCGAACGCGAACGGATCGGGCGCGTGCCGCGCGCGGTGCTGCCGCTCTTTATCGCGTCGCTGCGCGATTGGGACCGCCGCGCCGCGCAGCGGGTGACGCAGTTCGTCGCGATTTCGGAACTGGTGCAAAAGCGCATCGCCGCCAGTTACGCGCGCGACTCGGTCGTCATTTATCCGCCGGTGGACACGGCCCGCTTCAGCGTCGCCAAATCACACGACGATTTTTTCTTGATTCTCTCTCGGCTCGTCCCGTACAAGCGGATTGACCTGGCGGTGCAAGCGTTCAATGCGCTGCGGCTCCCCCTCGTCATCGCCGGCGAGGGACGCGACCGCGCGCGGTTGGAGCAAATGGCCCAGCCCAACGTCAAGTTCGTCGGCCGGCCCTCGGACCACGACGCATGCGATCTCATGGCGCGCTGCCGCGCGTTCGTCTTTCCCGGCGAAGAGGATTTCGGCATCACCCCACTCGAGGCGAACGCGTGCGGCAAGCCGGTCATCGCGTATCGGGGCGGCGGCGCGCTGGAGACGATGATCGAAGGCGTGACGGGCGAACTCTTTCGCGAGCCAACGGCGCAATCGCTCGCCGCCATCTTGGCCTCCTTCGACGACCGCAAGTATGACCCGCAGGTAATTCGCCAGCACGCGGAAAAGTTTAGCACGGCAGTATTCAAAGACAAGTTGCAGCACTTGGTGGTTGGGTAGTTGGGAGCATAAATGGAGTTACGCGAATACGCGCGCGTCCTTGGGCGGTATCTCTGGATGATCGTCGTCTTGCCGGTCGTGGTTGGAATCGGCAGTTGGATTTTTCGCCCGCAGCCGGCGCCGCAGTATTCCGCGGGCGTGCGGTTTACGATTGGCGTCAACGCGCCGCCCGCGACTCAGGTCACCGGCTACGATCCCATCCTCACGGCCTATCAAGCATCCGAATACATCCGCGACGAGTTCGTCGAGGTGGTTCACAGCGATTCGTTTGCCGGGGATGTGAACGCGCAGCTTGCCAGGATGGGCGTGACCGGCATTACCGTTAGGCGCGGCAATATCTCTGCGGTCGTCGAAAAGCAGCGGCGCTTGATGTCGCTGTCGGTCACGTGGCACAACCCGGAGCAGGCCCAACAAATCGTGGACGCCGCGGTCAAGAATCTCGCGGAGAACAATCGCAAATATTTCGCGCAGCTTGGCTCGACCGCGGCAACGGTGACGATTATTGACCAACCGGTGGTCGCCCAAGTCGGCTCGTCCCTGCGCGATCAACTCGACATCCCGATTCGCATCGCGCTGGCCTTGCTTGCGGCCATCGCACTCGCGTTCATTCTCGAATATCTCGACACCTCGGTACGCGACGCGCGCGACGCGGAGCAATTGGGGCTGCGGGTCATTGCCGAGATTCCGCGGAAATAATGTTGAGAGGGGGAGAGGGGGAGACGGGGAGAGCGGGAGAATTTCTCCCCCTCACCCCCTCACCCCCTCTCCCCCCTCGTTTTCGTGAAATCTACTACTTATGTTACAATGCTCGCCGTCGGAGTACACACGAGGAGAAACGCATGCAATTGCAAGATTACGCGCGCGTGTTGTTGAAGCGCGGTTGGATCATCATCCTGCTGGCAATCATCGCCACCGGCAGCGCCTACGTTTTTAGTAAACTGCAAACACCCATCTACCATTCGACGGTCACCCTCAGCGCGGTCCCCTCGCGTCCCGCCGATTGGGGGCAGACCCAGGCGATCAAGAGCTTGCTGCGGAACTATGTGCAGCAGATGCAATCGCCTTCGCTCGTGCAGCCGGTGATTGACAAATTGCAGCTCGACGTGACGCCGACGAAATTCGTCAGCCAGCTCCAGTTCAACGCGGCCGAAGACACCATGACCATCGCCATCGAGGCGCGCCACGCCATTCCGGCCGTCGCCGCAAAAATGGCGCAGAACTTGGCCGAGGCGTTCGTCTCTCAGCACGAGCAAGAGAACCTCGGCATAGACCAGCGCGACCGCATCCTCGTCAAGACGCTCTACAACGCCACCTCGCCCGAAATCTTTTCGCCGAAAACATCCGTGAACACGTTGGCCGGCGCGATCTTGGGCGCGCTCATCGGCGTCGTCATCGTCTTTGCGCTCGAGTGGCTCGAATCGGACATTGTCCGCACGGTCGAAGATGCCGAGCGCTACATCGGCGTGACGGTCCTCGGCGCGATCCCTACCATTACCAGTAAACAGTCAACCGTGAACAGTAAACGGTCTTCAGTGTTCAGTATTCAGAACTGAAGACGAGACACTGCGCACTGTTGACTGTTGACTGTTGACTGTTGACTGGAGTACAGATGCCTGACACTCAATCCACCTTGATCACAGTTTCCAATCCGCGTTCGCCGATCAGCGAAGCGTATCGCACTCTGCGGACGAACTTGGACTTTTCCTCGCTCGACAAGCCCATTTGCTCGATGGTCGTCACATCCGCCGCGCCGGAGGAGGGCAAGTCCACCACGCTGGCCAATCTGGCCGTGACGATCGCGCAATCGGGCAAAAAGGTTATTTTGGTGGATTGCGATTTGCGCCGTCCATCGCTGCACCACCTCTTTAACACGCGCAGCACTGTCGGGTTTACCGACATGATGCGCGACGACGGCTTGATGGCCAAGCCGCCGCTGCAAGAAACCAACGTGCCCAATTTGCGCGTGCTGACGAGCGGGACCCTGCCGCCCAATCCCGCCGAATTGCTCGCCTCGCGCCGCATGGGCGACGTGGTGGCCGCGCTCAAGCAACATGCCGACATGGTGCTTTTCGACGCGCCGCCGGTGGTTGCCGTGACCGATGCGGCCGTGCTCGCCTCGAAAGTGGATGCCGTGCTCCTCGTCATCAGCGCGGGCAAAACCAAGCGCGATCACGCGCGCAAGGCCAAGGCGCTCTTGGATAAGGTAAACGCGCGCCTGATCGGCACGGTCCTGAACAACGTGAAAGGCGAGTCGAGTTTGTACCAGTACTACTCCAACGAGGAGAAACCCTAGATTTCCATCATTTCCCTCAGTTCCTGGTAATGCAGGGAAATAGTTACTGCTCAGCCCTTGTCATTTCGAGCCGGTTTTGCGAGAAATCTCGCGCGACATTAACGAGATTTCTCGCTCCGCTCGAAATGACAACGTGAGTAGAAACGGGAAATAAGGGAAATGAAGGAAATAACGGAATGTGGAGGAGCGGATGAAGGGCTTGATTCTTTCCGGGGGCAAAGGCACGCGCTTGCGCCCGTTCACGTACACTGGCGCAAAGCAGCTTGTGCCGGTCGCGAACAAACCGGTGCTGTTCTATGCGATTGAAGACCTCGTCGAGGCGGGCATCACGGAGATCGGCATCGTCGTCGGCGACACGGGCGATCAGGTGCGCGAGGCCGTGGGCGACGGCGCGCGTTTCGGCGCGCAGGTCTGCTATATCGAGCAGGATGCGCCGCGTGGAATTGCGCATGGGATCAAGATCGCGCGCCACTTTATCGGCGACGACGCGTTCGTGCTCTTCCTCGGCGATAACTTTATCCGCGACGGGATCGCCGCGCAGGTGGCCGCGTTTCGCCACGGCGCGATGAACGCGCAGATCATTCTGCACAAGATGGACGATCCCAGTTCGATGGGCGTCGCGGTGCTCGACGAGCGAGGCCGCGTGGCGCGCCTCGTCGAAAAGCCCAAGCAGTTTGTCTCGCCCTATGCGGTCATTGGCATTTACATGTTCGATCACCGCGTCTTTGAGGCGGTCAATTCGATCCAGCCCTCGGCGCGCGGCGAATTGGAAATCACGGATACGATTCAATACTTGATTGATGCGCGTTTGGCGGTTTGCGCGCATTTGCTCGAAGGGTGGTGGATTGACACCGGCAAGATGTCGGACATTCTCGAAGCCAACCGCCTGGTGCTCGATATTCTCGAGCCGAAAAACGAAGGGCAAGTGAACGGCGACTCGCGTATCGAGGGACGCGTCGTATTGCAGAACGGCGCGGTCGTCGTCAACAGCACGGTCCGCGGGCCGGCGATCATCGGCGAGCGGACGCGGATCGAGAACGCGTACGTCGGCCCGTATACCTCGATCTATCACGATTGCCTGATTCAGGATTGCGAGATCGAGCACAGCGTCGTGTTGGAGAACAGCCAGATCGTGGACGCGCCCGCGCGCATCGCGGACAGCTTGATCGGGCGGAACGTGGAGATCACGCGCACGGGGGGCAACACGAAAACGCTCAAGATGATGGTCGGCGATCACAGCAAGGTGGGGATTTTGTAATGAGAAATCTACTCATCACCGGCGGCGCGGGTTTTATCGGCTCAAACCTCGTTCGATATTTGCTGGACAAGCATCGTGATTACCGCATCGTCGTCTACGACAAGCTCACTTACGCCGGCAACCTGGATAATTTGCGCGATGTCGAGCGCAACCCGCGCTATCGCTTCGTGCGCGGCGACATTTGCGACCCGCTGGCGGTGGAACGCGCGATCACCGAACACAAGATTGACACGATCGTGAACCTCGCGGCCGAAAGCATCGTGGCAGATACCTTCATTCCTATTCACTACGGTAACGGAATCAGGCTGGTGACAGCCGAAGAGTTGTTTGCCGCTTATGCCGTCAAGTCGGGAGTAGCGACGGATCCAAACGGAATTGAGATCGTTGAGCCGCGCGTTCCGCTCTGTGCCCTTTCGTTTTACAACGGTATGGGGCAGTGGCGTCCCATCACTCATATTACCCGTCATCCCTATAGGGGTAAGACGGTCAAATTGCGTCAAAAGTGGGGAGAGGTTACGGTCACACCTAATCACTCCGTCTACAATGCTGATGCGCAACTAGTTCCTGCTGAAACCAACCCGGAATTGCTGTCCATCCGGAAAATCAATGTAGAGCGCAGCAGGCATCGCGACTACATTGATATTCATCTTCCCGGCATCAAATCACTGGATGGTCTGCTCTATGCCCCGACAGCGGACGGAAGATACCGGTCACGAGATGTCTATGTTCGCCAAGTGCTCCAGGGAGAAGCGTTACTGGCGCTAATGCGTTTCCTTGGCGCTTATGTTGCGGAAGGCAACGCGCTCTTTAATAAGGCGAATGGCGGCTGGCAGGTCTGTATTGCGAATGCTGATCTGGAATTCCTCGAGCAACTCCAGCATGATGCCAAGTTGTTTACGAATACAGCCGGTAGCATTACACGGCGAGACCTTCCCAATGCTCACCAACTTGTCTTTTCCTCGCATATCCTCTATTTACTTGTGACGACGCTGTGTGGAACCACTTCGCATCAGAAACAGATTCCGGATGCGCTTTACACTCTCTCGGAAGAATACAAACACGCATTTCTAGATAATTATCTGCGAGGGGATGGCAATGTGCAAGTCTATAAAACGGCGCAGACGCGGCGATTGACGACTAATTCCCCGAGACTTGCGGCAGGCTTGGGCCTACTACTGAGCCTAATGAATCTTGACTACTCTCTGGGTTATCGTGAGTTTGAGGGCCACTCCAGTTGGCGTTCAGCGTATTCAATTAATATCGTTTCAAGTTATGACCCTCGTACAGAATGTCAGTACAATGAGCGCGAATACGATGGTTTTGTCTATGATCTGACTGTAGAAGGCACACACAACTTCGCCGCAGGCATTGGTAACATCGTCGTGCATAATACACACGTGGATCGCTCGATCATGGATGCCGACGCGTTCATCAAGACGGACGTTTACGGCACGTACGTGCTGTTGGAAGCGGCGAAGCGATTCGGGCTGGAGCGCTATCATCAGGTGGGGACAGACGAAGTCTACGGCTGGGTAGCCGAGGGGTCTTCATCAGAGGATGATCGTCTGCTGCCGCGCTCGCCGTACGCGGCCAGCAAGGCCGGCGCCGACTTGCTCATTTACGCGTACTATGTGACGCATCACGTGCCGGTCACGCTGACGCGCGGCGCGAACAACATCGGCCCGTACCAGTATCCCGAAAAAGTCGTGCCCCTCTTTATCACCCACGCGATCGAGGATCTGCCGCTGCCGCTCTACGGCGATGGGCGGCAGCAGCGCGACTACCAGTTCGTGTTCGATCACTGCGAGGCGATTGACGTGGTGCTGCATCACGGCAAGCTGGGCGAAACGTACAATGTCGGCACCGGGCGCGAGATTTACAACATTGACATGGCGCGCTTGATCCTGCAACTGGTGGACAAGCCCGAGTCGCTCATCCAGCACGTGCAAGACCGGCCGGGGCACGATCGCCGCTATTCGCTCGACGTATCCAAGCTGCGGGCGCTCGGCTGGGAACCGGCCCACAGTTTTGAGGAGGCGCTGGAAAAAACCGTGCGCTGGTACGTTTCGAATGAATGGTGGTGGCGGAAACTCAAGAGCGGGGAATACCGCGAGTATTATAACAAGCAGTACGCGGCGCGTGTGGTCAGTAAGTAGTAAACAGTGAACAGTGAACAGTTTTCATTCAACGGACAAGAAAAGACCGGAGGCATTTTCAAGATGCCCCGGTCTTCTGTTCACTGTTCACTGTTCACTGTTTACTGATCACTGCAATCGCTTCGATCTCCACGCGTGCGCCCGCCGGCAACCGCGAGACTTGGACCGTGGAGCGCGCGGGCGGCGTGCTCGCGAAGAATTCGGCGTAGACCGCGTTCATCGCTTTAAAGTCGTCCATGTCGGTCAAAAACACCGTCGTCTTGACGACGTCGTGGAGCGACGCGCCGGCCTGGCCCAGCACGGCGGAGAGGTTCTGCAGCACGCGCCGCGTCTCCGCTTCGATGCCGCCTTCCACCAACCGGCCCGTCAGCGGGTCAAGCCCCGCCTGGCCCGCGCAAAACACAAAATCGCCCACGCGCATCCCCTGCGAATAGGGCCCGATCGCTTTGGGCGCGCCCTCTGTAAGTACGACTTGCCTTTCCATTGTGCCCCCTACTGCACTTTCACGACCCAGGCCATCGCCGAATCGCCCGCGGCGCAGCCGGTGAACAAGCCGTACCCGCCGCCGCCCATCGCCAGTTCTTCGATCAGCTCGACGATGAGGCGCATACCCGTCGGCCCTTGCGGATGCCCAAAGATCAGCGATGAGCCAAAGTGGTTCATGGCTTCCGGTTTCACGCCGGTCTGCTGGCAAAAGTAAATGTCGTTCACGGCGAACGGATTGTGCGTTTTGATCGCGCGGACATCGCCGATCTTGATCCCGGCGCCGTCGAGCGCGTTGTATGCCGCGGGCACGACCGCTTGCGCCATGTAGCCCTTTTTAGCGCGCGCGGAACCGACCGCGATCAGTTGCACCTCGATCTTGGGATCGCGGCTCAACGTCTTGGCCTTTTCGCGCGTCGTGACAATCATGGCCGCGTTTCCGTCGGCGGGATATGTCTGGCCGCCGTATGTGACCGTGCCTTCCGGCAGCACCGGTTTGAGCCGGGCGAGTCCTTCTTTGGTCGTCGGGAAAACGCCTTCGTCGTCTTTGACCGTGGCGATCACCTTGCGGCCCGACGGGTCTTTGACTTGGAGGGGCGTGACCAGGTACCGTTTGTGGAACCAGCCGTCGTCCTTGAGCGCGTCCTGGTATTGGGTATAACGCAAGAGCATCATCTCGTTCTGCTGTTCGGTCGTAATCCCGCACTCGCGCGCGACATTCTCGGCGGTCTGGATCATTGCATTCTTGGCGAACGGATCGAAGTTGAAATTGTCCCAGAGCCAGTTTTCCGCGTCGCCCGTGCCGCCGGGACCGGACGGATTAGGATAATAGAGGTGCGGTCCATTGCTACACCGGTCGAGCGTCACCGCGAGAATCGCGTTATTCGCGCCTGTTTCGACCTCGAACGCGGACGAGGCGAGAACGCGCGCACTCGTCGCGCAGGCCTGAGACAGAACTGGGCCGGTGATCCCGGGCGCGCCGATCAACGCGGCGAGCCACGGCGCGCCGTAGAACGACGATTTCTGTGGAACCGTCAGGCCCAGAAAGAGCGCGTCGAACATATCGGGCGCGAGGTTGCGTTCTTTCAGCGCGCGGGTGACGGTTTCCGCCGCCAGTTGAAAGGGATGCGTATTTGCCAGCGTCCCCTGCCAGCGCACAAACGGCGTTGACCAATAGCCGCCGTAGGGGATAAAGACGTTTGTGAAATTCATGGGGTCTCCTGATGAGGTAAACAGGTATACAAGTAAACAGGTACACACGGACATACGTGTCTACATGTTTCCCTGTGTACCTGTTTACCGATTTACACTCCGAGCGTATCTCCGCCATCCACCACCAGGCATTGCCCCGTGATGTAGCTCGCCTCGTCGCTCACGAGGAAGGCATGGACGCTTGCCATTTCTTCCGGTTCGGCAAACCGGCCGAGCGGGATTTTCGCCGTCAACTTTAGAACCAGGTCTTGTGGAATTTTGGCGGTCATCGCCGTTTTCGTGGGGCCGGGCGCGACGCAGTTCACGTTGATGTGATAGCGCGCGAACTCGAGCGCCAGCGTGCGCGTCAAGCCGATCACGCCGGCTTTGGATGAGACATAGTTCGCCTGGCCCATATTCCCGTTCGCCGCGAACGACGCGGTCAAACTCATCTTGCCATACTTCTGTTCCATCATCGGGACGGCAGCGGCTTGCGCGCAGAGCCACGTGCCCTTCAAGTTCACGTTGAGCACCGCGTCCCACTGCTCGTCGGACATTTTCTTGATTTCGCCTTCCTTTGACTTGCGCACCGTAAACGCGTCCCGCGTAATTCCCGCGTTCGCCACGAGAATATCCAAACGGCCGAATTGCTTCACGACCGCTTCAACCATCGCTTCGACCTGCGCACGATTCGCGACGTTTGCCAGCGTGACCATCGCTGCGCCGCCCGCCGCCATCACTTGCTCGCACACTTGGTTCGCCAACTCCGCCTGGCTCTCGACGTCGGCAATCGCGACCCTTGCGCCTTCCTCCGCCAGTTTGAGCACCGTCGCGCGTCCGATGCCGCTGGCGCCGCCGGTGACAATGGCGACTTTGTCTTTCAATCGCATGGTATCCTCCATTCGTTATCAGTGGTTAGGTGGTTAGGTTGTTCGGTGGTTTGAGCAACTACCCAACCACCTAACCGCCCAACCATCCAACTACCCGCGCTTCATCATGCACGTCCACTGCCCCTCGATCACCGACTTGCCGCTTTGGTTCAGCACGAACGTGTCGAAAATGACGATGCCGCGGTCCGCTTTCGAAGTTTCCTTCTTCTCGGCGACCTTTAGCTCCAAATGGATCGTGTCTCCGAATCTGACCGCGCCCGTGTATTTCACCGTCTGCATCATCAGCGCGATCGTCGTTCCCTCGAAGATGCCCAACTGATTGGCCTGACCGGTCGCGATCGCCAGGCCCAGAACGCCGTGCGCGATGCGGCCCTCGAACGGTGTGGTCTTGCCGAATTCTTGATCGGTGTGCAGCGGATTATAGTCGCCGGAGACGCCCGCAAAGTTGACCGTGTCGGTTTCGGTGACGGTGCGCGCTTGACACACAAAGACATCGCCCACGTTGAATTGCTCAAAGACCAGTCCGCGTGGTTTGTACCCCATGTTCGTAACTCCTTTGTTATTTTTCGCTAGGCGCTCTTGCCATTCCGCCGGGGAACGGCTTGTTTCTCGCGCGCCACCTTTTGCGCTAACTCAAAGATGCTCATCGGGTTCGACTCGACGACGAATCCGTCGTAACACTCATCGCAGGCGTGCGGCTCTGTAATCGGCTGGATGGGTATGGGATGAGCATCACTCGTCATCTCAGGCAATGCCGCGCACGGCCGAGTGGCGACGATGACCGCGATGCCGCCCCACTCCGCTTGGGCGAATTCGGCGGCTTGCTTCAAAGCCGCGCGAAACGTATCTTGATTGCACGGGTTGATCTCGCGCAAAAACGATATACCGCACCCTCGGACCAGCGCACGAATCTTGCGCCGCGCGTGATCTTGCGTCGCGGCGCTATCGAGGATGACGAGGACAAAGCGGGACCCCGCGAGCACCGCGTGGGCCAGCCCCTTTACCCCCGACTCGAGAAACGTGGCGTCGCCGATGGTCGCGACTATGGGTTGCGGGTTCTCCCCGGAAGTGTTAGCCATGGTTGTCCTGCGAATGGAAATAGGCATCTCGCCGGCGCGGCACGCGTCGGACTATCGAATTATAAGAGACTAATGGGACATCGTCTACTACCCGCAGGAGTAGTTTTGCGCGAGTCGGATTTGCCTATTTGAGGCGCAGCACGCTGGGGTCAATTCCAAATAAACGCACGTGTCCCGCTGGGCGGACTGGCCGGGGCCTTGTTCGGGGACCCAATCGGGTCAATTCCCTCGACGCGAATGACGGTCAGGTTCCATTGGAGGATTCGCGATTCTGGAGAAATATCGCTCCACCACTCGGCGGGCACGGTCCAGCGCGTCTCTTTCGCCCAGCCGATTTGCTGCACGCGCTTGTTGTCGCGGCCGGTATACGCGACCGAAATCTGGTACCATTCGTTTTCGCGCAAGCCGATGGGCGAGACCGGCTGCCATTGCAGGACGATGTTCGCCCCGGTGCCGGCGAAAACGGTCCGGTCAAGCGGCCCGATCAGTTGAGGCGCGGGGTACATGGCCGGGGCGGGCGTCGGCACACGCCGCGTCGCCGTTGGAGTCGGACCGCCGCGCCGCGTGGTAGTCGCCGTGGTGCGCGGAATCGGCGTTGGAGCGAGTGTGGGTACGAGCGTCGGCGCGGGCGGTACCGAGGTGGCGACGATGTAGATCACTTCGATGACTTGCGTCGGAACACTCGCCGGTTCGCTCAAGCCCACCAAGCGCGCTAGGGCGTTCGTTGTGATCGCTCGAAAGATTACCCAGCCGATGCACAGCAGAAGGAAAGAGCCAATCAAAATCGCGCTGAGCTTGGCAATGCGCCTGGGCACGCGGGGTATCGGCAGGCGACCGGCGCGCGGGTCAGCGCCACAGCGCGGGCAGACCAACATCTCGGCGGGGATACGGTGACTACAGTGGTTGCAGCGAATACGCAAGCGGTGCGGCAGAAATTCCATGCCACACGAGGGACAGAACGTGGCTTGCTCGACCAGTCGTTTCCCGCAGCGCGGGCAGCGCGCCTCTTCGGTCAATGGTCAGGTACACAGGTAGACAGGTACACAGGTAGACACGTAGACAGGTTCCTTGTTTACCTGTTTACCTATTTACCTGTCTACCTGTCTACTTGTTTACCTCGCTCCTTATGGTGTCGGCAGTATGGATTGCCCGGAAAGCAGGCGTTGAACGTCGAAGAAGGTGATCAGGATCATGAAACTGATGAGGACGGCGATTCCCACCAGATGGACTAGCCCTTCCTTTTGCGGGTCTATCTTCTTGCCGCCGCGGAGCCATTCGATCAGGACGAAGACAAGGCGTCCGCCGTCTAGCGCAGGGAAGGGGAGCAGGTTGACGATCGCCAGGTTCAAGCTGAGCAAACCCAGGAATTCGATCAGCGCGATCGGCCCGCCGGCTTGGGCCACTTCGCCGGTCGCCTGGTAGATGCCGACAAAGCCGACGAACGCATTATTCGGCAGCGCGCCCCGCGTCATCTGTCCGAACAGCGTCGGGATCGCGCCCATAATATTCACGAGTTCGATGGCGGCTTGGCGCGGCGCATCGAGCAAGGACGTTCGCAAGCTCACGCCGAGGGTTGCGTTTGCCGCGTTCACGTTTTGCGGAATTTGCAGCACGATCGGTTCGCCCAGCGTCTTATCGCGTTGGACACGCCATTCGATCTTCCAGCCCGGATGCGCGAGGGTGAACTGCGTCAGATCACTCTCGTCTATGAGCGTTCTGCCGCGGACGGGGTCCACGATGAACACGAGCACATCGCCGGGCCGGATGCCGGCCTGGTCCGCGACGGAGCCGGGCTGCACCGCTGTCACGCGCAGGCCGCGCGCCGCGTTCAACGCAATGCCGAGCGGCCCTTCGCCCGCGGGCGGCTGAATGCGCGGCGTCACCGAAATGGGATCGAGCGGTCTGCCGTTCCGTAGCACGGTCAAGGATACGACTCGGCCCGCATTCTCGCGTAACAGCTGGCTGAGGGCGGGATAATTGTCCTTGATGTTCTGATCGTTGACCGCCGCGATGCTGTCGCCGATACGCAACCCGGCCAGCGCGGCGGGTGAATCCGGCGCGACCGCGGCGACGCGCGTCGTTTGCACGAGCGCGTAGGGCGGATTGGCGAACGCGCTGATCATAAAGGCGACATAGGCGAGGACCACGTTCATGGCGACGCCGGCGAGCAGAATGGGCGCGCGCACGGAGGGTTTGGCGCTCGCAAAGCCGCCGGGCACCTTGGGATCTTCCTCGCCCATCAAGCGCACAAAACCGCCGAGCGGAATCGCGTTGATCGTGTATTCTGTTTCGCCGCGTTTCATGAATCGTTTGACGCGCGGCGGAAAGCCAAAGCCGAATTCGAGAACCGGGATATGCAGCTTTTTGGCGACGATAAAGTGCCCGAACTCGTGGACAAAGACCAAGAGTCCGAGCATCGCGACAAATATGATTAGGTTTGTCCCACCGGACAACAGGGCGTTCACGATATGTTTCCTTTCACAACAAGCGGAGAGAGTAAAGGCATTATACTCACGCGGCGGGATTCTGGCAATGGGCGTTGTAGAAAGTTGGGTGGTTGGGTGGTTGGGTGGTTGGGTGGTTGGCAAACCACCGAACTACCTAACCACCTAACCACCGACGATTGTTGTCCCCGGCCCCGGCGCGTTGTCAATGACCTGCTGGACATCGGGCACCTGGCGAGCCAGTTCGGCGACTTGAGCCGCGTCCTTGCCTTCGCAGATCAGATGGACGTTGGGGCCCGCGTCGAGCGTGAAGTAGACGGCGAGACCGTCCTTGCGCCACTGCTGCATGGCTTGGATCACGCGCACCATGCCCGGCGACCAGTAAAAGATCGGCGGGCGCGAGGTCATGGCGACGAGGTGCAACTCAATGGCTTCTTCTTCGATGGCCGGGCCGAGAAGCGCGAGGTCTTTGGTGAGGATGGCGCGGCGGACGTGGTGCAAGCGGATGGGCAGCGCGTTCAGCCGTGCGGAGAGAAAGCGACTGGAAGCCGCGGCCGCGTGCCCTTCGGTCGAGCCGACCTTTTTCTCTTCGGTCGCGACAATGGCGATCACGTCGTGCAAATCCCAATGCTCCGGCGGCGCGATGCTGACCGCGTACGAATCGTTCGGGTCAATGCTGGTGATCCATTCGATAAAGCCCGCGGGAATCGAACGGCAGGCCGAACCGGACGCCTGCCGCGCGAGCATGGTCAATTCGCGTTCCGTCAGTTCCAAGCCCGCGGCGTGCGTCGCGGCGACCGTGAGCGCGGCGAACCCACTCGCGCTCGAAGCGATGCCCGCGCCCGTTGGAAACGTATTGCGCGATTCCACCCGCGCCCGCGTCTCGATCTTGGCAAGCGCGCGCACGCGGTCGAGATGTACGACGACGCGCGCCCGCGCGGCATCCCTCGCTTCCTTGCCGCCGATGATCACCTGATCCTCACTCAACGGCCCGTCGAACTCGACCGTGGTCGTCGTGGTCGCGTTGCTCAGATTCATCGAGAGCGAGTCGTTCAGCGGCACGCGGCGAATGTTATCGCGATTGCCCCAGTATTTGATGAATGCGATGTTGCTGCAACTGACACACGTTGCTTTCCGATTTTGCATTTAATGTAAACCACCTTCTCATTATTCTCGATGGCTAGTTTACCACGAACGTCCAACAGTGTAAAATATCGCCGCTTGTCCTCGAAGGTAGCGTTGTCGAGACCCTCTCGGATTTGCGCGCACCACTCTTCAATCTCGGCAACCTGTTTTTCAGTGACAAGCACGGTCTGGATGTGGTCGCTCACATCGGCGCGTTCGCGTTCCAAATCTGTGACAATCTGTTCGAGTTGTTGCTTGCGTTCCAAAAGCATTTCTTTCGGGAAATTGCCGGAGAGGTACAAATCGAGCAGTCGC
Organism: Chloroflexota bacterium; assembly: GCA_016208315.1. Classification (GTDB taxonomy): domain Bacteria; phylum Chloroflexota; class Anaerolineae; order UBA4142; family UBA4142; genus JACQYF01. The sequence goes on along the minus strand of JACQYF010000122.1, from coordinate 9,948 downwards.
TTCAACTCGTTTTGCTTCTCGTGCAATTGAGATTCGACGATCGAGAGTCGCTCGCGCAGGGTTTGATTCGCCTGTTCGGTTTCGGCTTGGCTCGCGCGCAAGCCCGCGGTGAGACTCTTGGGATTCTGCATGGTGGTCTTTACCCACTGCCAAACAGCATCGTCCACCAAATCTCCGCGAAAATGCGGCATAGAACAAACACGTGGCCTTTGATGGGCGCCGTTGCACTTGTAATAGCGATGCTTTTCGCGTCGCGTGATTCCCACGTAGGTATACCCGCAGATGGCACACCGCAAGCGTTTCGCCAGTAAATACTCGCGCCGGGTATTGCGCTTTGATTGCTCCACGTTCAATTTTATTCTCTCCTGTACTCTATCGTATGTTTCTCGATCAATGATGGCAGGCACTTCCACCGCGACCCACTCGTCGCGGGCGCGTGCTACTTGTTTGCCAAGCCCGCGCTTGGACTTGAGCTGGCGTGTCAGTTCATTCCCATCACTGATCACTTTGGTTTTTCCAAAATGCCACACGCCGGTAAAAGTTTCATTCGTCAAAATGTGACGGATCATCCCACCGGACCAAACGCCTGCGGCACGTTTTTTGGCGATGTGCTTCTGTTGATCTCCGCGGGTGGGTACGTTCAACTCCGTCAAGCGAGTGGCTATGCCATGAATTGAATAGGGCCCTCGTTGACCGTCGCCATATAGATACCAGCGATAGACCAGTATTACGATTTGGCGCTCTGCTTCGACGACGACCAGCCATGCTTTGTGAGGTTCTGATTTTACGGAGTAGCCATAGGGCGGGCGAGCGGCCACGAGCACAAAGCCACTCTGGGCCATGCCGCGTTTTCCGCGTTTGCTCCGTTCCAGGATTTTCGCCTTTTCGTATTCGGCGATACTGGCCCGGATCTGTTTCTGCAACCGGCCTTCGTCGGTATTGGCATATTGTCCCAAGACGTATTCAACGGTCGCACCTGCCCGCGCTAATTCTTCCTCAATCAGCATTTGGTAGACGCTCTTGCGCGCCAGGCGGTCCACGTCGTACACGATTACCACACCTGTCGTATCTGACGCAACATACGCGCGCAGTTGGTTCAACCCGGGTCGGTCGAGACTGGCACCGGTGTAATCATCTTTGAACTCTCCTACCACGCGATAACCACGTTCGGCTGCATATCTCCGGCACGCCTCGACTTGGGTTTGAAGGCTGTAGCCGTGTACTTGCTCGTCCGTTGAGACACGGACATAGATGACGGCGTTCATTGGAAGCTCCTTTGAGCGGAAAAACGGCGATGGTCAATTCATTCGTAGTCGCGCTGCGCGTATAAATGATGGCGGATTCCATACGTATTCTCCTTGAGTGATTCGTGTTCGTGTCCGCGGTCTCCGCGTCGCGGGAGTGGAACCCCCACTCCCGCGCGCTTCGGAGTTGTCCTTTGAGTGGACCGATCAGGTTTGCGGGTGGTTATCTCGCGACTTGCGGCACTCGCTCCTGCAAAAAACACTTGAGTTATCCGCCCAGCCATGCTATAATGATCTTGGCGCCACACAAATGCGTACGAGGATCAGGAACATGCAACGCGATGAATGGAACCCATCCGAATGGCTCTCTCTATCGCAAGTGACTGCGATGTTGCGCCGCGCGCATAAACCCCGCCATCCCCAATCGCTGTACGACCGGATCCGGCGCGGCACGCTCGTCGGCGCGCAACACGACGGCAAATGGTACATCCCCCTGGCTCAGGCGCAGCAACTCGTGCGCGAGCCGTACCACCGCCGCGGCGGACGTCCGAAGATCAAAGATACTCCGACCTTTATCGCCCGAGCACCCCGGCGGCGCGTTGAGATTCCAGATGTCGCCGAAGTGGCCCGCTTGGTGACGCTGCCGGTCGAAAAGCGCGCCAAGCTGACGCTCCGCAGCCACATCCTCACCCGCAACATGATTCGCGCGCGCCTGGAAAGCCAGTATCCGCATCTCTCGCGGCGCGAGATCAACTTGAAAGTCGTCCAGGAATTGAGCCGCCATGAGTAAGATCACCCCCGAACTCTCCTTCTACGGGCAGGTGTTGCGGGCGCTCGAGGAGGTCGTTGCGCCGTATGTCATCTTGGGCGCGTTTGCCGCTCGGATCTTCGGGTCCACCCGGAATACGCATGACATTGACATGATTGTGGCCCTCGAGGAAAAGCACATTCAAGCGCTGGTGCGCCAGTTCCCTTTGCCCCGCTATTATGCCGACCCCGAAATGATGCGGAACTCGATGCGGCTCAAGATCATGTTCAAGCTCATTGACACGAATGAGGGCGACAAAGTGGATCTCATCCCCATCGGGATGAATGCTCACAATCGAGCGGCCATGCAGCGCCGTTTGCGATTGCCCTACGAAGATTTGAACGGCGAGCGGCTGGAAGCTTGGGTGGCGCGCCCCGACGATGTGATCATCGGGAAACTGCTCGCGTGGAATGAAAGCCCGTCCTTGCGCCACGAGCAAGACATCGGCCAAATGCTCGTCAACTTTTACCTTGATCCGCAAGGATTAGGGCGGTATTTTGATGAAGCGCACGCAGATCGAAACATTCGCACGATCAGTGCGTCGGCGTGGGCGTTGTGGCAGAAGCTCAAGCGCGCGGCGCACGCGGAGGTCGAGAAGCTAAAGAAATAGGGTTTGACGGATGCGCACTGCGCCACAGCTGAAACCTTTCCCGCTACGAATGGGTTCAGACCTAACACACCGAAATAAACGAACGAACGACGAGAGGAGTACTCCTCTCGTCTCTCTTTTCTGACATTGTGAGGAGGATCATGAACGGTGATGAAAACAAGCTAGCCCTTGCGGCGCCAGTGACCGCAACTGCAGAACCGGCTCCGGCCCAAGAGGCCACACCACCGACCGCGACCGACTCGACGTTGGTCCAGTGTGAGGGTGAGTCGAGCGCTCCACAGAATGCCCATCAGGTCATGCCCGAGGAGCAAACGAACGCTGAAAGCGATTCCGACCAACAGAACTTGAACGCGTCCACACCCGAGGCCGTCGCTGTTCCCCCAACTGCAAGCGAGAACTCGCGTTCCGCGCTGGAAAAGCAACCGTATGATTTTGCTCTATGCACGATCCAACTTGCCATCCAGCTCTTGCCTCACGCTGGAGATGCAGGCGATCGCCCCGTGATCGTGGGCGTACGGACGCATCTGGATGCGCCCATCGTTCGGATGCTGCGCTATGACGAGTTGGGTCCTTTGCCGCCAGCGATTGCGGCTCTCGTCGAGCAATTGAAGGCCGAACTACCGGCTCGCGAGCAAGCCGCTAGAGAACGTTTGGCAAAAGCACAAGAGGAAGCGCAGCGCAGCGCCCAAGCGGTGAAGGTAAGCGGCAAGCGCGGCAAGACAGCCGCGGTCAAACCTGCACCGGCGCCCGCGCCGGCGCCGAAACCGAGCGTGTTGACCGAAGAACAGCGGGCCAACGCGGTCGCCCAGGTCGCGACCGATGACAAACCACAACTTGCACTGTTTTGAGGAGGGCTGAATGATTAACATTTCGATCGAGGGCCAGTTTTTTTCCTTACCAGATGATGTAGGGGCCAGTGATGATCTCGTGCGCGCGGCGCTCGCGCCGTTTGTCCCGTGGATTACGAACGCGCCGATCGAGCGCAAATACAGAGGCCATTCAGCAGGGCGAACACGATATCGAGTTGGTGCGGTCGGCGCTCACGGAACTGGTCGAGTGTTCGGCGGCGCCGGCGACCCGTGTGCCGCTCGGTTTCTGATCGCGGTGTATCCTCTCGCTCCCTCGCCACCGCGACTCCCGGCGTCCTCGGCACTATCGCACTTGAAGCATGTTCGATTCTTCAGCCCGCAAGAGGCGCTGGAGCGACTGGCAACGCTCGCGGAAACCGCGCAACTCCTCGTCCTCTATCGCAAGTATTTCCCTCGCGAATACGCGGCCTCCACCGCGAGCGTTCAGCTTCCCGTCTCACGCGACGGCGAGAGCGGATACTCGGAACGCGAGCAAGAGTTTCTGCGACTCGTAGCTCAGCACCTTTTTCCCCTCGCCGATTTCTTTTTCGACGACGGGCGCTTTCCCAATATTCCGCTCACCCCGCTTGGCCTGGATTACGAGGAAGACGTCGAGCAGCTGCGTCCAGCCCTGCACGGGGCGATGGCGCTTTGGATGGACGACCAATCACCTTTCTGGGACGAGTGGCTGCCCGCCAAGCTGCGTCCCAAGCCGGGCCAGTTGGACTGGGAACGCTTTGAAAAACTCTGTGCTGCGAGACGAGGCTTGGAGTCGCGCTTGCCGCTCCTCATCCAGTTCGTCTCGCACAATACCCGGAACCTGTTCTTCGACATGACATGGGAGTATTCCGTCCAGGATTTCGCGTGGACGGAAGAGGACATGAACCTGCTCATCCAGGAATGGCGGGAAGCAAAGGAGTTCATGCAGAAGCTTGATCCACTCCTCGATCGCATGGAAAAGCATCCGCGCTACTGGTTCACGCGTCTCGTCCAATTGTGGAACCAGTGCAACAAAATCGAGAAAAGTCTCATGCCATGACCACGGATACCAACTTGGTAGACCTCACGCACCTCTCGCCGATCTCCCCGGACGAAACCGCATCGCTCATGATTATCACGGGGGATCAATATCTCCTGCGCTACCGCGAGAAGCAAGGCGCGGTCGCCTACAAATTCATCTCGCCCGCGGCGGTGCGCGCCGCCTTTGCGAATGAAAGGATTGACAGCACATGGCTGCCCCCGAGTGCCCGGCGCTGGGGCATGGCGAAGGAAGGCGAATGGATTCTCCTCGCCCACCCACCTCAACGCTATGCGGTGACCTTCACGGGAAAGGAAAGTAATCAAGTGATTCAACTTCAAGTCCCACTGCCGGCGCTCGCATTCATCGGCTATGCCCAACGCTACTATGTCTGGGCATTCCCAGACTCGGAACTGCGCGGCGAAACGCCGCTGTTTGCTGCGCCGCTGCCGAATGTAGATGCGAACGGCGCAATCTGTTTCGGGAATAACCCGGTACCGAAAGCGTCCGCGCAAACCATCGCCGAAGCGTGGCAGATTTTCCTGACCGCTCCCTTTAGCAATCACTCGATGAATGGGAAATCACAAAAATATCCGGACGATGTACGCGAGCAGCTTCTGAAACTCGCCGAGCGCAAACGGCGGCGCTATCCCCTCGACGATCTGATTCCGTACCGCGCGAACGCGAACCAAGCCATCGAGTGGGTGCTGCGTGGCATTCGGTGAATCCCATGCCGCCATTGGCTAACTATCTCATCGGTCAACCCGGGATTCCGCTACCACCGATCACCGCGAATCTCTATGAATACGTCCTCGCCGGTAACGGAGTGTTCATTCGCGGTGCTCGTCGCGAGTTCACGGTTCAGTTTTGCATCGCACCTTGCGATGTACGCGGACTTGCGCGATTGGAAACGCAGATCGAGATACGGATCCCACGCGTGCCCGCCGAGCAGTTGCGCTCGATGCTGCACCTGGCTCAGCACGCGCAGGATTCTCACGGACAACCGGTAGAAATAATCTTCCATTTGCTCTTGGACGACGGGGTGAACTGGCGCGTCGTAATCCCCAAACAAGTGCAGTTGCCCGCGAGCGCCAAGCCGATGGACGATTCCGTAGGTTCCAGCTATGCTCAGGCGCTCATCGAAGTCCACTCGCATGCGGACATGGCCGCTTGGTTTTCTACCTTTGACGACTACGACGAGACCGGCTGTCGAGTCTATGCCGTGCTCGGTCGGATTTTCGACCGGCCCGAAATACGCGTCCGCGTCGGCCTTCATGGCTACCGCTGCGAAATCCCTACCAGCCTGATTTTTGAAATGCCGCCCGAAATGTGCGATTGTGTCGCGGCAGAAGAAGGTCAGCCATGAGAACTCGCCGAGGAGTATCCCGGAGTTTGGCGTCCGGCACGCTTGACCTTTCTCACCTGAAAGCAGTCCCGCTCAAAATCTTTATGCCTGAACCGCGAAATGTGCTGCGCTTGTATCTGGTCGGAACGGGCGGGACGGGCGGTTGGCTCGCGCCGCATGTGGTTCGACTCGCCCGCTTTTTGCGCGAGCGCGGAAGAAACGTCGAGGTGGCATTTGTTGACCCGGACATCGTCGAATTCAAGAATGTTCTTCGACAGAATTTCGGGACGGCCGAGAGCGGCGCGCGGAAAACCGAAACGCTCGCACTGCGCTATGGCCCCGTGTGGGGGGTTCCCATCCACGTTTACACGACGCGGTTTGAGCAAAAGATGATCGAATTGTCCTACGGCGATGCGGGCGTGATCATCGGCTGCGTGGACAATGCCGCCGCACGGCGTTCGATTGCCGAGGTTTTCAATCAAGACACGGTGCGTTGGGATGGCAGAGGCGAGGTACCGCCTGTTCCCCGGTTGTGGTGGCTGGATACCGGCAACGGCGAGAATACGGGCCAAGTGCTTTTCGGCTCGACCCGCACATTGAAAACGCTCCGCATCGCCTTCCCTCACTTTCCCGAATCTACGTACTGCATTCAACTGCCTTCCCCGGTTTTGCAGCATCCCGATCTGTTGCCGTCGTCGTCAGATGGCGCCGAAGCGCGTCCCAATGAAGTAGCCAGCTCACAAGAAGGAACCGCGACGTCCTGCGCGCAGATGGCGTGGGCGGGCGACCAATCACCGTCTATCAACTCCATGATTGCGAACATCGCGGCAACGTACTTGTGGCGTCTGTTTGTCGATGCCAAGGGACTGACCACGTTCGCGACCTACTGCAACCTGACGAGCATGAGTTGGCGATCTACTTACATCACGCCGGCCGCGGTGGCAGAAGTCGTGGGTAAGACGGAAACTTGTTTTCGCTAAGGCGGGTGTCGCGAGGAGCGGCGAATTGACAAGTGCAACCCATTGCATTACAATGCATTGCAGAGGTGAATTATGGGACAACAATTGACCGTCCGCCTGTCCCCCGACTTGGCGGAACAATTGGAGCGCGCGGCGAAACGCCTGCGGCGCAAGCGGTCCGACGTCGTGCGCTTGGCGTTAGAAGAATACCTGAGCCCAGAAGGTGTGGAGCGCCCGATCGAACGGGTGCGCGACTTGCTCGGGCAAGTGGAAAGTGGCATCCCGGATCTCGGCCAGCGCCATCGCGAGCATGTGGTCAAACGGTTACGCCATGCCCGCTAATCCGCCTGCGCCCAAAGCGGCGCTGCTCCTCGACACAGGCGCGTTCGTGGCGCTCGTGGATCGCAGCGAAAAGCGCCACGCCGATTGTGTCGCCGTCCTCGAAGCATGGTCCGGTCCGCTCGTGACCACCGAAGCCGTCCTGACCGAAACACTCTATCTCGTCGGTCCCACGTGGGAAGCCCAGCGCGTCTGTTTCGAGTTCTTCCGCCGCGGGGCGCTGAAACTGATCCCCTCATCGCTCGCGAGTCTGCTGCGTGTGGCGGAACTCATGAAAAAATATAACGATCTGCCGATGGATTTCGCGGACGGGACGCTCGTGGCGCTGGGCGAAGAACTCGACACCGACCAGGTCTTTACCCTAGACCAGCGTGGCTTCAGCGTCTTCCGCCTGCATGGGAAGAAACCGTTTCAAATCCAGCCTTGAATTGGATGTGAAGACCGAGTCCACATCTATCACGCGCAAGCCATCGCCCGATACACTCGCCGCCGCGTTAGCTCGCTTGGACGTGCCCTTTGTCATGTCCAATGCTCGCGGTTCGGGCGCCTATTTCGCCAATCATCCTACTACCCTATTGGCGAGTCTCGTCGCGCAAGCGGATGCGCGACTGCGCCTGAGTATCATTCCCCTGCTCTTGCGCCATCCCCAGTTCGCGGCGCTGGTCCCCCGCGCGGTTCGGAAGGTTTCGCCGCGCCGGCGCAAGATTCTGAAAATTTACTACACTGCGGCAATGCTGCTTCAGTCCAAATACGCAGCGCCATTGGGTCGCCTGTTCGGGTATAGTTCACCACTTCCGGATCTATATTCGCGTGAGCTGGGTATCCCCCAGGAGGGCGATGCAGAGATGCGTCTGCAAGCCCTGGCACGCAAACACAGCGTGACGAGTGCGTTGGCTCTAAATTGGATCGGCACCTACGAACACGCCGCCAAACGGTTCCTCAAACATGCGCAGAAGGAATGTGAATGGGCGCAATTTAACTGACGACGTCCATCTAGACGCGAGCCATGATCAGAGGGAAACAGTGCAACCAATGCTGACTTGGTGACCGCGAATCGCAACCAGTATGCGACCGGAATACGCCGGTCGCTTGAATTTACCGATAAAGCGAGAGGAAAACAAATCCTCTCGCTTTTTGATTTCCTCAAGGAGGAGTATGCACGCTTCGACAACGCAAGAGTACTTGGCCAGGGCGCTCATGATCACGAGTCGCGCAGTCGCTTCCCGAACGAGTCTGCCCGCGCTGACACACGTCTTATTGCAGGCGGTGGTGCCCACGGAAGGCGAGCCGCGCCTGAAACTGATGGCCACCAATCTCGACCTGATGATGACGTGCTCGATTGCGGCACAGGTTGAGCAACCGGGCGCCATTGCGGTACCCGCCCGCCTCTTCACCGATTTCGTCAATGCGCTCCCGAGCGAGCGGATTGAGATGCAGTTGAACGAAGAGAAACAAACGCTGCATCTGAAATGTGGTCCGCAGACCGCGAAAGTGAAAGGCATTCCGGCCCAGGAGTTTCCGGTGATGCCGGTCATCCAGGACGGAGTGAAGGCACCTTGCAAGCGAAAGGACTGCGTCAGCTCCTCGACCGGGTCGCCTTCGCCGCGGCGACCGAAGACTCGCGTCCGATCCTCACGGGGGTGCTCGCGCGCTTTGAAAATCAGCGCGTGACCTTTGCCGCGGGAGACGGCTTTCGCCTTTCAGTACAACATGCAGTGCTCGGTGAAACCTTCACCTCTGCCAATGGGAACGAACCCGTGAAGGTGGTAATTCCCGTGCGAGCCTTGCAAGAGGTAATGCGATTGATGGGCGACCAGGCGGAGCCGGTCGAGATCGCTATCAACGCCAACCGAACCCAGGTACGGATCAAGCTCACCAGTGCCGAAGTCGGCGCCCAGTTGATTGAGGGCGCCTTCCCCGACTTCACTCGCATTATCCCGCAGACGCACACCAGCCGGGCCGTCGTCACCAGTGCCGAACTCTTCACCGCGGCTAAGATGGTGAGCGCAATTGTGGAGAAACATGGCAAACACAACGGCGTGCGCCTCGAAGCCGACCCCCGCCAGGCGCGGCTGATCGTGATTGGCGTACATCCCGAACAAGGCGACGGGGTGGGCGAAGTGGATGCCGCGATAGAAGGTGACGCGTTCCGGGTTTCGCTGCAAGCCCCATACTTTTTGAATATTCTCGAACGGCTGACGGCGTCTCCACAGGTTGCGATCGAGTTCCTGCAAAAGGAGGGGCAACCAGCGCCGGTCGTGATTCGGGCCGTTGGCGACGACGATTTCCTGCACTTGATGATGCCGCTCGACGATACGCCACGCGCTACGGCGAAAGCGGCATCCCCTTCGCAGAAAGCAACTGTGGCGATTGCCGCATGAACAATGGAACTTGCAAGCAGGCGTACCTACCGGCGCTGGAAGGAATCGTGGAAATTCTGTCGCGGCAGGATACCTTTACCTACAAACAAGTCCTACCCCTGCTGCTCGACCGCGGCCTTTCTTCTCAGGTGGTTTGGCGCGTCATGCGTCGCCATCTGCAATGGCGCTTACGTTACCTCGAAATTGTGGAACGCCGCACCCGGCAGCAAGGGCATGTGTACCGTGCGCAGAAACGAGGTGACGCACATGCCACTGTACTCTATCTATGATTCTGTATAAGTTCGTACTTTCACAACGACAAAAAAGGGAACCGGACAAGCTGGAATTAACCGACGCACCGATTCCGCCGTTTGGATGGTCAGTGAATCAGCTCCGGCGTGTCACCCGCACCTTGTC
>JACQYF010000121.1 GCA_016208315.1 Chloroflexota bacterium | reverse complement strand
TCCCTCTTTGATCGGGTAATCGCGCAGGGTCGGCGCGGCGACGGGATCGAGGCCGGTGAGGGTTAGCGCGGTCACGGTCGAACCGCGACCGTAAAAATTCGTCGGGAGATTCACCGGACGCGAGATCGAGCCGGCGATCGCGCTGATGCCCTGCACGTTTTTGACTTTGTTCAGCGCGCTGACCGAGAACCCCTCGCCGGTCTTGTGAGTGATGGTCACATCCACTTGGCCCGACAGGGAGAGCACGCTTTGTTGGAACGCGGTCGTCATCGTGGGCAGCATGATGCCCATGCCGAAAATGACCATCACGCCAAAGATGATGGCGAGCGTAGTGAGAAACGAGCGTAGTTTGCGCCCCATCAAATAGCGGGCGGCGAGGGTAAATTGGAGGTTCATAGCTAGACTCCTGGCTTCAATTTGACTGATCGGCCCACTCCCACCAAAGGAATGTGCCTGCCAGTCCGGCGAGACTGGTTAGAATGACAATCACGTAACTCACTGTTCCAAGCTCTGTGCCTTGCGAATACAAGACCGGAACAGACCACGGGAAGTACTCGCCCCATCCGGCGGCGGAAATGACCTGAGTCAGCAGGGCAACCAAGAACACAAAACCTATCGGCGGCAAGTAACCGTGCCCGGCGCTGGCGAAGAACACGATCGGCGTCGCGAGCGCGATTGTCAAACCAGCAGCCAGCGCAATGGTCACTCCACCCTGCAACAGAATTTGCGGCGATGCTTGCGCCAGCCCAATCGCCGCGCCGATGCCAAGACCGGCGACACCGATCAGCGCCACCAATGCGGCTGACCACGCCGCGAGCACGACGAACTTGCCGAACACGATGGCGGACCGCGCGGTGGGCAGCGCCAGCAAGTCCTTCACCGTGTGATCGGAATACTCGCGACCAAAAACCCAAATGCCGATGAATCCAAATAACACCATCCCGCCGCCCGCCACCGCTTGACCAAGCAGTCCAATGTAGGTCGGCCAGTCTGCGGCGCCGGCAATGAGATGTGCCTTGGTACTGATCAGTCCCATTCGACGCGCCAGTTCTGGGTCCTTCAGGACGATCATAAAGAAACCCATCGCCAACGGCAGCAACGAAAACCCCAGCGCCGTAAGCAAAGACATTTTGGATCGGCGGGCTTTGAGCATTTCGACCCAGATCACTTGAGCGACGTTCGTCATCGGGGCTTGGCTCCATCCGCGCCGACGAGTCGCAGAAAGTAATGCTCGAGGTCTTCTTCGACGACGTTGAGCATGGTGGGCGCTTGTCCCGCCTGGACGAGTCGCGTCGCCACCTGGTCGGGTCGTTCCATCGCCGCTTCGTCTTTCAACTCGATAGCTCCGTCCGCTGCAATGTCGGCGGCGAATCCGACGCCACGAAGCACGGTTCGCGCCGCCTCAGTATCGCGCGTGCGGAGCACGAGCCGTCGCCGCCGGTTGCGTTCGAGTTCATCCACGTCCAGTTCTTGAATCAGTCGCCCCTTGTGAATAATGCCAATGCGCGTGGCGAGGCGCGAGACTTCGCCCAGGATGTGGCTCGACATGAAAACGGTAACGCCCTGTTCGCGCGCCAGTTCGATGAGCAGGTTGCGGACTTCGACGATCCCGGCTGGGTCGAGTCCATTCGCCGGCTCGTCGAGGATGAGCAGCTCGGGATCGTGCAGCAGCGCTTTGGCAAGTCCCAGCCGCTGCTTGTTGCCAAGCGATAGCGTACCCGCGCGCCGGTCGGCATAAGCGTGCAGGCCCAGCCGTTCGATCACGCGCGCGACGGCTTTTGGCTCTGTACCGGGGCGAAGGCGACGCATGGCTTCCAAGTTCTCGCGTACCGAAAGCTCCGGATACGCGTCCGCGGTCTCGACCAAATAGCCGACCGAGTTCCACGGTTTCCTCTCGCCCACGCGAATCCTCGTCCCCAACACGCACGCTTCGCCGGAGGTTGGCTTGACCATTCCGAGCAGCATCCGAATCGTCGTCGTCTTGCCCGCGCCGTTGAGACCGAGAAAGGCATAGATTTCGCCGCGGGCCACGCGCAAAGATATGCCGTCCACCGCGGTCACGTCGCCGTAGCGCTTGACCAGATTGTTGGTCTCAACGGCTGCGTTCATTATTTACTTGCTTGCCTCGATCGTCACTTTCGCGGTCATGTTCCAGCGCAGGCGCGGGTCCTGCTGGTCGGGTGTGACGACGACGGTGTATACAATGTCGCCTTGTTTGCTCTCGCCAAAGGGCCGGATCGTGGTGACCTTGCCCGGCAATTCCAATCCGGGAATCGCGTCGAATGCCATCGTCACGCGCATGCCCGGCGCGACGTTGACGATGTTCAACTCGGTCAGGTCGGTCGTTTCGATCTGCCATCTCGACGTGTCGGCCAGGCGCAAGACCACGATGCCCGGCGCGGCAAATTCGCCGGGGTCAATATCGAGCGTCGTGATCGCGCCGGCGAACGGCGCGACGAGTTTGGCGTTCTTGATCTGCTCGGCGACGATATCGCGCGCGGCTTGCGCGGCGTTGACGTTCGCTTGCGCGGCGGCGACATCCTCCGCGGCCGGCTGCAATTTCGCCAATTGGCTCTTGGCCGTTTGAATGGCCGCGCGCGCCTGCTGAATTTGCGCGTCGGTCGGATTCAGTTTCGCGTTGTAAAGCGTCTGGGCCTTTAGGAAATCGAGCCACGCGGTCTGCAATTGCGCGCGCTGCGGCAACATGCCGGACTGCGGGTTCGAATCGCCGCCGACGCGGTCGTACGCGGCTTGCGACTGATCGAGCAGCGCCTTGGTCTTGTCCACGTCGGCTTTGAGCGCGGCGAGTTCGTTGGCGCCAGGGTGCAGCAGGTTGTTGTACGCGGCTTCCGCCGACGTGAGATTTTGCTGCGCGGCCGCGAGGTCTTCGGCGCTTGCCCCGCGTTTCAATTGATTCAGCTTGGCTTGCGCCGACGCGAGATTCGCGTCGGCTTGCGCCAGTTGTAGTTCGAGTTGCTTCGTATCGAGCTGCGCCAGCACCTTGCCCGCCTCAACCTGATCGCCCAGCGCGACCGGCACTTGGGCGACGGTCCCGCCCATCGAGAAACTGAGCGCGGCGCTTTTGACAGGCGTGACGCGGCCTTCGGCGATGATGCGTTCGCTCGCCAGCATGGCTTTGCTGCCGGCGGAGGCCGTGGGCGTGGGTTTGACGGGCGTGGCTGACGCGCTGCAACCGGCAATCGCCACGGCGACGAGCAGCCCCACGCACGCCCAAACGATTCTTATCCTTTTCATCACATGCCTCTAAAATGTTCGTAGTCCGCGACGTAGCGCACTTGCGGAGTCGCGTTTGCCAAACCCGCG
>JACQYF010000040.1 GCA_016208315.1 Chloroflexota bacterium | reverse complement strand
GATTCGCTCGTCGGCGGCAAGTATCGCTTTCAGGACGCCAACGTTACTCCCGGCCAAACGTACTATTACCAATTGGAAGATGTCGAAACCGGCGGCGCGACCACGCGTCACGGCCCGATCGTGATCACCGCGCCGGCCGCGTCGTCCGGTGTTGAGCCAGGACTCGTGATCGCGTTGGGTCTCGGCGTGCTGGCGGCATTGAGCGTGGGAGCATTTCTGGTGCGCAAACCAATCCGGGGGTTGAAAAAACCCCCGGCTCAATAGCTCAAAATCGGTTGGAAACCGATTCGGCACCTCAATCCGACTTGTCGGATTTCCACCTATTGAGGCGGGCGTTTCCAACGCCCGATTTGCAACGCCCGATTTTCAACGCCCGCTCTTCCAACGCTCGCGCTTCTCGCAATTCGTCGCAAAAACATCAAACCATCAAGGAGACCACAATGAAACACCTTCGCCTCGTCCTGTTCCTCGTTTTGTTTCTGACCTTTGCGCTGATCGGCACCGCCGATGCCCAGGGCCCGAGAACCGTAACGGGCGTCAGCTTTAACCCCACCTCCGGTAAGGCCGGTAGTACTACCACGATGACCATCCAGTTCAATGTGGCAGTGGGCGATTTGGGAGTCCGCAACAGTTTTTGTATCTACACGTCAGAGGCGGACGGTACTTGGACCTACACGCCTTCGGTATCTAATCTCGGAGATACCTACACACAGACTGTTGAAGGTTGCGCCGATGTTACAAATTACGACGACACCCTGATTAGCGTGGCCGACCCCAACGACTTTGCCGATGGTGGCGATACGCTGAACATCACCGTCGTTGCTCCGGGGGGAATTTCGACTGGCGCAAAGACTTTCGTCGTCCGCCAGTACAAAGACGCGCTTCCGGGCACTCTCATCAACACCCTCAACGGCACTTACACGATTTTGGCAACGCCGACGACCGTCTACGCCTCTGATCAGTCCAACTGCGGCGGCTACGGGTCCGCGGGCTACTCTTGTTTCCAGTCATTGGCAACGGCAATTGCGAATAGTAATAGCGAAGTCGTCATTGTCGGCAACCTGACCTCTGATTCCGGCGGTGCGACTCTTAGTAGCGGAAATGTCACACTCATCCGCGGCATTTCCACACCTGTGCTCGCCGCACCCTCCGGTTGCTCTGCCTCTCCTCTCACCGTCTCCAAATCCGGCGTGACGGTACGCGATTTTACAATTAACGGCGCGTCTTGTAACACGCAGACCGGCCTAGCGATCGCCAATAACACTGCTGTGACCAATATGACGATCCAGAATTTCAGCGGTACCAACGGCAAAGGCATTTCCATTGCTACGGTCACTGGTGCTTCGGTAACGAACAGCACTCTCACAAACAACTACTACGGGATCAACGTTGCTGTAGATGTGACGATCGGCAGCGGGCCGTCAACCGGCAACACAATCCAGAACGGCGGCACTGGCATCAACCACACCGCCGGGACACTGACCGCCAAGGGTAACACAATCACCGGCAATAGTACGGCTGGCGCTAGCGTAACAGGTAGCCCATCTGCCTTTTACGGCAACCGGATCTACAACAACGGTACCACGCAGATCAACTGCAACACCGGTACCGGCGCGGCTTTCAATTACCTTGGTGGAAGTTCGCCAAATTCGGGCACGACAAACTGCACAGATGTCAAACACCAGCTTGGCGCAAACTGGGTCACCTGGGCGGATAGTACGAACTCTCTGAACGAGCTAACCGTGACGGGGGGGCCTGTTGCGATTTTTGACTTGGGCGACAACAAACCCTTTAATGTCGGCACAGATCAGGGCTTGCCCAATCTGACCAGCAACTTTTACGCGGTCACGGGTGCTATTACACCCACGATATCCACCTCGGGCAAGCTGTACTTCACGGTGCCGGAATATTGTACGTCTAGCGGCAATACACAATGTTGGTATAATACCCAAACAGCCATTCCGGCAGGGACGACGGTGGGCAGACACTTTGTAAAGGGCACCACCAGCCCCACCGCGGTGACGCTGTCCTCCTTCACGGCCAGCGCGCAAGACACGCCGCAGGGCAACCTCGCGCTGCCCGCGCTCGGTCTCGCGGTTGCCGGCGTGGCGGTGCTGGGCGGCGTGTGGTTCGTCCGCCGCGCGCGCAGGTAAAGACCTATCCCCCAACCCCCTTCCCTGATAGGGAAGGGGGCAAGGGGGTTAGGTGTTCTTGAGTCCACACAACATCAAACGCTCGCTACTTGTCACGATCGCAGCACTGTGTCTCGGCACAGTGCTGCTGCTACTACAACCGATAGAGCTGCAGGCACAGGCGGGGTCTCAACTCCGCCTGCTCGCGTCCGACAGCAATCGCGTCGTGCTCGAGCTGGAGGTCGCGAGCTACAACACGCGCACGCGCGTCGCGAACGGGACGACTTACAGCGTGCTCGCTGTTCCCGGCTTGAGTACGACGAGTGACCCGGGCAAGCCGCAGTTGCCGATCAAGGGCGCGATGATCGGCATTCCCCAGGGCGCGCGTGCGACGATCAAGATTCTCGCCGACGACTCCCGCCGCGACACTCTTGCCTATCCGCCTATCCCTGCGCCCACGGCCCAGCCGCGCCTCGATCCCAGTCAGACCCTCCCGCCCGAGCCGGCGGTCGCCATAATCCCCAATGCCATAACGTACAGCGCCAATCAGTTCTTTCCGGCGGATGCGGCCCGTATCGCGACGATTGGGAATTGGCGCAGCCAACGCTACCTCAATATCCAGTTCAATCCGCTGCAGTACAATCCGGTCGCACGCCAATTGATTTTTCACAAGCGGCTGCGCGTCGAAATCACCTTTAGTTATCCCCAAGGTCTGCGCGCCGAGACGGTTGGCGGCGCGTTGAACGAAGGACAATTCGACGCCATTTTGCAGCAGGCGTTGTTGAACTATGACACGGCGAAGAACTGGCGCGCCCGTGCGACCGCGCCGCTCCCACGTGTTGCGCCAAGGTACGCGGGTGGACCGTGGTACAAAATTGCCGTAGGCGCGGAGGGCATGTACAAGATCACGTGCGATGCGCTCACCAGCGCGGGTGTCAGTCCGCTTCCCGATCCGCGCACGCTCAAGGTGTACAAGCAAGGGACCGAACTGGCGATCAAGGTCGTCGGCGAGCAAGACGGCGTTTGCGACGGCGGCGATTACGCGCTTTTTTACGCGCAAGCCATCAACACAAAATACACCGCCAACAACATCTATTGGCTGACCTACGGCGGCGCGTTCCACAAGCCGATGCCGTCGCGCGATGGCAGCGGAAGCGGCTCGGTGGCTGCGACGTTCACCGACACGCTGCGGATCGAGCAAGATCTGATGTATCGCTCCACGCGCCCAACGGTGGACAATGCCGATCACTGGTTTTGGAACTGGCTGCCGAACGGCCCGAACTATGCCGACTACCCGTTTCAATTGGATCGGCTGGCAACCGATCCTTTCTCGGCAACGCTCACGACCAGAATCGTAGGATTCACCACGGGCGGTCACCATACGGTCATCTCGGTCAATGGAAATCCGGTGACCGATACGACCTGGAGTGGGACGGGTGAGTGGAGTGTGACCGCGTCCTTTCCGTCCACGTATCTGATCACGACCACGACGAATCTCATTCGCGTGGCGGAGCCAAATGACACCGTTACCGGAAGCTACATTTACGTGAACAATTTCGATCTCGGCTACGTGAGCAATTTTGCCGCGATCACGGACACGCTGCGTTTTCGCCAACCCGCCGGCGCGTGGCGATACGAGATTCCCGGCTTTACCACGACCGACGCCGATGCGTTCGATGTCACCGATCCCTTCAACGTCGTGCAATTCACCAATACGAGCACGGCCCCCGTGTTTGCTTTTTCCGATTCGGCCGCCGCGACGCACGAATACCTCGCGCTCACTCCGGCGCAGCGCATGACGCCGCTGAGCATCACGCTCGATACGCCCTCCGATCTGCGAAATAGCGGCAACACCGCCGACGAGATCATCATTGCGTACGGCGGATTCATCACGGCGAAGATCCAAGACCTCGTCAACTATCGCAGCACGCAGGGACTGCGGGTTGGGGTCGTGGACGTGCAGGACATCTACGATGAATTCGACGATGGCTTGATGGACGCGCAGGCGATTCGCGATTTTTTAGCATATGCCTATAACAACTGGAATCAGCCGCGCTCGTCGCAGCCGCCGCCGTCCTTCGTCCTTCTCGTCGGCGACGGGAACGTGGATTTCAAGAACATTTCAGGATACGCGGAACCTGAACCCAGCTATATTCCTCCTTTCCTGCGATACGTGGACCCGTTTGGCTTTGGCGAGACGGTCACCGATAACCGGTACGTGTCGTTCAACGATGGCAGCGGCGACACCCTGCCGAACATGGCGATCGGCCGTCTCCCCGCGCTCACGGCGTCGGACGTAGACGCGATGGTGACCAAGATTCTGAACTATGAGCAGAATCCGCCCACGCTGCCAAAGGTCACGTTCGTCGCCGACAACGCTTTTGATTCCAACGGCGTCGAAGATGATGCCGGCAATTTCTGGGACTCGTCGGACCAAGTCGCTCTTGATCCGCGCTACATCAGCCCGCCGATTACGGCGGATCGCATCTATTACAATCCATGTACCGACACAGTCGCTCATCCGCAATGCGCCATTACGGCGACCGCCTACTCGACGGTTTCCTCGGTTCGAACGGCAAGCGTCGCTGCGATCGACGAGGGGCGCTTGTTCGTCAACTTTGTTGGACATGGCGCCCTTCAATACTGGGCCGGTGAAAAACTGTTCCGTTATCCTGACGAGGTCAATTCGCTGAACAATGACAAACTGACGGTCGTGCTATCGTGGACCTGCCAGGATGGCTATTTCGTCTATCCCAAATACACGGGTCTCGCCGAAGGTCTGCTGCGCTTGGCCGGCAAGGGTTCGGTGGCGCATTGGACGCCTTCGGGCTGGGGCTATGCCACGGGGCACGATCTGCTCAGCACCGGCTTTTACGATGCCGTCATGCAAAAGGGCGTCCGCAAACTGGGGCCGGCGACGGTGCTGGGCAAGGTCAATCTGTGGACCAACGGGGGCGGCGCCAACCGCGATCTGATAGATACCTTCAACTTGTTCGGCGATCCTGCCTCGCGCCTGGCTCTGCCCACGACTAGCACCGTCGTCCTGCCTCCGCTCAGCGCCCAGCCGCTGAGTGCGCAAATCGTTTTGACGTGGACGACCATGTCGGAAATGAGCATCTCCGGCTACAACCTCCTTCGCAGCAATTCGGCGGGCGGGACTTACGCCCAGATCAATCCAAGTCTGATTCCGAGCAAGTGCTTCGACTGCCTCACCGGCGCGAGTTATTCCTATGCCGATGCTACCGTGCTGCCCGGTCAAATCTACTACTATAAACTGCAGAGCGTGGATAACGATTTGAACACCCAACTGTCCGATCCGGTTTCCGTGAGGGCCAATGGCAGCACCCTCTATCTTCCCCTCATCCGCAAATAGGGTATGACTCTATCTTCCTTGCCCGAGATCACCAACCACCTGGTTCAAACCCATCTCGATGCGGGACGCGTGATGCGCTTGACGATCACCACGGCGTCCATGTGGCCCACTCTCGCGCCGGGCGACCGCGTTACCGTGCGCGGCATCGGCGCGCAAGATGTGAAACTCGGCGATGTGGTCGTGTTGAATCGCCAAGAGGTCCGCCTCGTCCATCGCGTGATCGCTTGCCGCAACGAGCACGGGACAGCGGTGTTAATCACCAAAGGCGACAACTGCGTATGGGCCGACGAACCCTTGCCCGAATCGCAATTACTAGGGCTCGTAGTCGCAATCGAGAGAGGCGCCCGCGCGGTTAACCTGCAATCCGCGCGGGCGCGCTGGGCCAATCGGGCCGTCGCGCACCTGTCGCGCAGCGAGTGGCGCGCGCAGCGGTTGCCGCGTCGTTTGTTGTGGCGCGCCTGGCGCAAGTGGCTGCGCCTCTCGATTCGGGTGAGCGCGCAAATTGCATTTTGGATGGCTTGTTGATATACTGGCCTTACTGGAGTCCCTCCGCAGATGCCTAGGGCAATCCGATCGTTCATCGTCGCCTGCCTATTGATCGTCGCGGTAAGCTTGGCGGTACCGCGCGCCTCCGCCGCGGTCACCGTTTCGACGTTCACCGCGCAACGGCAAGCCGCCCAGGTGCAAATCAAATGGTCCACCGCCAGCGAGATGAACAACGTGGGCTTTAACGTGTATCGCAGCACGAAGAACACCAAGAACCGCGACACCAAAATCAACGGCAGCATGATCCCCACCCAATGCCTGGGCTGCATCACCGGCGCGAGTTATTCGTTCGACGATACCGGCGCCGCGGCCGCGCAAAATTACTATTACACCCTGGAAAGCGTGGACGCGAGCAACGGCACGGCATTGTTCGGGCCGGCCTCCTCCGACGCCAGTTCGGCGACCGCCACGCGTACGGCCACGACCGTCTCTGCCACTGCGACCCGGACTGCAACTCGCTCACCCACCGCGCCTGGGCCATCGTCCACGCCGACGGTCGCGCCCACTGCGACGAACACACCGCTGCCCACGGCTACCTTCTTGCCAGGAACTCCGTCGCCCACGCGCGCGCCGGCGACCCCAACCCTCAAGCCGAGTGCTACCCTCGCCGCTCCGCCATCCATGACCAAGGTCGCCATGGTCGTGCCCGCGGCGACGGCAACGCTTGCGCCGCGCGCGCCCCTGCTCCCGGTCGAAACGCGCCCCGCGCCGACCGAGGAGATGCAAATCTCTGACGAATTCTCGAGCGACACCGCCGAAGACGAATCGGCGGACTATGGCGTTCCCCAGACCGACTCTTCCGAACCGGCCCCTGAAAATACGGCTCGCCGATTGGTTGCCGTTCTGTCGCTGGGTCTCGCCGGATTATTCGCATTTGCTTCGTTCATCTCCGCCGCGCTGGCCGTCAGGGTGCTCGTGCGCGCGAGCCGCCGATGACGCGTCCGATTCCCATTTCCTTCGTTTCCCTTATTTCCCTCATTTCCCTTCTTGCCTGCTCTGCCCCTCCTCCCGCTCCGCGCTACAAAATCCCCATCTCGGCCAACGGTCTCTACCGCATCACCGCCACGACATTTCAAGCCGCGGGCATTGATCTCGCCAAGGTTGATGCCGCGACCTTACAGCTTTTCCGCGGCGACACTGAAATAGCCGTTCGCGTCCAGGGCGAGGGCAATAACCTCGCGCTCGATTTCTACGGGCAAGCGAGCGACTCGCCCTATTCCGCCTTCACCGTCTACTGGCTCCGCTGGGGAGTGGAGAAGGGCAAGCGGATGCGAGAGACAAATTCCGAATCCCGAATCTCTAATCTCCAACTACCAATTACCGGGCTTCAAGACACTATTCAGTTGGAGCACCCGGTTCTCTATAATGCCCAAGCCGGCCCGCCGGGCCAGCCGTGGTTCTGGCAATCGCTCACCGCGCCCATGACGACGACCATCACCGCGACGTTGCCCGCCGCGATTCCCGCTCCCGCGCAACTGAGCGTCAATCTTTGGGGATTGACGCAACACGCCGCGAACCCCGATCACCATCTACGCGTGTTCTTCAACGATACCCGCGTCGCGGACGAAAGCTGGGACGGGCAGGGCACGCGCGTGATTCAAGCCGCGCTTCCGCCGGCCGCGGTCCGTGCCGGCGAAAACACCGTGCGTCTCGTCGCGCCCGGCGACACAAAAGCAGCCGCGGACATTGTCTTGCTCACTTCGATCCAGATCACCTACACCCGGCGCTTGGCGGCCCAGCGCGACACGCTCGAATTCCAGGGCGGACGCGGCACGTATCGCGTACAAGAGTTTAGCGGCGACGCCGTCGAGGTGTTCGACATTAGCGAGCCGCGCGAGCCGGGCCGCGTGCTGAACACAAACGCCGGCGCGCGAACGGTTACTTTTGCTTCCGATTCGGAGACGCCGCGCCGCTGGCTCGCCGTTGCGAACACCGGAATCCGAGCGGTTCCGCGTCTCGTCGCGATGCAGACCGCGAACTTGCGCGAGCGTGTGCGCGGCAGCGACTATGTCATCATCACGCATCCCGATTTTGTGGATGCCTTGCAGCCGCTCGTAAAATGGCGCGGCGAGCGCGGTCTCAAACCGGTCGTCGTGACGACCTCGGAAATTTACGACGAGTTCAACGCCGGCGCCGAGTCTCCGCTCGCGCTGCGCGCCTTTCTCGATTCGATGAAACCCGCGCCGCGCTTTGTGCTCCTGGTCGGCAAAGCCAGCTACGATTATCGCGACTATTTGAACGGTCCCAACAAGAACCTCGTGCCCACTTTTCTCGTGGACACGAAACATCTCAAGCAAGCGGCGAGCGACAACTGGTTTGTGGCGACGAGCGCGAGCGACATTCATCCGCAAAGCGCCATCGGACGCATCCCGGCCAAGACGCCCGAGCAGGTGACCCGCGTCGTCGACAAGATCATCGCTTACGAATCCGGCTCGCGGAAAGACGACTGGCGCAGTCGCGCGATTTTCATCGCCGACGACAAGGAGCCGACGTTCGCCGCGATGTCGGACGCGCTTGCCGCGAAATTGCCCGCGCGCCTCTCATCGCAAAAGGTCTATTTGGCCGCGCGCGGCGGCGACGTGAGCCAAACCCGCGCCGACTTGGTATCGCGCTGGAACGCCGGCGCGTTGCTGCTCACCTACATCGGGCACGGTTCGGTTAAAACGTGGGCGATGGGGCCGCTGTTCAGCACGGACGACCTTGGCGCGATCAAGAACGGCGAGCGTTTGCCCATCCTGTTCACGCCGACGTGCCTGGACGGATTCTTTTACCATCCGGTGGACGATTCGTTGGCCGAGGAATTGCTTTTCAAAAATGACGGGGGCATCATCGCGGGCGTCGTCCCGACAGGGCTGTCCGTGCCGGAGGCGCAGGAGGAATTAATGGACCTGCTCTTCGCCGAGTTGTTCGACAATGCGGCGCCGACGCTGGGGCAAGCGCTCATGCGCGCCAAGCAGCAACTCAAGGCGGATTCGCCGGAGGCGCGCGAGATAGTCGAAACGTTCGGACTCCTGGGAGATCCGGCGCTGTGGATTGGAGACTGGCGCACAACCGTAATGAAACTGTAATGGACTGTCACCCGACCAAATTGTAAAGTGATGCTATAATCGGCGAGGAACACTGATGAGGGTGTTCGTTCGTGGTTTCTCCAAAGGTGCAGACGCCTCTGTGATGTTGTACAGAGGCGTCTTTATTTTCCGCGCACATTAGAAGCAGCCCCATTCCAGAACACGAGGAACGCAACATGACAAGATCGCGGCGCCCAGCCCCGCATCCCCTGCGCCAAGCGCAACGTCGAGCGCCGTTTCGTCCACGCCTGTCGCGCCCACGCCGAGTGCTCAGGCAACCCCCGTCGCCAAAGCCACGCAGACAGGGTCAGTCGTTGCCGCACAGTCTACTGCTCAGCCGCCGTCCCCGACCGCCAGCAAGACAACGGCAACGGTCGCAGCGACCACAGCTCCCTCTGTTTCTCCAACCGCATCGCCTGTCGCTTCCGTAACATCCACGCCGAGCAAGGCATCGTCCAATACCGCGACCGTGGCCGCTTCCAAGACGCCCGCCACCGCGAGCGCGTCACCCACGACGGTCACAAGCGCAAGTCCAACGGTGGCCCCGACGCTCGCCGCCAGCAAGCCCGTGACCGCGACCACAAACAGCAGCCCCGTGAATACGAATATCACGTTGACTACATCATCGCTGGCTGCGACTCCGGCCAAAACGACGAATCCGATCACCGCGACGCGGCCCGCTACGGTGACTGCCAAGACGAACGATCTTCCTGATCCCCAATTCTGTCCCGCCGGCGTTATCATGGGCGATCC
The DNA here is from genome assembly GCA_016208315.1 of Chloroflexota bacterium. GTDB lineage: Bacteria > Chloroflexota > Anaerolineae > UBA4142 > UBA4142 > JACQYF01. The sequence continues at coordinate 1,037 of JACQYF010000040.1, read as the reverse complement.
GAATTGCGGGCCGGTGCGTTCGACGATCGGCGACGCGATTTTGGATGTAAATGGGAGAGCCGGCACCATTTGGATAGAAGGCGGCACATTCTCAGAAACGGTCACGATCAACAATATGCGCGATCTGACCTTGCGCGGCGGCGTGTCGAGCGGGCCCTCTACGTCCACTACCTTCATTGACGGCCTCGTCTCGATCATCAACTCCTTCAACATCTCTCTGTTCAACCTCACCGCTAACAAGGGCATCGCGGTGGACAATACCGCGGGCCTAAACCTCAGCCAAGTTACCGTGACTAACTCGACCGGAGCGCCTGGACTGGCAATTAGCAACAGTTCGGCCATCACGCTCGCGAACGTGAGCGCAAGCAACGTGCAGAACGGCGGAGCGGGGGCATCGCTATGGAATAATAGCAGCGCGTTGACTATCGCGAACAGCCAGTTTGACGGCAACACGGGTCAAGGACTGAGTGTTCAAGCGCACAATGGCGACATTAGTCTCACGGACGTACAGGTCAATGACAACGCCCAGCGCGGCGCCGACTTGATAGTGAACGATCCAGCATATCGCATCTCGGTTTCGGGCCGCGATGTCGTCAGTCCGAGCCAATTCAACAACAACGGCGGAACGGGTTTGTCTATTAATTCAGGTTGGTGGGGTTCGACTGCTCCCCTCGCTCCGCCCGTCACGTTGACAAATATCGAAGTGAAGAATAACGGAGATTGGACCGGGCTGTATGTTCAGTCGGCGGGGCCAATCAACATTGAGAACATTCTCGCCAGCGATAATCACGGGACTGGCGCTTACCTGCCAAGTGGCGCGTCGGTTCGGATCACAAATGGCGCGTTTGATAGTAACGATCGGACCGGCTTGCAGGTCCAAGCCCTTGGCGACATCCTGGTTACCCGCATTAGCGCGAGCGACAACCGCGGTCAGGGCGCGTGGCTCAACAATTGCTCTTGGAACGGCTGGTACTGTGACGGAACCGGGACGGTCGAGGTTCGCTCCAGCACCTTCGCCGGCAACCACAATGATGGAC
>JACQYF010000116.1 GCA_016208315.1 Chloroflexota bacterium | reverse complement strand
CGAGTTGTTGATTCTCAACGTGTGGGAGCCGCCAATGGCATCGTTGTAGATGCCGTAGTTGTTCGAACCGCCGCTGGCGCGAATGACGCTGTTCTGGATTGTCGGCGAGGAGTAATCGTTGTACACGCCGTAACTGTTTGGCCCCGAGGCGGTGGCGGTCACGTTCGTCATTGTCGGCGAGGAGGAGAAGTTGTACACGCGTTGATTGGTACCCGTTCCCCCCGAGGCGGTGGCGGTCACGTTCGTCATCGTCGGCGAGGAGGAGGCGTAGTTGTACACGCCGCGATTGTATGTTCCCCCCGAGCCAGTGGCGGTCACGTTCGTCATCTTCAGCGAGGAGGAGAGGTTGTACACGCCGCGATTGTATGTTCCCCCCGAGGCGCTGGCGGTCAGATGCGTGAGCCGAGGTGAAGCAGAAGTGTTGTTAATCGCAATGGCATAGGTGTTGCCGCCCGTGTTCTCCACAGCGAGAAAGCGCAACTCGGCATTACTCACGCCCTTCACTGTGCCAGTGGTAGTGACGGCGCTACCCGTGTAGGTGATCTTGGTGGCGTTCTCGCCCGCGCCTTCAATGTCCACGTACTCCTTCATCGTGATCATCTCGGTGTACGTCCCTGGCGCGACCCAGATCAGGAAACGGTTCGTCGCGCTGTTGGTGGTGATGCTCGCCAGCGCGGCGCCAACCGTCGTGTAATTACCGCCGCTCTTGGCGACGACCACCACGTTTTGATAATTCGCGGCGTTGTCCGTCCCCGGCGCCCACTGCGACCCGTCGTACTTGAGCACCTGCCCATGCGCCGGCACGGTGGACGCGATGGTACGCCCCTGCAATTTGGTGACCGTCGTACTACCCTGCGTGCCGGTTACGTCGCCCGCGAGCGCGCCGGTCAAGTTCGTCGCGGTCGTCGCGTACACCGCATACGGCGCGGGCGTCAACGCTTGGCGTGATGCGAATGGCGTGTAACTGCCCCCCACCGGACACGCCACCGCGATGCCCAGATAGCGCGCCTCGCCGTTGAACGCATTCGCGCCAAAGTCAACCGTCGCGTTGAACAAGCCATTGCTCACCGGCACACTGCTCACCGTCTGGGTCGAGGTGCCGGAGACTTGAATCCCCCCACTGGCTTGCTCCCACAACCCAAACTGGAAATCGCACGGTTGGTTCACGGCATTCCCGCCGCTCTTGAGTAGACCCTGATAGGTGAACCCGGTGCCGACAGGTACCCGCGGCGAACGGCTGGACGCCGTGCCCGATGGCCCCTGCGCCATCACGTCCGTCGCCATCAGCGCGACGGTCAGCACGATCACGAACGCTGCCCCGATCAACATTGTGCGTTTCATGTTCTCCTCCTTGGACATGCTTCAACGAATTCTCAACGAATAAACGAATCAGCGCGTCTACATTCGTTTATTCGTTGAGAATTCGTTGACTCGATTCCATCCATCCACCGATCCTTTGCAGCAAGCGGCTGAGGTCGGCCAGCGAAGCAAAGTACGTGCGCTCGCCGGACGCCGTCTCCAGGCAGCCGCGCCAGACCGGCGCGCCGTTCGAGGGTCGCTCTTCCCAAATCGAAAGGATGTACGCGTTGCGGCGAATGGCCGAGCCGGTTCTGAGCGAGCCGTGTGTTTTCACATCCAGAGTGTAACAGAGAGGTATCGTCCAACTCTCGCGGGGAAAGGGGCAGGGGAAAACTATTGTGACAAACCAGTGAACAGTGAACAGTGAACAGTGGACAGTCAACGCCTTACTGTTTACTGCTTACTGTTCACTGTTCACTGCTTTCTCCTGCGCGTTGGCGTCGCCTGTCCGGTCGCACGCAGCGCTGCCATGTCGCGCAGGATGGTGCGGCGGTTGACGCCGAGCGCGCGGGCGAGGTCGGCGTCGGTGGGCGCGGCGCCTTGGGCGTGGGCCTCGTCAAGTAGGCGGCGGAGCCGGAATTGCCGCAGCGCGGCTTTGCCCGTGCGGCGCAAAACGTCCGCGTCGGACTGGCCCGCGTCAACCGTCCAGCGCACCTGCACGTAATCCGCGGCGCTCAACGTTTTGCCGAGCGGCGCACCGGCGCGCGGCAGACGGAAGATTCGCCCGGGGTGATGAGATTGCCAGCATTGCTCGATTTCGCGGTGCAGCGCAAGGTTTTCAAAGTCGCTGCGCCATTGGGGATTCGTGAACCGCGCGGCCTGTCTCTCGATTTCGTCACGGGCCGTTTGCAGGTCCGAGAGGGAACCAAACAACTGAAATCGGAGATAGTACAGCAGCGCGTTGTGCTGTGTGACATCGCCGGTCTGCAAAGCGGTTTCCGCGATGGCCAGCGAGGCGCGTGCGGCGTTTGTTTCGCCGGCGCGGTGCGCGGCGAGCGCGTGCAGCAGAACGGGCGCGACGTCGCCGCCGATTTTTTCCCAAATGCTCGCCGCGCGCGCAAGCGGCGCGATGGCTCGGCGCGGATCGTTTTGCGCCAGCGCGAGACGCCCCACGCCGTCGAGCGCGGTCACCGACGGGCGTCCCGTCGTCTCGGTCGCGATCCAATCCTGCAATTCGGCAAACGTGCGCGCGGCGTTTGCCAGATCGCCGGCCAAAACGTAAAGATTGCCCGAGAGCGCGCGAATCCACCGCCCATAGGTCGCGTCGGGGTCGCCGCCCAGTCGGGCATATTCGACGAGGTAGAAATCAGCCGCCTCGCGCGCGCGGGCATGTTGCCCCATCCGCGCGCCGATGCTTGCCAGACCGAACACGGCTTCTCCGAGCAGGCGCTTGTCGCCCAATTCGGCCGCGGCTTGGCGCGCTTGAGACAACGTGTTCCATGCGACCTCCCACTGCGCGCCGTCGGCTTGAACCAGCCCAAGCGTCGTCAACACCTCGATTTCATTCAGGCGCAAAGCCGGTCTATTCGCGCCCAACGTCAAAACGAGAGTAAGACGTGCGGCGTGATTTGGGCGAGAGCGCGCAGGATGGCTGCCGCCGCAAGGGGCAGGTCGGGCGGCGAGTCCGTCAATGGCATCGCGGCGTCTGTTTGCAGGCGCGGCGCGAGGTACGCGGCGGCCTGCGCGACTGGCGGCTCGACTCGCGCGCGGACTTGATCGGCGCGGGGACCGGTGAGCGCGTTCGAGAGGGCTTGGTCAACGGGTGAGCACGGCCTTGTCGCCGAGAGTTGACGCGCGCGTCCCCAGACAACGGTCAAGCCGCGCCACTGCGCGCCCTGGGCGAACTCTTCGAGCAGGCGTGTCTTGCCGATCCCCGGCTCGCCTTCAACCAGCATAATTCCGCCTCGACCGGCTTGGGCATGGTCGGCTTGTTGAATCAACTGCGCGCGTTCCCGCCGTCGTCCGACGAAGGGCTTGATGGACTTGTCCGCCGCGGTATCGTATTCGTGACGGATGGCGGCCGCCATCGCGCGCGTCTCGGGGAGCGGCAGCACGTTCAGTTCGTCGTTGAGGGTGCGCGTGAGGCGGTCGTATTGCTCCAGCGCCGCGGCGGGGCGGCCCAGCCGCGCGCAAAGTTGCATCGCGGCGCGGTGCGCCTCTTCGCACAACGGGTCGGCGAGCGTCCAGCGGTGCGCGCAGGCGAGCGCGTCGGCCCATCGGCAGTCAGCCATCAGGGCGCGGTAGAGGCGTTCGTGCGTAACGAGGAATTGCTCGCGGAGTCTGGCGCGCGGCGCCAACAACCATTCGGCGTCGAGATATTGCAGCAAATCGCCGGAATACAGATCGAGGGCGCGCTGCCAGTCGGCGCTGCGCGGGGAAGAGGCGCAATGGCAGAATTCTTCGACGTCAACCCAAAGGCATTCGTGTACGATTCGAACGAGTTCCGCATCTGGCTGAACCCACGCGGCCGCCGCGCCTAAATCGCGGCGCAAGCGGTAAAGGGCGTCGGTGAGGGCGCGACGCGCGACGGGTTCCGGCGCATCGGGAAACAGCGTGAACGCGAGTTGTTGGCGCGCAAGGGGAACGTCGCGATGGAGGAGGAGGAACGCGAGGAGCGCTTGGCGGCGCGCCGAATACGCGCTCGTCACGGGCGTGTCGCCATACGAGAAACGCAAGTCTCCGAACAGCCAAATCCGGAGCGTTGGCATGGCACCAACCTTTGTGAATGGGGTAAGCGCCTGTCAGCAGACTCTAACGAGAGACACTCTCAATATAACAAAACCCGTCGGATTTTGCAAAATTCGACGGGCGTGGCTCACTTGGGATGCCGTTCACGGTTCGACTTGACGCGGTAGGTTGCGCGGCGCTCCTTGGCTTGCTTTTTTTCGATCTGTTTCCTCTTGCGCTCTGGTTCACGCAGCCATAGAATGTCCACGAACTTTTCGACGGTCCGAAATTCGGGATCGCCGGTGACGATGGTTGCCTTCAGCTCCTGAGCGAGCGCGATGGCAAAGGCATCGGCGTAAGAGACCGGATGCTTGGCCTTGATGTGCGCGGCGGCGAGGACGGTCGTTTCGTCCGCCGCCACGAATGCGATGGGCAAGGAGCGCACTTCGGCCAGTCTCGTCTGCAATCCGGCATCCCCGCGTTCGCGCTCGGCTTCGTACGCAATTTCGCCAAAGTTGATAATGCTCAGAAATAGCGATGCGCTCTTTGGTACTTGGCGAATCAAGTCGCCAACAATTTCGGAGCCGGGTTCATCATCAAAGTATCCGATAATCGCGAAACTATCTAGCACGTAATTACGTGGCACGTTTTCTTCGGGCGGTGACGCGGCGATGGTATTCACGAAGTTTCTTCTCCTCTCGTTCCAGTTCTTCGCGACGCGATTCGAGCAATGCTTCCGTCAGCGGTCGCTTGCCTTCCGCCTTCCACGCGCCCCGCGTGCGTTGGATGATTGCCTCGATTTCCTCAGGCGTCCACTTGCGCGGAGGTTTCTCCACCTCCAGCATTTCCATTACTCGAAAGTAAACTTTTTCTGGCAAGACGATTGTCTTGCCCTCTGGCGTAATGAGTTGTGCCTGTCCCATGGTTTCAACCCCTCATGGCTCATTGCTTGGCTGCCGATTCGCCGCGTTCACTCATCCACTCGCGAATCCGCTGCTCGGCCCACACGGCATCGGCGGGGCGGAGGCGGGGCAGCGGCGGCGCGCCGGAGTAATCCACGCTCTCGGCATAATGGCCGCGGGCGTAAACCGTGTCGAACGCGCCTTGCAGGTCGAGCGGCACATCGTCGAAGGGCGGGCGCAGCGGAACGGCGATGGTGGGCATCCGGTCGCGCAAATCAAAGTACCAAACCTCGAGCGGTCCCGGCGCGCCGCCGCGTTTCAATAGCGCGTTATAGTCACTCTTGCCCGCGAGCTCGGGCGGACGCTCTCCTGCGCGCAGCAGGTCAATTTCGATCCAGTGTGTCTTGGAGGTCGTTACGGCTTTCCGTTTGCGCTCGAATGCTTCGCGCCCTGGCGAGCCGGAGGTCTTGTTATCGGCTGTGTACTCCACCCCATGACGTGGCCTCTTCCAAAAACGGATCCATTCCCGGAAATGGCGAAGGCATGTTCGTACTTCCTGTTCGCTCTCGCTACAGCAATTATAGCACGAAAGAACAAAAAAGACCCGAAGGGTTTCATCGGCTCCCGCGGAGCCGCATACCCTTCGGGTCTGTGGGACAAGTTGCTTCGGCATCGCAGATGCCGCCTTGTCCTACGACAGATTCTCAAATATCCCTGCCGCACCCATGCCACCGCCGATGCACATGGTCACCATGCCGAATTGCACGTTGCGGCGTTTCATCTCGCCGATAATTTGCGTAGTCAGCTTCGCGCCGGTCGCGCCAAGTGGGTGTCCGAGCGCCACCGCGCCGCCATTCACGTTCACGATCTCTTCGTTCATCTTTAGCTCGCGAATCACCGCAAGCGCCTGTGCAGCGAACGCTTCGTTCAACTCGATCACGCCAATGTCGTCGAGCGTCAGCCCCGCGAGTTTGAGAGCTTTCGGGACGGCGACGATTGGCCCGATGCCCATCACTTCGGGGCGCACGCCGCCGACCGCGAACGAGACCATTCGCACGATCGGCTTCAAGCCCATCTCTTCCGCGCGTTTACGTTCCATTACGACGACAGCGCCCGCGCCGTCGCTCGTCTGCGACGAATTGCCCGCGGTGACCGTGCCGCCTTGCGCGAAAGCGGGCTTGAGATTCGCCAGCGCTTCGAGCGTCGTATCGCGACGCGGACCTTCGTCAGTGTCGAAAACGTATTTTTGAGTCTGTGGCCCGCCGTCAGTCATTTCGGTGATGGTGACTTGCAGCGGGACGATCTCGCCCTTGAATTTGCCCGCATCCTGCGCGGCGATCGCGCGCTGGTGGCTGCGGAGCGAAAATTTGTCTTGATCTTCGCGGCTGACGTGATACTCGCGCGCGACGTTCTCGGCGGTGAGGCCCATGCCGAGATAGACGCCCGGGCCTTCTTGCGCCAAGACCGGATTCGGCGAGAGGTGGAATCCGACCATCGGGACCGTGCTTTGCGATTCCATGCCGCCGGCGATAATCACTTCGCCCCAGCCGGCGCGGATTTGCTGCGCGGCGAGCGCGATGGTTTGCAAGCCGGACGAGCAAAAGCGATTCACGGTCATGCCGGGAACTGTGTGGGGCAGGCCCGCGCGCAGCGCCGCGACGCGGCCCACGTTCAACCCTTGCTCGCCTTCGGGAAACGCCGTACCAAGAATCACATCTTCGACATCAGCAGGTTTCAATCCTTCCGCGCGCCGCAGCGCTTCCGCGATGACGGCGGCGGCCATTTCTTCCGGTCGAAAGGTGCGTAACTTGCCGCGCGGCGCCTTGCCAATGGCGGTGCGGGCGGCGGAGACGATGACAGCGTCCTTCATATTAGACTCCTGGAATTCGTAAATCGTAATTCGTAATTACTGTTTACTAATTACGAAGGGGTTTTCCCGTGCTCAGGAAATGCCAAATGCGCTCGCGCGTCTTTTCTTCGCCGCACAGCGAGATAAAGGCCTCGCGCTCCAGGTCGAGAAAGTATTGTTCGGGCACCCAGGTGGGCGAGGTGAGATTGCCGCCGCACAGGATGTAGGCGATTTTCTCGCCGACCTTGGCGTCGTACTCGGAAATGTACCTGGCCTGAACCATCGAGTAAACGGCCACGCGCAGGACGGCCAACATGCGTTCGCCCGCGGCGTAAACCACCTTGCCGCGCACCGGTGGGCGATAGCCCTCGGCGACCATTGTCAACACGGTGCGTTTCGCTTCGGCGATCAATTGGTCGCGATGCATCACCACGCGGTCGGCGGGGCCGAGAAAGCCCATCTGCCGCGCCTCTTCCGCGCTCGTCGCCACCTTGCCCATGCCGATCAGTTCAAACACGCGTTGCAAGAAGGGCAGCGGATCGGCGTTAGGAGTTTGCATGGCGGGCGCAACGATGCGGCGCAGCAATTCTTTGCAGCCGCCGCCTGCGGGAACCAACCCCATCGCGACTTCGACTTGGCCGATGTACGACTCGGCGTGCGCGACCACGCGTGAGCCGGCCATCATCACTTCGCAGCCGCCGCCGAGCGCAAAGCCGAACGGCGCGGTGACGATGGGCTTTTGGCTGTATCGCATTGCCATCGTGAAATCTTGCAACGCTTTGGCGATGCGATCAATTTCATCCCATTTGCCGTCATTCGCCGCGAGGCCGACCATCATCACATTCGCGCCCGCGCCAAAGTGCTCGCCCTGATTGCCGACCACCATGCCGACAAAATTCTTGTCCACCTCTTCCATCGCGGCGGCCGCGATCTCGACGATGCCTTCGTCGAGCGTATTCATCTTGGTGTGGAATTCGAGACACGCGACGCCGTCGCCGAGGTCAATCAGCGACGCGCTGTCGTTGCTCTGGATGACCTTTTGGTCTTTGAGCACGATCACGTTCTTGGGTTTGGGCAGCAGCTGGTATGCTTTCGTCGCGAGGTCGTAATACGCGCCATCGTTATAGAAGGACGCATGTCCTGTCGCAAGCATTTCCTTCACCCACGCGGCGACCGTCAGCCCATCCTTCTCCATTCGCTCGACCGTCTCGGCGACCCCGAGCAGATCCCAAGTTTCGAAAGGCCCGGCCTCATTCGCAAAACCCCACTTCATCGCGTTGTCAACCGACACAATATCATCCGCGATTTCGGGCACGCGGTTGGACGCGTACGCGAGATAGCGCGCGATCGTGTCCCAAATGAATTTCGCCGCGCGGTCGTCTTGCGAGACGAGGAACCGCAGGCGCTCGGGCAGCGTCTCGTACATCTCCGCGTTCAGGGCCGAGTCGAACGCGGTTTTCTCTGGCGGCTTGTATTCGAGCGTGTTGAGATCGAGGACGTGAAATTCCTTGCCCTTGTCCGTTTTGACCTGCTTGTAGAATCCCTGCCCACTCTTGTTGCCCAGCCAACCGCGCTTGACCATCTCGCGCACAAATTCCGGCGGTTTCAAATCCTCGCGCGCCTCGTCTTCCGGTACGGCTTGATAGAGATTGTCGGCCACGTGAAGCATGATGTCAATGCCGACCAGGTCGAGCAAGCGGAAGGACGCGGTCTTGGGGTGACCAATCGTCGGGCCGGTAATGTCGTCTACCTCGTTGACGGTGAAGCCGTGTGCGAACGTGTAGCGCAAGCCCAAGATGCCCGCGTAAGTGCCCAAGCGGTTCGCGATAAAATTCGGGCGGTCTCTGCAAATGACGACGCCTTTGCCCAGAACGGTTTCGCCAAATTCCTTGACAAATTCGAGCACCTCGGGCGAGGTTAGCGGCGAGGGGATGACTTCGAGCAGTTTCAAGTAACGCGGGGGATTGAAAAAGTGAGTGCCGAGGAAATGCGCTTTGAACGAGTCGGAGCAGTTGGCCGCAATTTCGGCAATCGGAATGCCGGACGTATTCGTGGTGACAATGCTGTCCGGCTTGCGGACGGCGTCAATGCGGGCCATCAATTGCCGCTTGATCGCCAGGTTCTCGACGATCGCTTCGAGAATCCAGTCGGCCTCTCGCACCCAATCGAAATGGTCTTTTAGATTGCCAACCGTGATGCGTTCGACGGTTTGGGGCGTAAAGAGCGCGGCGGGCTTGGATTTGATCACCGCCTGCAAGCCCGCGTTGACGATGCGGTTGCGAACTGCAGGGTGATCGAGCGTCAGGTTCTTTTTTTCTTCGTCGGGCGTGAGTTTGTTGGGAACGATGTCGAGCAAGTACACGGGGATGCCCGCGTTGGCAAAGTGCGCCGCGAGCGCGCCGCCCATCGTGCCGGAGCCGATTACGGCGACGCGGTGAATGGAATGCGCCATGGCTTCTGCCTCCTTGGAGAATCTACCGACCGTTTGGTAGATTCATTATAACACGCGCGCCGCGGGATGTCAATGTAAACGGCTCGAAAAAAAAGCGCGCGGTGTGGCTTTCGCCGTTCACCGCGCGCAAGAGGGTGGATCCGGGCGGGGACTATTGCACGATAATCGTGCCGGTCATCTGCGCTCCGTGAATTTCGCAGAAATATTGGTACGTCCCCGCCGTGTTGAAGGTGAAATTGTAGGTCTGGTTCGTGCCCAACTGAGACGAGCGGAACGAGTTCGGCGTGATATTGCCGGGCGTTCCGGCGGTGACGGTGTGGGTGACCGTATCAATGTTCAGCCACGTCACGGTCGAGCCAGCGGTGACAGTCAGCGACTGTGGCTCGTAGGCCAAGTTACGCATGACGACCGGGCAGGTACCCGTGCAGGCGCCGCCCGTCGTTCCGGTTATCGTGGCGGTCGCCGTCGGCGTGACGGTCGGTGTGCCGGTGCCGCTCGGCGTAATCGTCGGAACGGTCGGATAGACGACGGTGTTCGGATACGGAATCACAAGGTTCTGTCCCACGAAAATCAGGTTGGGGTTGGGAATTCCGTTGACGACGGCAATTGCATAGATCGTAGTGCCATACTGAATCGCGATCCGGAACAGGTTGTCGCCCTGCTTGACCGTGTACATCGGGAACGCCGGCGGCGGGGGATTGATGCACGGAACGTTCAACTGCTGTCCGACAAAGATATACGGACTGTACAGGAAATTCGCCTGCATCAGACTCGCGACCGAAACCCGGTAGCGGTACGCGATCGAAAAGATCGTATCGCGAAACTGGACCGTGTACTTGCAGCCAAAGTTCTGAGCGGGCGGCGCGGGAGGCGGATAGGAGACGCCCACCGGCACGATGAGCCGTTGCCCGACGTAGATGTAATCGCTCGCGAGGCCGTTGGCCGACATGATCGCCGGAACGGTTGTGGCAAAACGGCGGGAAATCGAGAAGAGCGTGTCGCCGTACTGGACGAAGTAGACGATGGTGCCATCTTTGGGGGGCGCGGCCACCGTGGCAGGGGGGAGGATCGTCGTGAGCAGAACCACGACCGCCAGAATACTAAACGCGCGTTTGAGGGTCAGCGGGCTACAAGTCTTCATTGATGTTTTCTCCTTACCGTGTTTCTCAGCCCATCACGGTGAATAGTGGCCGTTAGCGACGAGCGCTTCGGTTACACAAGGATTATACCACAAAACGCGCGCGATGCAAATAGGGTTTTTCCAGTATTTTTCACGGCGCGTTGCTGATCGTGGTGCCTTCCGTCCTGCCCTCCAGCCAGAGGTTCCTGCCGTTGTTCTCGAAGCGGTTGCCGCTAACGCGATTTTGAATCGAGTTGGTCAGCCGGATGCCGGCGACGGCATTATCGCGCAACAGGTTGTCGAGGATGCTGTTATCGCGCGACGCGAAATTGTCGGTGGTCGGGGTGAGAAAATAAAATTCCTTCGGGTTCCATTTGTCCCAGTAAAAGTAAATGCCTTCGCGGCTGTTGACGATTTGGTTGTCGGCGACGATGCTGTTCTGGCTGTTGTAGGAAATGATGCCGTGGTTCCGCATGTCGCGAATGACGTTGCCGCGGATTTCCGTATTCGCGGAAAAGCCGAACCACACCGCGTCGTACGAGCCGCTGAGCTCGTTGCCGATCACGCGATTGCCGCGGCAGAAAGAGAATTCGATTGCGTTGTAGATGGCGTCAATAATCTTGTTGCCCTGGATGACGTTGTTGTTGCCGCAGCGCACGCCGTGCGCTTTGATGAAGACGCCATTCCCATTCTCGCCGGTGATGGTGTTCTCGCTGATCACATTGTTGCTCGCGCCATCCTGGAGTATGATGCCGCCCGCGTCGCAGCCGCGCCCGACCGTGCCGTCGCCCCACGCGCAATAGCGGATGTTGTCGCGCGCCACATTATTGGACACCTGGCTGTTCGAGGTGTTGAGCAGACTAATTCCCCAGGCCGAATTTCCGTTTGTCGTATTATTTCGGACAGAGATGCGGTCGCTGTCGCGAATATCAATCCCGATGGCTTGCGCGTTCGTCGTGTTGAATTCGACGCGGCCGCCGCTTACGCCGTCGAGCCGGAGACCGCCGCCCTCGGTCATGCCGAGAAAAATCCCAAAGCGCTGCCGGTCCACGGTGTCGCGATTGTTCGAGAGGTCGTTGTGGTGAATGTAGACGTTGTTCGCGCCGTTCACGAAAATCCCGTTGCGATGGCGAGAGACTCGACAATTCTTGATCTCGACATTCGTTGGCGTTTCCTGGAAAGGGAAACCCCATTTCCGAACGAATACGGCGTAGCCGTTAAAGCCGTTCCCCTCGATCGTGTGATTGTCGCAGTCAAAGACGACGTTGTGACTCTGAACGTAAATGCAATCGTACTCGGGCGTCTTGATATTGGCGATCAGTTTATAATAGCCCGGCTCCCAAATCGTCGCGCACGCGCTCAGTTCGACGGAGTTGAGGCGCGTGGGCGTAACAGTGATAGTGGGAGTCGGAGTGAGCGTGCCCGTCGGCGCGGTGGTCGGTTCGTCGGTTGGCGTCGAGGACGGCGCGCCGGTCGGCGTGGCGGTGACCGACGTTGGCGCAGCCGTAAGGCGCGCGGTGGGTGTTGATGTGCTGGCGATGGGTACGGGTACTGATGTGGATTCAAGTGGCGAGACCGATTGAGAAGCGGAGCAAGCGGCAAGCAGCAAGGCAATGCCAACTGCGGTGGACAAGACGATCTTTTTGCTAGGATTCATTCACCAACTCTCTGCGGAATTCTCGTGCGGCGCGAGTATAGCACAGCCACCCTACCAAAACAAAATTGCGCTTTGACAGCCGTATGCTTTTACAGTAGTATCAACGAATCAGGAACGAATAAACGAATAGGTCACGGAGGGGGATGACATGCAGGAACTCGATCAGATTGGGGAAAAGGTGCGGCGCAAGTTTGAGGCGAAGAATGCGGCGCGCGATGCCGCGCTGGCCGCCTCGCGCGAGTTGATTCGCCATTGCGCGCTCTCGATTCGCGCCACGCACCGCGCCGAGTATGGCGAAGCCACGCAATTACTCGGCCGCGCGCGAGAGATTGCCGCGCAAATGAAGGGACACGTCGCCGCGTATCCCGATCTTTATTTCACGGGCTATTGCCAGGACGCGTTGAAAGAGGTAGCCGAAGCACACATCGTCTATGCCTTGATCACCGCGAGCGAGTTTCCTGATCCAGACACGCTGGGTGTGGATTATGCCGCGTACCTGAACGGCCTCGGCGAGGCCGCGGGTGAATTGCGCCGTTACTCGCTCGACATCATCCGGCACGATAACAGCGAGCGCGTGGAACTAGTCCTGAAGAACATGGAGGACATTTATTCCCTGCTGGTGACGATGGACTTTCCAGACGCGCTGACCGGCGGCTTGCGCCGGACGACCGATATGGTGCGCGGCGTCTTGGAGCGGACGCGCGGCGACTTGACCGTGGCCGCGCGGCAGGAAAAGTTGGAAAAGACGCTGAGGGAGTTTGAGGAGCGGATCAAAGGTTAGGAGAGTATGGGAGTGTGGGGGTGCTGGAGGATGGGGGTATGGGAGTATGGGAGAAGAAGGGCGTGTTCTCCGGGCGAGTGAGATTGGCGAGTATGTGTTTTGTCATCGCGCGTGGTGGCTGCATCGCGTGCAGGGGCTAGAATCGGCGAATCGGGCGCAGATGGAAGCGGGCGTGGCGTGGCACGTAGCGCACGGGCGCGGGGTGCGGCGCGCGTCGTCGCTGCAACGAGCCGGGTTCGCGCTCCTCATACTGGCCGGATTGTTCGCGCTTGTTGCAGTATTTTTGATGGCGGTTCCTGCGCCCTGAAATGACTGCTTTCCTGATCGTCCTCGTCTTCGTCATCGTCGTTGCCGCGCTCGTGCTCTTGGCGCTCGCGCGGCTCGAGCGCGAACGCACCGGTGTGCCGGTCGGCGCGCGGGTTGTGTATTCCGATTCGGGTGCGTGGGAAAAAATCGAGCGTCCGCTCTTCTCGCGGCGCTATGGTTTGACTGGCAAGCCCGACTATATCATCGCCCAGGAAGGCGCGGTAATCCCCATCGAAGTCAAGCCGAACCGCACTGCGCCCGCGCCGCGCGATTCGGACGTAATGCAACTGGCGGCTTACGCGCTGCTGGTCGAGGAAGCGTATGGGACGGCGCCGGCGTATGGATTGCTCAAGTATCGCGATGTTGTTTTTCAGGTGGATGTAACGGAAGAATTGAGACAAGAGCTGATGGAGCTGATGGCGGCGATGCGGCATGACGAGGGGGCGCGCGATGTGGCGCGCAGCCACGCGCGAGCGCGACGGTGCCAGGCGTGCGGTTATCGCGGCGAGTGTGGGCAGGCGCT
>JACQYF010000115.1:21630-40343 GCA_016208315.1 Chloroflexota bacterium | reverse complement strand
ACATCGGATGTCCTGCATCTCGGAGGGTGTCAAGGAGACTAAAGGCCCGCTCGACAGATTGTGCTGTCTCACCATTCTTTTGATTGGTCATATCCTGCCATTCCGACATACGGAATGATATTCCGTTTTGCGGAATCATTATAGCAGGATCTCGCGACAATGTCAAGCCATTTATTCGTAACTCAAACTCGCCCGCACACTCAAATTCGCCGCGCTGAGCGCCGGCGCAATGCTCGCCAACGTGCCGACGACGACGACAATCACGAGCCAATACGCGATGCCGTTCAACGCGTAGGCAAAATCGAGCGGCGTTTGGATGAACGCCATGCCGACCGCGCGTGACAGCAGACGCGACATCGGCACACTGAAAACGACCGCCAAGGCGAAACTGATCAGCGTGATTACCATACTCTCACCCCAAAAGATTTGCAGAATGTCGCGCGTGCCCGCACCGATGGCGCGCATCACGCCGATTTCCTTGCTGCGTTCCAGCACGTTGATACTCATCATCCCCATCAGCCCAATGCCGCCGACCAGCGCCGTGAGGATCGCCATCACGAGCAAAAAGACGACGAGGATCTGATACAAGCTCGTGACCTGACTTTTGATCTGCCCCAGAATCTGCGTCGAGAAAACGTCAATACCTTTTTGGCTAAACAGCGCTTCGGCATCGTGATGCGCGTACTGCACCTCGAGCGTCAGCGTCCGGTCGGTCTGCTTCAACACGCGGTCCAGATTGTCGAGTGAGACGAAGACGCCGGTCTGCCGCTGCACCAAATCCTGATTGATGCCGACCACGACCCACTCACTCTCCACCTCGTTCGCTCCCAAATCCAGCCGAACCACGTCGCCCAACTGCACGCCTTCCTGCGCGGCCCATTTGCGGTTGACGACGATAGCGTTCGTATCGTCCGGTTGCAGCCAGCGCCCCGATTGCAAGCGCGGCTGATAGAATTGTGAATCGTCCGGTCCGGCTTGGACGAGCACCTGCACCTCGTGCCCATCCGATAACTTCATCGTCGCCTGGCTGAAATACCACGCCTCCGCGTGCGCGACCTCGGGCAGCGACTCGGCCAGTGGCACGACGTTGCTGACGCGCTGCGACCGATTGAACGCGATCAGCGCATCCATCCCGTACTGCCCTTCGATCAAATTATCAATCGTCCTGCTGAACGAGCGGTCCACACTCAGCACCGCGATAAAAATCGCGCCGCCCAGCCCGAGCGTCACTAGGGTGAGCAATAGACGATCCGGCACGCGCACGGTGTTGCGGAGCGCCAATGCCCAACTCCGCGGCAAGCCCTGCACTCGACCGAGCAAACGGCTCATCCAATTATCGCCGCTGCCGCCGCCGAGACCGTAATCGCTGATCGCTTGGCGCACCGTGATGCGCGCGCCCTCCCACAACGGTTTGGCCGCGGCGACCAGTGGAACAACCAACCCGACCGCGAACATTACAACCGTCGCAGGCACGGATGGACGATAAGGATAGAGGTCCACGTTGATTTGGCGCGCGAGAAAATCGGCGAGGCGATATCCGGCGCGTTCCGCCAGCGGCATCGCGATAATCGAACCGATCACGCCATATGCTAGAACAGTCAACGTGTAAGCGCGCGTCACGAGCCAAGTGTCCGCGCCAATCGCCTTCATCACGCCGATTTGCTTGATCTGCTGCGCGACGAGCGCGCTGATCGTGTTCGTCACGAGGAACCCGCTCAATGTGAGGGCGAGCACACCGAGAATGCCCATCACCATGAGCAGCACGTCGAGCACGTCTTGCGTGGGATGAACGGCGGGATCGTGGAGCGTCACGCGTCCAACCGTGTAACCCGTTCGCTCGAGGCGTTCACGCGCGGCATCCGCCACCGCGGCTTTTTGATTCAAATCGTTCACAGTCAAGTAAATCGTGTTGATGCGGTCGCTCCCCTGGAGTTGCTCCAGCGTGTCCAAACTGACGACGACCATCGGATTGCCTTTGACCGCCGCCATCACCTCGTCCTGTTGGTGAACCGTACCCACGATTTGAAAGGTCTTGTCGTGTCCCATCGCGTCCACAATAATGCTGTCGCCGATTCCTGCGTTTATCGCCGTCAACGAGGCGCGTTCCGCGACGACTTGGTTGCGGCCCGGCGGAAACGGCCCGCTCTCGGATGCGATCTTGTTGATGGTCTGCGCGTGCGGGTCCGGCATCGCGATGAATTCCATCGTCTGCCAAGCCGGGTCGCTCGCGTTTTGGCGATACCGTCCGGTGAACACGGTGCGCGCTTGCACGTCGGCAACGCCAGCCAACTTTTCCAAGCCCTTTAGATCGTCGAGCGTAACTCCGCTCGCCACCGTGATTTCGATGTGGGCGGGATTGATATCGCGATAGCGGCGGCTCACATCGGTTGTGAGAATGTCGCGCGTGACGACGATCATGCCGACGCCGGCCACGCCAATCGCAATGCTCAACGCGACGAGGATCGTGCGGCTGCGATTGCCCCACAGGTCGCGCAACGTTTTGAAGCGGATCGTACGTAGTGAATTCAGCATTTGGAGCATATCCTTCCATCTTGCACGGCAACTACGCGCGGGATGCGCGCGGCCAATTCGCGGTCGTGTGTCACCATGACGAGCGTCTTGCCCTGGCGCGTCAAATCTTCGAAAAGCGCAAAGATTTGCGCGGCGGTTTTGCTGTCCAAATTCCCGGTTGGCTCATCGCCCATGAGGAGCGGTGGATCGTTGGCGAGCGCGCGAGCAATCGCCGCGCGCTGCTGCTGGCCGCCGCTAACAGCGCTCGGCAGTTTGTGCGCCTGATCGCCCAGGCCGACTTGTTCCAGCAAATGCAGTGCTTTGGCGCGGCGCGCGCCGACCGGATAGGTGTTGCAAAAGTCCATCGGCAGCATGACGTTTTCGAGAATCGTCAAAGTGGGGAGCAACTGGAAGAATTGAAAGATGACGCCGATGTGCCGCCCCCGCCAGCGCGCCATTTGATTCTCGTTCAGCGCGTTCAAATCGGTGCCCGCCACTTGGACCGCGCCGCTCGTCGGCCGGTCAATGCCGGTGAGCATGTTGATGAGCGTGGACTTGCCCGACCCGCTGGGGCCGACGACGGCGACAAACTCGCCGCGGTTTACGTTGAGGGAAACATCGTCGAGGACCCGTACACTGCCCGCGCCGGTCGCGTATTCCTTGTTCAAATGCTCGATGCGAATAATCTCGTCCATGACTGCTTGCCCCTTTCGCCTCCAGCATACGACAGAGTACCTTGTCGTGACAGTGCTTATCCGCACCGCGTCGGGAGTGACGATAGTCATGCTTGGGGGATTGACACACGTGCGACTCTGCATAAAATAAGGTCACTATCCCGTGATGCCGCGGGCAGACCACCACTGATGATGCCGTCAGTCGGCGCGTCGACAAAAAGTTCTACTGTGTTCGCCATATTGCTGAGACGGGAGATAGCCCCTGTCTCTTTTTGTTTGCGCGTGTATAGGAGAGTTTGGTGATGATTTGCCAAAACTGCGGTTCCCAGAATTTAGAGCACGCCAGATTTTGCCTCCAATGTGGGACCCCGCTGGGTCAGCCCGGCACAACCCCGGTTCCAACCGTTAGCGCTTCTCTCGAATCGCTTGCCGCCGCCGTCAAGCCCCAAGCCAAATCACTGCTCGAATCCCTCGCGCGTCTGGGGATCGACTTTTCGCGCAAACAGATTATCGGGTTCGTCATCTCGCTGATCGGCGGGATGATAATGGCGCGCATCCTGCCCTTTATCTACCCGATTTTTGATCCGATCCTCACGCTCGTCTTTGGCGCGGGGCCCGGCGCCGTCCGCGACGGCTTCAACACCAACATGATGACGTTGATCACGTTCTTTACCAGTTTCGGCTTGTCGTTCGCGACCATGCTCGTAACCAAGACTCGAAAATCTTGACCGAGGACCACTACCATGATTCGCATTGCGCCCAATCTCGGCCCGCGCCATTGGCTGTTGACGGGCATCGCATTTGTTTGTGCGTCGGTTTCAATCGTCGCGTTGCTGCTGCACGTGAACGGCTGGCTGCCAATGTACTTTTTGGTGGACGTGCTCGCCGCGCCGTCGCTCGTGCTGCTGCTGCTCCTCGGCATCTACGCGGCGCGCATCAACGCCGCGGTGTTTCTCGACCGGCTGATCGTCGGCGCGTGGGGCGGCCTTGCGGCGACGCTGGCATATGACGCGATTCGGCTGGCGATCCGCGCGAGCAACCTGATCAGTTTCAACCCGTTTCAAACGCACCCGGCATTCGGGCGGCTCATCACCGGCTTGCCCGAAAGCGACCTGACCGCGATTCTGGTCGGCTGGGCGTATCATTTTTGGAATGGGTTTGGATTCGGCATCATGTACACGCTGATCGCCGGAAACGCGCGCTGGTATTACGCGCTGGCGTGGGCGATGTTTCTCGAAATCGGTTGGCTCACGGCGCTGCCGGGCACATTCCAATTGCGAATGAGTCCCGAAGTTGTCGCCGTAAGCTTTATCGGCCACGGCGCGTACGGCATCGTGTTGGGCCTGCTCGCGCAGCGGTTTATTCGGGCGTAGTACGATTTAGGAAGGCGGCAATGAACAAGAAACATCATAATGCAGCATCAGTTCCAATCTATACGGTCTTTTTGCTCTTTTCTTTTTCAATTTGGCTGTTCTATTTTGCGAGTGTCGCCTACGCGCGCGATTGTCCGCCGGACGATCCGAGCCGTTCCGATTGCGCGGCCGCGGCGCAAACCGCGCAAAATCCCGCTGTGCCCGCAACCGGGACGGTGACCGGCGCGGGAACCTCCGTCGTTATTGACCGCATCCGCAAGGGGCGCAAGCGACCGAAACCGCTGACCAAGCCGCCGCGCGAATACGGCGACAAGCCAAACGTGTGGGACCCGCCGGAAATCGAGCAGCAAAATAAATGGGAAAAGGAAGGTCTGGTTTGGGACCCGGTAGAGCTCACCTGGCGACCGCCGCGGCCCGGCGAGATTCCGCCGCCGGAAGACGCGCCCGAAGAGCCGCCGCCCTATCAAAAACAAAACCCGCGCGAAAAGGTGCCGCCGGATTGTCTCGGCTATTACGACGACTATGTGCTGCTCCAATCGCGCTTGATCAAGATTGAAACCGAGATTCAGTTCGCATCCCAGGCGCAGTGGGATGCGCAGTTCCGGCTCAATCAACTGCTCGCCAAGTTTTCGCTCAAGTTCGGCTATGATTTGGCGGATACGGTGATTCTGGCGAAAGCCGTCGCGGAACTAACGGTTCACCTCGGCGCAGCCATGATGCGATTTCTGCCGCGCACGTTAGCCGAGGCGCTGGAAACGGCGCGCTCTGTTTTTCGAAGAGCGTCCACCAAAGTGAGCGACGTGACCAAGGAATTGGCCGAGGCCACTCGCCTGGCAGGAAGCAAAGGGAAGCTCGCCGATGAAGCGGCGGAAGCCGCCAAGTCACTCCGTGGAACAGCTGACGACGCCGCCAAAGCACTCAGTGAGGCAGACGAAGCCGCCAAAGCCGCCCAAACCGCTGTGAAAGAAGCGGAAGATGCGCTCGCCGCGGCGACGACCAAAGTGGACAAACTCAAAGCGGAACGTGCGCTCCTCGAAGCCCAGAAAGCGGCGGTTGAAGGTCAGGCGCAGGTCTACCGGCAATGGCAGGACGCCTACCTCAAATACCTGGGCCAAAAGCCCGCCGCCGGCATCGGCAGCAAGTTCTATGACGAAGCGTTCAAATTGGAGATGTTGGGACTCGATATGGCGACGACCAAGATAGATATTTCCAAATTGCGGTCGCTGCCCAATCCTACGCCTTCGCAGTTGTCCGAGTTGGCCTCTCTGGAAGGCACGCTGGCGAAGATGTACAAAGAGGCCGAACCGCTCAAAAAAGTCTTGGACGATGCGGCCAAGGCGTTCTACGGGGTAGATGATGTCGGCAAGGTCACAAACCAGTTTATGGAGAAGCATCTGAACGATCATCTCCGCCGCGTAATGGGCGATGACGCCTTTGCCAAGTACGCTGCGTCATCGGGAGAAGACTTGGTCAACGCGGTGAACAAGGTGACCGACATCGAAGGCAAATTGTCGGGCGTAGCGAAGCAGTTGGATCCGCTGTTGCAGGAAGCGCGCAAAGCGGGGACCCAGGTGGCCAAGGTTGTGGACGACGCGAAAAAAGCGCAGACCGTGGCGCAAAAGGTTTCGTCCGAGGCCGCCGAAAAAGCGAGCAAAGCCGTCGAGGCGGAGAGCAAGGCGGCGACGGTCGCGAAAGAAGCCGCCGACGCCGAGACCAATGTCACGCGCACCAAATCAAATCTCGATGGAGCCACGAACGAGGCCAGCACGGCGCAGCAAGCCCTGAATACGGCCGAAGCCGCGGCGCGCGAACACATGAAGAATCATTTTGCCGAGTCGCCGGACGAAGTCGCCAAGGTACTGATCGAGGCCAAAAATGACGTGCAGCGGGTTGTGGACGCGCTAAAGAATTTGCAAAGTGAATACGACGCCGTGCTAAAGGCGATGCAAGAAATCAAACCCAAACTCGACAAGTGTATTTACGAGCATACCCCATGACGACGATGGCAGAACAAGCTGAGGCACGGGTCGAACGCGCGACGCCCGCGGAATGGAGCGAGCGCCTCGAGATCTTTCGCGAGCGATTTCGCCTTCAATTGATTGACGAATCCAAGTTCGATGAGGTCATGCGCGCTTTCCAGTTCACCGACGACCTGGGACACACTTGGATGCCGGGCGCGACGACCAAGCGCTGGTATCGTTGGGACCGCAAGCGCTGGACCGCCGCGCCGCCCCCGCAGCAACTGACGAGCGCGAACATGCCAACCGCGCTGGCGCTGGCGTGGGACCGGCAGATAGCCGCGCCCATCGCCATAGATACGAAACCCGATCAAGCCGCCGCCGCGCCTGTTCGACCGGAACCGCCGCGCGTGGAAGGCATTCCACCACCTGCATACTCGGCGCCCGAACCTCCCCCGCCGCCAGCTCTCACACGGGCAACCTGTCCGCACTGCGGTGAGAGTTACATCCCGCCGGCACGATTTTGTCCCAACTGCGCCGAACCGCTAACCGGTGAACGCAAAGCCAAGCCCGGTCGCCCCACTGATCTGCCGGAACGCGGAACAACGCGCAGTCGCCCCAAGCCGACCGATTTGCCGAAATGATGAAGGAGAGCAGATTCAATATGTTGCGACAATCGGTTCTTATTATCGCTCTGCTCCTTTTCATTTTCCAGCCCGGCTTGGCTAATGCTCAGGGAGATCCTGACGCGCAGCTCGTCAAGGCGATGAACGCGATGAAGAGCGCGTGGAGCGAGTGTACTTCCAAAAAGTTTCTAGAATGTGTCGCGGTAGATAAACAGGGCTGGCGCGTGACGGGCAATCTCGCCCGCACGATCAATGGGAGCGACGAACGCACCGAAATCAAGATCGGCGGCAATTTGACGCCTGCCGACGCGCAGCGCGCTTTTAACCTGGATGCGGACAGCATCCGCAAGCCCCCCACGAATAATGTGCCCCCCATCCAGTTTTGGCGGACCGAAACATTCGCGGCCGTGGCAGGGCAATCCGATTCGGGCGTGCTGACCGCGTGGTTGGCGCCCAACCCGGATTCGGCTAACGGGAGCGCATTTGGCGTCATGGTCTGTGGCAATCTCGTTGTGAACTGGAAGATGTCCTTCTACGCGCCAGCCGGAATTTCGCGGGGCGACAAATCCCTGGTGGACGCAACGCAGTCGCAGCTAAAGGGGCTAATGCAGCAACTCGCGAGTACAATGACGGGTGCTTGTGGAGGCGGCAAGTCCAAATTGCTCCAACTCGTTCCGCTCGGCGATGTCACGCCATCCGTCAGAAACGATGCCGACCCGTTCGCGGTGTACCCCGGCGACAAGGTCAAGGTCACCGGCGTCGTCTGGGCAGTCGAAGAGTTTGATGGAATCTTTCCGAAAAATCCCCTGAACGTTCAAGCGAACGTCGAGATTTCACAGGGGGCTGCATCCTATGTTCAGAAGATCACGACCGATGCGCAAGGTTATTACGAGACGGAATATATCTTGGATGATCGCGTGTCTTTCATTGTTGTTCAAGCCCAATCGCCCGATCCTAATCGCTACGAAACCGGCCAACGTTTATATGCGCTGGACCTCAAGAAGCGGGGCACGCTAACCGTCACGGCGGCGACGGACAAAGCCGTGTACGCCCCCGGTGAGTCCGTGACCGTCTCGGGGAATGTCCTGGCAGATGGCAAGCCGATCGCGGCGACGATTGGCTTCCGCAGCGATATTCTTCCGCTCATTTCTATCAATTCTCCCTCTGGCAGTTTTCAATACACCTTTACGCCCGGTCAGGAACCGAAACGTGATCTGCTGGGTCCTTTTCAAAATGGCTTACACATCGTCACCGCGCAGGCGACAGTCCTTGGCTACGACGGCGGATCAGCCGGCGCGACCTATCTCGTCGAGCAGGCAATCACGTGTACGTCGTTATCGGCGCAAGTCGTGAATTTGGCTGGCGTCGCTCACGTTGTCCCCATTGATCCAAAATCCCTGCAAATGGGCGGAGATGCCGCGACGGCTGTTGCAATTTCAAGTGCCAGCGTGAACACGAACACCAAGTTGATGCAGGGTCTCAAGGTGCAGACGGATGCCGGCGCGCGGGTTGCGTTGCGCTTTGAAGGCGAGGAGGGCGCTTCGGCGACGGTCGCCGTCAATGATTCGACGGCTGTGCAAATTCAGACGTTCTGCAAGGACAAAGCGACGGGTCGTATTCAAGCGGTACTCGTCGTGGATGGACCTGGGCAAGTCGTCGTCAACAAGACCACCAGCGGTTCCATTTTCAGTAACCTCGATATCGCCGTCCTCACGCGGAACGTGCGCGTCAAGAGCATCAATACGCGCTATTTCGTCGGCGTGGACAGTCAAGGGACGACGACGATTGCGGCGTTGGAGGGAACGGTACTCATCAGCGCGCTGGATGGCGCGAACGGCATTGAATTGCCTCCGCTGAAGCGCATCGCCGTGCAATCGGGGGAAAGACCGGACGCGTCGAAAACCGCTGTTCTGGATGGCAGGATTGATCCGGCGCTGGAAGTGATGGTCAAGCAAGCCCCCAGTCTCGCACCCGCGACTGGTCCAAGTCCACTCACCGCGACGACCACATCGAATCCAATTATTTTGCTCGGAGTTGCCGGCGCTGTAGCTGCGTTAGCAGCGGCTCTGGTCGTCGGCATCCTGGTCTTTCGAAGATCACGCGCGCGACCAGTCGCACTGAATCGCCCCACCGATTTGCCGGAACGCGGCGCGACGCGCAAGCCGTCCAAGCCCACCGACTTGCCGCGCTAGAGGGCGCAAGATGAGCACACATGGCCCTATCGAATCCTTGAAAATTGTTGGATCTATCGCAGGCGCAATTGCCGCGATCGCCGGATTGATCTTCCTCTTCTTCCCTCAATTTCAGCCGGCGATCGTCACGAGCAAGGCGGTTCAAATTAGCGATGTTAAAGTCGAGAATCCTGTTAGCGCTTCAAGCGGCGACTGCAACTACCTGGCAACGGTAAACTTGAAAGTGCGCGTCGAGGGATACCAAGACAAGCCCGTTTCATTGTATGCGCGGCTGGATCAGTCGGCGACCGCGAATGCCAACCGCTCCCTTTGCGCGACGCCCATCGGCCGGTGGGATGACTGGCAGCGTGCTGAACCGACTTTTACGCTCACCGCGACCGCGCCGAGCCAACAGTTTCCAGTAAGAGTCCAAGTTCGAGTTCCCTGGATCGCGGACAATTGGAAAATCCAACTCAGGGTTACAGACTCAAACGGCGCTGTTTTGGAAACCGCCGAGACCGCATTATTCAACATTCGTTGAGGACGCCCAATATGGCAAACGATCCATTTCGCCAAGCTGAAGACCAATATTTCATCTTGCGCGGCAAACTAGGGACGAGCCGCCTTTCGCGCGAGCAGTTCGAAGCGGCCCTGCGCGATTTGATGATCGAGGACACGCAAGGACGTCACTGGCTGCCCGGTGTTGATTCGGGCCGGTGGCACGTTTACGATGGACAGGCGTGGGTCGAAGCGGACCCGTACGCGGCGGGCGTCGTAGGAAAACTCGTCGCGCCTTCGCAGCCGCAGATCCCACAGCGGCAAGTGCCGCCGCCACCGCCGGTCGTCGCGCCGCAACGCCAAGTTGTAGGCGACGCTGGCTCTAGCGTCGCCCATGCCCCGCCCCCTCCGCCGGTCGTTGCGCCGCAACCTAAAAAAGGCCTCGGCTGCATTCGCATCGGTTGCATTGGCGTTCTGCTAATCGCCTGTGCGTTGATCGCTCTGGGCGCGGGACTCTACTTCCAGATTCCTCAGCGCGTAGGATTGCTGCCGTCCGCCGAGCGCACCTTTGCGTCCACCCCGGATCGCGAGGCGGCCACGGCGCTGCGCGATGAATTGAACAAAGGCGGCATTGACACCAAGGGCATGGGAATTTACGTGCTGCCGTTTCGCGATAAACCCGGCAGTGTTGCCTACATCGTCCTGGACAGCGCGCAGGGTTTCAAATTCAAAAGCGGCTCGAAGGATCCGATCATTGATTATTTCAAACAGATGGCGCAGAGTGAAGCGACGAAAAAGTACGGCTTGCAGCGCCTCGCGATGGAATACAAATCTCCAACTGGGACGACACTGTTGAGTCTTACCGCATCCACGGATGTCATCAACGGGTTTATTAGCGGCAAGGTCAGTCGCAGCGATTTTCTGAAGCAAGTGGACGGGCAAGCGAACTGGGTTGGGTTCTATCAAGAGGTGCTGAAATGACGCGAAAATTGGGTCTCATACTGGTGCTGTTTGGATTCATGCTCCTCGCCCTCACCGCGTGTTCGGCAGAAGACGTCGAGTTTCTGCAAGCCATGGCGGAAGAGTGGGCGACCGCAAAAAACATCAACCCGCAAAATTCCGATGGGAGCATCAATGTCGGCGGATTGTTCAACGCGGGGTTGAGCGCGGCGGGCTTGCCGGGCGGCGACGATGACGCCAAGGCCATCATCGCCGCCAAGGGCGTGGTGGACAGCATCCAGGCCGCCGACAAGGCCGCCGAGGACGCGCAAAAGGCGTTGAAGGCGGGAAACCCACAGCAAGCCATTAATTTGCTGAACCCAGCCCTGGAGGATCGTCCGAGCGATTGGTGGCTGCTCAATCAACGCGGTGTGGCGAACCTCGAAGCGGGGAACGGGGACCTGGGCAATCGGGATTTGCAGAGTGCCTATGGCAATGCCAAGCGCGGCCAGGCCGCCGAGCACCAACGCCAACTCCTGTTCGATTCCATCGCGCGCCAACGCGCCGGCGGCGCACTGGCGCGCTGCAGCGTCTATACGGCGATGGCGAATGCATACAGCGATTTGCTGAACTCGGGTGGGGGTGACGCGGATTTTTACCGCAGTCAAATTGCCGCAAACCGGCAAGCCGCGAGTCAACCGGGTGTAACGTGCAGATAAGCGCGAAAGGTGCGGGGGATGAAATGCTGGACGAACGCTTTGAACGTGCGGAACGCGAATTTTTCAAATTCAAGGGACAACTTGACGCGGGGCGAATTACACCCGAGCAATTCGACGCCGCGCTCAAAGAATTAATTGTCGAGGACAGCCATGGCCGCTTCTGGATGCTCGGCGCGGATACCGGCAAGTGGTACACGCACGATGGCGAGGCCTGGGTCGAAGGGACGCCGCCCAGCGCGGAACCGCCAGGTGTCGTAGGCGACGGTGGCTCGACCGTCGCCCATGCCGCGCCGCCGCCCAAAACACAATCTGAAACATCGCGCCGATTTCTTGCGCTGCTCGGAACGGCCGCCGCAGGATTGCTGACACTTTTGGTGGGACTTGGCGTGACGTGGGGCCAGGGCGCGTTGCGTGGCGCGTTTCTGGGCAGCGCGGTGACGCCGACGCGACTTGTCGCGAACGCGCCGACGTTGACGAACACCCCCGTGATTATCGTCACAACGTCCACACCCACCACGACGCCATCGCCGACGGAAACATTGGCGCCAGCCGCGACGCCGCCATCCACTTTGGCGGCTACCGCGATTCCACTGCCATCGTCCACTCCCGTGCCGCCGACAGCGCAGCCGCAAGTCAGTGCTCTCACCGCGCCCACACCGGCCAATCCGCCCCCGCCCATCGTCATCGTCATCACGGCGACTCCGTTGCCGCCACCTCCCGCACCCACGCGCACAAACACCGCGACGCGAACTCTGACGAGCGTTCCCACAAATACGCGAACCCTAACCGCGACAAATGTGGCCGCATCGCGCACGCCGACTATTGCGCCGGTTCCGACATTTCCCGCGAGCGTCGTGACCTGGAGCACCGGCTTCGATCAAGCGGCCAGCAAGCCGACCGGCATTGTTACTAACAAGACCTTCGACCCGCGTCCCAGGGAAATCTACGCGACTTGGAGTCCAACCGGACTACCGGCCGGCACAAAACTGGACATCACCTGGACCTACAACGGCGGCTTGTGGGCGCAAGGATCCTATGTGCTAAAGACGACCGACACGTTGGTCTGGCACTCGACCTATCGCCAGGACGGTCAGCGACTCGCCTCGGGCGATTACCGCGTCGAAGTCAGGGTCGGCAGCCAACTCATTCTCGCCGATCAAGTCGTCGTAAACTGACCTTGCCGAAATCCGCAGCCGGCCAGCGAAATTTTGACACTTTGGCGCAGTCATCGTATAATCTGCCTCGGAAAGCGAGGCAATATGACTGTTTCGCTGGATGAGCTTGACCTCACAATTATCGAAGCTCTGCAGGAGGATGGGCGCACGCCGTTCGACAAGATCGCCAGTCAAACGGGCGCGTCCGCGCGAACCATCAGCGCCCGCGTGAGCCGCCTCATCGAAGAGGGCGTCATTGACATCATTGCGGTCGTCAACCCTGAACGCGTCGGCTATCCGGTCCTCGCCGCGGTCTTCATCGAAACGGAAATGGCCAAGACCAAAGCCGTGGCCGAGACGCTCGCGAAAATGCCGGAGATCGCGTTCGTCAGCTTGACCTCGGGCGATCCCGAGATTTACGCGTCCGTGCGCGCGCAAAGCAATCACGCCCTCGCGACTTTGATGACCGAAAAGCTCCCCTGCATCGAGGGCATTCGCCGCTCGCGCATGTTGCTCGTCCTCGACGTGGTCAAAGCGGCTTCCAAGTGGAGCATTCCCAAGGAACCGCCGCATGTCTGAGATCTCGGTCTCCGAGAGGCGATTGCGCGAATCATCGCCGGTCCCGCAGATGGCTCTGCGCCAGCGGTCGTACTGGGGCGACGCGTGGGCGATGCTCTTGCGCGACCGGGTCGCGCTCGTCGGCGGCGTCCTCGTGCTCGTCATGTTCGTTCTCAGCGCCGGCGCGGATTTCTTGGCGCCCTACGATCCCCTCAAACAATTCCCCGAAGGTCTGACCGCGCGCGGCGCGCCCATCGCCCCCAACTCGCAATTTCTCCTCGGCACCGATAACATCGGGCGCGATATTCTCAGCCGTCTGATCTGGGGCGGCCGAATTTCGCTCACCGTCAGTTTCGTCGCGAATATTTTTTCGATTGGCCTTGCGATCGTCGTCGGCGGCGCGGCCGGATTTTTGCGCGGCGGCATTGATACGCTCGTCATGCGCTCGGTGGATATCGCGCTGAGTCTCCCCACGCTGGTTCTGCAGATCGCGCTCTCGACCGTTTTGCCGCCGAGCATCGGGACGGTGATCCTCGTCATCAGCATTTTCGCGTGGGCCTATCCGGCGCGCGTTTTTCGCGGCCAGGTGCTCGCCATCCGCGAACGCGCGTTTGTCGAATCGGCGCGCAGCATTGGCGCGAGCGAGCTGCGGATTTTCGTCCGCCACGTCTTGCCGCAACTATTGCCGACCGTCGTCGTGTACTTTACCATTCGCGTGCCGACCGCGATCCTGACCGAAGCCAGTCTTAGTTTTCTCGGGCTGGGCGTCCCGCCGCCGACACCGTCGTGGGGCAATATGATCTTGGGTGGCTCGCAGTTGTATCGCCAAGCGCCGTGGTTCTTTATCTTTCCCGGTTTGTGCATCATGGCCGCCGTGCTCAGTTTCAATCTGCTCGGCGACGGGCTGCGCGATGCGCTCGACCCGCGCGAGAGGCGGTAGAGCATGACCGAGGTCACGAAGTGAGCCAATTCATCATCCGCCGCGTGCTGTGGATTTTCCTGGTGATGTTCGCCTCGATCACTTTCACCTTTATCTTGACGTACATCATTCCCGCCGACCCCGCGTCGCAAGTGGCGGGACCGACGGCCGGGCAAACTGAGATCAACAATATTCGCGTGTCCCTCGCGCTCGATCAGCCGGTTCACGTTCAATACCTGACCTATCTGTCGAATCTGTTGCGCGGCGATCTGGGGCGCTCGTGGATGTTTCGCCGTCCGGTCGTGGACGCGATGCTGAACGCGCTGCCCGCGTCGTTCATGCTGGCGCTGGCGGGCGGCATTATCGAATTGCTCCTCGGCGCGCTGATCGGCGTTGTGTCCGCAGTCTATCGCTATCGCTGGATTGATCGCGTCAGCATGATCTTTGCGTTGATCGCGCTCTCGCTCCCGCACTTTTGGTTCGGTCTGCTCTTGCTCTACGTTTTTGGATTCTTGCTGCCGATTTTTCCGCTGGGCGGATTTGGCGGCGTGCAACATCTCGTTCTGCCGGCGTTGGCCGTGGGCATTCCGTTCTCGGCGTGGTACGCGCGGATGCTGCGCTCGGGCATTCGCGAGATTCTGACCGAGGACTATGTTCGCACCGCGCGCTCGAAAGGGCTGAGGGATTTTCGCGTGCTCTTAAAGCACGTCATGCCCAACGCGTTGATTCCGGTGATTACGATGTGGGGCATGGACCTCGGGCGCTTTATCGCCGGACTGGCGCTCGTCGAAGTGATCTTTGGCTGGCCCGGTCTCGGTTGGCAAGCGGTCCAAGCCGCCAAGAATCTCGACGTGCCGATGGTGATGGGCACGGTCCTCGTCGTTTCGGCGATCATGTCGGTGATGAATCTGATCGTGGACGTCGTGTACGGCATGCTCGATCCGAGGGTGAGGTTCAGTTGAGTCAAATTTACCAAACATGCCAAAGATGCCAAACATGCCAAATCAGATTGTTTGGCTCTTTTTGGCTATTTGGCACATTTGGCACATTTGGCATATTTGGCCCGTTTGCCGAAAGGGGGTGAGACTTTACACTTGCAACTTGCCACTTTTAACTGCTCGTTTAGAACCAGACGCCAAAAGGAGGCATGAAATGTCTCGTCGTGTTTTTCGTCTGACTGTTTCCGTGTTCGTGTTAGCATGGGTGCTCGCCGCGTGCGCCGCGCCACCCACGCCATCGCCTGTTCCGCCACCGCCGCCAACAAGCGCGCCGCCTGCTCCAACCGCGGTTCCGCCAACGGTTGCGCCGCCCGCGCCAACCACCGCGCCAACCGCCGCGCCGACAGCGGTTCCGCCCACGGCGACGCGGCCCGCCGCGACCAGCACACCGGTCGGCGAGCAGCCCGTGACCGGCGGCACGCTGATCGCCACGTACGCCTCGGACCTCGCGAGTCTCGATCCGCCGACCGCGCTCTCGACGATGGACTGGGGGTCGGTCGCGCTGATTCTCTACAACGGCTTGTATGTTTTCGACAGCGCGAATAACCTCGTCCCCGACCTGGCCGATGGAATGCCCCAGGTCAGCGCGGACCGCTTGGTCTATACAATCAAGTTGAAGAAAGGCGTGTTTTTCCACAACGGTCGTGAGTTAAAAGCCGCCGATGTGAAATATTCCATCGAGCGCAACGCGAATCCCGAGACGGGTTCGTGGGCCGCGACCGAACCGGCGAGCTTTATCGTCGGCGGGAAAGACATCCTCGACAAAAAGGCCAAGGAAGCGAGCGGCATACAAGTCGTGGACGACTATACCGTTCAATTCACGCTGACGCAGCCCTACGCGTATTTTCCCCATTCGCTGACTCAGACGACGAACTTGATCGTGCCGAAGGAAGAGGTCGAAAAATGGGGCAAGGACTATCGCTTCCATCCGGTCGGCACCGGCCCGTTCAAGATGGTCGAATGGATCCCGAAGCAAAAGGT
Source organism: Chloroflexota bacterium (assembly GCA_016208315.1). Taxonomy (GTDB): domain Bacteria; phylum Chloroflexota; class Anaerolineae; order UBA4142; family UBA4142; genus JACQYF01. Next base: position 24,264 of record JACQYF010000115.1, on the reverse strand, counting down.
GACCTTCACGCGCAATCCCAACTATTTCAAAAAGGGCTTGCCGTATCTCGACGGCATTACGTTCCAATTGGGCGCGGCCGCCGACGTCTCGATGCTGCGTTACCAACGCGGTGAAGTGGACGAACTGGCCGACGGCATCCCCTCGGCCGACATTCCGACGATGGCGACCAGCGCGCAGTTCGGCAAGTACTATATAGACGCGCCAAGCTTCCTGCTGTACTTTATCGGGTTCAATTTGCAGACGCCGCCCTTCGACAACCCGAAAGTGCGCCAGGCGGTCGGCATGGCGATTGACAAAAAGAAGATCATCCAGTTGTCGTCCGGCACTGGGGTGCAAGCCGCATCGCTCTATCATCCTTTGTTCCAGTGCAACAACAAGAATGCCAAGGACCCGTTCGCCTATGACACGGCCGCCGCCAAGAAATTGCTGACCGACGCCGGCTTTGGCAGCGGCATTACGGCCAAGGCCTGGCTGCGAGAGAGTCGCGCGTGGATCGCCCGCGTGCCCGAATCCATCCAGCAGGACCTTGCGGCCATCGGCGTCAAGCTCGAGCTGCAGCAGCTCACGGCCGCGGTAGGCACCAAGGCGCTCGACGATGGCACGCTCCCCATCTTTGCAACCACCTGGGGCGCGACGTATCCTGATCCATCTTCGATGGTCAGTCCCGTGTTCCTCAGCTCGGCCATCACCGCCAAGCGTCTCCGCTACAAGAACGACGCGCTCGACCAGCTCATCGCCAAGGCAGGCGGCACGCTGGACGAGGCCGAGCGCTGCAAGCTTTGGCTCGAAGCCGAACAAATCGTGACGAAAGATAGCCCGATCATCCCGCTCGCTTTCCTGGGCCGGCCCACCATGCAGTCCCCGCGTCTCAAGGGTCTCGTCTTCAACCCGGCCTTCGGTCGCCCGGTGTACGAGCAGGTGTGGATTCCGAAGGACAAACAGTAAGCGTGTCGCGTTGGTACCGGAGTTGAACTTCTGTACCAACCTGCTCAGCCACAGAACCACACGGAATCACACAGATTTTTTCTCATTCGGAGTGTTTCTGTGTGATTCTGTGGCAGAATAGCATGAAGGTTTTTGATGCCAACTCGCCCGAACATCTTGATCTTTCTCATGGACACGCAGCCCGTGCGCAACATGACGTGCTACGGGTTCGCGCAGAATACGACCCCGAACGTGCAAAAGATCGCCGACGAAGGTCTGGTCTACGACCAGCACTATGGAACCGGCGCGTGGACCGTTCCCACGCACGCGTCGCTCTTTACCGGCAAGTATCAGAGCGGGCACGGCGCGGGCGCGCAGTACGAGTACCTCAGCCGCAGCTTTCCGACGCTGGCCGAGGCGCTGAACGAAAACGGTTACGCAACCATCGGCTTTAACAACAATAGTTGGGTGAGCCAGGACGAGACGAACATCGCGCGCGGGTTTAGCCAATGGGTCATGATCCCGCGGCCCATGGGACGCAACGTCCAAGCCGGTCCCGAGGACGAGTACATCGTCGAGACAAATGTGGACTCGGGGGCGTCCAGTACGATTGACGCGATCATGCAGTGGTTCGACCACGAGCGCGATGCAAGCAAACCGTTCTTCATGTTCGTCAACTGCATCGAGCCACACCTGCGCGTCTGGGCGCCCGAGCCGTTCCGTTCGCGCTTTTTGCTTTCGGGTGTTTCGCAAGCGCAAGCGCGCCGCGTCAATCAAGACGAATACGCCGAGCGGCTGGGCACGGTTCCCGATCGCGCGGACGGGCACATGACGCAAGCCGATTGGGACATCCTCAAAAGTTTGTACGATGGCGAGACCGCGTACCTCGACAGCCGCATGGGCATCGTGTTCGATTTCCTGCGCGCGCGCGGCATCCTCGACGAAACGCTCCTCATCATCACCGCCGACCACGGCGATTTGCTCGAGCGGCGCGGCTTGATGGGCCATCATCTCGCGCTCTTTGACGATTTGATTCACACGCCCCTCATCGTCCGCAAGCCGGGTTTGATTCCGCAAAGCGCGCGGTTTTCTGGATTCGTCCAAATCTGCGATTGGTTCCCGACGTTTCTCGATCTGCTCGACATTCGCAGCGACAAACTCGCCGGCGAAATTCACGGCGTCAGCATGGCGCCCACCTGGCGCGGCGAACCGACGCGCGATTTTGCGCTCGCCGAATATCAAAAAGGCGTCCAAGTGGTCGAGCGCGCCCTGCGGATCGCGCCGCTGGACTGGGATTATCGCCCGTGGCTGCGGCGCATCAAAACGATTCGCGCCGGCCAATTCAAGTATCACTGGTACAGCGATGGCGCCGATCTGCTCTTTGACGTTTCTGCCGACCCCGGCGAGCGGCACAACTTGATCGCCGAACGTCCCGAGATCGCGACCGAACTCCGCAAGAAAATCGAATCCCTCTTGCTCTCGGTCAAGCGCCACGATTTTGGCGACAAGTTACGCAACCACGGTTTCCGCAACGTGCGTTGGGACAACATGGCGCGCCTCAGCGCCCTGGGCGCGTATCGGGAGATCGAAGACGGGGGCGATTCGTAGGGGCAGTGCCTTGTGCCTGCCCATCCGCGGGATTCGTAGGGGCAGTGCCTTGTGCCTGCCCATCCGCGGGATTCGTAGGGGCAGTGCCTTGTGCCTGCCCA
>JACQYF010000115.1:0-21550 GCA_016208315.1 Chloroflexota bacterium | reverse complement strand
TTGTGCCTGCCCATCCGCGGGACTCGTAGGGGCAGTGCCTTGTGCCTGCCCATCCGCGCGATTCGTAGGGGCAGTGCCTTGTGCCGGCCCATCCGGGGCAATTGCGCCTGCCCGCCCACGGCAACCACAAGGGATTGCCCCTACCAGTCGCCCGACATGCGAAAAGGAATTCAATGTTGAAAACGTTCACAGCACCACCCACCCACGGCTACCACCGCATCATCGGCCCCGACTCGGGCCTGCGATTCTTTCGCGAATACGGCATCCTGCGCCTCGACGGCCACGCAAAGTTTGAAGACGACACCGGCGGCGACGAGGTGATGCTGCACATCGTGCAAGGCCAATGCTCGCTGACCGTTGGCGCGCAGGTGTTCGACAATCTCGGCGAGCGCGACACGCCATTCGAGGGCAAGCCGACCGCGGTGTATCTGCCGCCGCAAACGCATTTCGCGATCGAGGGCGATGGACTCGAGATGGTGATCTCGCGCGCCGCGGCGGAAACGCGCGGTCAAGTCAAGGTCATCGCGCCTGCGGACGTGAAACCCATGCCGGTCGGCAAAGACAACTGGCAGCGGGACGTGACCATGATCGCGCCGCCCGATTTCGCCGCGCAGATGCTGATCGTCGGCGAGACGCTCAATCCTTCGGGGAATTGGTCGGGCGTTCCGGCCCACAAGCACGACCAGGTGGACGCGCCGGCCGAATCCACACACGAAGAGATCTATTACTTTCGCTTTCAGCGCGCGAGCGATTGGGGCTGCTTGCGCGTGTACGAGAACGATGGGACCGACGATGTCGTCGTGTTGAAGGATCGCCTCGTCACCGTGATTCCGCGAGGGTATCACACCGTGGTCGTCGCGCCCGGCAGCCGTCTGCTCTACACGTTCCATCTCGCGGGCGTGCCCAAGAAACTCGCCGTCACCGAAGACCCGAACCAGGTCTGGATCAGGCAATGACAATCGCTCTCCATTGCGCGCGGCTGTTCACTGGGATCAATTCGGGAATCGCCCCCGATCAAGCGGTCGTCATCGCCGGCAATCGCATCGCCGCGGTCGGCGCGCGCGCGAGTGTTGACGTTCCGCCCGACGCGCAGTGGATTGACCTCGGCAATGGGACGCTCCTGCCCGGCCTGATTGACCTGCACGCGCATCCCACCTATTACTTTCGCCGTCCCGACGCGGCGGAATACGGCCGGCCCGCGTTCAGCGATGCGCTCATCACGCTCTTTGCCGTCTCGCAACTCGAGCAAGACCTCGCCGCGGGCATCACCACCGTGCGCGATGTCGGCGCGGTGAATCGCTTGACGCACGACATTGAAAAGGCGCGGCAGAAAGGATTCGTCCGCGTGCCGCGCGTCTGCGGCTGCGGGCGCATCGTCACGCCGACCGGCGGCCACGTGCATGATCGCCGGGGGCTGACGCATCAAGCCGATGGCGTCGAAGGCGTGCGCCGGGCGGTGCGCGAAGAGATCAGGGCCGGCGCGGCGTTCATCAAGTTGGCGACGAACGGCGCGGATTTCTTGGACACCGAGATTCAGGAACGGTCGAGCGAAATCCAGCGCGTCGCGAATGGGGTCGAGTTTTCGCAAGAGGAATTGGACGTAGCCGTCCTCGAAGCGCACCGCGCGGGCCTCAAGGTCGCGTGCCACACGCGCTGGCGGCCCGCCGTGGTCAAAGCGATCCAAGCGGGCGTGGACACCATCGAACACGCGACGTTCATGACCGACGACGATATGCGCGCGATTGCGGACAAGGGCATCGTGTGGGTTCCGACGATCTATCAGGGCGTGGCGACCATCAAACTGCGCGCAGAGAAAAACGGGATGAACGACGGCGTCCTCAGCGAAGAGTCGTACGTGCGCCGCCGCCATCTTTTCGAGCTGGCCTTGCGGCTGGGTGTCAAGATCGGCGCGGGCACGGACATTTTCAGACCCGAGGTCAACTTTGCCGCGCTGGTAGACGAACTCGAATCGTTTGCCAATTTCGGCATGTCGAACGCCGAAGCGCTCCAATGCGCCACGCGCGTGAATGCCGAAGCGCTGGGCTGGGGCGACCGCATTGGCACGCTCGCGGCGGGCAAACTCGCCGACCTCATTTTCGTGCCCGGCGATCCGTTGCGAGACCTCAACGCGCTGCGCGCGCCCAAACTCGTGATGCTCGACGGCAGCATCGTAGGACAGCATTAAGCGCTTGGCTTGTCATTTCGACGAACGGTTTTTGTGAGGAGAAATCTCGCCATTGCCAGAAACGGAGATTTCTCGGGCAAACAGCGCCCTCGAAATGACACCTTGCCGAGTAATCGTGAATGGCTATGAACAGTAGAGAACGCATGCTCGCCGCGATGAGCGGGCGCGCGAGCGACGGCGTACCGATCGCGCCGTGCTATCCCAACATCTATTTGCGACGGTTCGAGTGGCAGGCGTATCTCGACCGTTATCGCGCGCGCCTGGGAAGCGCCGCCGAGTATCGCGTCACGCCCGAAGAAGACAACCAGATCATTTTCGAAAGCAAGCTCGAATCGTTCAAGCAGTGGCAGGAACTGCCGGACTGGATCGGCGTCACGCGCACATTCACGCGAGAATCGCAAGCCCATTCGGTGATTCGCGCGCGCGACGGCGAGTATTTTCTGGTTGACGAGAGCAAGCCGACCGAAACGAATCTCTCCGCGCTCGCGCAGGGCGAGAGTAACGAGTTGATGTTTGGCCGCATGGAAGACCTCGCCACGTCGCGCGAGCTGACCTACGCGGATGTGGACGCCAAAGTGCCGGTCGTCTCCAAACAGGAACTTCTCGACTCGGGCGCGTTCGACGTTGCCAAGCGCATCATCGCGGAATTTCGGGATCGGATTTTTCTCCACGCGGTCCTATCCACGCCGTACACCAACGCCAAGTACGTCGTCGGATTTGAGAACTTACTCACTGGCATGCGGACCGAGCAAGATTTGATCCATTACGTGGTCGAGCGCCACCGGCAGGCGACCGAGCAATTGCTCGAAGCGTGGGCCGCGCTCGGCATTGACGGCATCTTTTTCCAAGAAACGCTTTCCGGCCACGACTTTATCTCGCCGGGGGATTACGACGAATTTGTCTTTCCCGCGAACAAGCACCTAATCGCGCGCTGCCAAGCACTCGGATTGAAAGCGATTTACTATTTGACCGGCGACATTCGCTCGCGTCTGCCGCGCATTCTCGATCTCGCGCCCGACGCGTTGGCATTCGAGGAGAGCCGCAAGAAATACGTGCTGGACATCGCGCAGATTCGCGCCGGAGTCGGCGATAACCTGTGTCTGTTTGGGAACATTGACGTGTACCAAGTGCTGGAACAAGGCACTGACGACGAACTGCGCGCGGAAATCCTGCGCCAGATACGCGGCGGCCGCACCGCAAACGGCGCGTTCATCAGCGGCATCGGCAGCCCCATCACGCCCGACACGTCACCCGCGCGCGTCGGCGCATTCATTCGGATGTGCCGTGAACTGGGGGGATCAATGGGACGCGGATGAACGCGGACGAACGCGGATTTTTTGTTTTTTATCCGCGCTTGTCCGCGTTTATCCGCGTCCCATTCGAAAACGTTGATATGGACATACAATCTCTCCGCGCGGCCATTCCCGCGCTGCAACACTCGACATACCTGAACACCGGCACGTTTGGCCCCTTGCCGCGCGCTGTGAGCGACGAACTCGCCGCTGGCTACGTACTCGTCGCTGAGCATGGCGCGTTTTCGCCGGTCGTGCGCCAGCAGATCGAGCGCGACGGGTACGAGCGCGCGCGCGCGCGGGTTGCGGCGCTCCTCAATGTATCGAGCGACGAACTCGCTTTGACGCGCAGTTCTTCCGACGGCATTTGCATCGTCGCGTACGGATTGGATTGGAAGCCGGGCGATGAGGTTGTCATCAGCGATCAGGAGCATCCCAGCGGCGAGATGCCGTGGTTCGTCCTGCACAAGCGATACGGCGTCAATGTGCGCGTGGCGCGTGTGGCTCCCGAGCCGTCCGAAACGCTGCGAAACTTCGCCGACGCGATCACACCGCGCACGCGCCTCGTCTTCGCCAGCCACGTGTGCTGCACGACCGGCGAGCGTCTGCCTGTCAAAGACATCTGCGCGCTGGCACACGCGAGAAATGTTCTAGCCGCGATTGACGGCTCGCATGCCGTCGGCCAATTCGGCGTTGATCTGCAAAAATTCAAACCGGACTTTTACGTGACGTGCGGCCACAAGTGGCTGCTCGGCCCGCAAGGCACGGCGATGCTTTTTGTCGCGCGGCGGCATCTCGATACGCTTCAGCCGTCGTGGATCGGCTGGGGCGCGCAGCGCGAGTGCAGCGAAGACTTGGACGCGCTTGCGTACGAGCCGCTCGACTCGGCGCGAAGGTACGAGTTCGGCACCAAGCCGTGGCCGCTGTACCTGGGACTGGATCGCGCGATCTGGTTTATCCAAGAGATCGGACTGGATGCTATCGAGCAAAGAGTGGCGGGACTCGCGGAGCAGTTCAAGACGCGGGTCGCAGAAATGTCAGGCGTGACTTTGCTCACGCCGATGGCCGCCGCGCGCAGTTGCGGCCTGGTCAGCGTACGCGTGCCGGATTTTGCGGGCGCGGACTTGCGTGATTTCTTTTGGAATTGCGAGCGCATCCTGGTATCGTCCAATGAAGTTCAAAAGCGCGTCCGCTTTTCGCTCGCGTTTTTCACGACCGAAAGCGAGCTTGCGTCCGCGCTCGACGCGCTGAGGTTATCCGCGAATTCGCGCTGATGTCATTGCGAGCGGGTTTTGCGAAGCAATCCCCAACTTCCAAGTAGGACATTGCTTTGCTTCGTTCCTCGCAACCGCAAAAACCGCTCCTCGCAATGACAACCCCGCGCGGACCAAATAGTGACGAGGAGAATCAGTGACCAACATTCGCATGAACGAGCGCACTTTTTCGAGTTCGCAGTACGCGCGGCTCTCGCAAGAACAGTGCGAGAAATTGCACTGGGCCTCGCTCGAAGTGTTGGAGCGAACCGGTGCGCAACTATTCGAGCCGGCCGCGGTCGAGTTGCTCCGTAAAGCCGGCGCGTGGGTCGGCGAGGGAAATCGCGTCCGCATTCCTTCCGGCATGGTCGAGAAAGCGCTGACGACCGCGCCCAAGCGCGCGGTGCTCTGTAACCGGTTCGGCGAGCGGGTTGTCCAGATTGAGGGCGGCAAGTGTTTTTACGGCCCGGGGTCGGACGCGCTAAATATCGTGGACCATCGCACGAACCAGCGGCGGCCCCCGGTCGTCAAGGATGTCGAAGAAGGCACGCTGCTGTGCGACGTGTTGCCGAACATTGACTTTATCATGTCCATGTTTCTGCCGGCCGACGTGGATCAGCGTTTCTATGAACTGTACCAGATGGAAGCGATGCTGAATTATTCGACCAAGCCGATCATCATCGTGACGCACGATTTGCCTGCGCTGCAAGCGTGCGTCGAGATGGCCGAGGCCGTGGTTGGCGGCGCCGACGCGCTGCGGCAAAACCCGTACGTGACTTGCTACATCAACGTCACGACCGGCCTGGTCCACAATCAAGAGGCGCTGCAAAAATTGATCTTCCTCGCCGGAAAGGGCTTGCCCGCGATCTATATCCCGGTCTGCTACGGCGGCCTCTCCGCGCCCGTGACTTTGGCCGGGACTTTTGCCGCGACGAATGCGGGCGTGCTGGCCGGTCTGGTCATTTCGCAACTCGTCCGCGAAGGCACGCCGTACATCGTCCCGGGCTGGGGCGCGCGGACGATCAACATGCGGACGATGGCCGCGGCCTATTTCACGCCGGACGACAAAGGCATCATGGCGGCGATGGCGCACTACTACGGACTGCCGATGTTTGGCTATGGCGGCTTTAGCGATGCCAAGACGGTGGACCAGCAGGCGAGCGCGGAAGCCGCCCTCTCGCTCGCGTTTGCGACGATCGAAGGCGCGAACCTGATTCACGATATGGGCTATCTCGAAGCGGGCCGGTCGGGGTCGCACGCGATGCTCGTGCTCTGCGATGAGATCATCGGCTGGCTGGCTCATGCCGTGCGCGGCGTCGAGATTGACGACGAAACGCTCGCGCTCGACCTGATTGACCGCAAGGGCCCCAACGGAAATTTCCTGGACGATTCGCACACCGTCAAGCATTTTCGCGAGCGCTGGCTTCCGGGGATTCTCGATCAAGCGCCCTTCGATATTTGGCAAGCCGAGGGGAGCAAGACGCTGGGCGAACTTCTTGCCGAATGTGTGGAGAAAATTCTTGCCAAGCACAAACCGACGCCGCTGCCCGACGACATCAAAGCCCGCGTGCACGCGATCCTCGAACGTGAGATACAAGGACGTCAAGTGCAATAGGCAGATAGTTGAATAGTTTCATAGTTGCAGCGCAACTATCGAACTATCCAACTATGGAACTATCCAACTGAGGTAACTATGACAGACCCGATCATCCAAACGATTTACAACGCGGTGCTGGAAGGCGATCGGCCGCGCGTGCAGCAACAGGTCAAGCAGGCGATTGAGGCGAATCTCGACCTAGCTCTCGTCCTTAACGAGGGCATGATCGCGGCGATGAAAGAGGTCGGCGACAAGTTTTCGTGCGGGGAATACTATGTGCCCGAGATGCTGATCTCCGCGCGCGCCATGCAAGATGGGCTGGCGCTCGTCAAGCCGCGCCTGATGGAAAGTCAAATCCAATCGGCGGGCAAGGTCGTCGCGGGCACAGTCAAAGGCGATTTGCACGACATCGGCAAGACCCTCGTCTGCATGATGCTCGAAGGCGCGGGTTTCGAGATCAACGATTTGGGGACGGATGTCGCGCCGGAGAAATTCGTCGAGGTGGTCGCGACCACCCAGCCGAACATTGTGGCAATGTCGGCCCTGCTGACGACGACCATGCCGAATATGCAGGCGACCATCAGGGCGCTCGAAAAAGCGGGCCTGCGCGACAAGGTCAAGGTGATCGTCGGCGGCGCGCCGGTTACCGAGAAATTCGTCCAGCAGATCGGCGCGGACGGTTACGCGCCGGACGCGGGACGCGCGGTCGCGCTCGCCAAATCTCTCGTAGGGTGATTGCTGCTTACTTGCTCGGCAGCGCGAAATATTTGTCTACGATCTCGCGGAAAATCGGCGCGGCGGTTTTCGAGCCCTCGCCGCCGTGCTCGGCGAGAACGACGACCGCGATCTTGGGGTTATCGGCCGGCGCGTAACCGGCAAACCACGAATGCGGCTCGCCCTCTTTGAGCACTTCGGCAGTGCCGGTCTTGCCCGCCGAAATAACTTTCGATCCCTTGAACGCGTTGTACGCGGTGCCGGTCGGATCGGTCGTCACTTTTTTCAACGCGCCGCGAATGGAGGTGAGCGTCGCGGCGGATGCGGGTAATTTGCCGCGCACCTCGACTTGGGTGATCTTTTCCGTGCCTTCGGCGATGCTGCTGATGCGTGAGACGAGGTGCGGGCGATAGAGCGTGCCGCCATTCGCGACCGCGGCCAGCATGTCTGCGATTTGCAGCGGCGAGGTGAGCATCGTCCCCTGCCCGATGACCATGTTGATCGCGTCGCCAAGTCCCCAATTGGGCGAGGTATTCGGATCGGGGAGCAGCCCGGCGGCTTCCGAAATCTCAATCCCGGTTTCCGAACCCAAGCCAAAGGCGCGCGCAAAACTCGTCATTAGATTGCGATCCGCCTGATTGAGCTTTTGTCCCACTTGATAGAATACCACGTCATCCGATTGCGTGAGCGCGCTGGAGAATGTCATCGTCCCCAGTCCCTTGCCGGTGATCGGCCACGTCCAATTATACTTGCGATATTTCTCGCCCAGCCCATCCCAATACCCGGGATCGTTGAACAGCGTCGTCGGCGCCGCAACGCCTTTCTCTATCGCCGCCGCGTACGAGACGATTTTGAAAACCGAGCCGGGCGGGAACGCGCTCTGCGCGGCGCGATTGACGAGGGGCGCGTTCGGGTCGTTGAGGAGCGCGCGAAATTCCGCGGTCGTCATGCGCTGCGAAAGTTTGTTGGGATCGTACGCCGGGTGGCTGATCATCGCGAGGATATTGCCGTTCGCAATGTCCATCACGACCGCCGCGCCATTGCGCGGCCCCAACGCCTTTTCGACAATGTCCATCACGTCGGCGTCGAGCGTCGTGTAGATGTTCTGGCTCTGCTTGGCGGGCACGTTCGACAGCGTCGCGGTGATCGCGCCGCCGGGCGCGAGGACGACCAACTTGCCGCCGCGTTGCCCAGCCAGATATTGCTCGCCCCAAAATTCCAAACCGGCTTTGCCGATCAGATCCCCTTCGCGATAGCCGCGCGGCCCATATTTTTCCAGTTCCTCGGCGTTGATTTGCCCCACGTAGCCGATGACGTGCGCGCCCGCCTGGCCGCGCGGGTAGGTCCGCAGATCCTTGGTCGTGTCGGCGTGAATGCCCGGCAGGTTCAACGCCTCGAGATTTTGCTTGACCTGGTCGGGACTGAGCGCGCCGATCGGGGTGCGCCAATCGCCGGGGAATTTGCTGTACATCGCCTTGATGACGCCGGGCTGTTGATTGAAAATTTTCGAGAGCGCGGTCAAAACGGCGCTTTCGTTCTTCATCTCCACCGGTACGACCTCGACGATGATTTGCGTTTGCGGCTGTGTGAGCGGGCGGCCTTTGCGGTCAAAAATATCGGCGCGCGCCGAGGCGAGGGGATAGAACTTGACCGAGCCGCCGCCGCTCAGTTGCGAAAAAATCAATCCGGGATTCCAGAGCACGCCCCACTTGCTCTCCTCGCGTCGTAACAGCATCACATTGTCTTGTTGAAACGTGCCCGCGGCATTCGTCTCAAAGACGACGTTGAATTTGACCTCGGCTTCGTTGCCTTCCTCGTGCGACGAGATAAAAGTCGTCTTGACGTTCTTGATGGTCGCTTCGAACGCGATATTTTTATAGCGCGCGACGAATTGATCGGCGGGCGTGGTCGCCTGGCGGCTGGGTGCGAGCATCGTGTACATCGCGTTATAGTCGGCTTCGCTCCACGCCTTGAGGAACGCGCGCGCGCTATCTTCCGCGAACGTGATCGGCGTCGGCGACGGCGCGGGCGTGGGCGTTGACGATTCGCCAGGCACGCCGAGCGAAGTACAGCCGACGATAAGAATAAGCGTGACGAAGAAAGGCAGTCGTTTCATCGTTGACTTGCGACCTGTGACCTGCGACTTGTGACCTGAGACTTGGGACTTGCGACCTGATTATACACCGAGTCGCTCTGCGCGCCAAGAGAACGAAAGCGAAAATTTGACATCGCGTCGCGAATCCAATAGAATGTCACCAGTGGATTTCAGATGAAGAAACCCCTTTTGATCTCTCGCCAGCCGACTATTTTGCAGTGCGCCTGTACCGGGCGGGGGCAATCGCACCTCGTCCGGCAGATCATTGTTGTCGCCAACTGACGATTCGGTGCGCCTGTCCCCGCAGTCCGAACGGTTTGCAGTGCGGGGGCGTGCCCGGGTCTGACATCCAAACCCACGGCTTTGCCCGTGGATTTTTATTTTTCTCACAAGGAGGATTCCAATGCGAATCGCAAATGACGTGACCGAGTTGATCGGCAATACCCCTTTGGTTCGACTGCGCCGCGTGACCGAGGGCGCGGTCGCCGACATCGTCGCCAAGCTCGAATATTTCAATCCCGCGCACAGCGTCAAGGACCGCATCGGCGTCTCGATGATTGACGCCGCGGAAAAAGCCGGGCGCATCAATAAGGACACGATTGTTTTGGAGCCGACCAGCGGCAATACCGGCATCGCGCTGGCGATGGTGTGCGCGGCGCGCGGCTATAAATGCGTGCTGACGATGCCGGAGACGATGAGCAAGGAGCGCCGGATGCTGCTGCGCGCGTATGGCGCAGAAATCGTCCTGACGCCGGGGCCGGAAGGCATGCCGGGCGCGATCAAGCGCGCCGAACAATTGGCCGCTTCTGACTCGCGCTATTTTATTCCGCAGCAGTTCCAGAATCCGGCCAATCCCGAAATCCACCGCACGACGACTGCCGAGGAAATCTGGCGCGATACGGACGGCAAGGCGGACTTTGTCGTTTCGGGCATCGGCACGGGCGGGACGATTACGGGGGTTGGCGAGGTCATCAAGGCGCGCAAGCCGTCGTTCAAGGCGATTGCGGTCGAGCCGGACGCGTCGCCGGTGCTTTCGGGCGGGCAAAAGGGGCCGCACCCCATCCAGGGCATCGGCGCGGGCTTTGTTCCCGATGTGCTCAACACGAAAATCTACGATGAAATTATCCGGGTGAAAAACGACGACGCGTTCACCATCGCCCGTCGCCTGGCAACCGAAGAAGGGCTGCTCGTCGGCATCTCGTCCGGCGCGGCAACGTGGGCGGCGCTTCAGGTCGCGCGGCGACCCGAGAACGCGGGCAAGCTCATCGTCGTCATCATCCCCTCGTTCGGCGAGCGGTATCTCTGCACGCCGCTGTACGCGCATTTGGCGGACTGACATGGGCGATTAAAATCGCGGCAACCCGCGGCGAAGCCCACCTTCGTGGGCTGAAATCAGTCGGCGGAGGCCGACTTCGTCATGGGTTGCCGCGACCTCGGTCGCCCGGTTTGGGATGGAAAACATGCTAACCACAATTCGCCGTGATATTCAATCGGTTTTGCAGCGCGATCCCGCGGCGCGCAGCACACTCGAAATCCTAATCTGCTATCCGGGCTTGCACGCGGTTTGGGGCCATCGCATATCGCATTGGCTGTGGATGCGCAATTTCAAGTTGCTGGCGCGGTGGGTCTCGCAACTGGCGCGCGGCTTGACCGGCATCGAAATTCATCCGGGCGCGACGCTCGGTTCGGGCTTATTCATAGATCATGGGATGGGCGTCGTGATCGGGGAGACCGCGGAGGTTGGCAACAACGTGACTCTGTACCACGGCGTGACGCTGGGCGGCACCAGTCTCAACAAAGGCAAGCGGCATCCGACCTTGTGCGATAACGTCGTGGTCGGCGCCGGCGCCAAAGTCCTCGGCGCGATCACGATCGGCGAGGACAGCCGCATTGGCGCGAACGCCGTGGTCGTGCGACCGGTGCCGCCGAACTCGGTCGTGGTCGGCGTGCCGGGGCAAGCGGTGGCGCGGGGCAAGACGCGCGTTGCCAAAGACACGCCCGACCTGGAGCACACGCTGATGCCCGACATGATCGGCGCGTCGGTCATCTCGCTCATGTCGCGGATGGATGCGTTGGAGCAGCGCGTCGTGGGACGTGGGTCGGCCATTCCGGGGCCGCACGTTCCCGACCGAGGGCTGTGGCACGGGGACGATTTTTCCATCTAGCGGTTTGGTTATGGGACGCGGACGAGCGCGGACAAGCGCGGATAAGAATTTATATTTATCCGCGTTAGTCCGCGCTCGTCCGCGTCCTATCTTAACTCATAGTCAAACACAACGGTACGGATGAAACTGATCACGTCCCACATTTCTCGCTCGGTGTAGAGCGAGCCCCATTCCGGCATGCCGGTGCCCATGCCGCCGCGCAGAATCTTGCCTTGCAGCAGCGCGTCGCTCGCGCCGAGCATCTGCGACGCGTCCGTAAAATCGGCGGGGCCGCGCTTCATCGTTGGATGCATGAAAGACAGTCCGGGCAGCTTGACGCCTGCCGGCCCGTTCCCCTTGCCCTGTTCGCCGTGACACGCGGCGCAATCGCGCGCGTAAAGCGCCTGGCCGCGCGCGATCGCTTCGTCGCCCGCGGCGCGCCGATACGCGAATGCGATCGCGTCCCACACGTCGCTATCCGGATACGCGCCGAATGAAGCATTGGCGCGGAGGCGGGCAAACACCTCGCTTGGCGAATTCAGCCGTAAATCCTCAGAAATCGTCAGATTCAACAGCGCCTCGCGCGCAGCCGACGGTCGCTGCGTGGGAATATTTTGCGCGGGATGCATCGCGTCAATGTCAAGCTTGAGTTGTTGAAAGAGCGGCGGCGCGTAGGTTGGCAGCGGCGGGTTCGGGTTCGCGGGATCGAAGACCTCGATTACGCCGCGCATCCGCCAATGGTCGGCGCTGCACCAGCGCGTACACGCAAACGGAAATCGCCCGACTTGCGTCGCGGTAAACTCTACCTCTTCGACGTGCCCCGGCAGAATTTCGTCCACTTTGATCCCCAACGCGGGAATCTCAAAAGCGTGAACGACATCCGGCGCGGCGATTCGCAGACGCACCCGCTCGCCGAGTTTGACGCGAATCGCGTCCGGCTGCCAACCGCCGTTGCCCGGCGCATTTGCCACCAGCGCAATCACCCGCGCGTCCGATGGACTGGTCAGCCACGCCTGGTATGCAAACAGCGACGCGGGAAAGACGACGAGGATGAGGATGACGATGATTAGAGCAAACAATTCACGTTTCATTTTTGTCAGGGATGAGGGATGAGGCGCCGCCGAAGGCGGCGATTCATCCTTCTGCCTTCACACATTGAGCCACAGCATCGTCATCGTGAACGCCACGCAGTACGCGACGATGGGCAGCGCGGCGATTTGGGCCATGCGCTGTTCGCGCGCGGTGCGGAGCGCGACGGCGACGGCGGCCACGAGACCGATCAGCAAGACTGGAATTTGCAGATAGGGTATGACGCCTGCCAGATACGGCGCCCATTTCCAAGCGGTCGTCCCAAACAAATTCCACCCCCAGCCGAACGGGTCGGACACGACGGCCCACGCGTACGAAATATTCATCAGCACGAACGACAAACTGAAGGCGATCCACGCGGTGAGTCCGAGCGGGACGAGGACGTAGGCGTATTCGACGAAGAGCTTGCGTATGGGCGTGTGGGAGTGCGAGAGTTTCTTGGCAAGCGCGGCGCAGGCGTAGAACAAGCCCGGCACGAATCCCAGCGTCACGACGAGAAAGCTCAGCGCGTACAGCCACCATTCCGGCTTGCCGACCGAATACGCGGCTTCCTTCAATTGCGACCACGGGCCCATAAAGACGATCGAGTACACCGGCGCGCCCGCGAGCATGATAAACGCGCGGTACGCCTCGTCGAGCCGTCGTCCGTTCGACGAAAGCAAATCGCTGCCGAACGGTCGTGCGTACAAGGCGATGTTATCGCGCGAGCAAGTCTTGAGACACTCGACGCAGAGGCCGCAATACGTGTTCTTGTCGAGCGCGCCCGGATACACGAGCCACGGACAGCCGTACCCTTCGTCGTTCCCGTGGTAGCACGATTTCTCGGTGTGCGCCGCGCAGACGGCGCGATCTTTGACCCGCAGCTCGACCGGCGCGAGTTGGGAATACAATCCGATGAATCCGCCGACCGGGCAAAGGTAACGGCAAAAGATTCGCCGCTCGAACAAATAGCTCGTCACCATGGCGAGGACGGCAAACAAGAGGAGCAGGAGCGCGCTGATCAACGGCGTCGTCAAAATGACTTTGGAAAAGAGCGCGACGGCGAGGAACGCGGCGTTTTGCAGCCAGATGTTGTTCAACCGCTTGGGCCATTTCTTGCCGAGCGTATACAGCTTGCCGCCGGCGCGCGTGCCGACAAACGTTCGGCGCTGGAGCCACTCGCCGGGCGCGGGGATCGGGCACATCAGACACCACAATCGGCCGAGGAAGGGCACGAACAAGAGCATCAACAGCGCCCACCAGACGATCCAGACAAAGACGATGCCGAAATTCCGATTGCCGGCCGGCGTGCCGTACAGTCCAGTAAGGACCGCCAACACGAAAAACGGCAGCGTGCCGACCATCAGCGACCATTGCAGCCAGCGGCTGGCGAGTATTTTTTTGACGAGCGGGATGCCGGTGAGTTCGAAACGGGACGCCATATCCGTAAAACGTGAAACGTAAAACGTAACAATCGTCATTGCGAGGAGCGCACTTTGCGACGAAGCAATCTTCCTCATGCAAGTTGGAGATTGCTTCGCTTCGCTCGCAATGACAGCCCATAGGTTACGTTTTACGTTTCACGTTTTATTCTCCTCTCCAAAAAAACAATACCGCGCCCACCGCGGCGAGCATCGTCGCGGCGAAGGCGCGCAGCAAGGGCAAATCGGGCGACACTTCGATCTCGCCGATCATGAACGGGTGCAGGACGCCGCACGAGATCGAGCAGCGAAACTTGAACTTGCCCGCGCGGTCCGCGGCAAACGTCACGTGCGCGCTCTTGCCCGGTTCGGCCTTGATGTCCACGTCGTAGCCGTCGATGAACAGCCCATGCGACGCGTCGAGCGATTCAAAGTGCAGGGTGACCTCGTCGCCATGATTCACTTGCAGGGTGGACGGCTCGAAGGCGAACGTGCGCGCGTTGATCGCGATGTCGCGCGATTGCGGGGCGGCAGCGGAAAGCGGGAGTGGAACGACCATCGCCGCGAGGATCAGGAACAGCGTCGTCGCGGCGATGGTGAGCTTGTTGCGGTTCATCTTATTGATTCGGCGGACCGAATTTGCTGTAGGTCGAAACAACAAAATCGCGAATGTCCGGCGGCGCGCGACCCTCGCGCGAGAGCCGCATCACATCTTGAGTAATATCCACGCACAGACTGCAGCCGAGCGCGTGATCGTCAAAGACGACCGTACCGTCCGCTTTCGCTTCCTTGACGTAGCACGAGTAATTGCTCGTGTGGCCGATCGCCCCGCAGCCGCAATAACACGGCACGTTCTTGGTCGCTTCGGGGTTCGCCACCGCGAATTGGTACGCCTCGCGGACTTGTGTCGGCGCGTTCTGCATTTGCGTGGGCAGCATATTCATCGGCGCCATCTTGACGTCGGACGCCGGATTGGCCGCGCACGCCGTCGTCAACAGTGCGGGCGAGATGACGCTTAATAGGAGTATCAGATATACGAAACGTTTCATTACTGGCCTCGATTATTATTGTGACGCGCGCGGGTCTGAAATCGTTCAGAATCCGGTCAGAATCGAGTCGCGGATCGGGTTCGTCCGCGAATCACGCGAATCCACGCGAAGAAAAAAGAGTTCTTGGATTATCGCCCATTGTACACGGTACGCGGAGAGAGTACACGCGCCAAATGGCGTGTTCTGCGCCGCCATTCGGCGTATCGGTTACTATTGCCGTTACGGCGAGAACCGATTATAATCGAGACCGGCCAAGATTCAAAAAACAGAGTGGAACATTGCCGCGCCTGTAAACGTCTTTGGAATGAAAATCCCTCCGCGAATCTCGCGAATCTCGCGAATAAGGAAATCATTTTTAGCGCGGATTCGCGAGATTCGCGGACAAATCGTCCTTCGGCTCTGATTCAACTTATGCGCCATCGCTCGTTGGCCCTCGCGCTCCTCGTGAGCGTCGTCATCCTCGGCGGTCTCACCTACATCGGCTTGGTAGGCGATTTGCCCGCGCCCGACGCGCTCATCACGCGCTCTTCGCCCGACGCGACGAAAATCTACGACCGCAACGGGCGACTGCTTTACGAAATTCTCGATCCGCGCGCGGGCCGGCGGACGCGCGTCGTGTTGAGCGAGATGCCGCTGCATTTTCGACAGGCGGTCGTCGCGGTCGAGGATTCGAATTTTTACCAGAATCCTGGCGTGGATGCGATTGGGATCGCGCGCGCCGCGGTTCGCAATTTCCAAGCGGGCACGATTGTCGAAGGCGGCAGCACGATCACGCAGCAGCTCGCGCGCGATCTCTTGCTCTCGCGCGAGGAACGCGAATCGCGCAGCTATCTTCGCAAGCTGCGCGAGGCGATCCTCGCGCTGCGCCTCACTCAGACGTTTTCCAAAGACCAGATTCTCGAAATGTACCTCAACGAAGTGTATTTCGGGAATCTCGCCTACGGCGTAGAAGCGGCAGCGCGGACTTATTTTGCAAAGCCCGCGCGCGATTTGGATTTGGCCGAGTCGGCGCTCCTCGCGGGTTTGCTGCAATCGCCCTATCTCTACAATCCGCTCGTCAATCTCGATGCGGCGCGGGCGCGCCAGCGTGTCGTCCTCGGCCTGATGGCGAAAAATGGATTTATCTCCGAATCCGACTCGCTGCTCGCGCAAGCCGAGCCGCTGCATTTTTCGAGCGCGTCCGCGGCCACGCCGTTTCACGCGCCGCATTTCGTCATCTACGTCCGCAATCTGCTCGAAGAACGCTACGGCGCGGAAACCGTACACCAGGGCGGGCTAAAGGTCGTGACGACTCTCGATCTCGATTTGCAGGAACGCGCACAAGCGATCATCCAGCAGCAGTTGACCGAGTTGCGGCGGCGCACGCGTGACGAAGGCGCGCCCGATTACAACGTCCACGACGCCGCGCTCGTCGCGCTCGACCCGGCAACGGGCGAGATTCTCGCGATGGTTGGCAGCGCGGACTATTTCGATGAAACGATCGAAGGCGCGGTGAACGTCGCGCTCGCCAACCGCCAACCCGGCTCGGCGATCAAACCGATCACGTACGCGACCGCGTTCGCGCGAGATTACACCGCGGCGACGGTTCTTTCGGACGTGCCGACGAGTTTTCAGACGAAAGAGAATTTGCCTTACGAACCGCAGAACTATGATCGCCTTTGGCACGGACCGATCTCGCTGCGGCAGGCGCTGGCGACCTCGAACAATATGATCGCGGTCAAGGTGCTCGATCACGTCGGCCTCGACGCGATGATCGCGGCCGCGACCTCGCTCGGCATTTCCACCTTCGGCGATTCCGAGGATTTCGGCTTGGCCCTGACGCTCGGCGGCGGCGAAGTGAAACTGTTGGAACTCACCGCGGCCTACGCGGCGTTTGCGAATCAAGGGCAGCGGGTTGAACCAATCGCGCTTCGCTCAGTGAACAGTGAACAGTCAACAGTCAACAGTCAACAGTCGTCAGTGAACGGCGACTGTTCACTGTTCACTGTTCACTGTTCACTGGTATCGCCGCAGGTCGCCTACCTAATTACCGGAATCCTGTCCGACGATTCGGCGCGCATCAGCGCGTTTGGCGAGGACAGTGTGCTGCGCCTGAGTCGGCCCGCGGCGGCGAAGACGGGCACGACGACCGACTACCGCGACAATTGGACGGTGGGCTACACGCCCGATCTCGCGGTTGGCGTGTGGGTGGGCAACGCGAACAACGATCCGATGTACAAGATCTCGGGCATCACGGGCGCGGGGCCGATCTGGCACGATTTCATGGAAGAGGCGCTCAAGAACCGCCCGTCGCGCGCGTTCGTTCGACCAGAGGGTTTGGTTGACGTAGAGATTTGCGATACATCGGGACTATTGCCGACCGAATACTGCCCGCGCGTTCGCACTGAAATGTTCATCGCGGGCACCGAGCCGGTGCGCGAGGACGACAGCTATCGCGCGCTCGCGTTGGATACCGCAACGAATCTGTTGTGGGCCGATGGCTGTCGCGGCCCGCGCGTCGAGCGCGTGTATCGCCTCTTGCCGCCGGACGCGCTGGACTGGGGACGCAAGCAAGGGATGCCGGAGCCGCCGGCTCTCGATTGCACCGGGCGGGTCGTAAGTGTCGGGTCCCAAGTCCCAGGTCTCAAGTCTCAATCTTCGGGTGCTGGCAACTTGCGACCTGCGACCTGGGACTTGAGCATCACGAGTCCCGCGCCCAACTCCGTTTTCTCCCCGAGTCCGCAGATTCCGGCCGAGTTGCAGAGAATCGAGATCGCGGCGCGTTTGAATACGCCGAACATCGTCGGCAACGTGAGCTTGCTCGTGGACGGCCAGCCCATCGCGACCTTTACGCGCGCGCCGTATCGCGCGTTGTGGCAACTGGCCGCGGGCGAGCATACCGCGCAAGCGGTAGGCGTAGACGCGGACGGCCAGCGCGTGGAGAGCGATGTGGTGCGGTTTGTGGTGGAGCATTGAATTGTCATTGCGAGGCGGTTTTTGCCGAAGCAATCCCCAATTCGCGAGTTGGAGATTGCTTCGTCGGCAAAAACCGCCTCCTCGCAATGACAACCCCCTAAATTATTCGCGCAGATTCGCGCGATTCGCGGAAGAACTTTTTACATCGAGGTTACCATGCTAAACACGAAAACATTTTGGTTTACGATCCTGGCTCTGATCTTGCTCGTCGCGTGCAGCGGCGGGGCGAACCCGCTGCCGCCTGCCGTGCAGACGGCGTTGCCCCAAGTCGCCGCGCCGCTGCAACAAGCGACCGCGACGCCGAACGCGCCGTTCCCGCAAGGCATCACGAACGAGCCGCTCGCGGTGGTGACGACGACGCCCGCGGACAAGGGCGAGGAAGTGGCGGTGACCAAAGACCAGGCGCGCATCGTCGTGCAATTCAATCACCCGGTCGTGCCACTTGTCGCGGTCGAAGCACAAAGGGACTTGCCGCAGCCGCTCTCGTTGCAGCCGTCGGTTCCCGGCGCGGGACAATGGATCAATACGGCGACGTTTGCGTTCACGCCGAGCCAGAATCTCGCAGTCGCGACGCAATACACCGCATCGCTCGCGGCGATGAAAGACATGCTCGGGCAATCGCTCACCGGCTATTCGTGGTCGTTCAAGACCGTCTCGCCCGCGGTGGCTAAGACCGATCCCGGCGACAACACGCAATACGTCGGCGTGAGCCAGCCGATCAGCATCACGTTCAACACCGAGATGGATCGCGCGACGACCGAATCGGGCGTGACCGTCAAACGGGCCGATACGGGCGCAGTGGCCGCGGGCAAATTCGAGTGGCAGGGTGCGGCGCTGAAATTCACGCCGACCACACCGCTCGAATACAACCAATCGTACAAGGCGACCGTGAGCGCGGGCGCGCAAGATGTGAACAAGCTCGCGGCAACGGCCAAGGATGTGAGTTGGACTTTTCGAACCACCGCGCGGCCCGGCGTTACCTCGACGCTGCCCAAAGACGGCGAGGCGCGCGCCAACCTCGGCAATGGCTTTCGAATTGATTTCGCGTCGCCGATGAGCCAGTTGGCTTTAAAGGTAACGGTTCAACCGACGATCACCAATCAATCGGTCTGGTGGGAATCGCCCCAAGGCGCGCGTGATACGAGCATCATCGCGCACGTCGGCGGCGGCTGGCTTGCCTCGACCGCGTACACGGTGACGATTGGCGCGGACTCGCCGACGCGGTATGGCGAGCGGCTCGGCCGCGATGTGATTGTGAAATTTACGACCGCGCCGCGCAGCCCCGAACTCTACCTCAGCGTCCCCGGCGAAATGGGCATGTACGATGCCAACGGCCCGCAGACGATCGTCGCTTCGCATCTAAATATCAACCAGATTGACTATAAGCTCTACAAAGTGGATCGCGGCGATTATCTCAACCTGATCGGTCGCGACTATTACCAGGAGCTGCGAAAGTACACGCCGAAGGAAACGAACGCGCTGCGCGCGTGGTCGCTCAAGCCGAGCGCGCCGCTCAACGCGACGCGCCTCATCTCGACGACGCTTACCGCGGATAATAAGCCACTCGCGCCCGGCGTCTATTACCTGCTCGCCACCTCGCCGCAAATCACTGGGACGGATCGCGCGCAAAAGCATTTGCTCGTCGTCACCGATTTGAACCTCGCGCTCAAGCGCACCGAGACCGAGTCGCTCGTCTGGGTCACCGATTTGAAATCGGGCAAGCCGGTCGGCGACCAACCCCTCACGCTCTACGACTTGAACGGCAAGCAACTCGCGTCCGGCAAGTCGGACAAGGACGGCATTTGGCGCGCGACCTTTGCGAAGCAGAACGCGTACGATTCGCTCTACGTGCTGAGCGAGGCGAGCGGGCAAATTGTCGCGGCGGTGGGCAGCGATTGGAATTCCGGCATCGTGTCCTGGGACTTTAACCTGCCGAGCGACTCGGCGCGCGATTATTACGCCAATCTCTACACCGACCGCGCGATCTATCGCCCCGGGCAGACGGTTTACTTTAAAGGCATCTTGCGGCGCGATAACGACGCGCAGTACAGTATGCCCGACGTCGCGTCGCTGCCGGTCAACGTGCGCGACGCGCAGGGCAAGCAGATTTCGGCGCAGAACGTGACGCTGACGAAATTTGGCACATTTAGCGGCGAACTGAAACTGGCCGAGAGCGCGTCCATCGGCAGTTACAATCTGAACATCGCGATCGGCAAAGAGCCGAACAAGTTCTCCAGCGGCGTCAGCTTTTACGTCGCCGAATATCGCGCGCCCGAGTTCCAGGTGACCGTGCAGGCGGACAAGAAGGAGTATTTCAACGGCGACAAGATTCAGGTGGACGCGAACGGCAGCTACTTTTTCGGCGGTGCGGTCGGCAATGCGAATGTGACGTGGCGCTTGCTCAGCGACGATCTCTTCTTCGCGCCGGAGGACGTCAAGGGCTATTGGGATTTCAGCGACTATGATCTGACGCGCGAGCGCGTGCGCCAGGGCGGCGTCATCCGCGAAGGCAAGGGCAAGACGGACGCGCAGGGCAAATTCCACTTTGAAGTGCCCGCCGACCTGAAGGATTTTCCGCTCTCGCAGAATTTCACGCTCGAAACTGAAGTCAGCGATATAAACAACCAACAGGTTTCGAGCCGCGCGGTCGTCCCGGTTCACAAGGGCCGCTACTATATCGGCTTGCAGCCGCAGCGCTACGTGGGCACGATTAACCAAGAGCAAGGCGTGAACGCGATCACCGTGAACACTCAAGGCGCGGCGGTTCCGAATCAACAACTGACAATTTCGTTCTTCGAGCATCAATGGTACAGCGTGCGCGCGAAACAGGACGACGGCAGTTTCATGTGGAAGAGTTCGTACACCGATACGCTGATCTCGAAGGTGAACGTGACTACGGACGCACAAGGCGCGGCGGTCGCCAAGTACACGCCCAAGAAAGGCGGCGTGGTCAAAGTCGTCGCCGAGGGCGTGGACGCCAGCAACAACCCGATTCGCAGCGCGACGTATCAGTGGGTCTCCGGTCGCGAGTTCATCAACTGGCGGATGGAGAACAACGACCGCATTGATCTGGTCGCCGACAAAAAAGAATACGCGCCGGGCGAGACCGCCGAAGTGTTGATCCCCGCGCCGTTCGCCAACTCCGAAGCGCTGCTCACCATCGAGCGCGGGACGATTCGCGAGGTGCGCCGCTTGACGCTCGCGGGCAACAGCGAAAAAATCCAAATCCCGATCAAATCGGATTTCGCGCCCAATGTTTTCGTCTCGGTCTTTCTCGTCAAAGGCCGCGGGGCCGACAGCCCGACGCCGCAGTTCAAACTCGGTTACACTAATCTGCAAGTGTCAACGATTGAAAAGCAGCTCAAGATCAACATCACGCCGGACAAGACCGGGCCTATCGGTGCGCACTACAGCCCCGGCGAAAAAGCGATCTTCAACATTCAGGCGAACGATTCCAACAACCGGCCCGTCCAAGCCGAATTTTCGGTCGCGCTTGTGGACAAGGCCATTCAATCGTTGATGGATGATACTGCCGAATCGCCGCTGGACGCGTTTTACGGTCAGCGCGGCTTGAGCGTGCAAACGTCGGCGTCGCTCGTCCGCTCGGTCGAGCGCGCGAACCAACAGCTCACCCCAGAAGCGAAAGGCGGCGGCGGCGGGCTGCTCGCCGAACCGGTGCGCCGCAACTTCCAGGACACCGCGTTCTGGAAAGCCGACGTGGTGACCGACGCCGCGGGCCGCGCGCAGGTCAGCATTCCGCTGCCCGATAATCTCACG
>JACQYF010000126.1 GCA_016208315.1 Chloroflexota bacterium | reverse complement strand
TATAGTTGGGTTTCTTGCGTTTAGAGTCAAGATTTGTTGGACAGATGTTAGGCTAGTTTATGGTCGGGAGCCCGCGGTACGACTCTCTGAGGGTACCCGACAAGTTGTGAAATCAACGGCCGTGTTGAATCTCATGGGCATCGCGGGTGTGCTGCTCACTGTGATTATTGTGGCGTTAGAGTACGAAGGGCAACATGAATTGATTGTCCAAGCATGGGAATTAGTGAGCGCGAAAGCCGAACGCCTAATCGAGGTCTTGATGCGTTGAAAGGGGGTGGTTGTCTTGACCGAAGATGAGACCGGCACGACTGGCACGCAAACATTTTGCAACCACCCTTGGGTGGTAGACGGAGCATGAAATGGAAGACCAATCTGGAGCATTGATCCCGCTGCGCCATTCCACGGCGCACGTCATGGCCAGCGCCGTCCTCGAACTGTTCCCCGGCGCGAAACTTGGATTCGGTCCGGCGATCGAAGACGGCTTTTACTACGATTTCGAATTGCCGCGTCCCCTCGCGCCCGAAGACCTGCCCGTGATCGAGACGCGCATGCGGGCGATCATCAACGAACGGCTGCCGTTCGTCCATCACGAAATCGCGATTGACGAGGCGCGCACGCAGTTCGGCGATCAGCCGTTCAAGCTCGACCAGGTGGAAGCGCTCGCCCGCGGCGAGATGGGCGAGCACGGCGAAGCGGCCGCGCAGGCGGCAAGCAGCGTTTCGACCTACACGCACGATCGTTTTGTGGACCTTTGCCGCGGCCCGCACGTCGCGAATACGGGCGAGGTGCCGCTCGACGCGTTCAAGCTGCTTTCGATCGCGGGCGCGTATTGGCGCGGCAGCGAAAAGAATCCGCAGCTCACGCGCATCTACGGCACGGTCTGGCCGACCAAGCAAGCGTTGGACGATTATCTCTGGCGGCTCGAAGAGGCGAAAAAGCGCGACCATCGCAAGCTGGGCAAGGAACTGGGACTGTTTTACTTTTCGGACGACGTGGGCCCCGGGCTTCCGCTCTTTACGCCGAAAGGCGAAATCGTCCGGTATCTCATGGAAGCTTTCGTGCGCGAGAAACAGTCGGCTTACGGCTACCAGCACGTCTGGACCGGGCACATGGTCAAAGAGGAACTGTATCGCAAGTCGGGCCACTATGACAACTACGTTGAGTCCATGTTCCCGCCGATGGTGGACGAGGACCTTGTCTTGCGCCTCAAGCCGATGAACTGCCCCAGCCACATGACGCTTTTCAAAGAAATGGGCAAGCACTCGTACCGCGAGCTGCCGGTACGCTTTGCCGAGTTCGCGACGCTCTACCGCTACGAAAAGCGCGGCGAATTGAGCGGGCTGACGCGCGTGCGCGCCTTGACGCAGGACGACTGCCACGTCTTTTGCACCGAAGAGCAGATCGAGAGCGAGTTCACGCTCGCGCTCAATCTCGTGCGCGAGGTGCTCGACACCTACCGGTTCAAGGAATACAAAGTGCGGCTCTCGCTGCGCGGCGAACAAGGCAAATTCGTCAAGGACGACGAAAGGTGGGACAAGGCGACGCGCGCGCTCAAGCAAGCGCTCGACGCGAATCATGTGGACTATTTTGTCGCGGAAGGCGAAGCGGCGTTCTACGGCCCCAAGGCCGACTTTATCGCCAAGGACGTCTTGGGACGCGACTGGCAGCTCTCGACGATCCAGGTGGATTTCATCCAGCCGGCGCGCCTCGGGGTCGAGTATGTCGCGGAGGACGGGCAAGCGCGCACGCCGGTCTTGATTCACCGCGCCGTGACCGGCTCGACGGAACGCTTTATGGGCGTGCTGATCGAGCAGTTCGCGGGCGCGTTCCCGGTCTGGCTCGCGCCCGTGCAAGCGGTCATCGTGCCGATCGCCGACCGCCACAACCCATACGCCGCGCGCGTCGCGCAGCAACTCAAAGATCGCGGCCTGCGCGTCGAAATAGACACGCGCACGGAACGCATGAACGCCAAGATTCGCGATGCCACGCTGCAAAAGGTCCCGTACATGCTCGTCGTCGGCGACAAGGAAGCCGCGGCGGACGCAGTCTCGGTTCGCCTGCGAACGGGCGAGGATCTGAAATCCATGCCGCTGGAGCAGTTTATCGGAATGGCCGAGCAGATCGTCAAGAGTAAGTCGTTGGAGCTAAAGTAAGGGATGAATCGCCATTAAGTATGGCGCTGAAGGCGGAAGGATGAAACAAGAGCGATTTGCTTCATCCCTCATCCCTCATCCTTCATACTTCAGAGGATGTTATGACCCGCGACAAACGCCTTGCCCTCTTCAAACGCGACCTGCAGGCCCTGATGCCCGAAGAAGACGCCATCGTGATCTTTAATCTCGCTCACGACGAGGATGCCTTTGCGCAATTCAGCCATTTGGGTCCCGGCGAGCCGCTGCTCTGCGAAGTGAGCAATCGTTCGGAAGGATTGAACGCGCCGCGGCTGAACGTCCAGCAAGTGGCCCAGTTGCGCGCGCTCGGCTATGCGATCCCGTCGCCGCACCATCAAGCCAATCCGCACAAAGAGTACCCGCAGGGCGGCGATCTCGGCGCGCTGGCAGAAGAGACCGAGCAGATTTTTCGCTCCGTGTTCGGAGCACCCGAAGATTACGAGGTCGAATCAAGTGGAGTGATGTGGTGATGTTCAATTCAATCGCATTTATCGGCGGCGGCGTGATGGCCGAAGCCATGATTCAGGGCTTGCTCAACAAGAAAACGATCACGCCCGACGGGATCACCGTGAGCGAGCCGCGGGAGAAACGGCGCGCGGAACTCATCGCGCGTTACAATGTTCACACGACTGCGGATAACTGCCGCGCGGCCCAGCAAGGCGAAATCGTCGTCCTTTCGATCAAGCCGCAAATCCTCGCGCGGGTGTTGCCGGAACTGAAAGGGCAATTGCGCGCCGAGCAACTGCTCCTTTCGATCATCGCCGGCGGGCGCATCGGGACGATCGCCGAAGGGACGGCGCACGCGGCGGTCGTGCGCGCGATGCCGAATACGCCCGCGCAAATCGGCGAGGGCGTGACGGTGTGGACGGCGACGGCGAGCGTTAGCGAGAGGCAGCGCGCACAGGCGAGCGCGGTGTTCCAATCCCTCGGCAAGGATATTTTTGTGGACGAGGAAAAATACCTGGACATGGCGACCGCGGTCAGCGGCACGGGCCCGACCTACGTTTTCCTCGTGCTCGAAGCGCTGATTGACGCCGCGGTGCATCTCGGCTTTTCGCGCGACATCGCGCACGATCTGGTGGTCGAGATGATGCGCGGTTCGATTCTCTTTGCCGAAAAATCGGGCAAGCATCCCGCCGAGCTGCGGAACATGGTGACCTCGCCCGGCGGCACGTCGGCGGAAGCGATCTATCAAATGGAAAAAGGCGCGCTCCGCACCGTGCTGTCAAAAGCGGTGTGGGCCGCGTATCAGAAATCGCGCCTGCTCGGCGAATCGGTGGGCAAAGCCGAGCCGCGCCATCCGGTGGACGCGTGAGCCAGTGAGCCGGTGAACAGTAAACAGTGAACAGTAAACAACAACTTCATTCTTTGGGTGCGTGATTGAATCTCAAGGGGGTAAACATGGCTACCGTCTCGCTCGTTCAGTACGAAGATGCGTCGGAGCAGGTCAAGCAAGTCTTTGACGAAATCAAACGCACGCGGAACGTCAAGGATGTCAACAACTTTTGGAAATCATTGGCGAATCATCCGGCGACCTTGAGGCGCACCTGGGAATCCCTGTGCGAGGTGATGCAGCCCGGCGCGCTGGATGCGCTGACCAAAGAGATGATTTACATCGCGGTCTCTGTCGCCAACAACTGCGATTACTGCATTCACTCTCACACCGCCGCCGCGTTTGCGAAAGGGATGACTCAAACCCAGTATCAAGAACTGTTAGCGGTGATCGGCATGGCAAGCGAGACGAATGCGCTGGCGACGGCGATGAAAGTGCCGGTGGACACGCAGTTTCTGGCGGATGCCGATAAAAAGTAAACCATGCTAACTGCCTTACCAATCGGTCCTTATCGGTTCTATTATTACTCCTATGATTGCGGTGAGCCGCGGCATATGCACGTGGACCGAGAGAACAAGAGCGCGAAATTCTGGCTTGATCCCGTTGTGTCACTCGCCGACAATTACGGATTCAGCCGAAAAGAATTACGCGATATCGAGCGGATTGCTAGAGAGAATTTGGAGCAATTGAGAAATGAATGGGATAGGTTCTGCAGCGGCAGCGCTCGTGCTGTCTAAAATAACTTATGTCAGTGTGAATGACGATACTGTATCGGTAGATCTGGAAGACGGGCGCACGATCTCCATCCCCATTGGATGGTATCCCCGTCTTGCTTATGGCACGCCAACCGAGCGCGGGAATTTCCAAATCAGCGGTGCGGGGTATGGTATTCATTGGCCTGATTTGGATGAAGATGTTGGCATAGGAGGATTGTTGTTGGGCAAAAGGTCTACCGAGAGTCTTGCATCCTTCGAACAGTGGTTGCGAAGGCGAAACCAGCTTGGTTCTCAAACACCTGAACAGTAAAGCCAATGAAAGGTTTACTTCAACGCTACGCCACCTACTTACCAATTACCACTAACACCCCCGCGCTCTCACTCGGCGAGGGCGATACGCCCCTCGTCGCCGCGCCCGCGCTCTCGCGCGAGATGGGCGCGCAAGTCTTTTTGAAGCTCGAAGGGTGCAACCCGACTGGCTCGTTCAAAGATCGCGGCATGGTCGTCGCCGTCGCGAAAGCGGTCGAGGAAAAGGCGCGCGCGGTGATTTGCGCTTCGACCGGCAACACGTCGGCGAGCGCGGCGGCGTACGCGGCCCGCGCGGGGCTGACGTGCGCGGTCGTCATTCCGAGCGGCAAAATCGCGCTGGGCAAACTGTCGCAGGCGCTCGTCCATCACGCGCGCGTCCTGCCGATTCAAGGCAACTTTGACCGCGCGTTGACACTCGTGCGCGAACTTGCCGAGCAGGGTTCGATCACGCTCGTCAACTCGGTCAATCCTTATCGCATCGAAGGCCAGAAAACCGGCGCGTTCGAAATCGTGGACGAGTTGGGTGACGCGCCGGATATTCTCGCGCTGCCGGTGGGGAACGCGGGCAACATCACCGCGTACTGGCGCGGGTTCACGGAATACCAGCGCGTGGGCAGAGCGCCGCGGTTACCCAAGATGTATGGATTCCAGGCGGCGGGCGCGGCGCCCATCGTGAACGGCGCGCCGGTTGAAGAGCCGCACACCATCGCGACGGCCATCCGCATTGGCAACCCGGCGAGTTGGCGCGGCGCGGTTGCGGCGCGCGATGAATCCGGCGGGCTGATCGAAGCGGTCACGGACGAAGAGATTCTGGCCGCGTACCGCTTTCTCTCCGAACGGGAAGGCGTTTTCTGCGAACCCGCGTCGGCGGCGGGCGTCGCGGGGATTTTCAAGTTGGCGCGCGAGAATCGCTTGCGCGGCGAAAGGATCGTTTGTATTCTGACGGGCAACGGCCTTAAAGACCCGGACACGGCGATCGCCCAAGTGAAATTGCCGGAGCCGCTGCCGCCGACAATGGATGCGCTCGCCGATGTCCTCAATTTATGATTGATGATTTATGATCTAGGATTGCGGAGC
>JACQYF010000125.1 GCA_016208315.1 Chloroflexota bacterium | reverse complement strand
CAAGCCGAACCGAGCAGCACACCCACCGCGCCCGCGTTCGATCTCCCGTGGCTCAAAAAGATTTTGCCTTTCCTGCCTTGACGATCACTCGAAGGAGAAAATGAATGTCCGCTCTCGAACAAGATATTGCCAAAATCCTGATCACGCGCGAGCAACTGCAAACGCGCATCGCCGATTTGGGCCAGGCGATCAGTCGCGATTATGCCGGCAAGGATGTGCTGCTCGTCTGCATTCTCAAAGGCGGCGTGCTCTTTCTTACCGATCTCATGCGCGCCGTCGCCATTCCGCACGCGATTGATTTCATGGCGATCTCGTCCTACGGCGGCACGCTGACCGAGTCGTCCGGCGTCGTGCGGATTCTGATGGACTTGAACTCGAACATCGAAAGCCGCAATGTGTTGATCGTCGAGGACATTGTTGACACCGGGCGCACGCTACAATACATCACCGAGAATTTGCGGACGCGTAATCCGGCTTCGCTCAAGATTTGCGCGCTGCTCAACAAACCCAGCCGCCGTGAAGTCAACGTGACGCTCGACTATGTTGGCTTTGACATTCCGAACGAATTCGTAGTTGGCTATGGGCTGGACTATAACGAGCATTATCGCAATTTGCCCTTCGTCGGCGTGCTCAAGCCGGACTTGTACGCGAGGCCAAATCAGAGCGGGACAGACACAGTTTGAAATGTGCGAGGCGCCTTGATGGGGCCTTGACGGGTAACGAGATTGGTGCGAGAATACCGCGCATCAATTCCATCTGAAGGAGTTTAGCATGATCTCCCAAACCATGCAGCAAGCCATCAACGCGCAGATTCAGGCCGAGATGTATTCGTCGAACCTGTATCTTTCGATGGCGGCATATTGTGAATCCATCGCGATGAGAGGCGCGGCGCATTGGATGCGTATCCAGGCGAGCGAAGAGACGGCGCATGCGCTCAAGTTCTTTGAATATGTGATTCAGCGCAACGGACGGTCGCTCGTCCAATCGGTGGGAGCGCCGCCGCAAGAATGGAAGGCGCTCCGCGACATGTTCGAGCAGGCGTTGGCGCACGAGAAACAAGTGACGGGGCTGATCTACAAGCTTTACGAACAGGCGCTCGCCGAAAAAGATTACGCCACTCAAAATCTGCTTCAGTGGTTTATCTCAGAGCAGGTGGAAGAGGAGGCGAACACGACCGAGATCGTCGCCAAGCTCCAGATGATCGGCGAGAGCAGTAACGCCCTCTTCTGGGTGGACAAGGAACTGGGCAAGCGCGGCGCCTCTCAGTCCTGAATCTTCTCCACCGCCTCACGCACCCGCGCCAACGCCAGCTTGATGTTCTCCAGCGAGTTCGCGTACGAAAAGCGAATGTACCCTTCGCCCGCCGCGCCGAACGCGGTCCCGCTCAAACAGGCCACGCCCGCTTCGTTCAAAAGGTAATCGGCGAGTTTTTTCGAGGCCCAACCCGTGCCCGTCGTATTCGGAAAGACGTAGAACGCGCCGCGCGGTTTCAGGCACTTGAAGCCGGGAATCGCATTCAAACCCTCCACAATCACGTCGCGCCGCCCTCTGAACGCGGCCACCATCTGGTCTACCGCATCCTGCGGTCCGGTTAGCGCTTCCACGCCGGCATACTGGCTAAAGCCCGCGACGCACGAATTCGCATTCGTTTGCAGGCGAGTGATGTGCGCCGCCAGTTCCAACGGCATGACGCCGTAGCCCAGTCGCCAACCGGTCATGGAATAGGTCTTGCTAAAGCCGTCGAGGAGCACGCTGCGTTCCGGCACTCCCGGAATGCTCAGGATACTGGCAAACGTTCCATCGTAAAGCACCCGCCGGTAAATCTCATCCGTAAGAACCGTGATATCGTACTTGTCCGCCACCTCGGCGACGACTTGCAGGTCCGATTGCTCGAGCACCCCGCCGGTCGGATTTTGCGGCGAATTGAGAATGATCAGCTTGGTCTTGGGGCCGGCCTTGGCGCGAAATTCGTCGGGATCGAAACGGAAATTGTTTTCTTCGCGCAAGATGTAGGGGACTGGCTTGCCGCCGCAATAGGCAATCATGCTCTCGTAGATCGGAAACCCGGGATTGGGATAGAGCACTTCATCGCCGGCTTCGACGAGCGCGAGAATGGTAAAGAACATGATGGGTTTGCCGCCCGGCGTCACCACGACTTGATCCGGCGAGACCGGGATGCCGCGGGTTGCGCTCACCTCGTCGGCAATCGCTTGGCGCAGCTCCGGGATGCCGGCGCTGGCGGTGTACTTGGTCTTGCCGTCCTTGAGCGCGCGAATGCCGGCCTCGATAATATTTTGCGGCGTCGCGAAATCCGGTTCGCCCACTTCCAAGTGGACGACGCTGCGCCCTTGCGCTTCGAGTGCTTTGGCCTTGACGAGGACCTCGAATGCGGTTTCCGTCCCCAGCCGGTTCATGCGTTGAGCAATCTTCACCGTGACCTCCCTCAGTCGGATTTATGATTTCAGATTTGAAAACCAAATTACGACTTGCGCGTAAAATTCTAAATCTGAAATCTGAAATCTGAAATTACTTTTTCCCCCATCTTTGCAGCCGGATCGCTTGCCGCGCTTCGGCCTCGGCCCACCGGCGTTTTTCGTCCTCAGATTCGAGAATCAGCGGCGGCACCACAACGGGGCGTCCGGCATCGTCGAGGGCCACGTAGACGGCGAACGCGGAATTCGTGTGCGTGATCTCGCCCGTGATCGGATTCTCCGCTTCGACGCGAATGCCAACCTCCAGCGATGTCTTGCCGACCCAATTTACCGCCGAGCGCAGCGTCAGTAAATGCCCCACCTTGACCGGCGACAAAAACGACATCGAGTCCACCGCTACGGTCACGACCGGACGGCGCGCATGGCGCATCGCGGCAAGCCCGCCCGCTTCGTCCACCAGTTTCATGACGTGACCGCCATGTATGTTGCCGAGCGGATTCGCGTCGGATGGCATCATCGCCTGGCTCAGGGTCACTTGTGAATCGGACGCGCACTTTGCCTGGAACTTGGGGTTGCCCCCGCGAATGTCTGGAATGTTGCCTTCGTTGTCCATTTGAAACTCCGAAGGTATTTTATCTGCGCTGCGGTATTTTTGCAAGCACGTAAGAAGATCAAAAAGCCACCCGAGAGAATCGGGTGGCTTGACTTACTCGGGTGGCAGATGAGGAAGCGGTCCAGTTACATCTTGCCTTGAGGCGCCGAGGGCATCATCCCCAATTGCATCAACAATCCAGCCATGTCGGGATAGGTATGAACCTCGACCACCTTTCCGTCACGGATGCGGGAGAAATAGGTCCCTTTGGCGTTGGTGACTTTTTTGCCGGTCGCGGGCAGTGGCGGCGTGCCGGGCGGTCCCTGAATCGGTCCTTTGTCCGTTCCACTGAACTCGATCTCATCGGCCACTTGGTCCTCGGTGACCAGGCGATTCTTGACGCGTAAATTCAGGTCCGGGAACGCGGTCACCCAGCCCTGAAAGAATTGGCGCGCGCCATCTTTGCCCTTGAGCGGCTGAGGAGTGGTCACATCGTACCAAGTGATGTCGTCGGCGCAGTAAGAAACGAATTTGTCGGCATCATGGGCATTCCAGGCGGCGATCACCGCATCGTCAATCCGTGTGGTTTCCTGTACGGACATTCGATTTCCTCCTTCTATTTGCGCCGGGTGCGACGGGTCGAACCGCACACCCTGAACTAAAGCTCAATCGCTTGGCGAACAGGTTTCCCTCGGCTGATAGGCATTCCCCCTTTCTCCACAATATCAGACCTCCGGGATGGGCGAATTATCGCGCCAAAGGCGGGTGGGCGTCAATGGGGGGGAACGGCGAGCAACGCCTTTGGAAATTTCACCACTACCGTATAATTCGGATCCACGATGTTGCCGATCCGCATCGTGCTGGCCTGCGAAATCACTTGCCAACTTTCCCATTTCGCGAACCCGTAATCGTTCATCAGCCAATTCAGCATTTCGATTTGGGCGACGCGCACGGCGTCCAGCAGCGAATGCAAACTGCCGGTCGTCATCAGGAAATCCGCATCCTCCAGCCGAGGCCAGTCTATCGCCCACTGCTTTTTCACCTCGACTCGCAATGTCACCTCAGCCGTAGTTTCCAACGCGCTGCCGCACACTTCGCCATCGCCTTGCGCGGCATGAATATCGCCGAAGGATAGGTACGCGCCGCGCGCCCATACGGGAAAATAAATCGTCGTTCCCGCGCGCGTCTCGACGCAGTCCATATTGCCGCCGTACTCGCCGGGGGTGAGCGCGGTTTCCACTCGACCGTAACGCGGCGCCACGCCAATCGAACCGATGAAGGGATGCAAGGGAAGTTCGAAACGCGTGATGCGGCTCTCCGTTAGTTCAAGTACGCCGATGCGGCGCTCCAAATCGAGTGACCAGTGGAAGAGCAGGCGCGGCAGCGGGTCGTTGAGCAAAAGCCGGCGCGAGTATTGTTCGCCGGTGAGCGAGCCAAAATTGGGCGAATGCGAGGACCACGCGGACGGGCGGTTCAGTTCGATTTTCTCGATATGCACGGCGAGCGCGTCACCCGGCTCCGCGCCTTCCACATAAATTGGCCCGACGAGGGGGTTGTTGGGCGAATACTCAAAGCCGTCCGCGCGCGGTTTCATCGAATCGGGGAGCGGCGCGCCGTGCTTGTCCTGTCCGCGCGCGTCGCGCGTTTCGGCGACGATGGTGTCGCCGCTGGCGATGTGGAACGCGGGTTCGTTACGTCCGAAGGTGGTGTGAAAGATCTTGGGTTCGAGGCGATGAATGGTGGACATGCGGGCAGTATAGCGCAATTTGGAAATATTTCAACTGTTGGATTATAATGACGTCAGTCTATGATCGAGGTGTATTCTTGACCCCAGCCCCGCAAAGAAGCGCGTGCTATGTATGACGAGCGCGACCTTCCGCGCCTCCGCAGACGGCATCGTCCACCGGCCAGTTCTCCCGAATATCCGCTTCCCCAACAACACGCAGCGCGCGCCTGGGGAGATTCTGTCGCCAGGTTATCGTCCGCTCAGCAGTTGGGATATGGCTGCCTGCTTGTCCTGATTCTTAGCGCCGCGTCGCTGTATTGTTTCGGCGCCGCCACTTTTTTCGTGCGGCCCATGCTGGCCGAGCGCGCGGTCGTAACGCCGACCGAGGTCGCGCGTCCGACCCTCATCCCCACGCCCACGCAAAGAGTGGAGCCAACTTCACTGATCCCACTGCCCAAAGGCACGCTCCTCGCCACGCCAACGCAGGAACCGATTCCCCCGCGCGAGTCCTTTGTCGTCACGCCCGGCGCGGACATTATGAACAAGATCACGCTGACTCCGTTCGCGACGTGGTCGCCCACCGCCAGTCCCACGCGCAAGCCCGGTACGGCGACGCCGGCGGCGAGACCGTAAACGAAAACGACCTCACAGGTTATGCGGCTCCTGCGGAGCCGAGGAAACCTGTGAGGTCTTCGAGTTCTACGTCGGCTGTGTCGCAATTCTGCCTAACAGCCCCAGCAGTTGGCGAACGCGCCCCACGTTGCCAAAGATCGCGCCCAGCGCGCCAATGAAACTGGCGATGGAGACGACCGCGGAGAAGATGAACGCCGAATAATAATCCACGACGAAATCGGCGGTGTATACCTCGCGGCGCGAGCCGTCGGCTAGCGATTCAATCGTCAGCGTGATTTGGCGATGGTCGGTCGCGGGATTGAATGGATTGTAACGCAAAACCGCCAGACCGCTGCGATTCAACTTGAAATTAAAGCGCACTTGCTGAAAGGGCTGGTCGAGCGTCCGCCGCGCGGTTTCTTCGATGGTGATGTCCGGCTTGTCGGCTTGAAAGGTGACATACACCGGCCCATTGACCGGCACGCCATCCCAATCTACGGAGATGTTCGTCGTGTCCGGGCTGTTGGCGCGCAGAATGCGGTCATAGTGAATGGTGAAATTGCTGTCCAACACCTGGGACTGGAGTTTTTCGTTGATCGAGCTGGATGTCCAGTAGAAATCGCGGGCATAATTGTAGAGGAATGGCACGTTCAACAAGATAAAGAGCAGCGCCAGCAGAACGATGGCCGGACGAATCCACCGCTTCCAGCCGCGCGCGGCCTGGGCAGCCGGAGTTATGTTGAAATGGGCACGCAGTGCCGCGTAGTAGATCGGGTTGCGGATCGCGCACTGCCCCGCATCGCGGATCGCGCCGACCAGTTCCAAGCGCGCGATCGCGGGCTGCAAGCGGCTGAACGGCATGGCTTTGCCGCTCGTGACCTGTTCCAACGTCTGCCGCGCCGGCCCCTCCGCGTCCACCTGGGCGATCATTTTTTCGAGATGGTCGTCGCTCCGCAAGAGCTGGACCGTTGCGCGCTGGACGATCTCTTGCGTGATGACGCCGGGATGCCACTGCTCGATTTGCGCGCACAATTTCTGCGTCAAATACGGATGCCCGCGCGTTTGATCGTACAGCCACTGCGCCGTCTCGGGCGGCGCGACGATGGCCGCGCGCGCAAAATTGGCCGCGAGCAAGCGGACGCCTTCGACGGGCAGGTCTTGGAGATAGATGCGCTCGGCGATGTTGAGCGGCGAATTGGGGCCGGTGGAGAGCCGGTGCAATTCCTTCGCGCCGGAAATGACAAAGAGGTATTTTTCAAAGGCGGCCTCGTCCTCTTTGCGGCGGCTCGAAAAAACGTTGCGGATCGTGCCGAAAAAGCCGTCCGCGCATTTTTCGGATACGGCTTCCACTTCGTCAATGAGAATGACGAGGCGCGGCGACTGGACCCGGCGCGCGATGTCGAGCAGGAAATTGCGAAATTCGACCGGGTGGGAGGGGAGCCGCAGCGAGTCCTTGAGCCGGCGGCGCGGCATCGCCGCCGACGGTTCCAGCTCCGAATTGATCTGGCTCGCGACGTAGCGATAGAGTTCCGGCTCGGCTTGATCTTGTACGACGGAGAGGTCAATTAGCGCGATGCCATACCCGCGCGGCCGCAACCGCGCGCGCAGTTGATAGAGGAGTGTGGTCTTGCCCGTCTGCCGCGAAGAAAGAATCGCGAGGTACGCATCCACCGTCGGGGCCTGCGCGGCGCGGAGCAGTTGGTCGAGTTCGGGTCGCGGCACGCAAATCGCGTGATCCGTCACCGGATCGAGCGGGCCGCGGGTTTTGAAGATGAATCGCGTTTCGGCGGCGGCGCTCATCCGGGCGCTCCGTGGTCTT
Source organism: Chloroflexota bacterium (assembly GCA_016208315.1). Lineage (GTDB taxonomy): Bacteria > Chloroflexota > Anaerolineae > UBA4142 > UBA4142 > JACQYF01. Next base: position 131,435 of record JACQYF010000125.1, on the reverse strand, counting down.
GTTGAATTTCTTGAATTAGACTGGCGCGCAGGCCATTTACGTCCTGACTGTGACGGAGAACTTCGGGGAACGCGTCGGCGGCAAAAGCGTATTTCGGTCCATCACGGCGCAAGATCGAATAGAGGCAGAGACCGTCGAAGGCGTTTTCGAGCTGCGTGGGCGTCACGCCGAGATTTTGTTCGCGCAGCAAGTCGCCCATCTCGCCCATGGTCACGGCCGGGCATTCGAGCATGTGGAGCGTAATGAGCCGTTCCAGGGCATTGGCATTGCCCCAAGAAATCGTCGCAAAATACTCGGCGAACTGGGCCGACTGGCTTAACGCGTTCACATCCGCGCGCGTGATGATGCGCTCGCGGCGGATGTTGATGCGTTCGATCAATTTCTGGCAAATGTATTGGACGATGTTGGGATGGCCCGCCGTCAGTTGGACGATGTGATCGGCCAGCTCGCCGTCTTTCTCCAACGTGATGCCCATCTCCTGCATTGGCTCGATCACGACGCGGCGCGCTTCGGCGGGCGTCAAATACGTCAGCGGCAAGACGTTGCAGAAATTGAAGAAAACCAATTGCGGGTCGTGCAGCGCGGCGCTTAACAACTTTTCGCCGCAGAAAATATAGCGGATCTGATTTTCTTGGGAGAGCGCGCGGAGAATTTGGAACAGGCGCTCGCCGCGCGCGACGTCGCTGAGGATCAAGCCGTCAATCTCGTCGAACAGCATGACGATCGAGCGATTCGGATATTTCGCCAGCAAGTCGGTCGCCATGCGGCGGAACCCTTCCGGGGTCGGCGCGGGCAGCGGCAGGTGCCACAGCGTATCAATCGCTTCGAAAAAGTCGGTCTCGGTGTGAATGGCCTGGCAATCGAGGTAAAACGGTTGGAACTCGGGCGCTTCTTGCAGCAGCCGGTAGACGCGCGCCAGCACCGAGGTCTTGCCGATCTTGCGCCCGCCGACGATCGCGAAACTCGTATCGCGCACGGTACGCATGATCGTCTTGAGTTCGTGCTCGCGGCCAAAGAACATGTTCTCCGGCACCGGCCCGCTCGTGACGTACGGCGAAACCACCGTCAGGTCCACCTGGTCGAGGATGATCTCGACGAGGCGGTGCGCGTGGTCGCGCGCCGCGATCAGACTGCGCATATCGAGTCCGTCGAGCACGATGAAATCGTGGATCGCCTGCCGCACGAGACGCTTGAGGGATTGACGTTGGTCGCGGTCGGGCGCATCGCGCAGATCAATGATGAGCGCGAAATAGCTCGTCATGTTGAGCACGCCCATCAGGTCGCGCAGCGCGCTAATGTCTTCTTCGCCGACTTCGTGATGTGGGATGAAGACGACAGGAAAGCGCGGCGGGATTTTTAGACGCAGCGACGGCGCGCGGACCACGTAGCCGATCAGCCCTTTGTACGCGCGCTCGTCCACGCGGGCAAATCCCAGGAACATACAAAGCTGGTCCACCATCTGGCTTGTGATCGAAGCGAAGGCCTCTTCGTTATCCCCCACCTGCCAGGCGGCTTTCCAATGACTAAAGAATTTCTGCGCGGGGATGTAACTGTCCAGTTTGAGCGCGACCGGCGAAGCTTGCAAGGTGAGACCATCGTCCGGGTGCTGTTCCATGAACCGTTGGAGCGCGCGGACGAGCGGTCGCCGGGGCAATTTGTGCAGGTTGGTTTCGTTGGCCTGACCAAACGTCCAAAGCGAGTGCGTGATCGCCGATTCCCAGAGGGGCCAATCGCGCGTCCAGGCGCGCTGTTGCGCGGCGGGACTGAGCTGGACGCGCCAGAGCAAGACACCGGCGACGAGTACCGCCGCCAGCGCGAGCGCGGCGAACGAATAATCGGGCGGCGCGGGCGCGAACGCCTGAAACTGGTCTACGCCGGAGACGACCCCGTTGCCGCTGGTGCCGACGAAAAGCTTGTCGGGCGATGCGGGATCTATCGCGATGGCTTGCACATCCGAGCCGGGCGGCAAGCCATCGTTCGCGGCGGTCCAGGTCTTGCCGTCGTCGTCCGAACGAAAGATGCCGCGGTCCGTGCCGACGTACATCACTTCGCGGTGGCCCGGGTTGCGGGCGAAGGATTGGAACCGCACGCGCGTCGGAAACGCGCCGCGCCCGACCGAGGCCCAGTTCGTGCCATTGTCATCGCTGCGATACAGGCCGCTGGACGTGTACGCGAGGAAGAGCGTTTTGGGTTGTTGGGGATCTACGGCGATGGCCCGGACCTCGTCCGCGGGCAGATCGGACGAAACGGGCGTCCATTGCGCGTTCACGTTCGACGGATCCACGCGAAACACGCCGCGGTCCGTGCCCGCATACAGCGTACTCGGCGGAGCAAAGGCGAGGGCGGTGACCCGCGCGACGCTGCCCAGTCCCGCGGCTTGCGCGGTCCAGGTCTGCCCATTGTTGCTGCTGCGATACACGCTGCTGCCCAATGTGCCCGCGACAATCGTCGTCGCGTTCGCGGTGGGGTGCAGAATAGCGAGACTGCCAATCGGCGCGTTGTTGGCTAAATTCGCGGTGAGGCGGGTAAAGGTCGCGCCGCTGTCCTGGGAGATGAAGAGCGAGCTGCCCCACGTGCCCGCATAAAGTATTTGCGGCGCGCGGGGGTCCACGGCGAGCGACAAGATATAGGGATCCGTCAGGCCTTGGGCTTGTCTCCATGTCACGCCGTGATCTCGGCTCACTTCCAGTCCAAAGCGCGTGGCGGCGAGGAGCGTATCGGGTGTCGTGGGCGAGAGGATCAGAGAAAAGATGCTGGAGCTGGTGAGACCGGTGTTGAGCAGTTGCCAGGTCGCGCCATCGTCCGATTTCAAGACGCCGCGCGCCGTGCCGACGAACACGCTATTCCCGTCGCCGAACGCGATCGAAAGGATTTGCGCGTCGCCGGGCCCGTTCGTAATGAGCGTCCAGGTCGCGCCCGCGTCGGACGATTTGGCTAATCCCTGCGCGGTCATCGCAAAGAGGCGGTCCGGCTGATTCGGATCGGCGAGGATGGGGCGGACGAGCATGCCGCTGACGACGCCGCTCGCCGCGTTCCACAGCACACCATCCGTGCTGCGGAACAAGCCCTGCGTTGTGCCGACGAAAAAGCCGCGGGCGTTGATCGCCAGGGCCTGGCTGCGTGCGCCTTCGGGCAATCCCTCCGACGCGCGCGCCCAATGCGCGCCGCGGTCCGGCGACGCATAGACGCCCGTATCGGTAGCCGCGTACAACGCGCTCCCGTCGTCGGTCAACGCCAGCGACCACACTTGGACTCCGCGCAGGTCCTGCCCGATGTCGGTCCAACTGTCGCCGCCGTTTTCGCTCTTGAAAACCGTCGTGGTGGTCCCGGCGTAGATTATCGAGGGGGTTTGTGAGTCAATCAGCAGCGCGAGGATCAGTTGATTGGCCAGACGCGGGTCGGCCAGCGTCCAATGCGCGCCGGAATCGCGCGTGCGATAGACGCCGGAATGCGTGCCCGCAAAGACCACGCTGGCATCCGCAGTGGCGGCCAGCGCGGAAATGACGCGGTCATCGGGCAAGCCGTTCGAGACAAGCTGCCAGTGGGCGCCGGCATCGCGGGTGAGGAATACGCCGGCGTTGGTGCCGGCAAACAACACGCCCCGCGCGTCCGGGGCGGAAACGAGGGCGTTGACGAATCCGCCGGTGGGACCGCCGGTTAAAGTCCACGTAACGTCCCCACCCGCCTGGGCCGAGACGGCACTGACGAGGATTGCGACGAGAGCAATAAGAAGAGCGATTCGTCGAATTGCCAAAGCGATCCTCCACGCTGGGGTAGTCAATTAGTCAATTAGTCAATCGGTCAATTAGTCAATCAGTCAACTGGGTACCAAATCCTAATTGACGGGTTGACTGGTTGACTCGCCGCTAGGCGTATTATACCGTAATTGAAAAACAATGCAAAATGAAATCCTGGTTGTCAAAGCCGGGGCGAGCACGTATAATAGAACAAAGCGTGAAACGTAAAACGTAAAACCCGGAATCGGGAGCGCCGATTACGTTTTACGCATCACGTTTTACGCAATGAGGTTTCCATGCGCGTCGAATGGTTCACGGATGAAGGGGTTTTTGATCGGCTCAAGCCGGAATGGAACGATCTGCTGCGCCGGAGCGTCAGCGATACGCTGTTTTTGACGTGGGAGTGGCAGACGACTTGGTGGCGCAATCTCGGCCGCGGCGCCTTACGTATTATTACAGTACGAGACGACGCGGGGAGACTCGTCGGCCTTTTGCCGCTCTTTGCCGATCCCCCGCCCGATAGCGGACCGAGTGATACTGCGGCGCCCAATACGTTATCCCTCATAGGAGGACTTGACGTTTCGGATTATTTGGACGCCCTGGTCGCGCGTGGGTTTGAGCCAAGCGTTTATGCCGCCATTCTCAATGCGCTGGCCCGTCCCGATTTTCCCGCATGGGATCACCTCCAGATGTGCGCGTTGCCGTCTGGCTCGCCCACCCACACGCAGTTCCGCGCGATGGCCGAACGCTGCGGCTATCAGGTCGAGCAGCGGCTGCACGACGTTTCGCCGCTGATCGCGTTGCCGCCGACGTGGGACGAGTATTTGGCGGCGCTCGACAAAAAGCAGCGCCACGAAATTCGCCGCAAACTGCGGCGACTGGATGAGCAAGACGGGCGGTGGTATGTCGCGGGCGCGGGCGACGACCTCGGCGCGGCGGTCGCCGATTTTATCCGGCTGCACCAGAAGAGTCACCCGGACAAGCAGCTCTTCATGGATGCGCCGATGCAGCGTTTTTTTCTCGAGCTCGCGCAAATCGGCGCGGCGCACGATTGGCTGCGCCTGGAATTCATAGAGATCGGCGGCGAGCGCGCGGCCGCCGCGTTTACTTTTGTCTATGGGGCCCAGGTGCTCGTCTACAACTCCGGGTACGAGCCGCAAAAGTACGGTCACCTCGGCGTCGGCATGGCGCTGTTCGCGCTTTCGATCCGGCACGCGATCGCCGAAGGGCGGCGCGTCTACGATTTTCTACGCGGGGACGAAGAATACAAATATCGTTTCGGCGCGCAGGACACGAATGTGTACGAACTGCACGTGCGGAACAAGTCGAAAGTGTCTCAAGATGCAAGTGTCTAAAGTGAACTACTCCGAACTTTAGACACTTCTCACTTCGCACTTCCAACCGGGGGTTGCCAATTGAGTTGAAAACGACTATAATACCGTTGAATTGATGCGCGTGTCATAGTGATGGTCAATGGGACGGAGCGGTCGCATTGCAGCACGAAATATAATCTGCGCGCAAAGGGGGGAGGCAATGGTTTCTGCAGGTGGACCCACAGGTCCCCAGGAGGCTCATGCTCAAGTAAAGCCACTACAGACGGCAAGGGCAAACGGCGACAAGATGAGCGACTATTCGGACGCCGACTATGGGTACAAGCGCGTCAAGTACGGCGACATCGTATCGGGCACGGTCGTTCGAGTTGAGCCACGGGAGATTTTGATTGATATTGGCGCCAAGTCGGAAGGCGTCGTGGCGCAAAAAGAACTCGAGGCGATGAGCGCCGAGGCCTTGAAAAAGATCCAAATCGGCGATCGGGTTCTGGCGTTCGTGCTCAAATCCGAAGATCGCGAAGGCAACGTGGTTTTGTCCTTGGCGCGGGCGCAGATGGAGCGCGATTGGCGCGAGGCGGAGGAATTATTAAAGTCCGAAGCCGTGTTCGAAGCCCAGGTCGCGGGATTCAACAAGGGCGGCTTGATCGTCCGGGTCGGCAAGGTGCGCGGGTTTGTGCCCGCCACACAGTTGGAGAGCATCCCGCGCCGGAAAAGCGATTCGCCCGGCGATGCGGAAGCCAGCGACACCGATCTGAGCGCGTTGGTTGGCAAAAAACTTAGACTCAAAATCATTGAACTCGACCGCGAGCGCAACCGCCTGATCCTTTCGGAGCGAGCCGCCATGCGCGATTGGCGCAAAGAGCAAAAAGAGCGCCTGATGACCGAACTCAAAGAAGGCGACGTGCGCTCCGGCGTGGTGACCAGTGTGACCGATTTCGGCGCGTTCGTCGCGCTGGGCGGTGTGGACGGCTTGATTCATCTTTCAGAGCTTTCGTGGGCCAAGATTAATCATCCGCGCGATTTGCTCAAGGTGGGCGACAAAGTGGACGTCAAAGTCCTCAGCGTCGAACGCGAGCGGCAGCGCATCGCGCTCAGTCTCAAGCGCTTGCAAGCTGAACCTTGGACGACCGTTGAAGATCGCTATCAAGTCGGACAGCTCGTAACTGGCACGATTACGAAATTGGCTTCATTTGGAGCTTTTGCCCGTTTGGAAGATAATATAGAGGGGCTGATTCACATCTCCGAACTATCGGACAAGCGGATTCAGCATCCGAAAGAAGTAGTCAAAGAAGGGGAAACCCTTACGTTGCGGGTCATTCGGATAGATGCGCCGCGACGCCGTTTGGGACTTTCCCTCAAACGGGTCGCGGACGAAGATTTCACGGTCTATAGCACAGACCTGGACTCATCGGAAGATTGGCCAGACTCCGGGAACGAATCGGAACCCACTTCGTAGCACAACATTGCAGACATCGGCGTCCCTGTTCGTACTGGGACGCTTTTGCTATAGCCACGTCGCCCGGCGCGTGTTACACTAGCGTCAAGACCGGCGACGCGACGGTTTGACCGGTGAGAGTGGAGCATGCCGCGCTCTCGCGCGAGAATTTCTACGGCTTGCAAAGATGAGGTGCAACGTGATGTCGGACAAGTTAGACAAGTTTACCAAGCGGGCAAGGCGTGTTCTCACTTACGCGCAGGAAGAAGCCACCCGTCTCAATCATAACTATATTGGCACTGAGCATCTTTTGCTTGGGTTGATTCGGGAGGAAGAAGGGCTTGCCGCCAAGGTCTTGCGCGACCTGGGAGTCGAACAGGCGCGCGTGCGGCAGGTGGTCGAAGATATTGTCGGACGCGGCCAGGCCTCGCCCGGAACGCGGCTCAATCTGACGCCGCGGACCAAGCGGGTGATCGAGCTGGCCGTGGACGAAGCTCGGCGCATGGGCCATCACTACATCGGGACCGAGCACTTGCTTTTAGGACTAGTTCGCGAAGGAGATGGAATTGCGGTTAACGTTCTCAAGAGTCTGAACGTTAACCCGGACAAGGTGCGTTCGCAGCTGGCGAAAGCCGTGATGGAATCTACGCCCACCCAAATGGCCGAACGCAAGCGCGGCGAATCGAAAACTCCGCTGCTCGATCAATTGGCGACCGACCTGACCGCGCTGGCCGAAGAAGGCAAGCTCGATCCAGTCGTCGGACGCCGAAAAGAAATCGAGCGCGTGATCCAAATTCTCTCGCGCCGCACCAAGAATAATCCCGCGCTGGTCGGCGAGCCGGGCGTGGGCAAGACGGCTATCATCGAGGGGCTGGCGCAGCAGATCATCACCGGCAACGTGCCGGGCCCGCTGCTGAACAAGCGCGTGATCCAACTCGACGTTGGCTCGCTGGTCGCGGGCACCATCTATCGCGGCCAGTTTGAAGAGCGCATGAAGCGCGTGATTGACGAGTTAAAGGGCAGCAAATCCATTCTATTCATTGACGAAATGCACATGGTCGTCGGCGCGGGCGCGGCGGGCAGCGCAGTAGACGCCGCCAATATCCTGAAACCCGCGCTGTCGCGCGGCGAACTTCAAGTGGTCGGCGCGACGACGATGGAAGAATATCGCAAGCACATCGAAAGCGACGCGGCGCTCGAACGACGCTTCCAACCCGTGCGCGTGGAAGAGCCGACCGTGGACGAGACAATTCAGATTCTGCACGGCATCAAGGAGCGCTACGAAGCGCACCACTCGCTCCACATCACAGACGAGGCGATCACGTCGGCCGCGAACTTGGCGGCGCGCTATGTCACCGATCGCTTCTTGCCGGATAAGGCGATTGACCTGATAGACGAAGCGTCGTCCCGCGTGCGGATGTACAAGGTGACCAAGTCGCCGGAATACGAAGCCACCGACGCGGAAATGAAAGAGATCCAGCGCGAAAAGCAGACGGCGGTCGAGCAGGAGCAATTCGACCTCGCCGCGGATTTGCTGCACAAAGAAACCAACCTCAAGGAAAAGCTCGACGATTTGAAATTGCACTGGCTGGAATCGGCGGGCGTCAATTCGCCGCAAGTGACCAGCGAGGATGTCGCCGAAGTGGTCGCGATGTGGACCGGCGTGCCGGTCACGCGCATCGCGGGCGAAGAGAGCGAGCGGCTCTTGAAGATGGAGGCGTCGGAAAGAGCGAACTGGCCAAGGCGCTCGCCGAGTTCATGTTCGGCGACGAAAAAGCGCTGCTGCAACTCGACATGTCAGAGTTTATGGAACGGCACAACGTCTCGCGTCTAGTCGGCGCGCCTCCGGGCTATATCGGCTACGAAGAAGGCGGGCAACTGACCGAGACGATTCGCCGCCGGCCGTATTCGGTGGTGCTGCTCGACGAAATCGAAAAGGCGCATCCCGAAGCGTTCAACATGCTCCTGCAAATCCTCGAAGACGGCCACCTCGCCGATGCCAAGGGGCGCAAGGTGGATTTCCGCAACACGGTCATGATCCTGACGTCGAATATCGGCGCGGAGCTGATCCAGAAAGATTCGGTGCTCGGCTTTGGCGGCAAGCGCGACTCGATCAAGACCGAAGAAGACGCGTATTCCAACATGCGGAAGAAGCTGATGGAAGAGCTCAAGCGGCTCTTCCGCCCCGAGTTCCTCAATCGTCTGGATAACGTGGTCGTGTTCCGCGCGCTCACACAAGAAGACATCAACCAGATCGTGGATGTTCAACTCAGACTCCTCAAGCCGCGTTTAGACGAGCACAAACTCATCCTCGAAGTGACCCCGGCGGCGCACGACAAGTTGGGCGCGGAGGGCTACGACAAGCATCTGGGCGCGCGACCGCTCAAGCGCGTGATCCAGCGGCTGATCGAAGACCCGATCTCAGAAGGCGTCCTGTCGGGCGAGTTCAAGCCGGGCAACACGATCATCGCCGACGTGATCGAAGGCGAGGTCAAGCTGCAAGTCAAGGAAACGCCCAAGGGCGACGACGGCGACGGCGGTATCATGGAGCCGGAACCGGTGTTGACCCCCGCGTAGGTAGCAGATTGCCTTCGGCGAAACGGATAAGCGGATAAACGGATTAAGACAAGGACACGGTGGAGACGCCGTGTCCTTTGTTCTGCAAGGAGTCTCAGATGAGATATGTCGAAGTGCGGCGGCATACGCTGCGGCAAAGGCCGGGCGAGCATGTGACGCAAGCGGGCGTGGAACTGGCGCGGCGCGTGGGCAATCGCATGGGGCCGTTCGCGCGGGTGGTGACGAGCAAGGCGCCGCGCGCATTTGAGACGGCGATTGCGATGGGCTTTGCCGTGGACGAGCAGGACGAGCGGCTCAGTAAGATGGGCGAGGATGTGGATGCGGAGATCACGTGGCCGGCCAGTTTCGCCGAGTACGCGCGGGTGATCCGGCAAGGCGGCGCGACCGCGCGTTTTGCGCGCGCCCAAGCTGAGGTGTGGCGCTCCCTCGCGCGCGAGTTGCGCGACGGCGAACAGGCGTTGGTCGTCACGCACGGCGGCATCGTCGAGATCGGCGCGATCGGGTGTTTGCCTAACGCGGATCACGCGGCGTGGGGCAATTTCTGCGATTTGTGCGAAGGCGTGCGGCTGAGCTTCGACGGGAAGGATTTCGTGGAGCAAGAGATTATGCGGGTAGACCCGAAGGGTTAGGCGTCTCCTGCGGAGACGAAGAAACCCTTCGGGTCTTGTCAATCTGTGGTATAATATGCGCCGAACGGATGTTCGCGGGATTCGTGTTTCCCCAATTCGTGTGGTGGAGCGCCAAATGCCGAAAACCAAAACTCACAGCAAATGGACTTGCCAGCAGTGCGGCTTTGTGTCCGCCAAAGCGTACGGTCGCTGTCCCGAATGCGGCGAGTGGAACAGCATGGTTGAGACGCTCGAGCAGCGCGAATCGTCCATGTCGTCGCTGGCCGCGCTTGCGCCGCGGAGCGCGCCGCAAAAGATCACCGATGTCGTCACCGAGGGATTCCAACGACTCCAAGTACCGATGCCAGAACTCGCGCGCGTGCTCGGCGGCGGCGTCGTTCCGGGTTCGCTGGTGCTGATTGCTGGAGACCCTGGCATTGGCAAGTCGACCCTACTGCTTGAAATGGCCGCTATGATGGCGCAGTCCATCGGCACGGTGCTGTACGTCTCCGGCGAAGAGTCGGTGCAGCAGACCAAGATGCGGGCGGAACGTCTGGGGCTGAAACCGGAATCGCTCTATTTGCTGACCGAAACGAATCTCGACGAGATTATCGGCAACATCCAGCGCCTCCAGCCCAAACTCGTCATCGTGGATTCGATCCAGACGGTTTACATCGAAGAGCTGACGAGCGCGGCCGGAAGCGTTTCGCAAGTGCGCGAGTCCGCGGCGCGGCTGATGCAAATCGCCAAAGCGACGAACATCGCGATTTTCGTCGTGGGGCACGTGACGAAAGCCGGCGCGATCGCGGGGCCGCGCGTGTTGGAGCACATCGTAGATACGGTGCTCTATCTCGAAGGCGAGCGCTTTCATTCGTATCGCCTGTTGCGTTCGGTCAAGAATCGCTTTGGCGCGACGAGCGAGGTCGGCGTATTCGAGATGACACAGGACGGCATGGTCGAGGTGGAGAATCCCTCGCGTGTCTTTCTCGCCGAGCGCGCGGCGCATGTGGCGGGCAGCACGATTGCGGTGACGATGGAAGGGACGCGGCCGCTCCTCGTCGAGATTCAGGCATTGACCAGCGCGACAGCGTTCGCTCTGCCGCGGCGCACGCCGAATGGTTTCGATATGGGCCGCTTGCTCCTGTTGACGGCGGTGCTCTCGCAGCGGGTTGGCTTGAAGCTGTTCAATCAGGATGTTTTCGTCAACGTCATCGGCGGCTTGAAAATCACGGAGCCGGCGGCCGACCTCACGGTCGCGCTCGCCATCGCATCGTCCTTTCAGGACCGTCCGGTTGCGGAAGACATGGTCGCGATCGGCGAAGTGGGGTTGAGCGGGGAACTGCGGACAGTGAGCCACGCGGCGCGGCGGCTGAACGAGGCGGCGCGATTGGGGTTCAAGCGCGCGCTCGTGCCGCACACGCTGGTGAGTATGAAGGACAAGCCGGAAGGCATCACGCTGCTCGGCGCGCGCACGCTGGCCGAGGCAATGCAACTGGCGCTGGTGAAGCAGTAGCCAGTCGTCAGGAGCCGGACATCTGGCTACTGACGACTCGATTTGGCGGTGACATTTCCAATCTCCTGTGCTAAGATAGCGCCATCTAAACCGGAATTATCTATTGTTATCCCGATTATCCCGGATGATTCATTTTCCCTGGTCTCCAACCGCATACATGAGCTGACATCCAGGCCGGAGAACACCCAACTCTAGTTCGTTTATTGCGACAACGCGTCGCGTGATCTTGCAATTTTTCCCTTGTTCCTTTCTTGTTGAGTGTACCACCGGCGGTACACTTATTATTTTCGGTTGGCCGCCAGGAGGAGGTCGCGATGACCGTCGAGTTTCTCCTCCGACTGCTCGGCATGTTCGGTTTTGCATTTCTCGGCCTAAAAATCGGCGAGGCGCTTGGCACCGGCTCGGACACGATCCGGTTTATCGTCGTGCTCGCGCTGGCCGGCGCCGCCCTCGGACTATTGGTGACCCCGTGGCTGACGATTCGGCCCTATATCTGGGCGCGGCGGACGATTCGCCAAATCCCGGCGCAGCAGCTCCTCGCCGCGACCATCGGCCTGATCGTCGGTCTGATCATCGCCACGTTGACGGCGTTCCCGCTCTCGCTTTTGCCCGACCCCTGGAAATCGGTGCTCCCATTCCTTTCCTTGATCCTATTCGGCTATTTGGGCGCGTGGGTCATGGTCATGCGCGAGCGCGATTTCTTTGCGATCCTCGGCGGGCGCCTGGGCCGCGATGGGTTCGCCAAGTCGTCGGGCGACAAGTCCGTGCTGCTCGATACGAGCGTGATCATTGACGGGCGGATCGCCGACATCTCGCGCACGGGGTTTATTGACGGCACAATGACGATTCCGCGCTTTGTGCTCGCCGAATTGCAGCACATTGCCGATTCGGCGGATTCGCTGCGGCGCAACCGCGGGCGGCGCGGGCTGGACATGTTGAACAAGCTGCAAAAAGAGTCCATCGTGCCCATTCGAATCACCGACCTCGACATCGAAGAGGTTCACGAGGTGGACGACAAGCTCGTGCGCCTCGCCAAGAACTTGCACTGCCCGATCGTGACGAACGACTATAACTTGAACCGCGTCGCGGAATTACAAGGCGTGCGTGTGCTCAACGTGAACGAATTGGCGAACGCGGTGCGCGCGGTCGTGCTGCCGGGCGAGGGGATGCGCGTGCGCGTCGTTCAAGAAGGCAAAGAGTTGGGGCAAGGGATCGCGTATCTCGACGATGGCACGATGGTCGTCGTCGAAAACGGCAAAAAGTACCTTGGCAACTCGACCGACGTGATCGTAACGCGCATGTTGCAAACGAATCAAGGGCGCATGATATTCGCCGCGCCCGCGGACGAACGAAGACAGTGAGATCACATTTGGGGTTTTTCTCTTGCTTCTGTCTCCCGGGGACATTGACGTTCGCCAATGTCCCCGTCGCCGCGTTCAATTCCAAGGCCCCGGAGAAAGAGAATGCCACTCAAGCTCTATAGCACGCTCACGCGTCAAAAAGAAGATTTCATTCCGAGAACTCCGGGCCGCGTGACGATGTACGTCTGCGGCCCGAACCTTTATGGCCCCTCGCACGTGGGGCACGCGTTCTCGTACATCCTGTTCGATACGGTCAAGCGCTATATGCGCTTTCGCGGCTATACCGTTCGCCACGTGCAGAACTTTACCGACATCGAGGACCGCATCATCGCGACCGCGCAGAAGGGGAACACGACGATCCACGCGCTGGCCGAAACCTACATCCAGCGTTTTCTCCAAGAGATGGATGCGCTCAACGTCCTGCGCGCGGACGCGTATCCCCGCGCGACCGGCGTGATCCCCACCATTATCGAAATCACGCAAGGGCTGATCGCCAAGGGTTATGCCTACACGGTGGACGGCGACGTGTATTTCCGCGTCCGCAAGGACCCGGACTATGGCAAGCTCTCTCACCGTTCGCTCGACGACATGGAAGCCGGCGCGCGCATTCAAGTGGACGAGCGCAAAGTAGACCCGATGGACTTTGCGCTCTGGAAGTCGTCCAAGCCCGGCGAGCCAAGTTGGGACAGCCCGTGGGGCCCCGGTCGCCCCGGCTGGCACATCGAATGCTCGGCGATGAACCTGGTCGAGAATGGCGAGCAGATTGATTTGCACGGCGGCGGGCACGACGTCATCTTTCCGCACCACGAGAATGAGATCGCCCAGTCCGAATCGTTCACGGGCAAAAAGCCGTTCGCCAAATATTGGATGCACAACGCGCTCTTGCGCCTTGCGACGACGCCGCCCGACGAAGAGATGCACCGGCACATCGGCAACACGCTTTGGATTCGTGACGCGCTCGCGCAGCACGAACCGGACGCAATCCGCCTGTATCTCCTCTCGACGCATTATCGCACGCCGCTCGCGTGGACCGACGCGGACGTGAACGCGACGGCGCGCGGTTTGGAACGGCTGCGCGCGGCGGTGGCCCCCACCACCCCCACCCCTAACCCTCCCCCGTCTGCAAAACCGGCAGACAGGGGAGGGGGGGAGAGCAAGCTCGCAGACAGGGGAGGGGAAAGCAAGCTGTCGGAGTTCGCTAACGAGACGCGGGAGAAGTTCGTTGCGGCGATGGACGACGATTTCGGGACGCCGCAAGCCGTCGCCGCGCTGCACGAACTGGCGCGCGAGATCAACCGGGCGCGCGGCGAGGGCGCAGCCGCAGAAATCCTTGCGCCCGCGCAGGCCACCTTGCGCGAACTGGCCGGCGTGTTAGGCCTCACCTTGAAAGAACCCGAATCGGGCGCGATGGCCGCCGCGCCGTTCGTCGAATTGCTGATTGCGGTGCGAAAGGAACTGCGCGTGGCCAAGCAGTTCGCGCTCGCGGACAAGATTCGGCAGGATTTGGCGGGATTGGGCATTACGCTGGAGGATGGTCCGCAGGGAACGACGTGGAAGGCGGGCTAGATGCCGGACTATCTCTATGGCCGTCACGCGGTGCTGGAAGCGCTGCGAGCGAAAAGACGGATCGAGCAAATCCTCATCGCGCGCGGCGTTCATGCGCGCGGCGCGCTCAGCGAAGTGATGACGCTCGCGCATGATGCGGGCGTGCGCGTGCGCGAGGTGCCGCGCGACGAACTGGACCGCCTCACCCGGCACCATCAGGGCATTCTCGCCGAAATCGAGGAATTTGAGTATGCCGAGGTAGATAACTTGCTGGCCGTCGCGCAAGAGCGCGGCGAGCCAGCATTTCTCTTGATTCTCGATTCGGTCCAGGATCCGCAGAACCTCGGCACGTTGCTCCGCACTGCCGAGGCGGTCGGCGTGCACGGCGTCATCCTCGCCGAACGGCGCGCGGTCGGAGTGACGCCCGCGGTGGTCAAGGCGTCGGCAGGCGCGGTCGAGCATTTAAAGATTGCGCGGGTGACTAACCTTGCGCGCACCATCGAACAACTCAAGCGCGCGAATGTTTGGGTCATCGGCGTGGAGAATACCCCGGAAGCCCAAGATTTTTCGCGCGCGGATTTCACTATCGCGCTGACCTTGGTGTTGGGCAGCGAAGGGTCGGGTTTGGGCCGGCTGGTCGCCGAAAAATGTGATTTCCTCGTCCGGCTCCCCATGTGGGGCAAAATCGAATCGCTCAACGTCGCGGTGGCGGGTTCGATTGTGTTGTATGCGGTGAAGGTGCAGCGGGCGTCTGCCCAATAGGTGATTTTGTTCGGATGAAAACACCCTCGCTCGATCGAAGAGCGGGGGTGTTTCTGTTGATGGCGTTGCCACTGTGGACACTGGCTCAATCGAGTGGACTGCGAACGGCAAGCCCGCCACGATTCAAGACGTGCGTGTAGATCATCGTCGTCTTGACATCTTTGTGACCCAATAACTCTTGCACGGTTCGAATGTCATAACCAGATTCAAGCAGATGAGTGGCGAAGCAGTGACGAAAAGTGTGAGGACCAATCACTTTGTCGATGCCGGCTTTGTTAGCGGCAGACTTGATGGCCCTTTGCAAGGTGGTTTCACTAGTATACCAGCGGCGCGCTGTTTTAGTTTGGGGATCAAACGCCAGCCGCGCAGACGGAAAAACGTATTGCCATGCCCACTCACACGGGGCATTCGGGTATTTTTCAGCCAGCGCAAAGGGCAGATGCACTGCGCCATAGCCTCTGGCCAGGTCTTGCTGATGCTGGCGTTTGACCCAAGCCAGGTGCTCCTTGAGCGGTTCAATCACGGTGACTGGCAGAATGGTAAAGCGATCCCGCCCACCTTTGGGATCGCGAATGACTAGCTGGCGATAATCAAAATCGATGCCTTTAACGCGCAATTGGAGACATTCGTTAAGACGCAATCCTCCACCGTAGAGCAATTGGGTCATCAGTTTGGTAACTCCCGTCATTTGAGCGAGAACTTTTTGAACTTGCGCGCGGCTAAGAACGACCGGAACGCGTTCCACCTTTTTTGCGCGAGGGATTTCGATTTCCGCTAATTTGATTTTGAGAACATGCCGATAAAGGAAGAGCAAGGAGCTTAGGGCTTGGGTCTGAGTGGACGACGAGAAATTTTTGTCTTGTGCTAAATGAACCAGAAAAGCCGTGATTTCAGGTTCCCGCATTTCGCTGGGATGACGCTTTTTGTGGAAAAAGATGAATTGCTTGATCCAGTAGGCATAGGTCTCGCCGGTGCGGGACGAGTAATGCAATGCCTTGATGGCGTCGCTAACCTGGTCGAGGAGTTTTGGAGGTTTAGGAGCGGTGGCGGTGGGCTGGTTTTCCATAGCATTTGTTTCCATAAAGTTATTGCAAAAAACAAAAACCTGATGTATTGTAGGTGCGACAATTCAATGTTGCTTGCTGTATAATATCCTTGACAAGGATATTATACAGCAAGTTGCCGTCTAATACATAGTTGGGCGGCACACTCTAGAAATCGTGTCTAGCCTGCAAGAAACGTGGAAGAGATAGTGAAAATGGTGAAGAACATATCCAAATGGACGCTGAAGAAAATGGGCAAAATCGTCGCGCGGATAGCAAAATGCGATGCGTTTCCCCCGTCGGCCAAACCTTAACCAGGCATAGGAAAAAGTCATGAAACTATCTAAAAACAACCTCATTGTTCGCGTTTTGCGTTGGGCGATCCTACAAAAAGGACTTCAGAAAGTGGCTGTTCCAGTCATCCATTATGGCGGGTGGCCATTGCTTCTGCCTTACTATGCCATTGGCATAAAGTTCCTTCTCCTCACCACGACGGGACGGAAGACCGGCAAGCCCCGCATGTGGCCCGCCCTTTATTTCCGGCAAGGCCAGGACTTTATCATCTCCGCCCATCAGGCAGGCCACGATAAACACCCCATGTGGTACTTGAACCTGAAAAGCAATCCGAAGGTCAACGTCGAAATATTCTGGTGGCGACGAGAATACATGGCCGAGGAAGTCCAGGATGAAGATGCGCGCATCGCGTTGTTAAGTCAGTTCCCTTATGGATTGGTGGATGCCTATCAGGATTCGACCGCCAGAAAGATTCCCGTTATCCGGCTGCGACCGTTGTGAGAGTTCGATATAGGGATGACACGGTTGAGATTGACCGGCAGAGCGCATCTCGGTAAAGTTCAGAGCAAGTCAGCGTGCCAGATCGCAATGGCGGCGGGTCAAGCACGGGTTTTCAGGTTGTGGGTTCACTTATACGCCGCCCAACACAGCGTGCAGGCGACTCGGCTACGCCTCCCGAATTCATGGGTGGCTGGCGCAATCCGCCGAGCGCCTAACGCAAGCCGTTAGCCCGCTCTTCAATTGTTAGGAACTTGGATGCAATGATTTCCCATCCGAAACGCGTGGCTCGCAACGCGACCTCCTGCGAGTAAACGAACTTCTAAAGGAGAATGCAATCATGAAAAAGATGCAATGGTGGTTACGCCTCGTTGGCGCGTTTTATCTGCTTTTAGGGGTGATGAATGTGGTCGTAGCGGTTTTCAGTCCTGAGTTTGGGGCGGCTACGGTGCTTCCTCAGTCTTATTCTGCTGATCAAGTTACAGTCACTGCGTTGAATGTTGCGAACCTTCCCGCAACGCTGGCTTGGTTGGTACTCGGTGCATTGATGCTTTATTTCTCGCGTGAGCCAGCGCGCGCCAGTATCCTGGTGTTGACGGTCGCCCTGTTGGAACTTTTTACGTGGATTCCTTATGACGTGGCATTTCTCCTCACTGGATTGTCTGCCGCGATTGGCATCCCCTGCGGCAGGCGCAGGCTGAGTGAATCCAAACACGCAAACGCAGAAGAACGGTGCTTCTTGCGTGTGACAATGGAAAAGATACAAGAACAATAGGGTGCGGGCTAACAAAGCGTGCACCTGACGTGTGGGAGTCTGCGCAGTTTACAATCATTTTTCTGGCTTTGAGTTTTTTCTGCTCCCAAACATTGTCCACGCCCGCCCACACGCAGGTAACGCAAACCGTTAGGCGGCTTCGTGGAGGTTAAACATGAGTGATCCGATGGGATGTCCTGTGTGTGACTTTGGACTCAGGCAGCAAGAAGAAACCGGCATGTGGTATTGTCCTTCATGCGGATGGAACGAAGACGATGACGAGCATTCGTGTCCGTGTGGGTGCGAAGGGGATGAGTCTCGGTGTGTGTACGCCTTGTCCTACAAGGCCGCCGCCTAACAAGCGTTTGCAGCCGACTTTCTTTCACCGCTTTTTAGTCGCGCTGTTCCGATAATCGAAAGCGGCTGAAACGCAGACCGTTGGGCGCACTGGTAGGTGTTAAGAGCGCGAGACTCGCTTTTGAATAACCGCACACCATGCACCCATGCGAGTACCTGAGCATTCATCTATTCATTGCTGGGTGCAGCGTGTGCTTCAGGGTTCCACGTTGTTGTCTCTTGGTCGTCCGCAATTGTGGCGCAAACTGTGTTGAATTGCGATAGGCAAGCTTCCATGCACCACAAATGCTTCGTTCTGTAACGTTCAGGAATCTTACAAGCCAGTTATCTTCCCTTTTGCTATCAAGGGTTTTGATTAGTCAAGGTTTTTAAAAGTTTCAATTGGTTTGGTCGGCAATGTCGGGTTTTGGTGAGAAGAGGTTGCCAAGTCACGTTAACTTTCATTGGCAAATGTTTCGTTAGGTTTCATTCAGCTTTTTTGGTAAAGTTTCGTCCCTCTGCGAGGTTGGTTGTTTACGCAGTCGGTGATTCTGTTTAGCAAGCGTCTTGGTCCGTCATGATCTTTTTGGTCATTGCCAAAGTTTTCGTTATGAATAGAATCTTGTTAAGTTGGCTTTGGTGTTCGTTATTCGTCAAATCCGTTGGCGTTCAGTGAGTGCGCCCAACACAGCGTGCACCCGACTGGTGGGAGTCTGCGCGTTTTCAGGCAGTTTGCGTGGCTTGGAGTTGTTTCCGTCAAAATAGCGTTGTCTCGCCCCACCCACCAGCGGGTAACGCCAGCCGTTGGGCGCTTCGCCAAGTTCGAAAAAAGTGGTTTTCTCGTCTTGACAAAATAGAAAATATGTTCTATAATCAATCATCTTTCAGTTCGATGTTCTTACAGAAAGGAATGGTAAGGAGACTATTATGCAAAAAATACATTTTTCAACGCTGATCAATGCGCCAAAAGATAAAGTCTGGCATGCGATGCTAGATGATCTGCCCTATCGAGAGTGGACGAAGGCATTTAATGAAGGGTCGTATTACAAAGGGAGCTGGGAGAAAGGGTCCAAAATACTTTTTCTTGGCCCTGACCCAAACACGGGTGAGGAAGGCGGCATGGTCAGTCGGATCGCTGAAAACAAACCGTATGAGTTTATTTCCATAGAACATCTGGGTATCGTGCAAAACGGGGTTGAGGATACCACGAGCGAAGCGGCCAGAAAGTGGGCGCCGGCCTTTGAAAATTACACGTTTAATGACAAGGACGGAGCCACCGAAGTGCTCGTGGATACGGACGTAGAAGATGAGCATGTCCAAATGTTCAACGAAATGTGGCCGGAAGCTTTGCGGAAACTCAAGGAACTGGCAGAGAAATAGAAAGCATTTGTCGCCAAAGAAAAACTTGAAATCCTCCTTTCCGCTCCGGTTCCCGCCTTCACTTTTTCAGTTTCGGTCGGACAGGCAAGGCGAGGGGGGCGGAAAGGGGTGGGGGAATTCCGCCCGCCGAACCCAGTCAGTTCGGTTCGGAAATATCCGAACAAGACATCCGCACCAGCGCTTTGCACCCTTATAAATTCCCGCTCATCCCTCTTAAGATGCCCCAAGAAGCAAGAAAAGCCTCGACCTACGTCGGGGTTTTTCATTATATCGCCCAATGAACCAGCTGGTTGAAAATTATTGTTGGAGTGAAGTAGCGATGCTTTACAAGAGTTTGTTTATGATGAGTAAGTGGCATAAAACAAAAAGCGGCCTAACAACTCATTGCAGCCGACTTGCTACCGCCCGTTTTTTCAATCATTTCTTGCTGGCAAAGTTGGTGTATAATGCAACTGGCCTTGCCCAGCCGCAATCGGCTGAACCGGAGGCGTTGGGCAACCACTTAAGGAAGCAAACTTCCCGAAATGACTGTTGCGATGATTGAGGAATTTCTGGATATGCCATAACAAGGAGAAAACAAAAAATGAGAAACGTTGTCTTTGCCATCAATATCACCGTTGACGGCTGCTGCGGACATGAATCGGTAGTCGCCGACGACGAACTGCACGAGTACTTTACCGGGCTCCTGCGGGATTCAGACATTGAAATTTTCGGGCGCAACACTTATCACCTGATGTATCCGTACTGGCACGATGTCGCAATGAATCAATCGGAATCAAAAGCGACCAACGAATTTGCCCGCACGTTTGATTCGATACCGAAGATCGTCTTTTCCACAACATTGAAGAGCGTGGAGTGGAACAACACAACGCTTCTGCGTTCAAACCTTCAAGAAGAGATCGTGAAACTGAAACAACTGCCGGGCAAAAATATTTCCGTCGGCGGGTTGAACATTGCATCGCAACTCGCTCAGTCTGGTCTGATCGATGAGTATCGTTTTCTCATTCAGCCGATCGTTGCGGGAAAAGGTCCCCGCTTGTTCGAATCGGGCAAGAATCTTACATTGGAACTCGTCGGATCAAAAACGTTTCGCTCAGGCGTTGTAGAATTGCACTATAAAAATATGCGCAAATAAAAGGAGATGACATCATGCTTATCGTTCGCAAAGTCGTCACGGTGCGAGTTTGTCAGTAAGGCTTTGCGCCTTTTTAATAGCCAGCGTTCTGGCAGGTTCGTGGTTGCCCAACAATGTGTGCATCCGACTGGTGGGAGTCGCCGAGTTTTTGAGCATTTTTCTTGGCTCGAAGTTGGTTCCGTCAAAGCGGCGTTGTCTCGTCCCGCCCACCCGCAGGTAACGCAAACCGTTGGGCGGTGGCGGCAAGGTGCTTGATCTTCCTCTTCGATTGAGATGTGGCGAATCGCGATAATGGCAGGAACCATTGTGATCGGAGGAAACGTGGCTAAACATACTCGAGTGACGCTGGAAATCGGACCGAAGGGCAAGAAGGTGGTGGCGGTGGCACCTGATTGGCCCGGGCTCGAGCGCGGGGCGAAGACCAGTGAGGACGCAATCAAACGGCTACGTTCCTATATTCCGCGATATTCACAGGTGGCAAAGCTGGCTGAAATGGACGCGGAGTTTGACACCACCAAGAACGTCAAGGTGGTCGAACAGTATCCAGGAACGGGCTCAACTGACTTCTGGGGCATCTCGTTCGCGTTTTCGAGCATCGACAAGCGGGATATGTCGGGTGAGGAATTGGAACGTGAGCTGACGCTGATGCAGGCGTGCTGGGCGTTTTTCGATGATGTGCGCCGGCGGGTGTCCGCTGAGATGCAGAGGGGTCCGCGAGGGGGAGGGCGTGATCGAGACCGTATCGTCCGTCATACGCTTTACGCGGAGCAGGATTGGGCGAAGATGATCGGAGTACTCACGCCCGACGATGCGATGCTGACTGGCAAGGGGCTGAAAGCGCATCGCGACGCCTATTGCCACGCAATACGGGACTACCACTCACAGGGCAAGATGGCTGGCAAGATGGCGAAATGGCCGCTCCGGTTCCTGATACGCCACACCGCCTTTCACACCCTAGACCACGCCTGGGAAATGGAAGACAAGGACCTGACTGTCAAACAAGCGTGAGGCCGAGCGCACTATCAGCATCGCTATAGTGAATCACTGTAGCGTCTGTCTGTATGAGGCGTTTGCGATCACGCTCAAACGGTGATTTAGAACCACGGGTGCTCACCCAGGCGCTTCCGGTCTCTGTTCCTCTTCGTTCTTACCCATAACCTCAAACTGTCAGGTAGCTAGTTGGATGGACTTCCGTTACACTCTTGTATGTTCAATAACACGCCCAACACGGTGTGCAGTGGACACCCTTCGCGGCTCGCTGCGCTCGCCGCTCGCGTGCCACTGACGCCGGGCGTTAGCCAGCCAAACACAACACGAGGACTAGACCAGTGAGTAGACGACTGCGCTATCAAGTGGCCGTGAGCCTGGACGGCTTCATTGCAGGGTCAAACGGCGAATACGACTGGATCGTGATGGATCCTGCCATTGACTTCGCCGCGCTGTTCAAGGAATTCGACACGGCCGTAATGGGACGTAAGACCTATGAGGTTCTGACCGCGCAGGGTGGGCACGGCGCCATGCCGGGTCTTGATGTCGTCGTCTTCTCGCGAACCCTTCCAGCGGCCGCGTACCCCGGCATCCGCATCCTCAACGACGATCCGCGGGAAATCGTTGCAGCACTGAAGGCGAAGCCGGGTCGAGACATCTGGCTCTACGGCGGGGGTGTCCTCTTTCGTTCGCTACTCGACGCGGGCCTCGTGGACACGGTGGAGGTGGCCGTCATTCCTGTGCTCCTCGGCGCCGGCGTCCCGCTCCTTCCGCCCGGCGCTGCGACAAAGCTCGTGTTGTCGGACCAGAAGACACTCCCGGCCAGCGGGATCGTCGTGCTCGCGTACTCGGTGCCCGGGGGCGTTGGCCCCGCTCCCCGCATTCGGTACATCAAGGCCGCCAAGAGTCGGGGAAGACAGGCCTGAAACGTGGCCCGCCCCCTACGTTTTACGCTTTACGCTTTATTTTGACCTTCCACTCACCTTCTGCTATAATCCCCTCCGTTTGATGAATCCACGCCCACGCATTTCCGTCGTCATTCCCACGCATAACGGCGCAGCCACGCTCCCGGCTTGTCTGCAATCGCTCCGGTCTTCATCCCTGCCACCTCATGAGCTTATCGTCGTGGACGACTGCTCGTCCGATGGCTCCGCCGAGATTGCGCAGCAGTTTCAATGCTGTATCGTCCGCCTGGACGAAAACATCGGCGCGGCGCGCGCTCGGAACCGCGGCGCCCAGACCGCGACGGGCGATGTGCTTTTCTTTACCGACGACGACGTGATCGTCGCGCCGGATGCGCTGGCGCAAGTCGCCGAGGATTTGAGCGCGCCGCTGAGCGCGGGCGTCGTCGGTCTGCCCGCGCGCGAAATACCGTTCCACAATTTCGCGAGCCATTACAAAAACCTCTGGATGCGCTTTACGTACTTGCGCTTGCCGCGTGAGCGCATCGGCGTATTCGATACGACCGTCGCCGCGATCCGCCGTCAAGTATTCCTCGAACTTGGCGGTTTTGACGAAAACTATTCCGGCGCCAGCATCGCCGAAGATACGGAATTCGGTCAGCGCGCGTGGGCCGCGGGCCATATGCTTGTTTCTGATCCGCAGGTTGCCGTCACACACTGCAAGCATTACACGCTGTCCCAAGTTCTCAGCACCGATTTTTTGCGGGCGCGCGCGTTGATGCTCATGCGCCTCCGCAAGTGGGGACAACCCTTCTTTACGAGCGTCCCCCTATTCTACCAACTGGCCGTTCCGGTCATTTTCGCGGCGGTGTTTGCCGGTCCGTTCGTTCCGCTCTTGTCCGTTGTACTCTTCGCCGCGTTTTACGCGCTCAACGCGTCCTGGCTCGCCTACCTGGCGCGCGAGCGTGGTCCGCGATTCGCGCTCTGCGCCGCGCTGTTCCAGCCGATAGATGTGCTCGCGGTGGGCGCGGGGATGTTGGCCGCGATGATAGATTTTGTTCGTGGAGTAAGATACTAGTAATTAGTGATTGGTAATTACCAATCGCTAATTACTCCTTACGATAGGAGACATTGTGGCACTCTTAGACTATATGAAGTTCGCCCCCCGCATCCTCTACAAACGCGGCGCGTCGCCCCTCTATTTCGTGCTCTTCGTGACCAAGAACTGCAACGCGCGCTGCGGGCACTGCCTCCTCGGCTCGCACGAGCGGCACACGGGCGAACTGACCATTGACGAGATCGAAAAGGTCAGCCGCTCGATGGACGATATGCTCTTTTTCACGCCGACCGGCGGCGAGCCGTTCCTCCGCAAGGATTTGCCTGAGATCGTCAAGATTTTCCACAAGAACAACCACGCGCCGAACGTCGGCATCCCAACGAACGGCTCGCTCACCAGCCGCGTCGTGGACGGCACGCGCGAGATGCTGGACGCATGCCCCGATATGGATTTGCACATTGACATCTCGATTGACGGCGTCGAGGGAGACCACGACAAGTTCCGCGGCTTTAAAGGTCTGTTCGACCGCGCCATTCGCACCTACCGCGAACTGCGCGTGCTCGAAAAGCATTACCACAACATGTCGGCCTGCATCCAGATCGCGGTCAGCGCGTACAACCACGACCGGCTGGACGAGATTTACGATTACTTGCGGAGCAACGTCGGCGTGAATACCGTCTTCACCCTGCTCTTGCGCGGCGGCCCGAAAGACCCCGCGGCGAAATTCACCCCGCCGATTGACCCCCGCGCGAATCAATTTGACATTGACAATTATCTGAACTTCCACTATCGGCTGGAGCGCGACAACAAGTCCCGCGAACTCTCCGGCTATTACAAGCTGCCCTTCGGCGATTTCATCAATGCCAAGCGCATCATCCGCCCGAAATTGATCACGCGGCTGGTGAAAGAGCGGCGCTTTGTGATCCCGTGCTACGCCGGCTCGCTCGGCGGCAACATGTTTTCGAACGGCGACGTGCTGGCGTGCGAGTTGATGGGCGAGGATCAGGTGCTCGGCAACGTCCGCGATTACGATTACGATTTCAAGAAAATTTGGCGCTCGCAAAAAGCGGACGAGGTGCGCCAGTGGATCAGCAAGACCAAGTGTTTTTGCACCTATGAATGTTTCCTAACGGTCAATATCCTGTTCAATCCGCTCATGTATCCCGTGATCCTGAAAGAATGGGCGACGCTCAAGTGGGCGCAACTGCGGCACCGGCTCTCGCCCGACGTAATGCAAGCCGCGCCGCGCCCGGTCGAAAGCTATCGCGTCGAAATCTAGTTACGCAATACGCAACACGCAATACTCACTACAGATTTCGTATTTCGTATTGCGTAATGGAGCGTCATGTACAAAAATCACCATATCTCGCTCGTCATGCCGTGTTACAACGAAGAGCACGGCTTGCCACAAGTGTTCCGCGATCTGCCGTCGTGCGTGGACCAAGTGATCGTCGTGGACAACAACTCGACCGACTGCACCGCGATGGTCGCGCACCAGTTTGGCGCGACGGTCGTGGCCGAGAAAAGGCAAGGGTACGGCGCGGCGTACAAGGCCGGGCTACGCCGCGCGACGGGCGACATCATCGTGACGATGGACGGCGACGGCACCTATCCGCGCAACTTTATCCCCATCCTCCTCGACGTGATGATTGACGAAGAATTCGATTTCATCACCTGCGACCGCACGGGGCACAAGGACAAGCCGAGCAACTGGCTGCGCGTCTTTGGGAATGATGTGCTGAATTTCTTCATCTGGATCCTCTTTTGGTTCCGCGTGCGCGATTCCCAGTCGGGCATGTGGGTCTTTCGCCATTGGGTGCTCGAGCACTTGAACTTGACGAGCGACGGCATGGCGTTCTCGGAAGAGATCAAATTGGAAGCCATGTCGCGCAAAAAACTGATTCGTTCCAAGGAATTGCCGATCTATTACAAAGAGCGGCACGGCGTCAGCAAGCTCCGCATCTGGCGCGACGGGTTCTACAACTTGTTCTTCCTGTTCCGCAAACGCCTGGGCCTGTTGGGCACGGCGCCGCCGCTTTTCGAGCCGGGCGAACGAAATTTGCAAAAAGAACTGAACGCGTAGACAATGAGCGGGCACAGCCGATGCGCGCTGTACTTTGTCAAAGAGGATGACGTTTGTTGGTACGCGTGTCCAAGGGTTCCCAAAATCTCATACACCGTTGGGCTCCGATTCTCGGTCTAGGCATCTTTACAATTCTTGCCGCGCTCGCTTTTTTGCCATTTGCCCCTTTTTATTTTCTGGACGATGGGTTTCTGCACCTCTTTCGGCTGTTCGAGTTTGATCGGGTGTTAAGGCAAGGCGTTCCATACCCGCGTTGGGCACCGGATTTTGCGTACGGGTACGGCTACCCGGTCTTTAATTTCTACTCGCCCCTCGCCTATTACATCGCCGAAGCGCTCCACCTCCTCGGTCTCGCCATTCCGGCCGCGCTCATCGCAACCTGCGTCTTCATCCTGGCGATTGGCGTAACCGGCGCTTACGCGCTCGGAAGGGAATTATACGGCTCGATACTCTCCGGCCTTCTCACGGCCGCCGCGTACGGTTTTTTCCCCTACTTTTTGTTAGACCTTTTCGTGCGCGGCGCAGTGGCCGAAGCGTTGGGCGCGGCGGTTCTGCCCTGGCTAGTCTGGTCGCTTCGCCGAGCCATCGTGTACAGGACGTTGAGTTCGTTCCTGCTCGCCGCATTATCGGCGGCGGCACTCATCGTCAGTCACAATTTGACGGTGCTCCTGGTTTCGCCGTTTCTCCTGGTATTCGCCATCTGGGAAATCCTTCGTTTGCCGTCGGGCACGCGCCGTGGCGCGTTCGCGCGCGTCGCCGCGGCCGTATCGTTGGGCGTGATGCTCGCCGCGATCTATTGGCTGCCGACGTTGGCGGAATTGCCGCTGGTCGCCCTAAGCCAGGGCAAAAAAGCGCTCGTCAATTTGCTCGCGGGCAGCTTCCTTACTCCGGCCGATCTCGTTCAATTCGCGCTGCCCTATCAATATCGCGATCAACCCTATCCGCTCTCGTTCTTGCCGATAGTTCTGGCCGCGGGCGCGCTTGTCCTTGCGATTGCTTCGCGGCGTGGCGCCGTCGTTCTTTTTGGCGCGACGGCGTTGATCGCGACAGTATTGCTGCTCGATGGCGCCCGCGAGATTTGGCTTGCGACGCCGTTCCTCAGCACAGTGCAGTTCGCGTGGCGGCTATCGGTCCTGATCGGCTTGTGCGTTGCGGTCCTGATCGGCTCAGTGCCGATGGCGATTCCATCGAAAAAGCGGACGAGATTTGCAATGGTGCCGGCGCTCGCGCTGATCCTCATTTGGAACGGGTTGGCGGACCTTGCGCCAAAGCGCTTGGAGAATCCCGCAAGCGACTTGACGGTCGCGCAGATGGTGCGCTTTGAAACAAACACGCGCGGTCTCGGTTTTGGTTCGCAGAGCGAGTACCTGCCGCTCACGGTCAGGTTCCTCGCGAACAAGCTAGATGCCGCGAAGGTGGATGGCGATGCTCCGGTGATTCGCCTCGAAGAATCGAGCGCGACCCGCCGCGCGTTCACCGTCGTGACGGACCGTCCGACGGCCATGTCGTGGCGTCAATTCTACTTTCCCGGCTGGCAGGCCGATGTGGGCGGTGTTCCTGCTCTGACTTTTCCAACTACCGCGCTCGGCTTGCTCACGGTGAACATCCCTGCGGGCAATCATCGCGTCGTCCTGTCCTGGCAAGACACGCTGCCGCGTCGCGCCGGCGGAATTGTGTCGGCGGCGGGTCTTGTGATCGTTCTCATCCTCATCGTGTTCTCGATTCGCCGCCGCGAACGCGAGTGGCCCGCGGTCCTCATACCCCTTGGAATGATCGCCGGCATTTTCGCGCTGACCACTTCGGTCGCGTTGGCGGCCCCGGCGCGACAGTTGCAACCCGCGCAGGTGGACATCTCGCCTGAGCTTCGATTCATCGGATTGCAGATTGAGAACGCGAGCTACGGCGCGTCGGGATGGCAGATCGCGGAGAGGCCGGCTCTCCTGCAAATTCAACCCTACTGGCAGGTCAAACAATCGCTGACCGACCAGCCGTTTGCCTGGCGGACAGTGGATGGCGCAGGGCGCGTGTGGGCGGCGCGCGAGCAGTTGGCGCGCTATGGCACCGGTTTTCCCGCGGCGTGGCTGCCCAACGAAATCGTGCCCGATCACTACGATCTGCCGCTCGCGGGACTGCCGCCGGGCAAATACGATTTGCAGGTCGCATACGGCGAACCGCGCCAATTCATTTCCGTGAGTACGATCGAGTTGACGCGGGGCAGCGCACCCGCGCCCACCGAACCACAAATCGCGCGGCGCGTGGACGCACGCATCGGCGATCGGATTCGCCTGGTTGGGTACGACGCGCCCGCCGCGATTCGCGCCGGACAGACCCTGCCGCTGACTTTGTACTGGAAAGCGGAACGCGACATCTTTCAAGACCTAACCGTGTTCGTGCAATTGTTGGACACAAACGGCAAACTGATCGCGCAGCACGACGAGCTGACCGCGAACGGTTTCAATCCGACGATGTTGTGGTCGCCGAATGCGATTGTCGCCGACAAGCGCGAGCTCGTGCTGCCGCCTAATGTCCCGCCGGGCCCATATCGGTTGATCGCGGGCATGTATCGTTTTGACGATATGGAGCGCTTGCCGGTCGCTACGGATGCCGGTCCTGCGCCAGATGCGATGATCGAACTAGGCACGGTCAAAGTGCCGATGGACGCGCAAGCCGCGCGCCCCCAGCGCGCGCTAGATGTCGCGTTCGGGCCGGCGATTCGCCTCGCGGGTTATGACCTCGACAAGCAGAATCTGAAACCGGGGCAGTCACTAGCGCTTCGGCTCTACTGGCAGCCGCAAGCGCGTTTGGATGGCGACTATAAGGTTTTCGTTCACATCGTCGCCGAAGATGGCCGCGTTGTCACACAGCAAGACAGCGTTCCCGGCAACGGCAACTACCCCACGCGCATTTGGGACGCGGGCGAACAAGTGCTCGATGCGTACGTGCTGCCTATCGAGTTGCCGCCGGGCCGATACCGCATCGTGGCCGGAATGTACAATGCCGTGAGCGGCGAACGACTCGTCGCGCAAGCCAACGGCGCGGAGTTGCAAGATCGCCAAGTGGAATTGGGGGCGCTGAATGTCCTCGCGCCATGAATGGCTGCCAACCCGTTTGGCGATTCTCCTCGTCGCCTTTGTCGCGCTGGCACTCTTTTATTCCCTCATCATCCCGCTGTTCGAGGGCCCCGACGAAGACGATCATTTTCGTTTCGCCAAGTTCATCGCCGATACCCGTGCGCTGCCGGTCCAGTTATTCAAGCCGGGCGGCGGCGTCGCTGGCCATCAAGGTTGGCAGCCGCCGCTGTACTATACGCTCGCCGCGCTTGTCATCTCGCCGCTGGACACGTCCGATTTCGCGCAACATCTCTGGCGCAATTACGCCGCGACCTTTGTCGGCGACCCCGCGTGCTGCGGGCGCAACATCTATTACCACACCGACTCGGAGAATTTCCCGTTCACGCGCACAACGCTCGCCGTCCACTTGGCGCGCCTGCTCTCGATCCTCTTTGGCGCGGTCACCGTCTGGGCAACGTACAACTTGGCGACCGAGGTCGCGGCAACACAAACGCAAAGTCGGCCTGCGCCGACTATTCCCGAGTCTGCGAAGGCAGACTTTGTGTACCTGTTGCAGCGATTTTCCCAAAGGGACGCCCTGGCGCAATCGCCCGATCTCCTTCCACTTGCCGCTGCCGCCCTCGTCGCCTTCAACCCCAGCTTCCTCTTTGCGAGCGCGCTCGTCTCCAACGATGCGGCCCTCGCGGCATTCTCGTCGCTCATCCTGCTCGTGTGGGTCAAATTGATTCGCGGCGCGCTCGCGCTGAATCTCAGATCGGCGATGCTGCTCGGAGCGTTGATTGGCTTTGCGGTGCTCACCAAGACGACGGCGCTGGGGTTGGTTCCGCTTTCGGTCTTGCTGCTCCTATTCCTCGCGTGGCGTCGCCGCGACCTTCGCATTGCCATTACTGGCAACGCCATGATGCTCGCAACCATCGCGCTGCTCGCGGGTTGGTGGTTCGTCCGCAACCTGTGGCTCTACGGCGATCCGCTGGCGCTGCGTCTCGTCGAGGTCTCGGCCCTGTTCCCCCGCGCCGGCCCCTTGACGCTGCCCGAGCTGTTCCAAATTTCGCTGCCCTGGATGTGGCAAACTTTCTGGGGCGGCCCCACGCCGGGCGATTTCTCGCCGATCATTCTCGTCGGGCTGGCGATGCTGTCAGGGTTAGCCGTCATCGGAATGATAAAGTTCGTATTACGAATTACGAATTATCGGAGCGAAGCGGAGATCCCGCGTCCTTTGCGGGACGAATTACGAATTATGCTCGCCTTCCTTGCCGCGTGGCTGGGATTCATTCTTATTGCCCAAATCCAATTCATCCGCACGACACAAGGCGCCGACCAAGGCCGCTATTTATTTCCCGCCATTTCCGTCATTGCCCTCTTCCTTGTCCTCGGCCTCACCCAATTACGACCCTTCGGCGGCTCCGCAGGAGCCGACACCGCTCAGGGCAAGATTACGAATTGCGAATTACGAATTACGAACTGGCTCATTGCCTCATCCTTCCTCCTCGCCCTCTTCGTTCCTTTCGCTTACACGTTGCCCGCCTACGCGCGTCCCGCGTTGGCCTCCGAGGCGGACCTGGCGCGCGCGTCGCGCCCGCTCAACCTCAACTTTGCCAACCAGATCGAATTGCGCGGCTACGACTTGAGCGCGCAATTCGTCAAACCCGGCGAAACTCTATCTGTCACACTCTACTGGCGCGCGCTCGCGCCGATGGCGGAATCCTACCGCGTCTTTGTTCATCTCGTCGGGTCGAACGACACGAGCGCAGGTGGCGCGGACGTGATTCCCGCGCGCGGCGCGTTTCCAACGCTCTATTGGCGACCAGGCGATGCGCTGCGCGATGTGGTGAGCATTCCTATCGCGGCGAATGCGGCCCCGGGCAAGTATTCGGTCGAGATTGGCTTGTATCCGGTGGGCGCGCTGGGCGAACGGCTCATCGTGGAGGGTGGAGGTGAGGATCGCGTCATCGTGGACGCGATCAAAGTCGCGCCGAGCCAATTTGCCGCGTACACACCGCAAACGCGTGCCGATGCGACGTTCGGCAAGTGGGCCAAGTTGATCGGCTATGATGTATCGCAAAGTTCGAGGCTGACTTTGTACTGGCAAACCATCGCGCCGTTTGATCGTGACTATAGCGTGTTCGTCCATGTCCTGGATGCCTACGGCAAGATCGTTTGGCAGGCCGACCAGGAGCCGCAGGGCGGAAACAGTCCGACGTCGCTTTGGATCGTTGGCGAGCAGATTCGCGACGAATACCGTCTGCCGCAAAACCTGGCTGGGCCGAATCGAGTCCGCGTGGGAATGTATCGCCCCGACACGGGCGAACGCGTGCCCGTTGCGAGCGGCGATTATTACGAGTTCGCGTGGCCCGGAGCATTGCCGTGACGCGTTCGACCTGGCTGGCGCTCATTCTCATTCTGCTCGTTGGCTCGTGGTTACGCGTGAACGATCTCGCGCAAATCCCGCCGGGCCTGTATCACGACGAAGCGTTCAGCGGCTTGGACGCGCTGTCCATCGTGCGCGGCGCAGGATTCCCTATTTTTTTCGAGGGCAACGGTGGGCGCGAGCCGCTCTTTATTTATCTGCACGCGCTCTCGATCTTTATCTTCGGTCCCACGCCGTTCGCGTTGCGCCTGCCCGCGGCGTTCGTCGGCATACTCACGCTGCCGGTCTTTTTCGTTCTCACCCGCGCGCTCAATGCTGACCGCAAAAACGCAATGGCATTGGCGCTCATTGCGACCGCGGCTCTCGCGACATTTTACTGGCATCTAAATTTCAGCCGCGTGGGCTGGCGGACGATCACCCTGCCGCTCTTGGCCTGTCTCGCGTTCTACTTTTTCTGGCGCGCGCGCCGCACCGGCCATCTGCGCGATCATGTCTTGACCGGCGCGTTCTTGGGCGCGTCGCTCTACACCTATCTCTCCGCGCGCTTTTTGCCGCTTGTGCTTGCCGCGTTCTGGGTGGTTGAATTCTTGTTCGTAGTCAGACACGGAGCGGAGCAGAGTGTCGTTGCTGGCGCGCGGACGCGACTCCGCTTCGCTCCGTCGCTGACTACGAACCTATGGCTTCGCAACATTGCGGTCGTCGTCGCCACCGCGGCTGTCGTCTTTCTGCCGCTCGCAATCTATTTCTTTTTCCATCCCCAAGCGTTTCTCTTTCGAGTAACTGACGTGACCCTCGCGACGGGCGAAAGCCAGCTCGCCGCGATTTGGGCGAACGTCCAGCGCGTTGCCGGCATCTTTTACCTCGGCGGCGATCCCGAATGGCGGCACGGCATCGCGCGGCGCACGATTCTCGATTGGGTGACGGCGATTCCGTTCGCGCTCGGATTGCTGGCTGCGCTGTGGCGCTGGCGCAAGCCGGAGAGTTGGTTCGCGTTCCTCTGGCTCGCCATCATGCTCCTGCCCACAATTCTCTCCCGCGACGCGCCCGACACCCAACGCGCCATCGGCGCATTGCCCGCAGTGGTTCTCCTTATCGCCTGGGGGGCAGAAGCCATTGTCGAAACAATCGCGCAGCGTTTGCGATTTCCGAGACGTACGCTTACATTGGCCGCGACCGCGCTTGTCGTCCTCGGCAGCGGAGGAATCACCTATCGCGATTACTTTGTCACGTGGGCGAACGACAAGCGCGCGTATTATGACTTTCAAGGCGATTGGGCAATGCTGGCGCACTGGACAAATGCTCAATCGGCGAATGTCCTCTTGCCAATGCAACTGTACGCCGAGCCGACGATTCATTTTCTCACCTTGTCGCGTTTTTCCGAGACGCGCTCGATCCTCAACCTGAGCGATGCCGAACGCGCGCAGCTTGCGAATGAAGCGACAATTGCACTTGTGCCGGCGACTCCTTCGAATGATGCGTTTGCGCTGCTGCGCGGGAACAGTGCGATTCTGCTTGCGCCCAATCCGCAAACCGAAGCGTTGATACACAGTCAGCCCTCGCAAGGCGAGTGGCGCGACCCGTGGGGCAAATCGCTGGGCGCGCGAGTCGCCCTGCCGAGCAGCGCGCTCGCCGAAATCACGCGCCCGTTGCCTTACACGCCGATCCGTGCCGACTTTGACAGGCAACTCGATCTTGTCGGATACGCGCTCGACAATCGCCAAATCACGCCGGGCAAACCATACAGAGTTACGCTCTACTGGTCGAGCCGCGCGCCGATTCAAGCGCTGACGCGCGCGTTCGTCCATCTGCTCGACGCACAAGGAAACGTCGTCGCCGAATCTAATATTGGGCCGGCGGAAGATTTTCACCTCAGCCACTTCCCGCAGGGTCAGATCATTCCCGACCGCCGCGTCCTTTCGCCCGATTCCGCGCTGCCGCCCGGCAAGTATGCGCTCGAAGTGGGTGTCTATCAGCCGGCGCGCGACGCGCGCCTCCCGGTGTGGATTGACGGCGCGCAGAGCGCGGACGCTCGCGTGCTCCTTTCGCCGCTCAAGGTCGCGGCAAGCATCGCGCCGATTCCGCCCGCGCATCCCTTGGATGTTCGGTTTGGGAACGACATTGCGCTGGCGGGATTCACTTTGGATCGCGAGGGACTTGTCCTCCTTTGGCAAGCCATTAGCCCGGCAGATCGCGATTACACGGTTTTCGTTCACGTCCTCGATTCGGCCGGCAAGATCATCGCGCAGTACGATCATCAGCCGCAGAATGGTGCGTATCCCACATCCATCTGGGACGCGGGCGAGCAAATTCAAGATAGCGTCAATCTACCCTTGCCGCGCGGCGGCCAGTACAAGATCGTCGTCGGCCTGTACGACGTAGAGACGATGCAGCGGCTGAATGTGTTCGGCGCGGACGGTCAGGCGCTGGGCGACTATCTTGTGTTGCCGGTGGAGGTAGGAGCAGAGTGAGCGTTCCAGCCCACGCGCGCACAGGGGCGAATAAATTCGCTGCAACAAGCACACCAAGTCGCCCTTCGGCGACTGAATCCGAGCCGACGGGTCGCCATCGAAGATGGCGCGTCGGCTTTGTGTCGTTGTTGCCGCGATTTCGGCTAAAGCCCCCCTTTGGGGCAATCGCCCGGTCTACGCTCGCCGTCGCGGCGACATTCCTGCTCGCCGCGTTCACGCGCCTTTATCTGGTGGACACGCTGCCGCCGGGGTTGAAATACGATTCTGCCTCTAACGGCGTCTACATCCTCGGCATTCTCTACGACGGCACTCTGCCTTTTTACGCCAATCCAATGGGCGCGCCCGAGCCGCTGATTCTTTACATGCAATCCGCGACGGTCTGGCTATTCGGCGCGAACGTTTTCGCGCTGCGCATCGTCCCTGCGCTCGCCGCGCTGTTGACCGTCGTCGCGCTCTACGGCTGCGCGCGCGAGTTTGTCGCCGACCGCCGTGTGGCGCTAGTCGCCGCGTTCGCGCTGACCATCTCGCTTGAAAACATTCACAACGCGCGGGCAGGCATCCGCTTTATGCTCGTCCCGCTGTTCGAAGCCGCCCTGCTCTATTTCTTTTGGCGCGGCTGGCGTCACCGCTCGCGGCGCGATTTGGTTCTGGCCGGCGTCGTGCTCGGCCTGAGCGTTTACACGTATCTCGCGGCGCTGATGCTCCCGCTCGTCATCCTTGCGCTGTGGGCGCACCAGTTTTTGCTCACCCGCGCGCGCCGCTGGGACGTTTTGTGGACGCTCGGCGTCGGCGGTATCATCGCGCTGCCGCGCATTATTTTCCATTTGATGTACCCCGCGGCGGCGATGGCGCGCGCGAGTCAGGTCAACTTGCTGCAAAATCCCGAGGTGGCGAACGTCGGCTTGGGCAATGTGGTGCTGGCGCATTTGCTCGAATACGTCAAGATGTTCGGGATTGACTGGCAGGGCGGCTCGTTCCGCCAACCGCTCCCCGATCCGATCCTTTTCGTGTTGTTCATTATCGGTGTCGCGGTCGCGCTCGCGCGTTGGCGGCAAATCGAGTGGTTCTGGCCGCTCGTGGCGCTGGCGATCATGTTCCTCCCCGACCTTCTCGCCGCGAACGAGCCGATCCCGAATAAGGTGCGGACAATTGGGATCGTGCCGCCGACCTATTTTCTCGTCGGCGTGGGCGCAAGCGCGGTGCTCGACCGGTTTCGCCAGCGCGCGGTCCGCATCGTTTTGATCGCGCTATTGATGGTGAGCGCAGTCACATCGTCGAACGCGTATTTCGTCCAGACGCTAGCGGCGACGCCCGCGAGTCGCGAATTCGACGATTTCAACATCAGCCCGTTGGAGGTGGCCGAAGCGCAGTGGATCGCGCAGCAGACCGAACCGGTCTATTTGCCGCTGAACGAATTCGCGCGCAGCCCGGTCCATTACCTCGTCGGCGCGCGCGCGCCGCGCCTGCGGTCCGCCTTGCGCGCCGATGGCTCGCTCGATCCGCAAGCCGTGGTTGCGCGTGGCTGGCTGGTTTTGCCGGAGAATCCCGAGCGCGCCCGCAGCGAGGGCAAGATTTACGTGGACGATCCCGCCGCGTTCGTCCTCGTCAACGGCGATACCGTCTATCTTCTTCCGCCCACCCAATTCGACAGGCCCACGCGGTCGCCGGATGTCGTGATTCGCGATCCGAACGCGCGCGTCGCCGCGCAAGCATACGCCGTTGGCCCGATCAATTTCCGCGCGCCGCCCGCGCCCGCGCCGGTCAAATTCTCGCAAGGCATCGAATTGGTGAGTTCGGCGATAGACCTCGCACGCGCGCAGCCGGGCGAAACGGTTCCGGTTTCGCTGTATTGGCGCGTCGCGCAGCGCACGGCGGACGATCATGTGATTTTCGTCCACTTGCTTGACGTGACCGAGCAAGTGGCGGCGAACGCCGATATTCTGCCCGCGCTCGGCGCGTACAATACGTTTCTCTGGAAGCCCGGCGAACTGATTCCAACGCATCATACGATTCAAGTGCCGCGGCGCACACCGCCCGGCCAATATCGCGTCGAGGTCGGCTTGTACAATGTCCTGAGCCAAAACCGGCTGGATGTGCTCGACGCGCGCGGAAATGCTGCCGAAAGTCGGGTGGTGATCGGCACGGTGAAAGTTGCGCCGCGTCAGACTCTCGCGTACAATCCAGAACACCCTCAGCGCATCGTCTTTGGCGATAACTTGATCGCGCTGCTCGGGTATGACATACGGGACGACAGGCAAGTAACTCTCTATTGGCAGGCGCTCTCTGAAATGGATCGTGATTACACGGTATTTGTCCACGTGTTGGATCGCGAAGGCAAGATCGTCGCGCAGAACGACCATCAGCCCCAAGACGGAAACTATCCCACCGGAATTTGGGAGCCGGGCGAAAATGTGCGCGATGATTTCGCGCTCACGATTCCGGATAACGCGCCGGATGGGACCTACCGGATTATGATCGGCTGGTACGATTTCAAGACCGGCGCGCGTCTGCCGGTTCGCGACGCGGGCGGCGACGCGGCGATGCTCGACCTGCCCCTGGAGGTAAGGCGCTGATGGCTCGGCGCATTCTCGGCGAACACCGCGAAATCGCGATCGTTCTGGCGCTCTTTATCGCGCTCGGCATTTTCTACAGCGTGACGACTCCGCTGTTCGAAGCCCCGGACGAGCAGTGGCATTTCGCGTACGTGCAGTACGTTGCGACCGCACGCGGCTTGCCGGTCCAGACGCTCGACAAGCCGGCTCACCTCGCGCGGCAAGAGGGCAGCCAGCCGCCGCTCTATTATTTGATGGCCGCCGCGGCTACGTTTTGGGTGGATACTTTCGATTTTCCGCAGATCGTTTGGGAGAATCCGCATTACGGTTACAACGTTCCCGGAGTCGTCAACGATAACAAGAATCTCTTCATTCACACCTCGCTCGAGAGTTTTCCCTATCACGGGACGGTGCTGGCGATTCACGTGGCGCGTCTGCTTTCGGTCGTGCTGGGCGCATTTGCGGTGCTCTACACTTATTTGTTGACGCTCGAGATCTTTCCCGACCGGAAATTTCTGGCGGCAAGCGCGAGCGCGGTCGCCGGGTTTGTGCCGCAGTTTCTTTTCGTCAGCAGCGCGGTGAGCAACGACAGCACGATCGTCGCGTTCTCCGCGCTCTCGCTCTGGATGGTCACGCGGATGTTGACCGCGGACCGCCGCCGGCCCGTGCCCGATCGCCGCCTGCGTTCCGCCGTCAGCGCGCGCAACGTCGTACTGCTCGGCCTCGCGACCGGTCTGGCCTCGCTCGCCAAAGTGAGCGGCGCGGGCTTGGTCGTACTAGGCGCACTAGTTTTGATCTATACTCATCGCACAAAACTGGACGAGCTGGTGAGACGTTTGTGCGTTTTCGGCGCGGTCGTATTCGTCGTCGCGGGGTGGTGGTATCTCCGTAATTTGGCGCTCTACGGCGAATTGACCGGCACGGCGATGATGGTCCGCATCTTTGGCGCGCGCGAGTCGCCGCTGACGTGGCCGCAACTGCTCGCGCAGCTCGACGAAGTGTGGGAGACCTTTTGGATCGGGTTTGGCTGGGGAAACATTCGCGCTAACCCGGCGGTCTATACGTTTCTCGAAATCTTGATCGGGCTAAGCGGGCTGGGGCTGCTGTTCGGCTTTGTGCGGCGGCGCGAGCGGCTGCATCCGACGTTCGTCAAGGCGCTGCCCTTTTTCGTGCTCGCGTTCTGGATCGTGATCGCGTTCGTCGAATTGCTGCATTGGATGGAAATCACGCAAGCGCCACACGGGCGCTTGTTCTTCCCGGTGCTGCCCGCGCTCGCGCCGCTCGCCGTCTTTGGCATTTCGCAATGGTTTCCCAATCGGATCGAGCCAATTGCCGCGCGGGCGATGGCGGTCGCTCTTTTCGTACTGGCGGTCGTTGCGCCGTTCGCGATCCTCCAGCCCGGCTACGCCTATCCCGAGTCGCTCGCCAGCGTGCCATACCTCGCGCGTCCGCTCAATATCGCCTATGGTGATAAGATGAAACTGCTTGGCTACGAGTTGTCTTCCGAGCACGTGCTGCCGGGCGGCGACGTGACACTGACGCTTTACTGGCAATCCCTGGCGACGATGAATGAGGATTATTCGATCGGCATACACGTCCTCGATCCCAGTATGCGCGTGATTGGCGCGCGCAATAGTTATCCCGGGCGCGGTCTTTTGCCGACGCGCTTGTGGCGCGCCGGTCAGATCATTCGCGATGTCTACTGGGTGCCGATTGCCGCGGACGCGCCTGCGCCGTCCGTCGCCCAGATCCAAGTCGCGCTCTACGCGCGCGAATCCAAGCGCGACCTACCCGCGTTCGATCCGAAAGGCCAAGCGGTGACGCCCATCGTGGGACGCCTCAAGATTATGGGCGCGAACAACGGCGCGGCGCAGGCCCAGAACTCGACCCAATTCCTTTTCGGCCAGCAGATCAATCTGATCGGCTATGACCTCAGCCCCGCGGGAGGTTTGAAACTATATTGGAAGCGCGTCGCGCCGATTGCCGCCGATTATACGGTCTTTGTCCACGTGCTCGACGCGAACGACAAGGTCGTCGCGCAACAAGACCAACAACCCGCCGACAGCACGAATCCGACTTCGCTCTGGGATGATAGTGAGGTGGTCACGGACTCGTACACGCTGGCGGTTCCGGGCCAGGGCCAATATCGAATTCGACTGGGGCTGTATCGCGCCGAGACCGGCGAGCGCCTGCCGGTTTCAGACGGGAATGGAACGGCGCTGGGCGATTCCGTGACGTTGGCATCCTTCAAGGTTGGTGAGTGAGCAGTATGTCAGGAAAATGGGACGCGTCGCCTTCGCAAGAAGGCGCTAAACGCGGACGAGCGCGGAAAATTATAGAAAATCCGCGTTCATCCGCGTTTATCCGCGTCCTATTTTCTGATTCGGTTATTGCAATCTTGCTCGTGCTAGTGTCGCTCGCGCTGTACGCGCGCACGATGGCGCCCGGGCTGTTGGATGGCGACGAGGGCGAGTTTCAAGTCAACATTTACCGCCTCGGCGTGAGCCATACCGGCTATCCCACCTTTTTCCTGCTCGGCAAACTCTGGACGATTCTCGTACCCATCGGCACGATGGCGACGCGCGCGAATTTGTTCGCGGCGTTTTGGGGCGCGGTCGCCGTCGCGGCCGTTTTCATGTTCGTCCGCTTTCTCACCGGCAGTCGTTGGGCGGCGATTGCTTGCGCGCTGCTCCTGGCCGCCTCGCGCGTCGAATGGTCGCAGGCCGTGATCCCGCGGCCGTATACGCTCAATTCGCTCTTTGTCATTAGCGTGCCGTTTCTTTTTTTCCTGTGGCGCGCCGGCAGGGTGGATTTGACCGTGCCGGTTTTTGCCTTTGGCTTGAGTCTCACAAATCACCGGACGATGATGTGGTTCGCCCCCGCCATCGCGCTCTTTGTCCTCTGGCATGAGCGCGCCGCGCTCTTCAAGCCGCGGCGGTTGCTGGCGCTCGTCGTCGCGTTCGTCCTGCCGCTGCTTTTGTATGGCTATATCTTTTGGCGCGGCGAAAGCGACGTGGGCGTCGAGTTCCACCTGAAAGATTTCGGCGATATGATTTTGGCGGGCAACGCGCGCGATTGGTGGCGCTTTGGTCCGCTCGATTGGGTGGTCGCGCGCGTCACCCAATTATACGTTCCGTTATTGATCGAGCAGTTCACCGCGCTGGGTTTCGTCGCCGGGTTGATCGGCGCGGGCGCGTTGATCGCCGCACGCGTGCCGCCGGGCTGGCCGCGCGCGCTGCCGCCGCGCGAGGTGTTCCTCTTTGTCTTGTTCGCGAATTTGGGGAACACCGCGTTCGGCGTCTTTTTCGACACGATTGACGTCGAGAAATTCTTCCTCCCATCGTACATCACGTTTCTGTTTTTCGTTGGCGTCGGCTTGGCAGTAATCAGTAATCAGTTTTCAGCATTCAGATTACGAATCCCACAGGGACGCTTCGCAGTTACGAATTACGAATTACGAATTACGTTTTACGTTTTACGCGCGGCTGCCTTCCTTGCGCTTGTCGCGTTTCTCGTCGTCAACAATTTTCCCCGCAACGACTGGAGCGGGCGCACGGATGTTGCCAGGGCGTGGGAGGACAATCTGGCGCAGCCGCTCGAAGAGCGCGCGCTGATCGTCGGCCCCTGGGAGTCGCTCACCCCGCTCGAATACGCGATGTACGTGGACGGTCGCCGCCGCGATTTGGAACGCTGGAAAGTCATCACCAAGAACTATTTGCTCGACAAGGCGTTTTACGATTCGCGGCAGGCGGCTATCGAAAAAGAGGTGCGCGCCGGCCGGCCCGTCTATCTCACGGTACATCCGGGCGAGACTGAAACTCTCGGCGCGCTCGCCGACGAATTCCGCCTGACGCGCGTCGGCGAGTTGTGGCGCGTGCTGGATGCGCCGCCGACGGATACGGCGACGATCGCGCAATTGAGAACGAGCAAGCCGATTGCGGAATTTACCGACCGCGAGGGCCGCGCGCTCCAACTGCTCGGCTATGGCATTCATCCGACCCCTGCGTTCCGCGCCGGCGATTTCGGCTTGGCGACGCTTTATTGGCGCGTGCCCCAGTCGCTTGGCGAACGGCTGACCATCTCGCTGCGCTTGACCGACGCGCAGAACCACCTGATCGCGCAGCGCGATTCCGAACCGGCGAGCGGCTTGCGCCCGACCAACGGTTGGCTGCCGAACGAAATCGTTCAGGACGACATCGGCTTTATCATTCCGCCCGATTCACCGCCCGGCACTTTTCATCTGACGCTCGTCGTCTACGATGCGGCGACCAGCGAGAATTGGAAAACCGCTACCGGCCTTTCCTTCGCGCTCAACGATTTGAATGTGGCTCGAACGCTCGAGATGCCCTCGCGCGAGGTTCTGCAAATCCCGCATCCGCTAGATGCATCCCTTCCGCCATTCCGACTGCTGGGCTATGCGCTGAACCGCGAACAGGTTAAGGGAGGCGATACGCTCGACCTGTCGCTGTGGTGGCAACTGGATCAGCCGACCGCGCATGGGGAACAGATCACGCTCAAATTGCGAGATTCAAGCGGCAAAGAGGTGGAATTGTATCGCGGCGCGCCCATCGCCAATTTTCCCGCGGCTGACTGGGGCCGCGCGGCCATTCTGCGCGGAAGGTACGCCGTCTCGATCCCCATTGATTTTTCGGGCAAGGCGCGTTTGGTGGTGGAGTCAAAAGGGAAATTAGAGGAAATAAGGGAAATAACCGTCGAGCCGAGCGGGCGGACGTTTGCGGTCCCGCGCATCACGCATCCGCAGGTCGCGCAGATCGGCGATTCAATCAAACTGCTCGGGTACGATTTGGACAAGGCAAGCGTGCGGCCGGGCGAGACCGTTCGCTTGACACTCTACTGGCAAGCCCTCAAGCAGACCACGCAGAGTTACA
The DNA here is from genome assembly GCA_016208315.1 of Chloroflexota bacterium. Taxonomy (GTDB): domain Bacteria; phylum Chloroflexota; class Anaerolineae; order UBA4142; family UBA4142; genus JACQYF01. The sequence goes on along the minus strand of JACQYF010000125.1, from coordinate 90,749 downwards.
CCGTCTTCGCCCACGCGCTCGACGCGAGCGGCGCGTTGCGCGGGCAGAAGGATTCACTGCCGCGCAACGGTGCGTTGCCGACCGACGGGTGGCTGCCGGGCGAAGTCATCGCCGATTCGTATGAGATCGTCATCGCGCCGGATGCGCCGGCGGGCGAATACCGGTTTGCGGTGGGGATGTACTCGGCAGAGACCGGAACGCGGGTCGCGGTGACGGATGCGAGCGGAGCGCGAGTGCAGGAGGAGCGGGTAATGCTGGACAATGCGCTGTCAGTGCAATGAGTACAAATACGGTCGGCGTCGAGTGCTCGGCCGCAGAGACATTACATCTTGATGACAGATTGCGCAAATAACGGGGAGCACGGCTGGTGTCGCGTGTAAACGCATTGACAAGGGTAGGAACTCTGAATAGAATAAAACCAGAGTAGCTCGAGTGGCGTTCTCGCCGGCGACGCATCCCACTTTAAACCGGGGAAATAGTCGGCCACACTATAGCGCACGGTGCTGCAATGCAGCAGTATCTCATTACCCGAGGTGCAAGCTTCGATGCAAGTCGTTACACACCCAGATTCCCCGGAGGGGCGTGGCCGGCGCGCGGCCATGAAAATCGCGGCCTGTCTGCTCCTCGTACTCGGACTCATACTCGTCGCCAGCGCAACCTTTAGCCCACTCCTCGCCACGTCGCCGAACCGGGCGCTCGCTCAAGCGTCAACACCCTTTGCAAGCAAAACACCCTCTTTATCGTCCACGCCGTCGTCAAGCCGGTCGGGCCCGCGGCTTGTGCCGGGGCAGCCCACAGCCGACGCGGATACCGTGGCGCTTTACCATTTCGACTCGGATACCGCAGACGCACTTAGTCAGTACAATGGAATACCTAATGGAAATGTCACCATTACAAGTGCGGGGGTCTACGGCGGCGGGGCGTCGTTCGATGGAAATGGTTCGTACGTGCGAACTGGATATTTGGGCGACTTGACTAGCGGGACCATCGAGGCGTTTGTAGACTTTTTGGCTCCTTGCCAAGCGTACGGTTCCTTCTTTACAATCGTTGCCGCTGGGCCAGAATATGGCAGTGGCGCCCCAATTCTTAGACTAGTCGCGGATGGGGGTCTCTACTTTCAAGTTTACCATGACGGCAAGTGGACCAATTCGGACAGTGGCATAAATCCGTGCAGATACTTGGGCAATCAGTCCGGACCAATTTGGCCGTATGAGACCTGGCGTTTTCATCACGTTGCTGGGACCTGGGGACCGCGAGGAGTCGAGATTTGGGTAGATGGCGTTTTACATGGTGTTGCCAATGATGATCCCAATGCGGGCATCGAACCATATCCGTACAAATGTAATCCTCAAATGCAGATGGGACTACCGCAACCCGAATATCCTCCGAATCCGCAGTACCCCGTTTGCCAAACTCCGGTGATGGTTCCGACCATGACAGCCAGGCAAGCGCCACCACCGCCTGGAGATTATTTTGGGCCGTTGCCGGCATATAGTACCTTTCTAATCGGATGTGGTCCGGATGGGACGAGCAACTGCTTCAAGGGGAGAATTGACGAAGTACGTATAAGCAATGTCCAACGGACGTTCTCCGCGTCCGTTGTGCCCACGATTACGCCTACGCCGACTAATACCCCTGTTCCGATTCTGGGAGAATATCCCGTTGATACGAAAACGGCCGCACTCTTTCATTTGAATTTTCAAACACAGTCGCCTTCTCCTATGATCTTGGAAGAGGTCACACAACAGTACAGGTATTTGGCGGGTCAAGCGGCCATTGTGCCGAATGGGCGCTTTAATGGCGGACTCCTGTTGGATGGAAATGCCTCAGGCCTTGGCACAGGTAATCTGGGCAGCATCGGCATTGGTACCCTAGAAATGTGGGTTAATTTCTCTAGCGACTGGAGTGGAGCACAGCCACTGTTTGTTGCGACACAATATTACAACAGCACGTCGCCGATTTTATTCTTCGGCTCAGCACCACAAGGTACGATCCTTTTCGGTTTTTTTGATGGCACGTCTGGTCATTTGCTGGACAGTGGCGTGTCGCCCACAACTCTCGCTGCCTGCTGGCACCATCTGGCTGCCACATGGGGAACACGCGGCATGGAGATTTGGATTGACGGACAGCTGCGCAAATCAGATACTTCATCCACGCAGGGTATGATTAACCAGGTTTACGACTGGCACGTAGGATGCGATTTTGGAGGACAGTGCGCCAAGGGTCTTTTCGACGAAACACGGGTGAGTACAGTCCAAAGAACCTTCGTCGCGGCACCCCGCACGAACCGCTTGAGTCCCCGCTCGCCATCATCGAGTCAAAACCTGCTTTTTCTTCCGTTCATAGCATATTCGCCATGTCCGTACGGCCCTTAGGAACTGTGCAAAAATAACTTCCGATTTTCAGTCGAAGGGCTTGAGCGTATAGTTCCACCGCAATAACGTCTCGTGCTTCTGGATATTCAAGCCCGCCATTTGGGCATCCGTGATCTTGATGCCTTTCGGATAGACTTTCTGGTTGAGGGTCACCTGGACCGTCAAGCCCTGTTCGGTGGTGGTCGCCTCGATCAGATGCAGCATCTTGTCGTAACTGCTGAGCGGTTGGCCGGCCCAATTGCCACTCACGGCGCTGAAGAGCCGATGATCGGTCGGATTCCATTTGGAGGCCCCGGTCGGATAGTGCGTCACCGTCACTTCCAGGTGGCAGGGATTGACCAGGCGGTGCTGGAGCGCATACTTCCACAACCGATCGCGATACCCGTTGCTCCCACCGCCATCCGCCAAGATCAAGAGCGCCGAGGCCTGCGGATAGTGGTGCCGCCCGAAGGTGGTCCACCACCACACAATTGCATCCACGGCAAATTCGGATGTATCGGCACTGGTGCCGACACAGATGTATCCGGCGTCCCGCATGTAATCATAGATGCCATAGGGAATCGCAATCCCTTTCGCCTGGGAGCGAAAATCGTAAATATTGACTCGGGTCGGCTTTCGGCCCCAGACCCGACCGGGATTCCGAAAAGCACCAATCAGTTCGCGTTTTTTGGTGTCCACGCTGATGATTGGCCAGCCGTGGTCCAAAAAGGCCTCGATTTGAGCCTGAATATACTCGAATTGCTCGTTGCGGTCTGGGCTGGAGCGCTCGTCCAATTCTTTGTGGTTAACGTGCAGCGAATAACCTTGTTCATCGAGCAATCGTCCGACCGTATGCGGGCTGACCGGATGGGCGGGCGCCAGTTGTTGGCTGAGCTGGCGAAGACTTTTTCGTTTCCACTTGCGGTGCGTTTGAGGATCGCCCGCCGTCTGGTTTCGCATCAACCGGGCTAGGTCGGCGAGGAGCGTCGGGTCTTTTTTTCGGCGCGGGGACGGCCTCCGCCGGAAGCACGGATGCCTTGAGGCGGGGGAGCCGCCGCCAGTTCCCGACGGCCAGCGGCCACGGTGTCCACGCTGAGCCCGGTGATCTCAGCCAGGGTGCGATCCCCGCCATGCCCGAGCCGCTCGGATTCCAGACCGACATAGAGCCGGCGTTGGCGTTCATCGAGCGTGCTCACCAGAAAATTGATATGGGCGTGCGACCGTTTCGTCGGAGAATCTTGATGCGAGCGACACGCCCGACACGGACAGTGATGTATCGGGCGGTTTTCCATACTGCACCTGTTCGAACGGAAGATTCGTCTTCCGATTATACGCCCGATTCGGTGAGCCAGAGACGCCTTGGCTCAACCCACGTCCATCCCTGCCAAGGAACCGGTCGCGTGCTCCGCGGATGGCCATCTTGAAAATCGGAAGTTATTTTTGCACAGTTCCTTAGTACGTTTGCCGGTTGGAATAGTTTAGGAGACGAGGCGCAGATTTTTTCTCGCCTCGCTTTATTTCCATAGCCCGAATTTGTCTCGTCATCTAACCTTTGCTATACTGGACATGTATGAAGAGAGTGGAGAAACAGGCTCATGTCCCAAAAGTCATACGGAGTACCACGTCCTATAGTGCTGACCGGTTGTGTTGTCGTGATTTTGGTTGGCTTGTTGACATATGCATCTGCGTTAAGGATGGGCTTTCGGCTCATGGACGACTATACTTATTTGTACTGGGCCGGAAGTATGCCTCTCCCTCAGTATTTGGCACGTGCTCTGGATCCGGGGCTGCAGAATAACAATTATAGGCCGCTCAGACATATCTTAGTTCTCATCGAATATAATCTATTCCATTCCGACGCAAGCTACTATCATCTCGTGCAAATCTTGATTCATGCTGCAAATGCTCTCGTGGTCCTCGCGATTGTTTGGCGACTTGGCAAAAGATGGCGGGTTGCCTTTTTGGCTGCCGTGCTTTACGTCGGATTTCCGGTCGCGAACGAGGCAGTGTTTTGGATTTCTGATGAAGCGCCCCTAGCAACATTTTTTGCTTTGGCAGCAGTGTTATTCTGGTTAGACTATTTGCAATCTCTGAATAGGAAAGAGTATTTGCTTGCCATCGGTGCATTGGTTCTTGCCCTCTTCAGCAAAGAATCTGCCATCATTCTACCGATTACACTTTTCTTGACTGACCACGTACTTGTCCATCAAAAGGCGACTATCTCTGGACTAGCCCGGCGTTATGCATGCGTTGCAGTAATCTTTCTAGTCTACTTGGCAATCCAAGCCTCGATCCAGTTGCGAGGAGTATTCGTCACTGAAGGGAAATATTCAATAGGCGAGCATGTGCTCACTAATTATGCTGCCTATCTTGGTCTGCTGGCTTCTCCTTGGGGAATATGGTCTTCCTCTTCAGTTGATTTAATAGTGATTCTTATTGGCTTATTGTGCATCGGAGTCGCTATCCTCAAGCGAAATGTAGCAGCAATATTTCTTGTACTGATGGTTTTCCTAACAATTGGGCCTGTTGTCCTTAGCCCATTTGGAGCGTATGCACGGTATCTCTATCTGGCTACCGTACCCATATCTATTTGCTGGGCACTCGCTCTTGAGCGAGCGTGGAGTCATTGGAAACCTACAAACCTAATCGCTATCGCTTCGATCATGGTTATGGGTTTCGTCGTACTGAACGGCTCTACAACTGCTACTGCTGGTGCTGAACTATCTGAAGCCACTCGTCAAAGCCGGGTTCCCTTCGGAGACATTATGCGACAGCATCCTGCCTTTCGCAATAGCACGCGACTGTTCTTGGTCGAACCGCCGCGCAACGTTTCGATTACTGACGTGGCAGGCATGTTATTTCAGCGTTACGGGCAGAAGCTTTCGGTCAGTGGAACTTTTGAGGATGGGCGTGTCTATACGGGGGGAAGGCTCAAAAGCGAGAGGGCGAACTTTCAGGACTACTCAATCGCGTATGTCTACTATTTCGATGAGACTAACCGCCCTGTCCAAGTATCGGTGGACAAGGAAGCGACAACCCAAGTCACCCCCGAAATGCCCCGCGACTTTGAAGCCCCGGTACGCCTGGAAGGTTATGAGATCACGAGTTCCACGCTGAAGAGAGATGAACCCTTGGTGCTCATCTTGTATTGGAGAGCGACCGGCAGAATCGAGAAGGATTACACAGTGTTCGTCCATTTAGTGGATGCCAATGGGCGCATGGTGCTTGGGGAGGACAGCATGCCCCGTAGCGGCAAGGAGCGAACGAGCGCGTGGCGGCTGAATCAGTTTACAGCCGATGCTCACGTGCTCTCAATCCCGGCGGACCTGGGGGCGGGGAGTTATCATTTGGAAGTGGGGTTGTACGAACTGTCCACCTTGCAGCGCCTTTCGCTCGTGGATTCGCGCGGAGCTGTATTATCTGACCAGATTGTGATCCAGCCGCTCGTTACGACCGACTTGTTCTAATTTGATTCTTCTCGGAACTCACTACACCGGATGTCATTCCTCATTGCACTGACACCAGCAAGTCTTGCCAACGCAAGGGCTAGGTAAATGCGGTTTCTGAAATCACTTGCACGTCCTGATACTCTTGCACTCATCTTTCTGGCTGCCTGGCCGTTGGTTTACTACTGGCCGGTAGCTATTGGCCAGCAAGTTTTCGCCGAAGGGGACATCAATTGGCTGTTCTTGCCGATTCGGACCGAGTTGGCGCGCGCGCTGGCGGCAGGGCGTTTGCCACTATGGTCACCGGGCTTGCAAGCGGGCTTTCCTCTCTTTGCCGAGGGTGAAGTGGCCGCGCTGTATCCATTGAATTTGATTGCTTATCGGCTGTTGCCTGCCACCCTCGCGAATTCATACCTGACTCTTTTCAATCTTGCGTGGGCTTCAATCGGTATGTACCTCCTTGTCCGTTCCTCTGGCTTGCGCGTTTCGAGCGCCCTGCTCGCAGGATTCGTTTTTGGCTTTAGCGGATTTGTAACGGCACAGAATTCACATCTTCCGCATCTTACCGTCGCGGCATGGTTGCCGTGGCTTATCTTCTTCCAACAAAAATACTGGCGAGCACGTTCGGAGGGAAAGAATTCGCTAATTTGGTTTCTCCTCGCATCTGGCTCAATCGGGCTGCAGTTTCTGGCTGGCTTTCCGCAATTCGCGTTCTTTAGTTTAGTGGTCTACGCACTCTCTGGCTTTTTCGGCCCGTTGCTTTGGCGATCTCCTGTGGATTTACCACGTACTGGGTTGGTCGGCATATTTCGAGTTTGGTTGCCCAAAGCGGCGTTTGTAACGAGCTCGTCTATCCTGTTGGGCGCTGGGATTGCGGCAATTCAATTGCTGCCGACCTATGAATTGATCGGCCTGTCTATCCGTGGTCAAAGTCTCAGCAAATATTTCTTCACAAGTTATTCCCTCGATCCAATTTACCTGACCCAATTCCTGGTTCCGTTTTGGCAATTGGGAACACCGCATGCCTTCAACATGGAATATTGGGGCTATGTCGGCCTACTGCCGATTTCCCTTGCGCTCATCACGCCGTTTCTTCGCCGCAATGCTCGGACCTTATTTTTCGTTGCCCTAGCTCTGCTCGCGCTCGCCCTGGCACTGGGCGGAAACACCCCCATTTACGATTGGCTCTATTACGTTCCCCTATTCAATCGGTTTCGAGTCCCGGCGCGTTTTCTTTTTCTGTTTACCTTTGCGGCTGCATTTCTTGCGGCGCTTGGCTTCGAAGAAATAGGCAATCGGCTGCACAATGTGCGTCGCAAGGTCTGGCTCGAGCGCGTTCTGGGTTTGACCGTGCCCGCTGTTATCGCCTGGACGATCTACCAAGCGTATAATCAGCCGGTTGAATCGTGGATGGACGCGTGGTGGCTGTTGCCTGCGTTGCTCATCTCCGCGAGCACGGGCGCAATACTCCTTGCGCGATTTCGCTGGGTAAGCCAAAAGACGTGGCAAGTCATTGTTCTGGGGTTGACCGTCTTTGACCTTGCTGCCTTTTCGGCGCCATTCCTTTCGAATCTGGCGCGAATGGCTCCGCCCGCTGAATTAATTCAGGTCCCGCGGACGGTCCTTGCTATGAATAGTGCTCAACCACACTATCGCGTGATTGTGGACAAGCATCCGTACACTTCGGGCGCGATTCGTGCGTCACTTTGGACCAACCTGCCACTGATCTACGACAAGCAAGGCGTCAAATCGTATTTGCCATCGCTCGGAATCCAGAGAAATGATCAGTACGTCCAAGCGATGTCTCTCGAAATGCGCAACCTAATCAATACTCGATATTACCTCTTGCCCCTGGAGACGTTCGTGGCCGGCGATCCGTTGCCGCCGCCTTTCGACGAAACCGAACCTTATGGTGGTTTAACGCTCAGCATCCTGAGCGAGCAACCCTCGCTTCCGCCAACACGTGTGGCGCGACTCGAACTGGTATCGTATACAGACGAAACGGGCGATCTGGCAAATGGCACGGTGATCGGCGAGATCGTTCTACGCCTGGCCACTGGCGAATCGAAAACATTTCCCATCCGCCTGGGCGTCGAAACTGCCGATTGGGCCTACGATGGACTGCGCAAGATTGGGAATGTGAATCATAGCAAGCCGTCTGGCGCGCAAGCGTTTCCGGCGTACTTGAAGTCGGTGGGGCGGACGTTTGATGGACACAAATACCTCGCGCAATACGACGTAGACGCGGGCGCCGCGCCGCCGACGGTGATCGCCGTGGGCGTTCGATCATTGTTACCCGGTTCGGGGCTGACGATAGAAAGTATCTCTTTGATTGATGAGCAAGAGCGCTCGGTATCTCTCGCTTCACTCCTTCAGCGTCAAGATTTGGCGCTCGCGTTCCGCAGCCACACTGCCGCGATGTGGGAGAATCGCGATGTTTTGCCGCGCGCCTTTGTCGTTCACCAAGCGCAGGTAACAAACGATGAAGAAGCATTGACGCGGATGCAAGCGCCGGACTTTCGTGCTGACCAGATCGTGTTATTGGCCGACGGCCCAAGTCTCGACGCCCACGAAGATGCCACGCTCAGCAAATCGCGCGATCAGGTCGCCATTACCGAATACAAACCTGAAAGGGTTGCCCTGAACGTCAAGAGCAGTCGCGATGGCTATTTGGTGTTAACGGACACGTGGTATCCCGGCTGGGTTGCGTATGTGGATGGCAAAGAAATCCCGATCTATCGCGCCGATTACGTCTTCCGCGCGGTGCGGCTCACGGCAGGGGAACACGTGGTCGTCTTTGATTACAAGCCCGCCTCGGTGCTTTGGGGGGCGGTCATCAGCGCTTTGAGTCTGCTAATTGGCGGGGTGATTGCTGTTGGTTGCATAAAAAGGACAAATGAACCGGTTGCTACCTGAGTCCCGAATCGCATCCTTTTTTTCTCGATGGCCGCTCTCGCATTGGGGTACGCTCCCCATTGCCGCCGTCGTCCTCATTACCTATTTCCCTGCGCTAAGCATCGGGTTCTGGATGGACGACTATATCGCGATTGATGCAGCCGGACGGTTGTCCGGACTATCCTACCTCCTCAAGTTTTTCGATCCGCGCCTTCAGCGGCTTTGGTATCGTCCGATGATCGGGATGCAGTGGAAAATCGAGTATCTGATTTTTCGCGGCGATCCGGTCTGGTATCATCTTGTCCAGGTTGTGATCCATCTCGTCATTAGTGTACTGCTCTACGGGTTAGTTGCGCGGGTTACCAAAAAATGGCGCGTCGGCCTGGTTGCGGCGCTCCTTTATGCGCCATTGTCGCTGACGAGCATGGCCATCTACTGGCCATCGGTCCATGATCCGCTCGCCGGCGTTTTTTATCTCCTGAGTATTCTTCTGTGGATGGACCATCTGGAATCGGGCAGCCGGTTGAAAGGGGGACTGGCGTTTCTGGCCTTTATGGGCGCGCTGCTCACCAAAGAGGTAAGCATCACTCTGCCCGCTATGCTTTTTCTGGCTGATCGGATCATAGTGAAAAAACCAGCATCCTGGATGGTTCTCGTCAAGCGTTACATCGCATTTATCCCAGCCCTCGCGATCTACGCCGCGTCTCAATGGATTGTTATCTCTCGCAGTGAATTCACCGGACAGATCGGCTATCGGCTTGGAGCGCAGAATCTGTACGTATTCGTCAAGTTTCTCTCCTTTTTGGCGTACCCGTGGGATGCGGATGAGACATTCAGGTACGTTTGGCTGGGTGGTGTCTGTTTGTTGTTCCTCTATGGTTGCTTGAGGCGCGATCGCCGGTTACTCTTTCTGGGAGCTGCCGCAGTCCTTCCAGTAATTATCGTGGCGCCCATTCCGCCGCATTTGTTCAACCCACGCTATCTATACCTTCCTCTTATGGCATCGGCGGTTGGCTTTGGTCTTTTGTTGGACCTGGTGATACGAGTAGGTCAGCGCTACAAGTGGGTCGGTATTCGCGTTGCCATGAGTCTGCTAATAATGATCGTCGGGTTAGTAGGCAGCTCGACCATCGCAGAACAAGTGACAAATTTCGGAGGATTTATACGGCAGATTCGCTTGCAATTCCGACCAATTTATCAAGTGCATCCCTCCTTTGCGCCGGACACCTATCTGTATTTTTTCGACACGCCACTGCAAACGCTCGATATTTCTGGTCTGATGTTCTTGCGCTATGGGCCGAATGTAACTGTCGGCGGTGTTGACCTGAATCGAGCTGATGAACTGCGCCAGCATAATACTGCATACGTCTACTATCTTGGTGACGAGAATGAGTTCAGGGAGCAGCGGGTCGAAAAAGACGTGACCTTTCAGATCACGCCGGTCTTGCCGGCGCAATTCCAAGATTCTATTGCTTTGGAGAGAGTTGAAATTGCGAGCGCCAAGATCAAGCCGGGTGACGCTCTGGTTTTGATTCTTTACTGGCGCGCGGATGCGAATGTAGGCCAAGACTATACGGTATTTGCCCACCTGGTAAATTCGCAGCAGCAGATTGCCGCCAGTTCAGACAGTCAGCCCAGGCGAGGTCTGTCGCCCACTTCGACTTGGAGTGCGGGCAGAGTACAGCCCGATGGAATCGTCATTCCCCTCGACTCCAGCGTGGACCCAGGAATCTACAGCGTTGAATTGGGACTGTACGATTTCGCTTCCATGCGGCGGCTTGCAATCGTGGATAAGAATGGAGTGTCGGTCGCCGATAAGATCGCAGTGGGACCGATCTACGTGGGCGAATGAAAATTTGGAGAAGAGGTTTCTTCATATGTCCACTCGCGCGCTCGTATTCTGTTTCTTTCTAGCCGTCTACGCGCTCATCATCTATGGTCAGATCCGCTACGGCGATGAAGCCGAGCGGTATTTTCAGGCGCGGAGCATCGTCGCGCGCCAAACTCTGGAGATCCCCTGGATACCCGGCGAGGGTCAGACGGGCGTTGGCGGGAAACCCTTCAACCAATTCGAAATGGGCTACGGGGCATTATTGATTCCCTTGTACGCCGTCGGGCGGGCGGTGGAGTTTGTGTTTCCCGCGCCGGATCAGGACTGGACGCCGATCCTCGTCCTGATGCTTTCGAATCCGATCATCACCGCGCTGACTTGCGTGATCTTGTTTGCCTTTTGCCGCGCGATGGGCATGCGCCCCGCCAGCGCGATTTGGACGACGGTTATCTTCGGTCTGGGCACGCTGGCCGTGCCGTATGCGAAAGGATTGTACCGCGAGGCGCTGCAAGCATTCACGCTGCTAGCAGCCGTGTATGCGACCGACGTCTTTCGTCGCACGGCAATTTGGAAATGGCTAGTGTGGGCAGGATTCGCGTTCGGCTATCTCGCGTTCACCAAAGTTGCCAACCTCGCGTTGTTGCCCGTTTTCTTGGTTTACCTCTTGCTTATTCCGGCACCACAGAAGAGAATTCCCCACACGGTGCGCGTTCTTGGCGTGTTTCTTCTGCCACTACTTGCGCTTCTCACCGTGCAGGGCATCGTGAACGTCCTCAAGTTCGGAAATTTCTTCAATATTGGTCCCTACAATTATGGAAATCCGCTGCCGTATTTCTCGCTCCCGAATGTCATTGCTGGCACGACCGGTCTATTGTTTGCGCCGACGAAGAGTCTGTTCGTCTTTGCGCCACCGGTAATTCTATTTTTCCCCGCATGGTTCTGGTTCTTTCGCAAAGATAAAATCCAAGCAGTTTTTGTTCTGGCCCTTGTTATGGGGCATCTCCTTTTCTCTGGCGCGTACGTCGGCTGGGACGGCGGAACGTACTGGGGCCCACGTTACCTCGTTGAAATCGTCCCTTTGATGATTTTGCCGCTGGGTTTCTTGCTGGAACGCGGCGATGACGCCAAGGGTCGGCTGTGGCGAATTATCGTCGGCTTTGTTTTTCTGCTCGGCCTCGGCGTTCAGGCGCTGGCCGCATTAACCAGCGATCGCGAATACCAGGATGTGCTGGGACTGTTCGTGGACCTGGCCGGCGCGGTGGATTTTCTGCGCCACGGCGTTATAGATTCGCTCGCCTTTTCGCTTTCGCCGTCGGACGGATGGCGCATTCAGCCCTACGGTTGGGCGCTTGGGCTGGTGATCGTACTGTTGGGCGTGTGGCTCCTCAAACGTACGCGGGAGCAAGCGGAGTTTGAGCGCGGCGGCATCGCGGTCCCATCGGTCGTGTTGACGATCCTATTCGGCGTGTTCGTCGCGTTTCTCGTGATTCCGTTCGCCGATGTCCGTGCCGCGAAAGGCGATACGCGCTTTGCGGCGGGCAACCGTTTTTATGCCGAGCGGCGCTATTGCGAAGCGCAGACCATGTACGTGTCCGCGTTATCCTGGGGCACACAGTTCGAGCGGGAAAGCCGGGCCTCTTGGCAGGAGATCAATCCCCGGGCCAGCGGCCCCGACATCGCAATGAGCGATCTCACCGCGCAAGTGTCCGCTCCCGAGAGCGTGCTGATCGAACATGATCCCCGCGTTTTCTTGTGGGCAGAGGGTCCGATCAAAATTAGCGCCCGCAGCGGGGCGATTGACATGGAAACAACTACAGAGTTTTTCGACGTAAAACCCAACGCGCGATACGAATTGTATGGCTGGATCAAGGCGGAAGGTGTGACCGGCGACGGCTATTGGCTCGGCTGGTACGAAGACAATGCCAAATGGCGGCAGCCGCGCACGCTCACCTTCATCAATGGCGGAACGGGGACGCACGGCTGGCAGCCATTCCGCCAGACGATCACAACATTGCCGACCAGTGTTCGCGCTCTGCTCAAACTGGGATTGTCACAAGCGACGGGGACGATTTGGGTAGACGGCGTGGAACTGATCCAAGTGGAAAGTGAGGCCAAACCGCTGTGCGTGCGATAGGAAAAGGCCGCATGAGCCACTTGCTCGCCCGTCTGTACACGAGTCTGCGTTCAGAACCACCCAAAAGTCTTTCGGCGGATGGCACACGACCGCGCAGCGCGATCCTGCTCGTGATCGCCGTGGTGCTGACGTTCTTTTGGCAGCGCACATTCGAGTACGCTGGATCGCGTCTCGACCTCACGTACCGCACTACGGTTACCGCCGGACTGTTTGGCCAAGACGCTTTTTATTATTTTTATCATTACCTTGGTCTTTTCCCGGTCTACGCCGAGGGGATCGCGCCTATCTACAGTCAGAGCGGGGCCGAATCCATTCTCCGCGATCATCCCGAGGCGCTCAGAACCGAGCGCGGGTATGTCATTCGCTCAGGCGACTTGGGCAAAGTATGGTTGTATGGTCTGGACGCATGGCTCAAGGGAGAACCGCGCGACGTAAGCGCTGCCGAGTTCACCAAGTGGTTTTTTGTGCTGGGGCTGATCGGGATTTTGGTCGCCATGTGGTATGCCGACCAATTCCTGTTAGGCCTGCTGATGGTGGTGTTTATCGGCTCGCACCCTTTCCAGCTCTATGAGGTATATGCCGACAACGTGCCCGGCGCTGGCCAGGTCTTTTCGATCTTGATCTCGACCGCGCTTGTCGGATTGGCATTCCATGTTCCACTGATCTTCGATAGACGTTTGCCCAAGTGGTATCTCTACGTTCTTCCGGTCCTTACGGGCATCTTCTTTGGCACTGTCCGGCAAGTGAGAAACGAGCCGACCGTTCTGTTATTATCGGTCGTCGCGTGTTACGCGCTGGTCGCCGGTGTCAACCGGCGGGCCAAATTCGCGATGATCCTGTTCGTGCTGCTTGCGTTTGGCATCGCGTCCCAGACGTGGAACTATTACTGGGATGCCAAGATTCGGCAAAGTTACGCGGTGGTCACGCAGCATGGCGGGCAACCGTATACGGGTGAACTCACCCGCACTCATATCTTCTGGCATCCACTTTGGGCCGGGTTGGGCGATTTCGGCCAGAAGTATGGGTACGCCTGGGACGATGTCGCGGCGTACGATTATGCAACCCCGATCCTCAAGCGCGAAGGCGCAATTGACTATGCCATGATCGGCACCGAGAAATCTACGGCCTGGTATGACGAAAGACAACTGTATTTCAAGATGATCTGGACCCAGCCGCGCTACGAGGAGGTTCTACGCGACAAAGTGGTTGGCGATATTCTGCGCGACCCCGCGTGGTATCTGGAGGTATTGGCCAGACGCGTATGGAGAATCCTGACAAAAGTCGCGCCGGCCCGGGTGGCTGTCGGAGCGAATTGGATCACGCTCCCATTGAGTGGGATTTTGCTCATCCCTACTCTGTTAGTCTTGATTCTACTTCGCCGCTGGACCCTCGTGAAACTGCTTGGTTTCGTCTTGCCGTTGGCGGTAACTGCTTTTGTGATTTACTCGGGCAGCGGTTTTACCTACTATTCGATCTATCCTCAGGTTCTGGCGGCTATCTATCTTACTGCCCTGTGGGGTGGGCTGCGTTGGGTATTGCGCCGGGCCGGCGGGCTAAGAGGGAAATATGGAACACTTTCGGTCAAAACCTGACCTGTCCGTCGTGACGCCGTGTTACAACGAAGCCGACGGTGTGCTCGCCTTCTACGAGATGCTACGTTCCACGCTCGAGCGGCAGGGCTGCAGCCACGAGATTATCTTTGTGGACGATGGCAGCACCGACGACACGCTACCCATCCTGAATCGAATCGCCGACGCGAACGAGCGCGTGGTCGTTCTGTCCCTCACGCGCAATTTTGGACATCAGGCCGCGCTGACCGCCGGTATGGATCATGCCAGAGGCCGGATGATTCTCGTCATGGACAGCGACCTCCAGCATCCGCCCGAATTGATTCCCCAAATGATCCGGGAACTGGCGACGGGCGCCGATGTGGTGTATGCCGTTCGACAGGAAACCGCCGGCTCCGGGCTTTTCAAGCGGATCACGTCCAACGGGTTCTACGCGCTAATGAACCGCTTTGGCGCGGCGCCCTTCATTCCCGGAGCGGCCGATTTCCGGCTCCTCTCGGAAAGGGCCAACGAATCCATTCGTCAGATGCGCGAGACCCACCGGTTCTTGCGCGGCCTGGTGACGTGGACCGGTTACCCGGCCAAAGTCATTTCCTATCGCGCCAATCCCCGCGGCGCGGGAAAATCGAAATACACCTGGTCCAAGATGATCCGCCTGGCTTTTGACGCGACTTTTTCTTTCTCGGTATTGCCGCTGCGGTTTGTGACCGGCTTGGGATTGGCCTTAATTGGCCTTGGCTTGGCCTACCTTGTCTATATCCTGGTGGGCGTGATCGCCTGGCCTGAAAGCGTACAGCCCGGCTGGCCGTCCGTGATCGCTTCGCTGTTGGTCCTGAGTGGCGTGCAGTTGCTGTCGTTAGGCGTCATTGCCACCTATGTAGGAATGATCTTCGAGCAAGTCAAGGGGCGCCCCCTTTATGTTCTGAAACAGGGCCGTCCGACGAATGAGGATTAGTCATGAACGACCCGGTCGTGTCCAAGTCCCTGGCCCACGATAGACTGGCGCACCAGTTCGATCATTTGATGAACCAGTATGATTTGACGCGGCGGCTCGAAACGCTGCTCGACGATTTCTTGCGTCAAGTTGATCTATCCGGCCGGCTGGTTTTGGATGCCGGCTGCGGAACGGGCCGCGCGACGCGCGCGCTGGGCGCGCGGGGCGCGCGGGTCGTGGCGCTAGACATCGGCGCGCATTTGGTCACGCGCGCCGTCCAGCGCGGCCAATGCGCCGGTGCTGTGGCAAGTGTTCTGAACGCTCCCTTCCCGGACAATTGTTTCGACATTGTCTTTTCCTCCGAAGTGATCGAACATACCCCGGATCCACTGGGCGCCGTCGTCGAGTTTCATCGGCTGCTAAAACCAAATGGCCATTTGATTCTTTCCACCCCAAACCGTGCCTGGCATTGGCTCGTCTCGCTCGCCACCGTGCTAAAGGTCCGGCCTTACGACGGCTTGGAAAACTTTGTTCGCCCACGTGACTTGCGGTCAACGCTCGAAGCGCTAGACCTAAAAGTCGTCCGGCACGTAGGTATCCATATCGCGCCGTTTCAGATTCGGGCGCTTCAGCCCATCTTGCGAAGGTGCGATGACTGGGGTGATTTACTCTTGCCCTGGATGATCAACCAGTGCGTTCACGCAGTCAAAAAGTAACGCTCACCCGCAAATTTGCCCGACCGCATATTCGCGGTTATACTACTCCGGTCTGCGTTGCTGAAATCAGAGAATGCTGATCGGTGGAAAGGGCTTTGAAAACGTTGACGACGCGCCGAACCGCTTTGGCGCTTTTCCTTGTAGTTTTCGGCGTTTATCAATTTCCCCTGATCTATGACTTGGGCTACAAGCCCTTCTTCACCTGGGCGCCCGGCATTGACATCGCGTCAAACACCCTGCTCCCGCTCGCATTGCTCCAAAAGGGCGATTGGACGCTCAATCAATTCCAGGATTTTGCCAAGCAGAATTATCGCGATGCCTATTTCCTGGCCGAGGTCAAGGGCCGGACGGTTTCGCGTTATCCGGTCGCCGCGGCTGTGCTCGCCCTCCCGGCCTATGGCGTGCCCCTGGCAACCGGCTGGATTGCCGACTCGGGCTATCCGTGGCTGCCGTATCCCTGGACCGCATTCATGGTGGCGAAATTCGCCGCCGCCGCGATGGCCGCGCTCGCCGCGCTCATGTTCTTTTTCTGCGCGCGCGAGTTGACCGATTTGCGCGCGAGCGCGGCACTCGACCTAGTTTTCGCTTTCGGGACAAGCGTGTGGTCTACGGCCTCGCAAGGGTTGTGGCAGCAGACCCCGAGCATCTTGCTACAGTTGATCGGTATTTGGTTCGTCCTGCGCGGCCGCCGGCTAGGCGCAATGGCCGTCGCGCCCGGAGCGTTTTTCTTTTCCGCGGCCACCGTCACGCGCCAAAACAATGCGCTGCCGGCGCTGCTTTTCACGCTCTACATCTTGATCGAATACCGCGCCGCGCTCTGGCGCTGGATCGCATGGGCCATCCCGCCGGCGTTACTCGCGATGGGTTATAACGCGGTTTACAACGGTTCGCCGCTGGTATTCGGCTATCAGGAAGGGTTGCAGCAGACGATGGGGTTGCCGCGGCTCGACAGCATGGTCGGCTTGCTCCTCAGCCCCAGTCGTGGCTTGCTGGTGTACTCGCCTTTCTTCGTCGTCGCCCTACTGGGCTGGCGGAATGCTTCAAACGTTAGGGACCGCCGATTCTATCTGTTCGCCGCCCTTACGTTCGCGTCGAGCATATTATTCCTGAGCATGTTTCAGGCGTGGGATGGCGGCTGGGGTTACGGCACGCGGCTCTTGACCGACGGGCTGCCGTACGCGATGCTCTTGCTCATTCCGGCCGCTTCGCGATTGCAGGGCCTGGGCCGCGCGACGTTTTGGGGCATGGTGGGCTACGCGGTCGTCTTGCAAAGTTTTGGACTGTGGGATTACGGCGTGCGCTGGCATTGGCACTGGGAGAATTCGGCTTTCGACGTCTGGGACTTGGGCCGGAATGAGCCACTGTTCTATCTCAAGGAATATGTCGCGATGGCCCAGCGTTTCCTGGCCCGCTAGGTTGAGCCACTTGAAGAAACATCTAACCCTGCTCTCGCTCGAATTTGAGGACGTGACGCTCGACAGCATCACCGCAGACGACCTGGAGAACCTGCGCCGCTGGAAGAACGCAAACCGGCTGTCGTTTTTCCATCAAGCCATCCTGAGTCGCGCGGATCAGGCCAACTGGTTCGAGGGCTACTTGGCGCGCGAGCAGGATTGGATGTTCGTCGTCCGAACGCGCGGGCAAGCCGTCGGCTGTATGGGTTTCCGCATGATTGACTCTCAGGCCGATGTGTATAACGTGATTCTTGGGAATCCCAGCATGGGCAAGCGCGGATTGATGAGCAAGGCGATGCGGCTGATGTGCAGCTATATCGCCGCCGAGCACACGCGCGACATCGGCGCCAAGGTCCTGCGCTCAAATCTCGCGCAGGCATGGTACCGCAAACTCGGTTTTCGCGAGCACGCCGCGCACGATACCTACGTTGATTTGGAACTCGACTTACATCGGTTCGTGTTTTGCAAGTTCCAATCACGAGGAGTGAGCGCTCTCTAGCGCGAAGGATGATTTCCGTATTTGGTTCACCATTTCACCGAGGAGTGAGCGCTCTCTAGCGCGAATAATGATTTCCGTATTTGGTTCGCACGTAGGCGACGAAGAGTTGGCCGAAATCCGCACGAGCATTCAAGCGCAGTGGATGGGCATCGGCCCCAAAACCAAAGCGTTTGAAGAGGCGTTTGCCAAACGGTTGCGCTTGCCGGGTTTCGCCATGCTCGACAGCGGCTCCAACAGTTTGTTCATGGCCGTGAAACTCTTGAACCTGCCGGCCGGCGCCGAAGTGATTCTGCCGTCGCTCACCTGGATTTCGTGCGCGCACGCCGTCGTCCTGGCGGGCTGCACGCCCGTGTTTTGCGACGTGGACGCGCAGACTCTAAATGTCACCGCCGAGACCATCGCGCCGTGCATCACCACGCGGACGGGCGCGATCATGGTCGTCCACTATGGCGGCAAACCGGTCCGCATGCAGCCGATTCTCGAATTTGGCTTCCCGGTCATCGAAGATGCGGCGCATGCCGTGGACTCGAAACTGGGCGACCGATATTGCGGCGCGATCGGCGCGGTCGGCATTTACAGCTTCGACGCGGTCAAGAATCTCGCGATGGGCGAGGGCGGCGGGCTGACCGCGCAGGACCCCGACTGGATCGCGCGCGCGCGCCTCTTGCGCTATTGCGGGATCGGCAAATCGGGCTTTGAGGCGTCGGCGAGCAAAGACCGTTGGTGGGAATACAACATCGCGGAATTCTTCCCCAAGTTTCTGCCGAACGATATTATGGCCTCCATCGGCCTGGCCCAGCTTCGCAAGCTCGACGCGCACCAGGCGTATCGCAAGCAGATTTGGGAGCTGTACCAGCGCGAGTTCGCCGACCTGGGCTGGCTCTGTCGCCCGCAAGACCCGGCGCGCGACGAGCAACACTCGTACTTTACCTACTTTGTGCGCGTGCCCGGCGGCCAGCGCGACCGGTTCGCCAAGTATCTGTATGCCCACGGGATTTATACGACCCTGCGCTACCATCCCTTGCACATGAATCCGATCTACAAATCGGCGGCGCGCCTGCCGGCGTGCGAACAACTCAACGAGGAAGGACTCAATTTGCCACTCCACCCCAACCTGAGCGCCGCGGACGTGGACCAGGTCGTCTCGACCGTCAGGGCGTTTTCCAAAGAACTGTGATGCAGCAAAACAAAACGCAAGACCCGATCCTCATCCTCGGCGCGGGATGCGCGGGCCTGGCCGCCGCGCTGCGCTTGACCGAGCGCGGGCAATCCGTCGTCCTGATCGAAAAGGCCGATCACGTGGGCGGACTGGCTGGCGGCGTGCGCGTCAACGGCAACACCTACGAATACGGCCCGCACACGTTCCACACCACCGATCCGGAAATCCTCGGCGATATCAAAGCGTTGATGGGCGATGAACTGATCCCGTACAATCGCACGATCCAGATCAAGTTCCTCGGCGACTATTTCAAATTCCCGCTCGCGGTGCGTGACGTGCTGCTCAAACTGCCGCTGCCCACCGTGATTCACGCGGGCTTGAGTTTCCTTTGGCACTTTATCGTCGGTTCGATCTGGCAGCCCAAGGTTGAGAATTCCGAGACGCTTTTGAAACGCTACTATGGCAATGTCTTGTACGAGCTTTTTTTCAAGACGTACATCACCGCCGTCTGGGGCATTACCCCGGCGGAATTCTCGCCCGCCTTTTCGCGCGAGCGCATCCCGCGCTTGAATTTTCTCGAATTCCTCGACAAGTTGCGCTCGAGCGCGCGCCGGCGGCTGGGGCGCGCGGTGCAGACCGAGGGGTATGTCGAAAAAGTCGAAGGCGACCTGTACACCACGAAGCAGGGCTTTTCGCTCATCACGCAGCGCATGGCGAATCAGGTGCTCGCGCGCGGCAGTACCATCGAATTGAATGCGACGGTCATGCGTCTCAGCCGCGAGGCACAACGCGTGGCTGCGGTCAACTACGTCAAAGACGGCCAGCTCCATCATGCGTCGTGTCGCGCGGTAATTAACACCTTGCCCATCAACGAAGCGCTCTCGTCGCCGAGATCAGTTGCGACGTGCGCGACCGCGCGTGGAACGACGACGAATTCGCCAAGGAATCTGTGCTCTCCGATCTCGTCGCCGAAAACCTGGTGACGCCCGAGCAGGTGATCGAAACCCACGTTTTCCGCGCGCCACACGCGTACCCGATGTACACATTGCACTATGAGACCCACGTGCAGGTCTTGTTAAAAGCAATCGGCGAGATGGTCAATATGGAAACCGCCGGGCGGCAAGGCCGGTTTCAGTACGTCAACACGCATATTGCGATGAAGACGGGCTACGAAGCCGCCGACCGATTGCTTGCCAAGTTGAGCGACTGAGGTCACCGGTCCCGTGCGGAAGAAATTTGCCCTATTGAGTGCGCTCGCCATTGGCGCGGCGGCGCTTGTGACGTATCAGCCCGGTTTCAAAGTCGGCTTCTTTAACGGCTGGTGGTACTTGGAATGGGCCGGTACGATGGACCTGCCGCGCTACCTGATTCAGTTTTTCGATCCGCGCAACGTGACGCAGGGCTATCGTCCGGTGCAAGGGCTTTACGTTTTCGTCCAATATCTCCTTTTCCGTTTCAACTTTGACGGCTTTTACCTGACCCACATGCTGCTGCACGCGGCCAATAGCATCCTGTTGTTTCTTATCGTCGCGCGGCTGGGCAAGCGCGGGCGGCTCGCGCTGATCGCCGGGCTGGTCTATGCCGTCTCGCCCGTTTACAGTTTGGCGGTGTTCTGGCACGCGGTCGTTGATCCCCTTTCGACGTTTTTTTACTTGCTGACGATTCTGCTCTGGACCGTTTATCAGGAAACTCTTCGGGCGCGGCATTGGACGATGACGTTCGTCGCGTATTTGTTCGCGCTGTTCAGCAAAGAGGTCGCCGCGTTCTTGCCGTTCGTCCTCTTTCTCGTCGAGCGCTGGTTCTATCATCGCAAGCCGGATTGGCGAATCCTCGCGCGCCAATACGCGCCCTTGCTCGTGCTCTATCTCCCTTACACGCTGCTCGAACTGAACGTGCAGACGCGCGGCGAATTCGTCGGGCAATTCGGCTTTACGATCGGTCCGCACATGCTGACGAACCTGATGCCATATCTCGCCGTCCTCGCCTTCCCGTGGACGGCGGAAATGCCGGGCGAAGCCGCATACTACATTTGGCTGGCGATCGCCGCGCTGGTCTATTTGGGCGTGATGCTGTACAAACGCAGCACGACCTTACTCTTCCTCGCGATGGTAGCCCTGCTGAACATCGTCCTGCTTTTGGGTTTTCCGCTCGACTATTTTAACACCCGCTATCTCTACACCTCGACGATGGTTTCCGCGGTTCTGATCGCCGCGGTGAGCGAACTGGCGTTGCGCACGCTCGGCCAGCGCCGCGTCGCCGCGTTGCTCGCGTCGGCGATTGTCGCGGTGATCGTCGTCGCGAGCAGCGCGCGGGTGGCCGATGCCGCCGCCGGTCTCGCCGAGTTCACGCGTCAAATCCGCGTGCCGTTTCGGGACATTTCGCGGCAGCACCCAACCTTCCCCGACGATACGCTGCTGTATTTCGTCTACTCGCCGAATACGCGAGTTTGGGATTACCAGGGCTTGTCGTTTGTGCGTTACGGGACCGGCGTGAAGGTGGATGGGACCGATTCCGGCAACCGCGCGAATTTGCGCGGGCACAACGCGGCGTTTGTCTATTACTTTGACCCGACCGGACGGCCCATCGAGTTACCGGTCGAAAAGGAGATCAAGACGCGCGTGTCAGTCGCGCTGCCGGTCAGTTACGCGGCGCCCATAACCCTCGACAGCGTCCAGGTGGTAAGCGCGACGATTCAACGCGGCAAGGCGTTGGTCGTTCTGCTTGATTGGAGTGCGTCGGCGACTGTGGACAAGGACTATGCGCTCTTCGTTCATTTGGTGGATCGAAACGGGGAAAACATTGCCGGCTACGACGGCCCGCCCAAGCGCGGCGAGTCGCCCACGACGACTTGGCGACGCGGCCAATTGATCGTCGAAGCGGTCGTTCTGCCGGTCGCGTCCGATGCGCCGCTCGGCGACAATTACCGCTTGGAAGTAGGCATGTACGATCCGGCGACGATGCAGCGGTTGTCTTTTTCGAACGGCGCGGGTGACGTGGTGGTGATTCAGCCCTTCGCGGTGGTTGCGGAGCCATAGCGCCATGTCGAAACGAGTGGCAATCGTCGGCGGTTTGGTGTTGGTGGCGGTTGCGTTCCTGTTCTATTATCCCGGCCTCCGCATGGGATTCTATCTCGACGATTACAACTATTTGGAACGCGCGGGGCGAACCGATTGGTCGAACGCGCTCGCACAGATTTTCGACCCGCGCGCGCAGACGATGTGGTATCGTCCACTCCAGGCGATCCAATTCTTTCTCGAATTCCAGATCTTGGGCAACAATCCGAACGCCTACCATCTGGTGAACGTCGCCTACCACGCGATCAACTTGCTGCTCCTGTACGCGCTCGCGTGGCGTATCTCCAAGCGATGGCTGATCGGTCTGGCGAGTGCGCTATTTTACGCGAGCTTTTCGGTGTACGTGTCGGGCATCAATTGGATCGGCATCGTTGACCCGCTGGCGGCCATGTTTTATCTGTCGAGTATCTGGTTCTGGTGGAAATACCTGGAAAAGCAAGATCGGTATGCATGGGCGACCGAGGTCGCGGCAACACGAACGCGAAGCCGACCGGAGTTAACCCTGAAGAATGAAGGGGCGGCTCAGTCGGCGAAGGCCAACTTGGCGCAGTCGTGGCAGCGATGGTTCGACTTCGCTCGCCACAAGTTTCAATCGCCCGTGCTGTACGCGCTGGCCTTTGGATCTTTCGTCCTTGCGTTGTTGAGCAAGCAGGTGAGTGTCACGATCCCGATTGTTTTGTTTCTGGCCGAATGGTGGCTGGCAGGCAAGCCGCTTTTGCGAAGCATCCCGCGCGCGGTGCGCCGTTACGCGCCGTTCGTCGCGGGGGCGGTCGTCTTTTCGCTCGTGCAGTACACAACGCAGAGCACGCACACGTTCGCCGGAGTCTTCGGCTGGCAAGTTGGCGCGACGATGGCGTTCATCCTCGTCCAGTATCTCGTGCTCTTTTTTTTCCCGTGGGGCGTTTTTCCCTCGCTCGACATCAACCAAGTGGAAGCCGGCGACGCCGTGACCTATACTTGGCTTGCGATTGCTTTGGTCATTTTCGTCTTCGTCACATGGCGCACGCGGAGTCGCGCGCTCTTGTTCCTCAGCGCGTTCACGCTGCTCAATCTTGTCCCGGTGTTGCCCTTTCCTTTTATCGAGCATCGCTATCTGTATATCCCGATTCTGTCGGCCGGCATTATGCTCGCGCTACTCTTTTATCAAGCGCGGGCGCATCTGGGCGAAAGGCGATGGTTCGCCTCCGCATCGGCGATTGGATTGGCGCTATTGCTGTTGGGAACGGGCCTCGCGTTGAACGAATCCGCCTTGGCCGCGGCGGAGTGGGCGCGGCAACTGCGCGTGCCGTTCCGCGACATCGAGCGACAGCACGCCACATTTCCAAAAGATACCCTGCTCTATTTCATAGACCCGATCACGCCCACGGAAGGCGGCTTGTCCGGAATGTTCTTTTTGCGCTATGACCGCGAGATTACGGTCAAGAATTGGACGGCGTACGCGAATTTGCGCGAGCACAACGTCTCCTACGTCTATTACATTGACGAGGCCCGCCGCCCGCGCGAAATTCCCGTTCAGAAAGACGCGGCCACCCAACCGTCTATTGGCTTGCCTGCGGAATACGCGGCGCCCATTCGGCTCGAAGGGTACGAGGTCGCGCAGACGCGTATCCAGCGCGGCGAGCCGCTCATCTTGATCTTGTATTGGCGCGCGTTCGGGCCGCTTGATCGCCGCTATACGGTTTTCGCGCAGCTAGTAGATCGCGATGGCAAAATTGTGGCGGGCTATGATAGCGAGCCGCGCAAAGGACAATCGCCCACGACGACGTGGGAGCCGGGGCGGTTGAACGCCGACGCCATCGTGTTGCCGGTCGGCGCGGACGTGCCGCCGGGCAGCGGTTACAAACTCCAACTCGGCCTCTACCATTTGCCGACGCAGGAGCGTGTGTCGGTCGTCAACGCCGAAGGCCAACCCGTGGCGGATGCGATCACGATAGAATCGTTTGCAATTGTCGAATGATAGAAAAGTATGAACCCTGAACCCACATTGAGAAAACGCAATATCGCGCTCGGCATTGTCGTGCTGACGATCGTCGTGTTCATCGCCTATTTCTCTGCCTTGAGTTTGAGCTTTGTCGGCGATGACTGGATCTTTTTCGAGTTGGCCGGGCGGCTGAATCTTGAAGAGTATCTCGTCAAGTATTTCGACCCGCGCGTTCAGACGGCGTGGTATCGTCCGGTGCAAGGTGTGCTCTTTCGCGTCGGGTACGACGTGTTTGGCACGAACCAGGTGGGCTACCACTTGGTAAACGTGCTGATCCATTTGGGGAATTCGGTCCTGCTTTTCCTGCTGGTGGGCCGCGCGCTCAAGCGATGGTTCGTCGCGTTCCTCGCCGGCCTGCTCTTTGCCACGTTTCCCATCGCCGTCGAAGGCGTATTCAAGGCCGGCGTGATTGATCCGGTGACGGCGCTCTTTTTCTTGATCGCGATATGGTTTTGGCTGGGTTACCTTGCAAAAGGGTCGAGCCGCGATTACTGGCTGGCGTTCGGCGCATTTCTCATCGCGCTCTTGAGCAAAGAGATCGCGATCACGCTGCCGGTCACGCTGTTCCTTTTCGACCGCTTTGCCGTGCCCAACAAGACGAGCATCAAGCAGTTGGCGCAACGGTACATGTGGTTCGTCCTCGCGTGGATCGCGTATCTGCCACTCGAATACCTGGTTGTGAGCCGCAGCGTCTTTGTGCATCGCGAGGGCTACCAACCGAGCCTGCGTCTCTTTTCCAACTTGATTGATTACCTCGCCGGGCTGACTTTTCCCTGGGGCTTTATCCCGCCGCTCAGTTACGTCTGGCTCGCCGTCGTCGCCGCGATTCTTACGTATTTGATTCTGTTCCGAAAGGTCTATGCGTTCATCCCCATCGTCGTGGGCGCGATCCTCGCGGTCCTGCCCATTGTGCTTTTCCCCGAAGTATCCTTTCGCTTTGATTACGTTTCGCTGACCGCTTCGGCGTTCTTCTTCGCGCTGCTGCTCGATTGGGTCGCGCGCAAACTACCCGCGGCTTTGCCTTTCCGGCGCGCGGTGATTCTGGCTGGCGTGGTGATCATTGCGGCAATCGGCAGCGCGCAGGTGACCAAGGCCACGGCTGACTTTGGCGAGTTCGCGCGCGTGAGCCGCGTCACCTTTCGCAACATTCGTCAGCAACATCCGACATTGCCACAAGACACGCTGGTGTACGTTGTTGATCCGCCGCTCCCCGGCCCGAACTTGTCGGGCATGTTGTTCTGGTATTATGGCCCGGGCGTCACCGGACTGGCGAATGACAGCGCGCGCATGGCGGGCTTGCGCGAGCACGCCGCCGCGTACGTCTACTATTTTGACGGCGATGGCAATCAGAAAGAAATCCGCGTCGAAAAAGAAATGCGCCCACGCGCGAATCCTGCGCCGCCTTTCAATTTTAGCGCGCCCATCCGGCTCGAAGGATTCGAACTGGCGAACAGCACGGTCAAGCGCGGCGAGTCCATTGTGCTTTTTCTCTACTGGCGCGGCTTGGGGCGCATGGAGACCGATTACGTCACCTCGGTGCAATTGCTGGATGCACGCAACACTGCGGTCGCGACGTATGCCAAGCCGCCGCGGCGCGGCAATGCGCCGACGAGCGCGTGGACGCCCGGCGAGTTGATCGTAGATGTAGTCCCGCTGGCCGTGCCGGCCCAAACGCCGATCGGCCCGTTCCGACTAGAGGTTGGGTTGTACGATGCCGGGACCAAGCAATCCGCCGGGATGATTTCAATCGAGCCGGTGGATATTTCAGAATGAAAAGCGTGAACAAGTCATTACTGCTCAGTGTCATTCTGAGCGGAGCGAAGAATCTCGGTTGCAGCGGCAGATTCTTCGTCGCAGAGAACGATCATCAGAATGACAAGCTGAGTCGTTTCAACAAGTGTTTGATCGCCAGCGCGGCGCTGATCGTCGCGGCGGGCATCGTCATGTACAGCCCGGTCTTTGAGGCCAGCTTTTGGACCGACGATTTCAGCTTTGTCGAGATGGCCGCACGGCTGCCGCTGCCCGCGTATCTGGCGCAGTACTGGGACCCGCGCGCGCCCGATGTTTCGTGGTATCGCCCCGTGCAGGGATTCATGTATTACGTTGACGAGGAGAACACGTTGCGCGAGCAGCTTCGATGGTCAGCCAAAGAGCGGCGATGCGCCAACCGGTTCTTGGGCCATGGACCGCTTGTTGGCCGATGGCGTGGTCGTGCCGATTGATGCAGCGGTCCCGCCGGGCCAATACACCCTCGAAATCGGATGGTATAACCTGGAGACCATGCAGCGGCTATCGTTGGTGGATGGGCGCGGTCAGCCCGCTGCCGATAAACTCGTAATCGAGCCGATTCACGTTGTGGAATAACCTTCGCGCACATCGCCTGCTCGTGATCTTGCTCGCCGCGTTCGTTTTGCTCGCGGCCTTGTATTCGTTCGTCACGCCGATCTTTGAGGCGGGCGACGAGATTTGGCATTATCCGTTTGTCCAGCATCTCGCGACGGGACACGGGCTGCCGATCCAAGACCCAGCGGTCGAGACGCTGTGGGAACAAGAAGGCGGGCAGCCGCCGCTCTATTACGCGCTCGGCGCGCTCACCACTTTATGGATTGACACGCGCGATCTGCCCGACCGCCTCTGGCTCAATCCCGAAGCCAAGATCGGGATTCCGCTCGTGTACGGCAACAAAAATCTGATCGTCCACACGAACGCGGAAGATTTCCCCTGGCGCAACACCGCGCTTGCCGTTCACCTCCTCCGTTTTCTCTCGATTTTGTTGTCCGCAGGAACCGTCGCATTTACGTATTTTCTCGCGCTTGAAATCAAGCCGAACGACAAAACCCTCGCGGCGATTGCCGCTGCGCTGGTCGCCTTCAACCCGATGTTCCTGTTCATCAGCGCGTCGGTGAACAACGACAACCTCGCGGTCATGCTCGCAACGCTCGCGCTCCTGCTACTCGCGCGCCTCACCAAGGTGACCTCGGTCATCACCCGCGGCGCGACCCTCACGCGTTTCGCCATCCTCGGCATCGTCCTCGGTCTCGCCGCGCTGTCGAAGGTGAGCAACCTGGGCCTGCTCGTCGTCGCGGGCATCGTATTCTTATATCTGCTATGGCAGAAATGGGACGCGTCGCCTTCCAAAGAAGGCGCTGAGCGCGGACGAGCGCGGAAAATAGTACAAAATCCGCGTTGGTCCGCGTTCATCCGCGTCCTATTAGGTTGTCTTCTCTGCGCCGCGCTCGTGGTCGCGATCGCGGGGTGGTGGTACGCGCGCAACTGGCTGCTTTACGGCGATCCACTCGCGTTCAACGTGTGGGTTGCGATTGCCGGCGGACGCCCCACGGCTCCGACTCTGCTGAGCTTGCTCGACGAATTCCAGGGTTTTCGCATTTCGTTCTGGGGCAACTTTGGCGGCGTCAACATCATCGCGCCCGATTGGGTGTACGCGGTTCTCGATGCGGTTACCGTGCTCGCGGCGATTGGCTTGCTCGTCGCCGTGTTCAGGCGCACTTTGCCGCGGCTACTTGCGCTGCCCGCGTTCTGGCTCGCGCTCATATTCGTCAGTCTGATTCGCTGGACGTGGCTCACGTTCGCCTCCCAGGGACGCCTGATCTTTCCGGCGATTGGGGCCGTGGCGATCCTCATGGCGTATGGGCTGGCCCAATTTCAGATTTCAGATTTCAGATTTCAGATTAGGAATTACGAATTACGAATTACGAATTTGGCCCTTGTTGGTTTCCTGTTCGCATTTGCCGCGCTCGCTCCCTCCGCCCTCATCGCGCCCACCTACGCGTTGCCCGCGCGCCTAACGAGCGATGCCGCTGTGCCAAATCCAACGCGCATCGTTTTCGACAACCAAGCGGAATTGGTCGGGTACGACTTGCCGCAGAAATCGGTCAAGCCGGGCGAAGAATTACCCATCACTATTTACTGGCGGGCGCGCCAGCGAATCACGGAAGATTTCTCCGTCGCCCTCCGGCTGTTCGACGCGCAGGGGAACGTCGTCGCCAAGTGGAACGCGTTTCCCGGACGCGGGCTGTATCCCACGCGCCTTTGGCAGCCGGGCGAAATCGTCGTGGATGCGTATCGCGTGCCCGTGGCCACCGAGGCGCGGGGCGGCGTTGGACGCGTGGAGGTCGGCTTGTTCCGCCGCGTGCCGCTCGAAAATCTCACGGCGCGCGATCCGCAAGGACGGACCGTTACGCCGACGATTGCGCGGTTCAAAATCGCGGGCGACATACAGCAATCGCGGATTGAAAATCCGGTGCGGTACGAGTTTGGGGACAGGATCGCGCTGGTGGGCTATCGGATCGAAAACGCGGGCGGACTAGTGCGCGTGCGGCTGTATTGGCAGGCGCTTGCCGCGATGAGCGAGGACTATACCGTCTTTGCCCATCTCGTCGCTGCTGACGGCAAACTGATCGCGCAGCAAGACAATCAGCCGCAGCAAGGCGCGTACCCGACATCGTTTTGGGACGTGGGCGAAACGATCGTGGATGAATATGCGCTCAGCGTGCCGGGAGATTCCGCGCCGGCCGGCGCCAAAATCCAAATCGGAGTTTATCGCGCAGAGGATGGAACACGGCTGTCAGTGCAAGAGGGGGCAGACAACGTCGCGTTGGCCGTGGGCGTAAGGTAGGGATTATCCGCGAATCTCGCGAATCTCCGCTAAGGGAAAACCAAAATTAGCGTGGATTCGCGAGATTCGCGGACAAATTTCTAACTGGCAAAGAAAGCTTGCGCCATTTCGATGTACAGTTTCAAGTAAAACCACGGCTCGTTGTTCTCGATGCTCCAGACGCTGTTGCCCGCCGCGTGAAAGCGCACGCCATAGTCCCACAGGCCGAGCATCTGCGCAAACGCGGCGAACAACACGACGACCCACAGCGCGGCTCGCCCGCGGCCGCGGATTCTTTCCACGGCCGGGATGATCAAGAGACACATCACCGGCAACGTGTCGGTCAACATGCGCGACCCATAGGCCCAGCCGCCGAGTGAGCCCCACGCGGCCATGATCGTCAAATAGGCGATGAAGGCGATGGCGAGATATGCGTAGAGGTGTTGGCGCTCGCGCAGCCAGCCAAACCACAGCCCGATGGGTGCGAGAAGCAAGAACGGCGAAAAGACAAACAAGCCGCGGCTCGGACTGAACAGCAGTCCCTGAAACGCTTCCCACTGCGGAAAACCAAAACTAACTTGGTCTTGATAGCCGAAGACGAATGGCGAGCCGTTGACGGCTGCGTTGTAAATGAGGGCGAGCGCCAGCGGCGGCAGTGCGGCCAGCCCGAACGGGATCAGGGCCGCGCGGAAATGCCGCAGGACGAATAGCGTAAGAACGAAAGCGGTCACCGCGACCGGTGGGCGCGCGATAGTCGCCAGCGAAAGAAACAGACCCGCGGGAATCACCGCCCGCGCGCCGCGACGCAGCCCGCGCGCGAGAAACCACAGCGCGATGGATTGGAAGAGCACGCTCGGCGTGTGCTGCCATAGTCCCTGCGACGCGGTCGCCCAGACGCTTGAGCCGAACGCAAATGCGACGGCGACGAGAATGCTGGTCGCCGTATCGGTAAGTTCGCGCGCGGCGAAAAAGAACGCGAGGACCGCCAGCGCGGTGAGAACGGCCGCGGCGAGTTTGGCAATGTCGAAAACATTCGCCGTGCGCGCGAGCCAGCCCGTGCCCAAGCCCGCGCCCATGAACGGCAGCGCCAGCACGCCCGACACGACCGTCGTGCGCGCGACCATGTGCCCGTTTACTTCGGCGACAAAATTCGGCTCGGAGTAATTGTTGGCGACAAAGCGGCGATATTGGTCGAGGTAGAAATTGCCGCGGGTCAATAGACTGACCGGCGCGAGCGAGGCGGACACTACATCCTGGCTGGGGACGGGATTGAAGAACGGTGTGACGAGCGCGTTGTAAACCAGAGGGAAGGTATAAATCACCAGGGCAATGATGAAGAGAACGAGCGCGGCGCGCTGGGTAGATGTCAAGGTTGGCTTCATTTTGGACGAGTGCGATTATCGCATCAATTGCGGCGAGTGTCAAAAAATTGGCTAGTTCAAACTTGAAATCCTTTGCCAAGTCCGGGCTGTGGCATCACGCGCTGTTCCTGGCGCTCATCCTTTTTTCGTTGCGAGATGCTCTGGCGCTGCCCGGCACGATCGGGCATACGTGGGATTGGGAAATCCCGCTCTTCGCCGACCAGATCCGCGAGCATATCCTGCGTTACGTTTTCATTTGGGACTATCAATTTCGCGGCGGTTTCTATTCCCCCTATCGCCCCGAAGGTTTGTATTACCTCCTGAGTTATCCGCTCGCGTTCCTGGGCGGCGAAATGTTTACCCGCGTCATTCTCATCGTTTTCATGTTCATCGCCGCGACCACAATGCGGCGGCTTGCGGCGCGCGTCTTAGGGCTGACGCCGTGGTGGAGCACTGTCGCGGGCATTCTGTATATGCTGTCGCCGTCGGCGTTCAGCCGCATCGTCGCCGGACACATGCACATTCTGTTTCCGTTCGCGATCCTGCCGCTGCTTTTCGAATTGTTGTGGCGCAGTATGGAGGATTATCGCGCCGGTCGCCGCCTATCGCTACGCCACGCGGTTGGGGCCGGGTTGGTGTTGGGGCTGGAAGGCATTCATCCTAGCATGTTCCTCATTGCGGTCGGCATCGCGGGACTGGTCATCCTTTTTCATTTGATGCGGCTCGGGCTGCGCCGAAATCTGGTCGCCGGCATCGTGATCACGGCGGCAACTTGTGGTTTGGTCAGTGCGTTCTGGGCTTTGCCCGTCGGGATCGGCTATGCGAGTGGCGGCGCGCTCTTTCACAGCGGCTGGCCCCCGCAAGAGCCGGAGAAGGTCACCGCGGCATCGGTCCTCTCGCAGCGCGAAACCATTTTTGAATATGCCGCGCAGCCGATGTGGAAAGCGCTGCGCCAATATGCGAATTCGGACATCACGACCGAATACATCTATCCGCCGCCCGCCGAACTTGCGACCCTCTGGTTCGTGGCGAGTTTTCTGCTGCCCATATTCGCTTTCGCCGCGCTGCTCGACCGGGGCGACCGGAGCGAGGCGCGCGTCGTTCTCGCGATCATCGGCTTGGCCGGCGCGACCATCGTGGCCGGCGCGAGCATCCTGACCGGCGCGGCGCTTTCGCAATGGCTGCGGCTGTACGTGTTTCCAGTTTGGGCCCAGTTCGGCGACCCGGTCCGCGCCCTGCCCTTGTTGTCCTTCAGCTACGCCGCCCTTGCCCCCGCGTGCCTGCAACGCTGGAGCGAACAACTGCCAACTCCAAGGCGTCAGTTTGTCGCCGTCCCCGCGATCCTAATGCTCCTCGTTTACACGTCGCCTTTTCTATCAGGCAGCAAAATTGTGGACCCGCGCGAGCCGTTATTGTTGCGCGCCTATCAGCCCGTCGCGGATGAACAAGCGCTTTACGATTATCTGAAAAATGATTCCGAGGATTTTCGGGTGAGCTACGTCGCGCCGCCGTGGATGCTTTATCCCGAATATTACGACCTCGGTTACGAGTGGATCGGCGGGCTGTCGCCGCGTCCCGAATTTTTCGTGCCCTACGCCAACCCGGCCGCGTGGGAGAATGCCGCCGGTTTTCGGTACGACGCGCACGCGTTCGTTCCCGGCAAGCTGCTGGGCCTCGGCAGCGTCAAGTACGTTTTGTATCCGGCGGCGCGCTTTACGAATCCGTGGCCCAGCACGTTCCCCCCCATCTACCCTCCCCAACAAGATTTCTCGATCCGCGCGGGCACGGTCGAACGGCGACTCGCCGCGCAGCGGAATCTCGTACCCGTAACGGTTCCTTTCACGGCGACCAAAATTCTGCGGAACGAAAATTACTTGCCGCGCGTCTACGCTGCCTCGCGATCAACCGTTGTCGCGGGCGATAGCGGGTCGTTGGCCGCGCTGGCCGATTCGGGATTTTTCGAGCGGCAGCCCGCGCTCTTTTTCGACGCGCAGCAAGCCACGGCGGATCGGCCGCGCCTCGGCACGCTGGTAGACAACATCGTCAACCCGTTTCCCGCGTCACTTCAAACGGACCGTAACTCGAGCTATCTCATCACGCTGCCACCCTACGCCGACAAATCGGCATCACTCTCCATCGCTCAAAATTCCGCCTACGTGGTTCGCGTCCAAGCGACGCCATTCCAAACCATGGAGCCGAATCAAGCCGATACGCGCGCCGCAACTTTTGAAAAGAGCGCGCCAATCGCGGAGGCGACCTGGGAGGCGAATAGTCCGTACGCGTACGCGATGTCTGCCGATACTGGCCTCCGCGTTAGCGTATACTTGGCTCGCAACGGCGCGCGCGACGAGTACGCGCAAATTCTCACGCCGGTCGAGCCGATCAATCTCAAGGATCATGCCGATCTCGGAATTGTGTCGCAGGTCGAGAACGCGGCCGTGCAGACGATCGTCGCGCAATTGGGTTTGGACTTTGACGGCGATGCCGTGGCCGACGCCGTCTGGTCGAGTCCGCCCATCTCTCACGCCACGGCGAAATTCGACCGCGTGAATGCGTTTGAATTAGTGCGCCGAGAATTCCCGGACAAGCCAGAATACAACGTCATCGCGGCCGGCGTGCGCTTTCAAGTCAAGCCGCAGGACGAGTGGGCCAAGACAAATTATCTCCCGCGCCTTTACGAGTACACGCTCAAAGAACTGCGCCTGGGCGCGGACCAGAAATCGGGCTGGACGCTATCCCTGCCGGCAGAGTTCAAATCGGGGCCGACGGTCACGCTATCCCGTTCGCTCGAAAACCTCGACGCTCAAAACCAGCCCATCTTGCTCGAATACCAATCGGATGGCCCGGCGACGATCTACGCCGACATTGAAATCGTCGCGCAAAACGGCGCGGGCGTCACTCAAACCATCCCGGTGGGCAATCGTTTGATCGGGCCATTTTCGCAAGGCGTCGTCACGCTCGACGCGCGCGATCAACTCGCGGCCCAAGGGCCGTGGCGCGCGACGAGAGTCTTGGTTAGGGCGCGTCAATTGCGCGCCAGCCCGGAGCTGCGGCCCACGACTCTCACGCTCACCCGCGTGGGCGCCGAGTGGACGCCCGAAACCGCAGAGCGCATACCCAACCCGGTGCTGCTGCTCGACGGCCAGCCCATCGCGCTCACGCCGCTCTCGTCAGACGCCGACCACCTGCGATACACCTCGGCAGAGTTGACTCTGACCGCAGGCCAACACGAGGTCACCGCGGCGTTCCCAGACGCGCAGATTGGGTATCGAGTCGAATCTATCGAGGTCGAACCGGCCGCGCGCCAATCTGAGCCGCGCGCGCTGCCGAGTATCGTGTTCGAAAAGATCAACCCCACGCGCTATCGCGTTCACGTGGCTAACGTGCAAGCGCCGTTTTTCTTGGTGTTTAACGAATCGTTCCACGCCGATTGGAAAGCATACGTCGAAAAGCGTGGGACGCGTTGGTACGAGCCATCGGCTTTGCTGAGTTGGCTGTTTGACGGCGGCGGTCGTAGTGAGATTCAGGATCATTATCTGGCGAACGGCTATGCCAATAGTTGGTACGTCGCGCAGACCGGCAGTTACGATGTCGTGTTTGAATTTACGCCGCAGCGTTTGTATGAGGGCGGCTGGCTCGTTTCGTTGACTACACTCGTCGGCGGCGTCGTTCTCATTGTCGTGTTGTGGTTTCGGGAGTTGCCGTGAATTTATTCGCCTCTGCGACCTGCGTGCTGTTTATCGCGGCCGCTCTGTTGGTCGCGCCCGAGATTCCCGCGCGCCCGCTCATTTTCGCTTGCGCGTCTTTCATCTTGCTCGATGCGCTGGTCGCGCGCCGGCTCTTGCAATCCCGCGCAATGCCCCCGTCGCGTTTGGGCGCTTTTCTCGATTCGAGGCCGCACGCGCCTCTTATCATCGCCGGCGTGACGTTGCTCGCCATCGTCGCGCTGGCGTTGTTGGCGAATCAGCAATTGGCCGCGGCGCGCATCGCGAATTTTGGCTATGGGTTTCTCGCCCTTGGCGTGGTGGTTGCTCTGCTGCAATTCGTTCCTCTTCCCCACCGCCTTTACGATCAGAGGTTGTTGGCCGCGGCGGTCGTCGGAGTGTTCGTGATCGCGGGATTCGCGTTGGACGAGACCGGTCTCACGAAAGCAGAGGCGATATACATTCGCGATCTCAACCCCAACTACCTTGGCGCACGCGTGATCGCCGACGACCTGGTGATTAGCGATAGCCCGCAACTCGATCTCGCCGCGTTCCCGCGCATTTTTCCATCGCTCAATCTGCGTCCCGACGAACGCGGCGCGGCCCTCTGGGACGACCTGCGCGTCGCGCTGCAAGGCAAGCGCCATGTCTTTTGGGTGAGCATTCCCGACGATTCGACCGATCAACTCGGCTATTTGGCGACGTTTCTCCAGGCCAACGGCTGCTTGAACGATGCTCGCGAGACGCCGCTGCCGCTTCGCGTTTACGAAATGCGAGCGCCGCTGGCGAATCCGCGGGTCTTGCCGCCTTCGCTGGCTGGCCGCGTGCCCAACGCATTCGATCCGGTCCAAATTGATTTTGGCGCGATTCAGACCGCCGGCGTCCGATTCGAGCCGCAAGTTTGCAGCCACGATGCGGTCGCCGTCGCGATCCGCTGGCAGCTCGATCAACCGACCGCCACACCGCTTCAAGTCTCGTTGCGCGTGCTCGACGCGCAAGCCAGGCAGATTCAAGCGCACGATGAGTTGATTCAAGATTCGGCGCAGCGTTCGACCGACCAATGGGCAGCCAATTCGCAAGCATCTGGTTATTACCTCGCGCCGATTCCGTTCGGAACGATCCCCGGCGAATACGTTCTTTCGCTTGGCGTGTATCCGCTCGGCAGCGCACGACGTCTGCAGATCAAGAATGCGACGGGCGACTCGGTGGTTTTAGGATCGTTTCGAGTTTATCGGCCAGACGATTCGGCCGCCGATCCATACCAGACGATTCAAGGGACCGGCTTACTGCCCGCGCGCGCCGAATTGCGCGAGGGGTTGATACTCGACGCGTACGGCATCAGCAGTACATCGGTCATACCCGGCACGAGCTTGAACGTCACCGCGCGTTGGCGCGCGCTGCGCGATAACTTGCCCGCGTACACGATTCGCATCCGATTGACCCAAGACCAGCGTGTGATCGCCGAGAGTTTCGGCGCACCGTTAGACAAAGCATATCCGACGGACACGTGGTCGCGCGATGAACCGGTGCTCGACCGCTGGCAATTGCGGGTGCCTCCCGACGCGGCGGGCGGGCCAGCGCGGCTGGAAATCGGAGTAGACGGCGGCAAGTCGCTGTACGTGGCCGATATTGACGTGGCGGCCATCACGCGCACATTCCAACTCCCTGCCGTAACCAATCGGGTCCAAGCGCCTTTTGGAAACATTGGAACCCTGGTCGCTTTCGACGTGGACCGCCCAGAAGTTTCGTCCGCCGAAACCGTCGGTTTGACTCTGTACTGGCGCGCCGCTTCTGCAGTTGATCGGGATTACGCGGTGTTTGCCCAATTGCTCGCGGCCGATGGACACGTGATCGCGCAGAGCGATGGCGCGCCGGCCGGCGGCGCGCGACCGACGCGCAGTTGGCTCATGGGCGAGATCGTCGCGGACCGGCGCGAACTGCGCTTTGGCGATTTGACGTATCGCGGCGACGCAACCTTGATTGTCGGCCTCTATGATCCCATCAGCGACGAACGCGTGCCGCTCGCCGGCGGTCACGACAATGCCTTCGAGTTGCCGGCGCGCATTCGGGTGGTGGAACGTTGATACGGCGGCGCGTAGGACAAGTTGCCTCGGCACCTACGGTGCCGCCTTGTCCTACAAAATTGACAAATCAAATCCTTCATGCTAAGATGCTGGCAATCACATAGAACTGGACACTCATCCAGAGAGGTGGAGGGACCGGCCCTGTGAAACCTCGGCAACCGGATTGGACGTTGGAAATTGGGAATTAGACGTTAGATGGTTTTCTCCAACTTCTAATTTCCAACATCTAACTTCCAAACGCGGTGCCAATTCCGAAAGCGCGCAAACGCGCGGCTTGAAGATGAGAGGCGTATTTTGGAATTCTCTCTCATCGAGAGATTTTTTGTTTTTCGGGAGCAAGTCATGCGGACGATCGAGTGGCGCGATGGCGTGGTAACGATGGTTGACCAGCGCAAACTGCCGCGGCAGTTTGAGGTGATCGAATGCCGCGACTATGACGCGGTGGCGGCGGCGATCAAGGACATGACCATCCGCGGCGCGCCCGCCATCGGCGCAGCGGCCGCGTTCGGCCTGGCGCTGGCGGCGCGCGCCTCCCGCGCGGCGACGCGCGATGAACTGCTGCGCGATCTCGACACGGCCGAACGACTTCTGCGCGCCACGCGTCCGACCGCGGTCAATCTCGCCTGGGCGCTCGACCGGGTGATGAGCAAGGCGCGCGCCCTCGACCTGCCCGCGAGTGATTTGCGCGAGCAGGTGACTGCCGAGGCGCAAAAGATAGCCGACGAAGACGTGGCGATGAACCGCGCGATCGCGCGGCACGGCGCGGCGCTCATCAACGACGGCGACACCGTGCTGACGCACTGCAACGCGGGCCCGCTCGCAACCGTGGACGTAGGCACTGCGCTCGGCGTGATCATCGAGGCGCACCGGCAGGGAAAAGAGATTCACGTCTTCGTGGATGAGACGCGACCGCGCTTGCAGGGCGCGCGGCTCACGGCGTGGGAGTTGACGCAGGCGGGCGTGCCGATGACGCTGATCGCGGATAACGCGGCGGGCTATTTCATGCGCGCGGGCAAGGTGCAGCGCGTCATCGTCGGCGCAGACCGCGTGACGGCGAACGGCGACGTGGCAAACAAGATCGGCACGTACAAGGTCGCGGTCGTCGCGCACGAAAATGGGGTCCCATTCTATTCGGCGATGCCCACCTCGACGATTGACCTGTCGCTGCCGAACGGCGATGCGATTCCCATCGAAGAACGGGACGCGCGCGAGGTCACGCACATTGACGGCGTCTGCATCGCGCCGGAAGGCGTGCGCGTCAGCAATCCCGCCTTCGACGTGACGCCGCACAAATATATTGCTGCGCTCATCACCGACCGCGGGGTCGTGTACCCGCCATTCAAAGACAGTTTGCTGCGAATCATGCGTGCGGAGGCGTGAAATGGGCGATGTCTATCTTGAGTTGAACACTGGAGTCTGAATGGGCGTCCTGATCACCGGCTCGATCGCGTACGATTACCTCATGGTCTTCCCCGGCTATTTCAAAGAACACATTTTGCCGGACAAGATCGAAACCCTGTCGGTCTCGTTTCTCGTGGATTCGATGAAACGGCAGCGCGGCGGCGTCGCGACCAACATCGCCTACAACCTCGCGCTCCTCGGCGAGCGGCCGCGCATCATGGCGACGGTCGGCCAGGATTTCGGCGAGTACCGCGAATGGCTGGAGGCGAACGGCGTGGACACGCGCGCGATCGTCGCCATCCCGGACGATTATACCGCTTCCTTCTTTGTGAGCACCGACCACCAGCAAAACCAAATCGCGATGTTTTACACGGGCGCGATGGCGCACGCGGCGAAGCTGTCGTTCAAAGAGCACGCGGGCGGCGACAAGATTGACTTGGTCGTCATCTCGCCTAACGACCCGCGCGCGATGGTGCAGTATGCGCGCGAGTGCCAAGAACTCGGGCTGCCGTACATTTACGATCCCAGCCAGCAGATCATCCGCTTGAGCGGCGAAGAGTTGGCCGCGGGCGTGAGCGGTTCGCTGATGACCATCGTGAACGAGTACGAATTTGAGATGCTCAAGAACAAAACCGGTTGGTCGAACGCGAAGGTTGCCGCGGAGACGCAGGTCCTCATCGTCACTTGCGGCGAACGCGGATCGGAGATACATCTCGGCAATCAGGTGACCTGCATCCCCGCGGTGCCCGCGCAGCGCCAGGCCGACCCGACCGGCGTGGGCGACGCGTACCGCGCGGGCATCATCAAAGGGTATTTGAAACGACTGCCGTGGCAGACGACCGGGCAAATGGGCGCGCTCGCCGCGACCTACGCCTTGGAAGAATACGGCACGCAGAACCACCGGTACGCGTACGCGGAATTTGTCGCGCGGTATCGCGAGCGTTTTGGAGACGCGAACGAATTGATGTAGGGGCGACCCTCGTGGTCGCCCTGGGCGAGGATGTTTCGCCCATACGGGAGGGTTCATGACGGACCAATCGCCAACGTTCCCGGATTATTTTGAAAAGGTCGCCGGGTCGGCTAGCTTTGATCGTGACGGCGCGTTTAAATTCATCGGCGTGCGCGCGTTCGTCATGAGCGCGGCGACGATCGCCGACCTGATGGACGATTTCTACCTCGTCCTTGGCCAGCGGTTTGTGGACGCGCGGTTGTACATGGGCGGACGCCGCGCCGGCGTGCGCACCGCGGCGGCCCTCGTCGCCGCGCAGAAACTCGACCCGCGCGACAAGCCCAACATCGAACGGCTCTTTGCCGATTTTTACGCCGCGCTCGGTTGGGCCAAACTCGATTTCCATCTAGATTACGCGAACAAAACGGGGCACGTGATCGCGCAGAATTCGTTCTTGGCGCAGGGCGCGCTGGCGAAATTCACGGCCCAGGGGAAAGCAACGTCGGTGGCGAATGTGACCGCGCCGTTTGCCCGCTGCGTAATGCTCGGCGGCTATATCGCGGGCTTGACATCGAACCTGCTCGAAAGCGACGTGGATATGCGCGAGACCGAGTGCCTCACGCTCGAATACCCGGGCTGTCGCTTTGAGGTGACGCCGGAGAGACTGTACACCGTAAAACGTGAAACGTGAAACGTAAAACGTGATGCGTAAAACGTAAAGACCTTACGTTTCACGTTTTACCCTTTACGACGCTGACGACTAGACACAAAAAGGAGTAACACGTGCCAAAACGTGATTTCGACGTTAAAGATCAATCGCTCGCCGAAAAAGGGCGGTTCCGAATTCAATGGGCGGAAAATGATATGCCCGTCTTGCGCCAGATTCGCGCGCGCTTTGAAAAGGAGCGACCGCTCACGGGCGTGAGCATCGCGGCGTGCTTGCACGTCACGACCGAAACGGCGAACTTGATGTGGACGCTCGTCGCGGGCGGCGCGGACGTCGTGCTCGCCGCGTCCAATCCGCTTTCGACTCAGGACGACGTGGCGGCTTCGCTCGTCGCGCATTTCGAAGTGCCGGTCTTTGCGATCAAGGGCGAGGACAACCAGACCTATTATCGCCATCTGCGTTCCGCGCTCGACTATCAACCCAATATTACGATGGACGACGGCGCGGATCTACTCTCGACCTTGCACAAAGAGCGCACCGATCTGCTGCCCAACGTCATCGGCGGAACCGAAGAGACGACGACCGGCGTCATTCGCCTGCGCGCCATGGCGAACGACGGCGCGCTCAAATATCCCGTCATCGCGGTCAACGACGCGCTCACCAAACACTTCTTCGACAATCGCTACGGCACCGGCCAGTCCACCATTGACGGCATCATTCGCGCGACCAACGTCTTGTTCGCCGGGCGCGTGTGCGTGGTCGGCGGCTACGGCTGGTGCTCGCGTGGGATCGCGAGCCGCGCGCGCGGCTTGGGCGCGCGCGTCATCGTCACCGAAGTGGACCCGCTGCGCGCGATCGAGGCGGTGATGGACGGCTTTGACGTGATGACGATGGAGCAAGCGGCGAAGGTCGGCGATATATTCGTCACCGCGACCGGCGACAAGAACGTCGTTGACGAGCGCCATTTCCCTTTGATGAAAGACGGCGCGATCATCTCGAACTCGGGGCACTTTAACGTCGAGATCAATATTCCCGAACTGGAAAAAATGGCCGTCGAAAAACGGCACGTGCGCGAGTTTGTGGATCAATACATTCTCAAGGATGGCCGCCGCATCAACCTGCTCGCCGAAGGCCGACTGGTGAATCTTTCGGCCGCGGAAGGCCACCCGGCCTCGGTGATGGACATGTCGTTCGCGAACCAAGCGCTGAGCGTCGAGTACGTGGTCAAGCACGCCAAGGCGCTGTCCAACAAAGTGTTCGCCGTGCCGACCGAGATTGACAAGGAAATCGCGCGACTGAAACTGGAAGCGATGGGTATTACGATTGACAAGCTGACGCCGGAGCAGGAAAAGTATCTGGCGTCATGGGAAGAAGGCACTTGACAAGATTTCAGATTTCAGATTTCAGATTTAGAATTAAAGTGCCACTCACTTGCGGCGCAAATCTGAAATCATAAATCTGAAATCTGAATTTCCCAAGGGGGGTTCGCCGTGGAAGAAAACGTCTCTCTCACTCCCGCGTCCGTGCCAACTCCGCAGCCACCAACTTTTGTCGGCAATTCGAACGACGTGTTGGCGGTGGTCGCCGCGACGATTGCCGGTACCACCGGGCTGTGTTGTCTGACGTGGGGTTATGGCATCTATTGTTTGCCGGTGGTTGCCGTCACCCTGGGCGCAGCGGCGTTGCTGAATGCCAAGGCGTCGGTCAATCCGGAGCGCACCAAACGCTGGGCGTGGGTCAGCGTCGGCGTGGGCGGCGGAGTGCTGCTCGTCCTGTGCTTGTTCGCCGCGGCCATCGCGTTTTTTTACGGCGCGATCATTGCGGCGACACTGAGCGGCGCGTTTCCCACGGCGACGCCCACGCGTTTTCGCTGATTGACTAATCCGTGTAACAAGGAGCAACGGAATTCGATGAGCACAACCTTTATGAGCGCGCCCAAACTGTTGCTGACCTCTGAGTCGGTAACGGAGGGGCATCCCGACAAAGTTTGCGATCAGATCTCGGACGGCGTGCTCGACGCGATCTACGCCAAAGACCCCATGGGGCGCGTCGCCTGCGAGACCGCGGCGACGACCGGCTTTATCGCCGTTCTCGGCGAGATCACCACGACCGCGTATTTCGACGCGCAGTCCGTCGCACGCGAGACACTGCGGAAGATCGGCTACACCGATAGCAAGTATTGTCTCGACTACAAGACCGCCGGCATCATCGTCTCGATCAAGGAACAGTCGCCCGATATCGCGCAAGGGGTGAACGACGCACTCGAAGTGCGCGGCGGCGGCGATGACGATCCGATTGACAAGATCGGCGCGGGCGATCAGGGCATGATGATCGGCTTTGCCTGCAACGAGACGCCCGAGTACATGCCGCTGACGATTTCGCTCGCGCACCAGTTGTGCAAGCGGCTGGCCGTCGTCCGCAAAGACGGGACGATTCCTTACCTCGGCCCAGATGGGAAATCGCAGGTCACGGTCGAATACTCCCGCGGCACGCCGGTCCGCGTAGACACGGTCGTCGTTTCGACGCAGCATTTGGAATCAGCTTCACAGGAACAGATTCGAGACGATCTAACCGAGCACGTCATCAAAGCCGTCATTCCGCCGAGCTTGATTGATCGCAAGACTAAGATCTATACGAATCCAACCGGACGTTTTGTCGTCGGTGGCCCGCTCGGGGATGCGGGATTGACGGGGCGCAAGATCATCGTGGATACGTATGGCGGTATCGCGCGGCACGGCGGCGGCGCGTTCAGCGGCAAGGACCCGACCAAGGTGGACCGCTCCGGCGCGTACATGGCGCGGTATGTTGCCAAGAACGTCGTCGCGGCGGGCCTCGCCGGCCGCTTTGAGATGCAAGTCGCGTACGCCATCGGCGTGGCGCGCCCGCTCTCGGTCATGGTGGAGACGTTTGGGACCGGCCGAGTTTCGGACGAGACGATCGTCAAGCTGATCAACAAGCATTTCGATTTGCGGCCTGCCGCGATCATTCGCGATTTGAATTTGCGGCGACCGATCTACCAGGCGACCGCGTCGTACGGCCACTTTGGCCGGCACGACATTGACGCGCCGTGGGAAGTGATGGACAAGGCGGAGATTCTGAGAACGGAAGCGGGGCTGTAACCCCCACCCCTCACCCCCTTTGTCCCCCTCTCCCCTCCCCCGTCGGAAGTTCACGACGGGGGAGGGGAGAGGGGGTAGGGGGAGTGAGGTGGGGGTTACAATCCTTCTACCAGGATCATCTTCGAGGCGGCGGTCGCGTGACGGAGTTTGCGCGCCTCGCTGTACTCCGGCGAATCAATCCACTCTTTTGCTCGCGCGACCGTTGGAAATTCGAGGATGACGAGCCGTTGCGGAGACCACTCGCCCTCGAGGGGTTCGGTTTTGCCGCCGCGCGCCAGGTACTTGCCGCCGTACGCGGCGATGGAGGGTGGCGCGAGTTTTTTGTACTCGTCGTAGCGCACCGGATCCGTAACGACAATGTCCACGATAACGTAAGCTGCCATTTGGCCTGCTCCTCTTGAGAGTCTTGTCGGTCGGCATTATAGCAGGAATCGGCCAAAACAAAAATAGCGCAGTCCGCTTCGACTGCGCCGTTTAGCAACGGGCGATGCGTTATCCAGATCACTCGCGTGAGCGCAACCGCACGGCCGCATTTTAGCGGAATTGGGTCGTAGACTTCCCGACCACACGCGGCTGCCCCACGCGAGTGTGAGGTGTTCGTTCTAACGCATGCCCTGTCCCGGAGGTTGTACCACGCCGAGTTGCTGGAAAAGTTGGTACTGGTCAATCGCTTCCCAACTCTCGACGACCTTGCCGTTTTGGATGCGACAGATCGTCAGCCCAGTCAAGTTCACATCCTTATTCGTGGGCGCGATGCCTTGCAACTCGCCGGTATGCTTGCCGTGGAAGGTAAAGCGCGCCGCGACCTCGTCCCCCTCGGAGAGAACATCCCCGATCGTCAAACGTCCATTGGGGAAGGCCTTGCGGTATAACTCGACCGCCTTTTTGATTCCATCGCGATTGGGTGAAAACCCAGGTGCGGGCGTATGATCCACATAGTTCGCGGCGTAGTACTGGTCCACCGCGCTCGTGTTCAATTTGCCCCAAACTT
Organism: Chloroflexota bacterium; assembly: GCA_016208315.1. GTDB lineage: Bacteria > Chloroflexota > Anaerolineae > UBA4142 > UBA4142 > JACQYF01. Next base: position 47,813 of record JACQYF010000125.1, on the reverse strand, counting down.
CGTCGAGGGAACGGCGGAGAGTGTTCTTGTTCTCCTCGCTAGCCATCGAGGTTCGTCCCGTGGGGGACTCGCTCATGCGGCGATCCATGCTTTGTCCTGCGGACATTCAAACCTCCGTGTGAGAATGTGCGATTCACTCACAGTCGCACGGGTGGATTTCCCAATTTGGCGCAACTCCAGGCGTATCGGCATTCCTCCTTTCGTGTCAGGAGAATGGCAGAATAATAGCAAATCCACAGGGGTCGAGCGGTCCAAGTCGGGATGTTGGCAGGGCAGTCAGTGTAGGCGATCAAGCGGCGGGAAACAAATGTCAGAGAGGAGAACGACGGCGATGACCAGAGTATAAGCGGTTTTCGCAATTTGGGTGCGTTAAGATTTTGTCAAATCTGACTACGCGCACGTAGGACGAACTCACGAGTGAATTGTAAGGGATTCCCCTATGCGGGCGCGCAGGCGACGGCTTATGTCACCCGGCGCGGGGGCAAATGTAAAGAGGTCGTTGACGCGTTGACGCTTCGCTCGGTACAGTGGTATAATATTGTGCGTATGGAACAATTGATAACCGATGATCTAGATGCGTTGCTCGACGTACTCCCACCGCACCTGCAAACGTATCTGCGGGCGACCAACCGGATGAACGATCTGTTGGAGGTTGTCGTTGATCTGGGACGCGTGCCGGAAGCGCGCTTTGTACACCAAGCCATCGCGCTGAATTCGAGAGAGGTGAGCCGCGAGGATATCGAATACGTCGTCTCACGGATCGGAGAATTTACCGACGACAATCGCGCGGGCATCCCGCGGACGCTGCACCGCATTTCGTGCATTCGCAATCGCCAGGGGCGCGTGGTCGGGCTGACGTGCCGCGTGGGCCGCGCGGTGTACGGCACGATCGAGATCATTCGCGATATCGTCGAATCGGGCAAGAGCATCTTGCTGCTGGGCCGCCCGGGGGTCGGCAAGACGACCATGCTGCGCGAGGCGGCGCGGGTGCTGGGCGAACTCAAGCGCGTCGTCATTGTGGATACCTCGAACGAGATCGGCGGCGACGGCGACATTCCGCATCCCGCCGTGGGCAACTCTCGCCGCATGCAGGTGCCCACCCCCGCGCTCCAGCACGAGGTCATGATCGAAGCGGTCGAAAACCACATGCCCGAGGTCATCGTCATTGACGAGATCGGGCGCGAACTGGAAGCGGCCGCGGCGCGCACGATCGCCGAGCGCGGCGTGCAGCTCATCGGCACCGCGCACGGCCAATCGCTCGACAACCTGATGATGAACCCGACGCTGGCCGATCTGATCGGCGGTATCCAGTCCGTGACCCTCTCTGACGAAGAAGCGCGGCGGCGCGGCACGCAGAAATCCATTCTGGAGCGCAAAGCCCCGCCGACGTTCGACGTGCTGATCGAAATTCAAGAGCGCAACCGGCTGGCAGTACATCACGAAGTGGCCGACGCGGTGGACGCGCTCTTGCGCGGCCGCGCCATGCCCGCCGAAATTCGCCTCCGCGATGAAAGCGGCCAAGTACACATCGAAAAGCCGCGCATCTCACCCAGCGTCACCATCTCAGCGAAACCGGCGCGGGGACGGCGCGAGGCGGCTATCGCCGAAAAGCCGGCGCGGGTCCAAGCCGAGCCGCTGCGCGCCTTGCGCGTCTATCCGTATGGGCTTTCGCAAGAGCGCTTGGAGCAAGCCGCGAAAGGACTGCAATTACCGGTGCGCGTGGTCGCGGACGTAGGTCAAGCCGATGCCGTGCTCACACTCAAGAACTATTACCGCAAGCGCCCGCCGATTGTGACCGATGCCGAGCGCCGCGGCGTTCCGGTCTATGTGCTTCGGTCGAATACGATCGGACAGATGGAAGGGATTCTGGAGGATTTGTTCGGGGTAGATGGTGGCCAACCCGATCCCGTGGACGTTGCGCTGCGCGAAGCGCAAGCCGGGATCGCCCAGGTGCAGCAAGGCGCCAATTCCATCGAGCTTTCGCCGCAAAGCGCGTACGTGCGGCGCAAGCAGCACGAGTTGATCCGGCAGGCGAACCTGTTTTCCCGGAGTCTCGGCAAAGAACCCAAGCGGCGCGTCCGCATTTACACCCAAGATGTGGCCGGATAGAACGAAACCCGTTTTCTCGCTCTGGCGAGGGAACGGGTTTCTCGAAATTGAGGAGATCGGGTGAAGAAAAACAAATATCGCTATGCGGTCGTGTTGGAAAGAGGCGAAGACGGGTTCATCGTCGCGCATTGTCCTGCTTTGAAGGGCTGTTGGTCGCAAGGCAAGACCCGCGCCGAAGCGTTGAGGAATATTCGCGAAGCAATTGAGCTTTATGTTGAAACCTTAGTTGCGCACGATGAACCGGTCCCAAATGAGGATATGGAGATGGTCGAGGTTGCGGCATAATGCCGAAACTGCCGGTAATCTCTGGCGACGAATTCGTGCACGCAATGGAGCAACTGGGTTACTCGATAGACCGAATCCGGGGCAGTCACATGATTCTTCGTGCAGCCGGAAGGCCACAATTGAGTGTGCCTCGACATCGCACCCTAGATCGTGGTACGTTGCGAGGATTGATTCGCGACGCGGGCCTGACAGTCGAAGATTTCCTAGAGTTACTTACACAATGACTGCAAGAATTCTTAGAGGAGTCGTTCGTCTTGAGTCTTTTTATTACCCTTGAAGGCCCCGACGGCAGCGGCAAGACCACGCAGGCGCGCTTGCTCGCCGGGTATCTCGAGAATAGAGGCATTGCCGTCCTGTGTACCCGTGAGCCGGGTGGCACCAAGCTCAGCGAGCAAATCCGCGAGGTGATTCTCTCCAAGGTGAATCATTCGATCAGCGACGAAACGGAAGCCCTGCTCTATTCCGCGGCGCGCGCGCAGATCGTCGCCGAACTCATTCGCCCCGCGCTGGCCGCGGCGAAAGTCGTGGTCTGCGACCGCTATGCGGACTCGACCCTCGCCTACCAGGGCTATGGTCTCGGACTCGATCTCGACGCTCTGCGGACGATCACGCGCTTTGCGACTGGCGGCCTCGTTCCCGACCTCACGTTTTACATTGACGTGCCGGTGAAGGATGGTATCGCGCGCAAACGCCACGGTGAAACCAATCGGCTGGACGAAAAAAATATCGCCTATCACGAACGCGTGCGCGACGGATATCTGGAGATGGCTAAAGCCGAACCCGCGCGCTGGGTCGTCATTGACGGCACGCAGCCGGTCGGCGAAGTTCAAAAGCAAATTCGAAACCGAGTCGAACTAGAATTGAAGAAACGTGGATTTTGAAAAACTTGCCGCGCCCGAATCGGTCGGCATGGACGCGGCCAAAATCGCCGAACTATACGAAATTGTCAAATCGCAAGTAGATGAAGGGTTGACGCCGGGGATTCAGGTCGTCGTCGCGCGACACGGTCAGCCGGTGGTAGACCAAGCCATCGGCCAAGCGCGGCGCGAGCCGCCGACCCCGGTCACGACGCAGACGCTCTTCTATTCGTGGTCGGTCGTCAAGCCGATCACCGCATTGGCGATCCATTTGCTCGCCGAGCGCGGCCAATTGCAATTGGACGATCCGATCGCTGCGGTATGGCCCGAGTTCGGCAAACACGGCAAGGAGGGCGTGACGCTCCGGCACGTCCTAACGCACCGCGCCGGGTTCCCGACGACTCCGGAACGTTTGGATTGGACGCAACTTGACAATTGGGAGACTGCGGTCCGCGCGATGGAGGAGCTTGAGCTAGAATGGGCGCCGGGCACGGCGGTTCAATATCACGAGTTGACTTTTGGTTGGGTGCTCGGCGAAGTGGTGCGGCGCGTGGATGGGCGCCCGATCGAGGTTTTCGTCCGCGACGAATTTTTCATCCCCCTCAAGATGTGCGATAGCCATCTCAAGATCACCCCGGCGGAACTGCCGCGGACGGTTGAACTGGTGGCATCCGATGGTTTTGAACAGGGCGCGCACGCCGCGCATTTTTTCAATCTGCCCGTGCTGCGCTACTCGGTCATTCCGGCGGGGGGTCTGCACACGACCGCGCGGGATGTAGCGCGCTTTTATCAAATGCTCCTCAACGGCGGACGTCTGAACGGGGCGCAGGTGCTCAAGCCGGCAAGTATCGCCCAGGCGGTTGCCCCCTCGTTCAAGCCGGGAGACCGGGAGCGCAATTCGAATCAACCTTCACACCGTGCGCACGGTTTTGATCTGGGCGGATACGCGGACTGCACGTGGGGCGGCGCAAATTCCAGTCCGACCACGTTCGGGCACAACGGCTTCGCGTCCAATGCGGCGTGGGCGGACCCGGAGCGCCAATTGGTCTGCGTGATTCTCAATAATGGAATGCAGGCGGACGAGGTGAATCATCGGCGCTTGCGGCAGATTTCTCAGCTTGTGCTCGACGCGTGTGATGGAAATTAGTTCGCTGCGCTAACAGCCGCACGGACAATGGAGACCGAGTGGGGGTGAAAGCATGAAACTCGTAATCGCGATCGTTCAGAACGACGATGCCGGCGCGTTGAAGGATGCCTTGCGCGACCATCACTATGCTTCCACCGTGATCAGCACGACCGGTGGATTCTTGCGCGAGGGCAACACGACGATCATGATCGGCGTGGACAAGATCAAGCTGGACAACCTGCTCGCCTTGATCAAGGAGAATTGCACGACCCGGACGCAATTTGTCAATCCGCTGCCGCCGGTCATGGAGCCGGGGGAATTGTATCTGGCTCAGCCGGTCGAGGTCCAAGTGGGCGGCGCGACCGTCTTCGTGCTGGATGTGGAGCGCTTTGAAAAGTTCTAAGTTGGAAGTTAAAAGTGCCTAAAGTGCGAAGTGAACTTTAGACACTTTAGGCACTTGTCACTTCCAACTTCAAATTTCCTCACTCCCCATCCCGCCCATGCCGCCCATATCTCCCGCTCCCTCCGGTCCGAGGCCGGGCATGGACTTTTCGATGTCTTCGGGATTTTCGCCGGCTTCTAGACGATCCACCATCTCGTTGAACTCGGGCCCGAGATCCTCGCCGCCGACCTGATCCCCCATTTTGCGCATAAAGCGCGCCATGCTCTTGGGGTCGTTCTCGTCCACGTCGCCAAAGTTGGAGGGGTCGGCCAGCGCTTCCATGCGCGCGTCTTCCGATTTGATGGCCGCCACACGGGAGACCAGGCGCGCGAGATGCTCCCCGCCGCAATTCGGACAGCGCGGCTCACTCGTGGTCGCAAAAGAACGGAAAAAGACGCTGACGCGCCGTTTGCAGTCGGCGCAGCGATATTCGTAAATCGGCATGCGAAATTACCTCATTCGGTTTGTCGGCGAATATTATATTGAAAAACATTCAATTGACAAGCCACGGGCGTCATCATATAATCGAATCAGGCGCCGTTGGCACCGTGTACCGCGGGGTCAGCGGCGTTGACATTGGGGTGAGGATGCGATGGCGACGATCGAAGAGATTACCGCGTTGCTCGCGGGTTTGTCTGAAGAAAAGTTGGCACAAGTCCAGACGTTCGTGGAATTTCTCAAAGCAAAAGACGCCGCGCCGAACGCGACGACCTGGTGCTTCGATTTCCTTGAAAATTTCCGCGATGCCACCGTATCCGCCTCGCGAGATCCGGCGGGCATGGAAACCAAGATCGCCGAGGCGACGTGCGGCGGAGTGACGCGGTTCGCGCTGTGGGAGCATCCGCCCGTGACCGGCTCGGGCACGGTGGCGTACCTCGTCCCGATCCCCACCGGCTTGCGCGACGTAAAACTGAAATTCTCGATCGGGATCCGGGACGGCGCAGAACTGCCCTCCGATCGCTTTGTGGCGTTTCGCGTCTTGGTCAATGGATGGAAATTGTGGAGCACGGTCAAGAGCCGGGGCGCGTGGGAAGAGCATCAAGTCGCCATGCCGCAGTTGGGCAGCGATGTCGTTCGCATCGAGTTCACTACCGACGGGCTGGGGCATCACCGTTGGGATTGGGCCGTGTGGGGTTTGCCACGTTTGGAAAGTGGTTGATACGAATCTTCAAAGGAGAAGAGGAGCCATGGATTTCCAATTGACCGAGGAACAGCGCGCGATCCGCGACATGGTGCATGATTTTGCCGAAAATGAAATCGTGCCGCGCGCCGGCGAAATTGACCGCACCGACGAGCATCCCGCGGACCTGTTTCGCAAGATGGGTGAGAATGGGCTGATGGGGGTGCCATTCCCGGAACAGTACGGCGGGGCCGGCGCGGACACACTCTCCCAGGCCCTGGCGATCGAGGAAGTTTCCCGTGCCTCGGGTTCCGTAGGTTTGACCTATGCCGCGCACCTTTCGCTCGGCTGCGCGCCGCTTTACATGTTCGGCGCCGACGCACAAAAGAAAAAGTGGCTTGTCCCCTTGGCGAAAGGCGAGGCGTTGGGCGCGCTCGCGCTGACCGAAGCGAAAGGGGGCAGCGATCTCGCCGGTTCCGTCACGACCACCGCGCTGCTCAAGGGCGACGAGTGGATCATTAACGGGTCCAAGATGTACGTCACCTCGGGCGCGGTGGCGCGATCCACCATTGCGCTGTGCATCACCGACAAGGGCAAAGGGCATCGTGGGTTGAGCATGATCATCATTCCACACGATGCGCCCGGATTGGTGGTGGGCAAAGTCGAAGAGAAAATGGGCCTGCACGGTTCGCTGACGACCCAAGTCTTTTTCGAAGACTGCCGCGTGCCAAAGGAGAATTTGCTCGGGCCCGAAGGCGCGGGTTTCAGGCAGGCGATGATGACGCTCGATGGTGGACGCATCGGCATTGGCGCGATGGCGCTTGGGTTGGGCCGCGCCGCGCTCGAAGCGTCCATCAAGTATGCCCAAGAGCGCACGGCCTTTGGCAGTCCAATTGCGAATTTCCAGGCGATCCAATGGATGATCGCCGACAGCACCATGGAGCTGGAAGCGGCGCGACTCCTCGTCGCGCGCGCCGCGGTCTTGAAAGATCGGCAGCAGCCCTTTTCGACGGAAGCGGCGATGGCGAAATTATACGCGTCGGAAGCCGCGGACCGCGCGTGCTGGAAGGCGATTCAAGTTCACGGCGGCGCGGGCTATTTGCGCGATTTCCCGGTCGAGCGGTTCTATCGCGACAATCGTCTGACGCTCATCGGCGAGGGGACGAATGAAATCTTGCGAATGGTGATCGCGCGGAATGTTTTGAGAGCGAACGCGTAGCCACGCGAGGGGGAGACGAGGAGCGTCCTGACAGCCGAGGTCGCCGTCTTGGTAGGCGAAATCGAACGATTCTCCCTATCTTCCCTTCTCCCCCTCTCCCGCTCTCCCCCTCTCCCGCTCTCCCCCTCTCTTCTTTTTTCGCGCGATGCGCTCTTGCATCACGGGCGGCACGTCCAGCGCGGCGAGCCGTTCTTCGGCGAGGTCACAGTATTCGCGGGAAATTTCATAACCGAGGAAATGGCGCTGAGTCATTTTCGCCGCGAGCGCGGTGGTGCCGCTGCCGATGAACGGATCGAGCACGATGTCGCCGATGTTGGTGTAGAGCAGGATCAAGCGAAGGGGCAGATCGAGCGGAAACGGGGTGGGATGCGCGGTCGCGTTGGCGCCGTTCCGCCGGCGCTTGCTCTGCGTGTCGAATTTCCAGATCGAGTTCTGCGCGTCGTCCACCTGATTTTGCGGATCGCGCCAAATACTCCGCGTCCATTCGACAAATTCCAGGTTCTCGATGCCGCTTTCCGCGCCGTGCGTTTCTTCGAGCCGAAACGACTCTTTGCTAAAGACCAAGATGTATTCGTGAACGTCGCGCAGCGTAGGATTTGACGCGCGGGCAAAGCTGCCCCACGCGGTAGAAATGCCTGCGGAGGCCCCTTTATCCCAGATGATCTCGCCGCGCATCTGAAAGCCGAGGTCAATCATCTGCCGCGCGATGTAGGCGTTGAGCGGCAGATAGGGTTTGCGCCAGGTGTTCGCGACATTCACCGCGATGCGCCCGCCGCGACACAAAACGCGCAGACATTCCTTCCAGACGGTGTTGAGAAATTCAAGATACTCCTCGAATTCCATCCCGTCTTGGTGCTGCGCGTAATCTTTGCCCACGTTGTATGGCGGCGACGTGACGATGAGTTGCACCGAGCCATCGTCCACCTCGCGCATTTTTCGGCTGTCCGCACAGTAAAGCTTGTCGAGTTCCATGTCCCCGCCGCGCCGTGCCTGTCATTTCGACGAGCCGCTTTTGCGAGGAGAAATCTCGCTTCGGGATGACTGGAGATTTCTCGCTTTGCTCGAAATGACAGTGGTCTGAGTAGATTATAGCATAACCGCGCGCGGGGTCAAGGTTAGGGTAACCGGCCAAACCACAGAAATGAGAAGCTCAGGGCGACGAGCGTGAGCACCATCGCGACCGCCGTAAATCCCATCGTGAGTTCCGTCTTTTCGGTGGCGACAATCAGGATGGTGTCGAGATTACGGTAAATGGTGTGCAGCGCTTCGGCATCGGAAGCGTGAAAGTATTTCGCATCCGTCATGTCGGCGATGCGCTGTAGCGTTTTTTCGTCCAACGCCGTACGAAACCCGCGCGAAGTGTTCCCACCGCCGCCGACAGTCGCGCCGGTCGTCGTACCGACGCCGATGGTAAAAATGCGCACCCCGCGCATGGCGGCCTGCTCGGTCGCTTCAATGGGCGATGGCCCGGTGACGTTTTGACCGTCGGTCAAAAGAATGACGATAGCCGCCACGTGCGTTCCGAGCGGCACGGGCGTTGTGTCGGGGATGGGCGTGGGACTCGAACCGGTCACCATCGCATTCGTCTGGACGATTTCGGGGTCCTGGAAAATCGCGTCGAGCGAGGTGAGGATACCCCATCCGATCGCGGTGCTGCGTTGCACGGTCAGCTTGTTGATCGCGGCCAGCACCGCCTCTTTATCGGTGGTCGGCGCCTGGACCAGTGAGGCATTACCGGAGAACGCGACCACGCCAATGGCGGTCGTCTTGTCTTGGAGCTGCACAAACGCGCGCGCGGCCGATTTGGCGGCTTCGATCCGCGTGGGCTGAATGTCCGGGGCGCGCATGCTGCCCGAGACGTCAATCGTGAGAATCACCGTGGCCTCGGGTTTCGGCACGATCACCACGGCCACCGGGCGCGCTAGCCCCAAGAGCATGATCGTAATTGCGAGAAGCAGCAGAAAGGGGGGAATGTGGCGGCGCCATTTGGGTTGTTTGCCCAGCGCGTCTTTGACGATCGCCAAACTGGAAAAGCGCACCACATAGCGCGCGCGGCGGCGCATCGCCCAGATGTACACGCCGATCAAGAGGGGCACGATCAGCAGAGATGGAAGCATCCAATCCCATGTGAATTGCATAGCCATGCCTTATGTTAGCGACGATGCGGCTGATTGCGCTGGGGATTGGATGGCGCCGCTGCGCTAGAGCTTAAACGGATTCACGTGCGACTTTATCTATTGTATATCAGCTAGCCGTGCGTGTCAATTCAGTTTAGGTCTGCGCCGCGGGTTGTGGTAAAATGGCGGTATATGACCGAGGTCATCTTTAGATGAAGAAACTGCTCGCCGCGCTCGGTCTCGCGCTCGGTCTGGCGTTTGCCGTGCTTCTTGCCCGCGACCCTCTGTCCAGCGTTTTGGCCGATTGGACCGGCGAAGAAGACCCGGAATGGCAGCTCAAGGGGCTGTATTATCTGGCGCTCTCGGCGCTTCAGCCCGCGCACGAAACGGGCGATTTCGCGCCGCTCAAGTATACTGACCTCAATCCTTTTGGCATCAACACCTTCTTCGATCAAGAGGTCGAGGAAGCCAAAGTGCGCCAATCGCTCCAATTGATCCGCGACGCCGGCTTTTATTGGATTCGCCAGGAATTTCCATGGGAAGACATCGAAAAGCCGGCCAAAGGGCAGTATTGGGAATCCAAGTTCAATCATAGTACGTGGATCAAGTACGATCGGATTGTCGCGCTCGCGGCCGAGTATGGGCTGGAGGTCGTGGCGCGGCTCGACCATCCGCCCGCGTGGACCCGCGCCGACGGCCGCGCCCGCGGCGATTTCGCACCGCCGGATAATTACGACGATTATGGCGATTTCGTCGCGACGGTGATCGAGCGGTATCGCGACAAGATTCGGTTCTACCAGTTGTGGAACGAGCCGAACATTTACCCCGAATGGGGCGAGCAGGATGTCAACGCAGCCGATTACGTGCGCTTGCTGAAGGTCGGCTACACCAGGGCCAAAGCGGTTGACCCGAACGTCGTCATCATCAGCGCGGGCTTGGCGCAGACGGTCGAACCGGGCGGGCGCGCGTTGAACGACCGGATATTCCTACAGCAGATGTACGATGCGGGCGCGCGCGGCTATTTTGACATTCTCGCTGTACAAGATTACGGTCTATTCAGTGGCCCCGGCGACCGCCGCCTCGACGAAGAAGACCGCATCAATTTCTCGCGCCCCATCCAGTTGCGCGAGATCATGGTCAAGAACGGCGATGCCAACACGCCCATCTGGGCGATGGAGATCGGCTGGAACGCGCAGCCGGCGTCGTTCAAGGACGCGCCGTACGGCCGAGTAGACGAGAAACGCCAAGCGCGCTACGCCGCGCAGGCCTACGCGCGCGCGCAAAACGAATGGCCCTGGATGGGGCCGATGATGTACTGGTTCTTTCGGCGGGTGGACGACCGCGAAAAGGACCAGCCGTTTTACTATTTTCGCATGTTCGATCCCGACTTTACTCCCAAGCCGGTCTACGCGGCGCTGAAGGATTACATCCCTCAAGCGCGCTATGTGCCGGTTGGCTTTCACAGCGCGAGGCATTGGGCGGTCGAGAGTGGGGGAGTGTGGGCAGCTCTGAGTAACCCGCAGGCATATTTTGGCGAGTACAAGGTTGGACAAAACGGCGCGGCAATGAATTTTGTTTTCAGCGGCACGGACCTTGATCTCGTCGTCGCGCAAAATCCATATGGCGGCGCGGTGCGCGTGCAAGTGGACGATCAAGCCGCGCGCGATGTCGAACTATGGCGCACCGATTCCGGCGCGGGCGGACGCATCGTGCTGGCGCGGGACTTGGATGATGGCAAGCACCGCGTCTCAATCACGGTGACGCGCGCGCCGGTCGCGGTCAGCGGCTTTATCGTGCAGCGGGGGAATGCGTGGTGGGTGTGGAGAGTGGCGGTGGTTGGGTTGTTAGGTGGTTTGGTGGTTGGAATCGTATTGGGACGCGGACGAACGCGGACAACGCGGGTAAAAACCTAGTCCGCGTTCATCCGCGTCCAATTGGTCTTGTCGTGATCCAGTCCATTCTGAAATACAAAAACAAGTTCTGGCTCCTCGTCAGCATCGCCGTCGCGTTTGGGCTGCGCGTGTATATGTTGGGCGCGCAGAGCTTGTGGAATGACGAGGGCGCGAGCGTCGCGCTGGCCGCGCTGAACGCCGAGGCGATCATCAATGGCGCGGCCAAAGACATCCATCCGCCGCTCTACTATTTCCTGCTGCATTTCTGGATGCCGCTTGTCGGCAACACGGAATACGCTATCCGTTTCCTGTCCGTCATCGCAGGCGTGCTCGTCGTCGCCGTGACGTTCCGCCTCGCGCGCTTGTTCTTCGACGAAGAGGTCGCCATCATCGCCGCGTTCTTTGCCGCGTTCTCGCCGTTTCAAGTTTACTACTCGCAAGAGACGCGGATGTACATTTGGGTGACGCTGTGGAGCGCGGTGTCGGTGCTCGCCATGGCGGTAGTGCTTGGCAAGGCAAAAGCATGTCCTGAGCGAAGCCGAAGGAGCAAAAGCGAAAAGGCAAAAGTAGGAACTGTAGTTGTATGGCTGACCTACGTTGCGGCGACGATTGCTGCCCTATACACACACTATTTTGCGATCACTCTAGTTCTGTTTGAGAATCTCACTTTTATTCTGTGGTGGCTTATCTCGATTAGGAGTATCCAACTTCCAACTTCTAACTTCCAATCTCCAATCTCCAATCTCCAATCTCCAATCTCCGATTTGACTCATTGGCTCATTGGGCAATTGGTCGTTGGCCTCGCCTTCCTGCCGTGGTATCTCTTTGCTGGCAATCAATTGTTCTCTTGGCCCTCGATCAGCGAGCCGTTTGATCTGCTGACGTTGCTCTGGCGCGTGCTGAACGTGTTCAGCGTCGGGCTGTCGCTGGACGCGGGGTCGGCCTTGCCGATTGCGCTGGCATTTGGAATTCTGTTTCTCTTTGGACTGCGATGGACGCGCGAGCCGCATGAGAATCGGGGGACCGTGTTACTCGTGTCTTGGGCCCTGATTCCCGTTCTCTTCATGTACGTCGTCTCGCTGGCGCGGCCCGCGTACAACCCCAAGTTCTTGCTGCTTGTCACGCCCGCGTTTCTGATCCTTGTGGCGCGCGGACTGTCGCGAATCCATCCGGGGATTTTTCTGCACCAGCGCCACCCAGCCGTGGCATTTAGCTCGTTGCGTTACTTTTTCTTGGCCGTCGCGGCGCTTGCGGCCATTGGCTTTATCCCGTCGCTGCGGAATTACTATGGCGATCCGCGCTATGCGCGCGACGACTACCGAGCGATCTTGAAACGGATTGATTCTGCCACACGGCCCGGCGACGGCATCCTCGTGAACGCGCCGGGCCAAATCGAGGTCGTGCGCTACTACCATCGCGGGGCGCAGCCGTTGTTTCTGCTGCCGCGCATGCGCCCGCCTGAGACCGCCGCGACGCGTGCTGACGTGGACGATATGCTAGCCAAAACGCCGCGGCTCTTTGCGATCTATTACGCGACCGAGCAGAGCGACCCGCAGCGCATCATAGAAACGCGACTAGCGGAAAAGGCATTCAAAGCGCGGGACGAGTGGCATGGCAATGTACGACTTGCGGTTTATGGGGTCACGCCAGCGCGCCGCGGCGAAGGGGTGATGCTCGATGCTCAACTGGGCGATGGCATCATACTGGCCGGTTTTCAATTAGACCAACGCGAGATTTACGTCGGAGACGTCCTGACGCTGACTCTTTACTGGCGGCTTGTTCAAACCCCGGAAGAACGTTATAAAGTCTTTGTTCATCTGCTCGATGCAAATGACATAGTCGTCGCGCAGCGCGATGGCGAGCCGGTCGGCGATACGCGCATCACGACGACTTGGCGCGCCGGTGAGAGGATCGCCGACAACTACGGTATCCTGGTGGAAGCAGGCGTCCTGCCCGGTTTCTATCGCGTCGAAATAGGAATGTATCGCGCGGACAATGGCGCGCGTCTGCCGATGGTCGCGCCTGACGGTCAATCGGTCGGCGATCATTTAGTCATAGGAACGGTACAAGTTCTAAAATGAGCCGATTGACCAATCACCTAATGCCCCAAAGAATACACGACGGTTTTCATTTGGCTCATTGGCTCATTGGACCATTGGCTCATTGGAGTGAACACGATGCCCGTTGATCTCTACATCGGTCCGAAAAAGCGCGGCGCGCCGTGGTGGCAGGGTTGTTTGCTATCGCTCTTGATTCTGATCGTCGGCGCCTACTTTATCGTTCTGCTCCTCGCCTCCAACGGCATCTACGTTTCCAGCGCGGTCCCGTTGCCGGAACAGCTCCAGCCCACCCCCACTCCCTCGCCGACCCCAACGGAAAGCGCGGCCACGCACATGCAAAAGGCCGATGCGTTCTTTGCCGACGGACAACTCGAAGCCGCGGTGGCCGATTATCAAATGGTCGTCGCGCTGGAACCGGTCAACGACGTCGCGTACGCTAAAATGACCAAGCCGTTGATTTTGCTTCGCAAGTACGAAGAGGCGATCCAGGCCGCGCGGCGCGCCGTGCAGATCAACGAGCAGCGTCCTGAAAATCTCGGCGCGCTGGCCGAGGCCTTGGACTGGCACGGCGATTACACCGAAGCGCTCGATCTCGCGCTGCGCGCGACGGAATTGAATCCGAATTATGCCGAGGGCTATGCTTACGCCGCCGAGATCTACGCGGACATGAATCGCCCCGATCGCGCGCTCGCGATGGCGCAGAAAGCCGTCCAGTTAAAGGATAGCAGCGTGGACGCGCATCGCAACCTTGCGTACGCCTACGAGACGATGGGCAAATATCGCACGGCCATTCCAGAATACCAACGCGCCATTCAACTCGCCCCCAAATTCGCGTATCTGTACATCAGCTTGGCGCGCAATTATCGCGCGCTGGGGAATTTCAAGGACGCGATCGCGACGCTGCAACAGGCGCAAAAAATAGACCCCAAGAATCCGCAGGTCTACGACGAGTTGGGGTGGACCTACGCGATCTCGGGCGATTCGGCGCGCGCGGTCGCGCAACTCAAGAGTGCGATCAAAATGGACCCGAATTACGAGGTGCCGTACGGCCATCTCGGTCACGTCTATTTCGTCCAGCAGGATTGGGAAGATGCGGTGGCAAATTTGCAAAAGGCGATCGAGCTGGGCGGCTCGCGCCTCGAATACTTTTATAAACTGGGCATCTCCTACGTGAATCTCAAGGATTGCGCCAAGGGTAGGGATTGGATTGACAAGGCGCTGCAAATCAACTCGCAGGATGAAGCCGTGCAGGGCGCGCTGTCGTGGTATCGCCAGCATTGTGAGGGCGCCCCGCCTCCTACGCCGAAGAAAAAATAGCGTCATTAGCACTCGGCGCGCTACTCTGCTAAAACGAAAATCTGTTCTGGGCCGATTTGAGACGCGCAAGTCGCGACTTGCGCGTTTTCTTTTTTTGGTGTATATTACGGCTGTCGTTAGCACTCTGCATGGGCGAGTGCTAATTAGAAACCTACATCTTTCAGCAAGGAGGCGTTTAGCATGCCCGAGAAAAAGTCTCTCAAATTAAAGCCACTTGCGGACCGCGTGATCGTCGAAGCGCTCGACAAAGAAGAAGTCACGCCTGGCGGGATTTTGCTTCCCGAAACCGCCAAGGAAAAGCCGCAAGAAGGTCGCGTGGTTGCCGTGGGTCCCGGCCGCTGGGACGAAGATGGCAAAAAGCGCGTCGAGATGGACGTGGCCGTAGATGACGTGGTGATCTTCGCCAAGTACTCCGGCACGGAAATCAAATTGGACGAAAAAAAGTACCTCATTCTCAGCGAGAAAGACATCCTCGCCATCTTGCAAAAGTAAATCAGCCGTCAATTCAATTAGGAGGAATATCAGATGCCTGCAAAGCAACTGGCGTTCGCCGAAGATGCCCGGCGACACTTGAAGGTCGGCGTTGATGCCCTCGCGAACGCCGTAAAAACTACACTCGGACCGAAAGGCCGCAACGTGGCGCTCGACAAGAAATTCGGCGCGCCGACGGTCACGCACGATGGCGTGACCGTGGCCAAGGACATCGAACTCGACAACCCGTACGAGAACATGGGCGCGCAGCTGCTCAAGGAAGCCGCGACCAAAACCAACGACGTCGCGGGCGATGGCACGACCACCGCGACCGTGCTCGCGCAGACGATTGTGACTGAAGGCCTCAAGAACGTCGCCGCGGGCGCCAACCCGATGCTGCTCAAGCGCGGGATTGAAAAGGGCACCGCCGTCTTGGTCGAGGAAGTGAAAAAGATGGCCAAGCAGGTCAAGGGCAAGGACGACATTGCCCACGTCGCCGCGATCTCCGCCGCCGATCCCGAAATCGGCAACCTGCTCGCGGACGTGATGGACAAGGTCGGCAAAGACGGCGTGATCACCGTCGAAGAGTCCAAGACCGGTCTGGCTTTCGAGACTGAATTTGTCGAAGGCATGCAGATTGACCGCGGTTACGTGACGCCCTACTTTGTCACGAATCCGGAGCGCATGGAAGCGACGCTCGACGACGCCTACATCTTGATCACGGACAAGAAAATTACCGCGCACACCGACATCGTGCCTATTCTTGAAAAGTTGGTTCAGATGGGCAAGCGCGAATTGGTCATCATCGCCGAAGACCTGGAAGGCGAAGCGTTGGCGACCCTCGTGCTGAACAAGATGCGCGGCTTGCTAAACGTCCTCGCGGTCAAAGCGCCCGGCTTTGGCGATCGCCGCAAGGAAATGCTGCGCGATATCGCGATCCTGACCGGCGGCAACGTCATTACCGAGGAATTGGGCCGCAAACTCGAAACCGCCCAGATCAGCGATCTCGGTCAGGCGCGCCGCATCGTCTCGACGAAAGACGATACGACGTTCATCGAAGGCAAGGGCTCCGACAAGGAAATCAAGGGGCGCATTAACGAGATCAAGGCGCAAGTCGAAAAGACGACCTCGGATTACGACCGCGAGAAACTCCAAGAACGATTGGCGAAACTCGCGGGCGGCGTGGCCGTTATCCGCGTCGGCGCGGCGACCGAGACGGAATTGAAGGAAAAGAAACACCGCGTCGAGGACGCGCTGAGCGCGACTCGTGCGGCGGTCGAGGAAGGCATCGTGCCCGGCGGCGGCGTCGCTTTGATCAACGCCGCGCCCGCGTTGGAGCAGGTCCAGAGCAACGGCGACATCGCGACAGGTGTCCAAATCCTCAAGCGCGCGCTGGAAGAGCCGCTGCGCCAACTCGCGGAGAACGCGGGGTACGACGGCGCGGTGGTCGTCGGCGAAGTGCGCCGCGCGCAAAAGGAAAAGGGCAACACGAACGTCGGCTTTGACGTGTTGATGGAAGATTACGGCGATATGGTCGAGAAAGGCATCATTGACCCCGCAAAAGTGACCCGCAGCGCGTTGGAAAATGCGGCGTCCATCGCGGCGATGATCCTGACGACCGAAGCGTTGGTGACGGAAATTCCTGAAAAAGAAAAAGCGCCCATGGCGCCGCCGATGCCGGAATACTAGACCGTAAAACGTAATGCGTAACAAGAACCCCTCTCGCAATGGCGGGAGGGGTTTTGTATTGCGGCAGGAGAACATCTGCCGACAGTTCGCTGCGAGTGCGAGCCGAATCTTTCCCATTTTGTGGTATAATTGCGCTTGAAAGTGAAATCGGTTGAAGGGTTGACGATGCATCAGATAGTCAAGCGACCGGCTTTTCTCAACCAGGTCGTCGCAAGGCTAGCGCGCACGCTGGGCGATAACCTAATCGGCATCGTGCTGTATGGTTCGTACGCGCGGGGCGAGGCGCGCGCGGACAGCGATGTGGACCTGCTCGTCATCGCGCGCGATTTGCCAACACACTGGCAAGAACGAACACGCGCGCTGCACGATCCCTTGCGCGAGATCGCGGATGCGCCTCCGATGTACGTCTATGGCAAAACGCCTGAGGAATTCGAATCGCAATTTCCTTCGATCTATCTCGACTTTGGTTTGGACGGCGTCGTGCTGTACGAACGCGAAGGATACCTGACGCTAAAACTGGGGCGCATTCGCGAGATCATCCAAGCGGCAGGGTTGTTCCGAGAAAGATTGTCTCCCGAATGTATGTCGTGGGATTGGAAGAATCCTCCGCGACACGGTTGGGAAATCACGTGGAAGGGCTATCGTGAACTCGCGTGACGATGCCGGGTACCGGCTCAGACTGGCAAAAGAATATCTTGCGGATGCGGAGACAGATGCCAATGAAAAACGCTGGCATACTTGTCTGGCGAACTCCCAGGAAGCCGTCGAAAACGCGGGCAAGTCCATTCTCTTGCAGTTTCGTCCTATCCCTGCGACGCACGATGTTGAAAAACTGCTCCAACAACTGGTCAACCGCAAGACAGGGCCTTCCTTTGTTCGAGAGCGATTGCGCTCCGAATTGGATGCGTTTCGTGGAATGGGAATGAAAACGCACGTCCGCGCGACGTATGGCGATGAAGAGGCGCGTCTCACACCGCGCGAGTTGATCCAACAGACGGAAGCGCAGGACGGTCTTGAGAAAGCCCGCCGCGCCACGGCGCTCGCGGAAACAATCTTGGCAGAGATGACCAAGCAATGATGCTCTTCCTGGCACGGCTTGGGACTGTAGCAGACCCCAAAACGCGGCGTCCATCGCGGCGATGATCCTGACGACCGAAGCGTTGGTGACGGATATTCCGGAAAAGGAAAAGGCCGCGCCGATGCCGGAGATGCCAGAGTATTAGACCAGTAAGCAGTAAACAGTAAACAGTAAACAGAAAAAACCCCTCTCGCAATGGCGGGAGGGGTTTTTGAATAGGATGGAATTCCGATTAGCATTGGAACCGGAGTGCGGATCATCAAACAAATCAACAATCGCACTATGCTATGTCACGTCTGATGCGGACAGCACCAGCGATTATCACCGTAAAGGCATGAACCAACTCGCCGAAATCCTTATCCGCCGTCAATGACACAGATTGCTCTTGATTCGCTCGCCCCAGCACAACGTCATCTGAGATTCCCGCTTCCATCTCGGCGACCGATGGAACGTGATGACTATCCTGTCTAAGGCGATCTACGATCTGACGGTCAACACTTTCGTCGGCAAAGAAATTCACGCCACCGCCTCAAGTGGATAGACCACATCGGCGCGCAGTGCCTCGGCTGCGAAAGCAAATGCAGCGCGCATGGCTTCCCTCGTCAGGCGCGGATGTTCAGAAAGAATTTGATCTTCTGGCTCACCTGCGGCTAGTTTCTCTAAAATCAGTTCGACGGTGATGCGTGTACCGGCAATCACGGGCTTGCCCATCATTATGGCTGGATCAGAATGGATCCATTTCTTGATTTCAAGTTCTGGCATAGCTTGCTCCAATCAGGGTATCTCTATCGTTTGACGACCGCGCTGGCATCAAAGAAGTGCTTCGGTTGTTGCCATTTCTCGCTTCCCCCCGCGCACATTGTAGCGCAGCCGTTTGTGCGCGTCAATCTGCGGCCAAGACCCGAAGGGTCTCGGAGACCCTTCGGGTCTGCTTATCACGCCAGTTCCTTCACCGCCCGCCGCGTCAGTACCACCGCCATCTCTTTGCGATACTCTACGCTGCCGCGGAAATCTCCACGCGGCGATAACCCTTCGCGCGCCAAATGAGCTGCGTTCTCAATTGTCGGATCATTCGGCGATTGCCCTTCTAACGCCTTCTCTGGCGCGCTGGCTCGCATTGCTGCTTCGCCAACACCACCCAGCGCGATCCGCACATCTCGCGCGACGGTGTCATTCTGAGCGGAGCGAAGAATCTGCGCTGCCACGCACGCACTCACAATCGGCTTGTCGCTCGGTGTACGCGCCACCGTTTGAAGCGATGCGCGTGGATTCGCCATCGGCAATCGAATTTCCGTGACAAGCGCATTATTCAGCAGAGACTCGGGCGTCGAGAGGAAATCGGCAAACGCGGTAGTGGTTAGACCGTTGCGCCTAATTGTTACTTGAGCATCCAACGCGAGTAGGACAACGGCGAGAATGCCGTCCGGCTCGGTGATCAGTGTCCCAACCACCGTGCCTTGATTCCGCAACACGCTCCCCGCGCTGCGGTGTGCGGCTTGCGCGATCACGCCGTTCGCCATCGCGCGCAGGATCGGCGATTCGGCAAGTGCGGCCAGAGTGGTCGTCGCGCCGATAGCAATTGCGCCGCTACTCTCGCGAATGTACGACAAGCCCAGCGCACTCAAGTCAACGACCGCTTCCACATCCCGCCGCGCGCGCGCGAGCAATTCCGTGCCGCCTGCCATCGCGACCGTGCCCGGTTGCTGCAAGAGTTTCAACGCTTCTTCGACGGTTGTCGGTTTGTGGATTTCTCGAAGGTTAAGCATCTTTGTTCCGGGGAAGACGTAAACAGGTAGACATGTACACACGTACACAAGTACTTTGTCTACCTGTTTACGTGTTTTCTTGTGTACTTGTTTCCCTGTCTACTTTTGCGCGAACGTATCAATCATCAACTTCACATCCTCGCCGAGCGGGTACAAGATCGGGCAGGTGCAGCCGTTGCGATTGTATACCGCGACTTTGGCGCGCACCTCGTCCGGCGTGCCGCTTGCGGTGACACGCTCGATCAAATCGTCCGGGACGAATTGCATCGCTTCGTGGATTTGCTCTTTGGTGGCGGGCCAGCCGAGGATGCTCTGGATTTTCTTCACCGTTTCTTCCGGCGTGCCGCTCGCTTTGGCGATGTGCGGCTGCTGCGCGAGATACTGGGTGAGCAGTTCTTTCGCCGCTTGCACCGCGCGCTTGTGATCGCGGTCCACGGAGCAGACCACCAGCTGCGGGCGATCAATGTCGTCCACTTTGCGCCCCGCTTTTTTCGCGCCGATTTCGAGGTGTTTCATTGCCTCGATGTTATATTCCGGCGGCACGCAATAGTTGAGGACCACGCCGTCGGCAATCTCGCCCGCGAGTTCCAGCATCGCATCGCCGGTCGCGCCGATCATAATGGGGATGTTGCGCGGCTCGCGGCGGCCGTGTACTACGTCGAGTTCGATGCCTTCGACGTGATGAAACTCGCCGTGAAAGGTGACGCGCTCCATCCGCAGCAAACGTTTCATTACCTCAATCGTCTCGCGCATCGCCTTCAATGGCTTTTTGCGCTCGATGCCGACGTTCTTGGCGAGCGGGTCCCACCACGCGCCAATACCGCAGATGATGCGGTTGGGCGCAAGGTCGTCGAGCGTCAGGAACGTCGCGGCGAGCAAGCCGATGTTGCGCGTCCAATTATTGATGACGCCGCTGCCCACTTTCAGCTTTGATGTGACCGCCGCGAATGCCGCCATCGGCACAATGGCATCGCGCACCAGGCGCGACTCGGCCTGCCACACGGCTTCAAACCCGCGCGACTCGGCGTACTTGGCGTACTCCATTCCCTCGCGAATTTCGTGTTTGTCCTGCAAATATATTGCGACGCGCGACATTGCGTCCCCCTTTAGGTTTGCGAATCATGAGACGCGGACACTGCATGGCGCAACTGCTCCAGCCAGCCCTTCTTCTCCGCGATAAGACTCTCCCAGCGCATCGCGTCTTGCTCGCGCTCATAGGCAAATGGATTGCCCAATTCGCCGCGCCCCAACTTCGCCCCGAATTGCTCGTAATCCATTCCGTACTTGATTTCAAATTCGATAATTTCCCGTTCGACTCGCTCAAGATAACACCTTGAATCAGGCGATGAGCCGCGCGGGTTTGTCATCGCGTCTCCTTCCGAAATCACGAATTACGATTTACGATTTACGATTTATAGCCTACCGCGCCGGGGCGCTCATCACGCGCTCGCGGATCTTGCCCAGGTAGCGGCGCGCATCCTCGCCGAAAAAGCCCAGCAGGATGGACAAGACAATCACCAACTTCACGTCGGCCTGTTCGAGCGTGAGTTGGAGCGAGCCGATGCTCAACTTGGTGATGCGGAAGAACATGATAATCGCCACGGCAATGATCGGCACGCTGAGCAGGTTGAGCAGGTTGGTGACGAGGCACTGCATCAAGTTGAACCGTCCACAATTCAATAACTGCCCGAGCGAAAACGCCTGCTTGGCGAGCGCGCCGATCGCGCTCCAGTACAGCACTTTGATCACAACCCCCACCGGAGACCCGCCGCCGATAAAGTCAATCTTGGCTAGCGTCTCCACGTCGGTCACGCCGTGAATCTTGAGATAAAAGAAGGTGAGGACCACAATCGTCGGCACGTAGTACGCAAAGATCAGCACGAGGGCTTGCGTCAAGTCACGAGATTCGGGCGCATCGTTGTCTGGCATTTTGAGGCCTCCTCTCACTTCCTAAACACTCCGATGATAATACTACCCTCATCGGCCACGGTTGACCACCTAGGAACATTGTAGCACAATGGATGTGCGACGACAAGTCGCACATCCCGCTTAAAGCGAACACGCCAACGGGGAGGTCGAGCTACTCCAGTTCTTACTTGGGCACTTGGTAATGCACGGTTTGTTTTGAATACACATGAACCGGACCGAATGCTTGTCAGGCAATAAGAAGCGGAGCCCAAGAGAACATCCTCTTCTTGACAAGAATACTGAATGCGTTTACAAACCATAGGGTTCAATCGCTCTCCACTTCTACTTTTTGGGAGGCGCCAATTTCATGCCAGCCAAAATCTGCGTCGTCGGAAGTTCGAACATGGATTTGATCTCACGCGTCCCGCGATTGCCCAAGATGGGTGAGACCCTGACGGGGCATTCGTTTCATTTGGGTTATGGAGGTAAGGGCGCGAATCAAGCGGTGATGGCAGCCAAGCTGGGCGCGCGCGTAACCATGGTGACCAAACTGGGTCGCGATGTATTTGGCGAAGGTACGTTGAAAAATTATCGCGATCAAAATATTGACACCACGTTTGTTCTGTTCGATGAATCCACGGCATCGGGTGTCGCGCCGATTTTTGTCGACGATCAGGCGCAAAATTTCATCGTCATCATCCCGGGTGCCAACAATCGCTTGTCGCCTCTCGATGCTCAATCCGCCGCGCCCGCAATTCGCGCCGCCGACGTTGTCGTTTGCCAATTGGAAGTTCCACCCGAGACGACCCTTGAAGTATTTCGCGTGGCACGAACCGCGAATGTTCGCACGATTTTGAATCCGGCGCCGGCCGCAGCATTGCCGGATGAGCTTTTGCGCCTCACCGATATTTGTGTTCCGAATGAAACCGAAATCGAACTGCTCACCGGCGAATCCGCGCAGACTTTATCTCACGCTGAAATCGCGGCGAAGAAACTGCTGGCGCGCGGGGTGAGCGTCGTCATCGTGACGCTAGGCGAGCGCGGCGTACTGGTGGTCGAACAGAATGCCGCCGAGCATTTGGCGCCAGTGAAGGTCAATGCGGTCGATCCAACCGGTGCGGGGGATTGCTTCATCGGCAGTCTGGCCGTGTTTATCGGCGAAGGGCTGACGTTGCGTGAGGCCGTGCGCCGCGCCAACGCCATTGCGGCGATGTCGGTGACGAAGATCGGCACGCAAGTATCTTTTCCGAATCGCGCAACAGCGGATGAATTTTTGAGGACAAGATGAAAACAGCTTACGTGGTGGCAAGTGGCGATCTCCGTTTAGCGGCAAATCAGAAATGTTGGCCCGCCCAAGCGGCGATGGAGCGTCAAGTGATCGCCGCCGTCGAGCGCGAGGGCTGGGAGGTCCAACGCGCGCATCCGTACGATCCGGACTTGCAGCACGGTTTTCTCGACTCACAAAAGCACGGGATCGAAGCATTTCGTTCCATTCCGGCGGACGCGCCGTTGATTGTGGCCGAAGCCGTGTGGCAGTACACGCATCACGTTCTGCCGGGACTGATGACCCATCGCGGTCCGATTCTCACGATTGCCAATTGGGACGGTACCTGGCCCGGGTTGGTGGGCATGCTCAACCTGAACGGGTCGCTCACGAAAGCGGGCGTCAAGTACTCGACCTTGTGGAGCGAGGATTTCGGCGACGACTTTTTCGTCAAGGGTCTGCGCAAGTGGCTGAAAACCGGCAAGGTCGCGCACGACACCTCGCACGTGCGCGCCTTTGCCGATGCGAAAGTCCCGGCGCGCGCGGCGAAAATCGGCAGTAAATTCGCAAGGGAATTTCGTGCGAACAAATCTATCCTGGGCATCTTCGACGAAGGGTGCATGGGGATGTACAACGCGATCATCCCCGACGAGTTGCTCAGCCCGGTCGGCGTTTACAAGGAGCGCCTAAGCCAATCGGCGCTGTATGCCAAGATGAGAACGGTGTCGGACGCGGACGCGCGCGGGGTGTACGATTGGCTGCTCGCAAAAGGAATGAGATTCAATCTGGGGCCGGATGAAAAGACGCAATTGACCGAGGCGCAGGTGTTGACCCAGTGCCAAATGTACATCGCCGCCGTTCGAGTGGCCGATGAATTTGGATGCGACGCGATTGGCATTCAATATCAACAGGGCTTGAAAGATGTCACACCCGCTTCCGATCTGGTCGAGGGATTGCTCAATAATGTGGATCGTCCGCCCGTTGGTCA
The DNA here is from genome assembly GCA_016208315.1 of Chloroflexota bacterium. Lineage (GTDB taxonomy): Bacteria > Chloroflexota > Anaerolineae > UBA4142 > UBA4142 > JACQYF01. The sequence goes on along the minus strand of JACQYF010000125.1, from coordinate 24,105 downwards.
TGAAGTGACCGGCAAAGAGTTGTTTGCAGGCCAAGCGCTTCCACATTTTAATGAAGTGGACGAATGCGCCGGACTGGACGCGCTGATCACGAATCGCCTCTGGAACATCTTCGGCTTTCCGCCTGAGACGACGCTGCACGATGTGCGGTGGGGACGTAAGGTTGGCGACCAATTTGTGTGGATTCTCGAAATTTCCGGCGCGGCGCCGCCCGCGCATTTGGCCGGCGGCTACACGGGCGCGACCGGCGAGCGCCAACCCGCGATGTACTTTCCACTGGGCGGGAGTACGATCAAAGGATTGAGCAAATCAGGGGCAGTGGTCTGGAGTCGCGTGTTTGTCGCGAACAACAAGCTCAACTGCGATCTGGGTCTGGGCGAAGCGATTAGCGTGCCCGATGAAATTGCGCAGGAGAATTGGAAGCTCACGACGCCGCAATGGCCGATGATGCACTTGGTCATGTCCGGCATCACACGCGATCAGTTTATGGCGCGCCACAAGGCAAATCACATTCAGGTCGCCTATGCCCCAGGCGAAGCAGATGCCAAAAAGGCGCTGTGCGCGAAAGCCACGGCGATGAACGAACTAGGAATCAACGTATCGTTTTGTGGGCGTGTGTAGGCGAGGAACTCATGGCCAAATTTGCGCTCGGACTCGACTATGGCACAGAATCCGGCCGCGGGATTGATGAAGAATGATTGTTGTGGAACCAGCTTTCTCTGTTCTGCATCCCAAGTCAAAAGAGGATGCATTGGACGCCCTGCGTCGCGTCGAGCTTGCCGGCAGACTCTGCTACAAATCCGAAGACCGGGTTACAAGCGACAGCTATCATCGCTTCATTCAGATGCTTATCCAACGCAAGCATTGGTCGGTGATAGAACATGGCTATATGACGGCACACATTGTCACCAATCGGGGTGTGACACATGAACTCGTCAGACATCGCCTGGCCTCTTTTTCTCAGGAGAGCACGCGGTATTGCAACTACGCCAAGGGGAGATTTGGCGGGGAGATTGCGGTCGTTTGCCCGCCCGAACTATCCAATGCTGATCTCCCCCTGTGGCGCGCGAGTATGCAAGAATCCGAAAAGGTCTATTTGGAACTCATCGAACGCGGAGTGACGCCGCAGATTGCGCGCGGCGTGCTTCCGAATGACCTGAAAGCTGAGATCATCGTCACCGCTAATCTACGAGAGTGGCATCATATCTTTGCATTACGCTGCGGTTCCAGTGCTCATCCGCACATGCGACACGTAATGCGAATGGGTTTATCACAAGCCGCCGAGTTATTTGCGCCCGTATTTGATGATTTGATCGAGCTCTCACTCTAATATTCGGTAATCGTTTTCACGCGGGAGCAAGCTTCACCTTGAAAAAGTTGGAAGACAACCATTCCCTAGTTGATACTACCAGGGGTGAGATACATGAATACTTGAGGCGAAACGAATAATCCGCCGATGAACAAAATTGCGATGAACTTTAATCCAGTTGCGCCACAACGAAAATGACCGCGAGCTGTTCCTGACCTGCGGGATAGCAGCGGACGGAGAAGCATTGGCGATTCAAGATAGCAAGCTGCCGTCACATACTATTGCAGAATCTTCTCCAGCATTCGCGGGAACGGGATCGTCTCGCGCACGTGCTCCAGCTTGCAGACCCACGCGACCGTTCGCTCGATGCCGAGACCAAACCCCGCGTGCGGCACGGCGCCGTATTTGCGAAGGTCGAGGTACCATTCGTATGCCGCGCGCGGCAGCTTGTGCTTCTCGATTTGCTTTTCCAGATGCGCCAAATCCGCCGAACGCTCGCCGCCGCCGATGATCTCGCCGTATCCTTCCGGCGCGAGCAGGTCGGCGCTGAGGCACGTCTTGGGATCGTTCGGCTCGGTCGCCATGTAGAATGCTTTCATCTCGGTGGGATAGTGGTGGACGAAAACGGGTTTGTCGAAACTCTCGCTGATGACGGACTCGTGCGGCGCGCCGAAATCGTCGCCCCACGCGAAATCCGGATAGCCGTTTCTATGCAAGAGCTCGACCGCTTCGGTGTACGAGATTTTGGGGAAGGGCGGGGCGACGTTTTCCAATTTGCTCGTGTCGCGCTCCAGCGCCTTTAACTCCGTCGCCCGTTCCTTGAGAATCGTTTGGACGATATACGAAACGAATTCCTCGCCGACGCGCATATAGTCTTCGAGCGTCCCGTACGCCCACTCCGGCTCGACCATCCAGAATTCGGTGAGGTGCCGCCGCGTTTTCGATTTCTCGGCCCGGAAGGTGGGGCCGAAGCAATAGACCTTGCCGAACGCGGCCGCGTCGGCTTCGTTGTAGAGCTGGCCCGACTGGGTGAGGTACGCGGGCGTGCCGAAATAGTCGGTCTCGAACAACGTCGTCGTCCCTTCGACGGCGGCGGGCGTGAGGATCGGCGTGTCCACGAGCAGATAACCATGCTCGTCGAGCCAGTCGCGGATCGCCTTGATGACGCGGGCGCGGATACGCAGGATCGCGTGCTGGCGCGGCGAGCGCAGCCACAGGTGCCGATGCTCCATCAGGAATTCGACACCGTGCTCTTTTGGGGTGATCGGATAATCGCCCGCGATCTGGACGACCTCTAGATTCTTGACCGACAACTCGTAGCCGCCCGGCGCGCGCGGCTCGGCGCGGGGAACGCCGGTCACGACAATGGACGATTCTTGCGTAAGCCGCTTGGCCGCGTCAAATGTTTCGGGCGCGACCTCTTTGGCAAAGACGACGGCTTGAATGAATCCCGTGCCGTCGCGGACGCGCAAAAATTGCAGGCGTCCCTTATCGGTCTTGTCGGCCAGCCAGCCCTTGAGCGTCACTTCCGCGCCGACGTGTGATGCAATGTCCTGGATGTAAACGTGGTCAGCCATGTGCCCCATTTCAGATTTAGGATTTCAGATTTAGGATTTGCTCAGCTCGGATTTAGTCGCCGAAGGGCGACTTTGCGTGCTTGTTGCCGCGATTTTAATCGCCCCGCGCACAATGCGCGCGGCCAGCTCGCGCCACCACGCGGCGCGCACTCTAACCCACGCCTCTGCCAGCGCCGTCTCCTCGCTAGCGTCGAGCGGCTGCGCGCCGAACTTTTCGCGCACGTAGAGCGCGGTCGCGTGCTCGACCTCTTGGCGCACCTTTGGCAGCGCAGCGCCCATCGCGCGCGCCCGTTCGAACGGCGTCGCGTGTTCCGACTCGGCGACGCCGAACCAGCGCATCCGCCCGAGCAGTTGCGCGTAGAAACGCGCGGCGGGCGCAAGCCGCGCCTGACGGCGCATGCGATTCCACCGCATTGCGCCGGCTGCGGTGACGGCCAGCATGACCAACCCACCCGTCGCGACCAGCGCGATAAAGCGCGGGTCGCTCCAGAAACCACTGCCGAACCTGAATGGGCTGCCAGCCCCATTGGCTGCCGGTTCGTCCAACTCTTCGGGAAAACGCGGGTCGCGCGCCAAAGGCCCAAGTCTGTCCGGGTCATCCAGCGAATTCTCGGACCGGCGCGGCCGTTCGATTTCCGGCTTGCTCGCCGTCGGCTCGAACTCGATCCAACCGTAGCCGGGGAAATAAACCTCGACCCAGGAATGCGCGTTTGCTTCGATGACGTGAAATACCCCGCCGGCGTAATCGCCGAGCGAATAGCCGGAGACGACGCGCGCGGGAATGCCGATCGAACGCGCGAGGACGGCCATCGCAGAGGCATAGTAATTACAATAACCCGCAGGGCGCTCGAAGAGCGTGTAATCCACGCCGTCGCGGCCGGACGGCGGCGCGCTCACGTTGTCGTCATACTTGATCTCGGCCCGCAGATAGCGCTCGATCGCGGCGGCCTTGTCGTAAGCATTGGAATATTTGCCGGCGATCGTTTGGGCGAGCGTCCGCACGCGCTCGGGCAAATCGTCGGGCAATTGCAGATACCTGGCCGCGATCCATGCCGAGTATTCGTTCGACGCCCTCCGCAGCGAATCTTCGTCGGCCACGCTGATCGCCGAAACGACCGAGTACGTATCGCCGGGCCGAATCGTGCGCCGCGCCCGAATCGTGGCGGCGTCGAGCATGAACGCATTGGCATCAGTCGCGGGCGGCTGCGCCAGGCGTACGTCGGTGGGCAGGTCGAATTCAATCGGCTGGGATTGCGCGTAAAGGATATTCTGATCGGGCAGAAAAATCTTGAAAGTCTGAGATATCTCGACGCGCTGCGCGCCGAGGGAAGCGTTCAAGCGCGAATCATTAGCCGGGAGGATGAGCGCGTCGTTGTGCGTATTGATCCAACCCACGCCGGTATATTTGTCGTAGACGATCGCGCGCCAATAGCGGCCGGCTCGCGTCTGGATGTCCATCACCGGCCGGTTGCCGAGGTTCACCGGGCCGCCCATCAGGAGGGTCGCTCCGTAATACGACGCCGGCGCGGGCCGCGCCACCGCGCGCAGCGCGCCGAACACGCGATTGAACTCATCTTCGGCCTGCGCCCACGGGCCGAGCAGCGGTTCCAAGGCCGACAGCCAGGACGGCCCGGGCGCGGTACCGGGCAGCAGCCACGCAATCACCATCAGCAGCACCGAGAACATTGCGCCGTACCCCAGGAAATCTACGCCGATGTCGCTCGCATAGCCGATGGACGCGCCGCGCCACCAGCGTTCCATCGTCTGCAAATTCACGCGCACGATCAACAAGAGCGCGCTCAAAATGTAGAGAGCGAAATAGACACCGGGTTCGGGAACTGCATAGAAAAGATTGAACAGAATCGCGATGCCGGTCGGCACGATCGCGCCCCAGACCTGATGACGGCGATAGACAAACCACGCGGCGATATAGCCCATGATCCAGGACAAGTACGCAATTTGAACGATGAACATGAGGTTATCGGTGCTTACGCCGCCGAAAGTCGCTTTGGCAATCCACAGCCAGAAACGATCTTGGACCACCCACAGTTTCTCTTCGAGCGTCAGCGCCTTGGGGAGCAGCGTACCGGCCAAGAGCGCCACGACGGGAACACCGGCGACGAGCATGAACGGGTGCGCGACCCAGCCGCGCACGGGGAGCTTGGCGAGAAGCAGGCCGAGTGTCAATCCGGCGAGCGCGGCCCAAGCTGAAATTCCCAGCCCATCCGCCCAATTCGCGGCCGCAATCGAGCCGGTCACGCTTAGCAGCATGAGGACGAGGAGCGCCGCGGTGCTGACGCCCTCGCCCACTTTTTTTTCATGCTGGAATGCATCAAGTGCCATCTTGCATCGCCGGCTAGCTGCCGTTCTCCAATTTGCCGAGAGCGATTAGACTCTCGAGATCAGCAATCTCATCTTATCTTCCCGACCGGTCGCGCAGCAGCCGCGCGAAATCCGCGAACATAAGACTGGCCGCATTTTGCGGAAATTTCGCGGCGAAGGGCACTCCGGAGTTGATTGCCATCGTCAGGTATTCGGACTCGTAAGGAATCGTCCCGGAAAGAGGCACGTTGAGCGCGTGTTCGGTCTCTTCCTTGGAAACCCACACGCGTCCGACCGTGCGGTTGTTGATCAAGATCACCTGGTTCTGTTTGACCCCGAGCGCTTCGAGATAATCCAGGGTGAGCCGCGTCAACTTGACCGTGTTGACGTCGGGTGTGAGGATGACGACGATGCTTTCCGAATTTTGAATGATCGGCAGCGAGATGCGCGAGAGCGTGCGCCCAAAATCCACAAAGATATAATCGTACATCGTTCGCAACTGCTCAAAGAGCGGACCGATTTGGCCCACGTCGAGGAGCGTCGCCTCTTGCGGATCGCAGGCGCCCAGCAACACGCGAAAGCCCCAGCGCTGTACCGGCGAAACGTATTTTTCGATCAGCGCGCGGTCCAGCTTGCCATGCACGCGCTGCGTCAGCCGTGCGACCGTATCGCGCGATTCATAGCCGATGGATTGCCCGACGGTCCCGATGGGAAAGACCATATCCACGAGCAGCACCTGGGCGCGCGGCGCAAGTTGCGCCAGCGCGTAGCACGTGTTCACGCAGACGACCGTAGTGCCCGTCCCGCCTTTTGCGCTGCAAAAAGAAAAGACTTTGGCCGCGCCCTCCGGAGCCGGCGCCGCCTCCGGTTCGGGCGCGGTGCGCTTGGCCAGTGCGAACAATCCTCGAATCTTGGAAGTCAATTCGACGTCTGCGCCGGGCCGCTTGGGAACGTAATCGTCCGCCCCCCCGCGCAGCCCGGCCACAATATCTTCCGGCCGGCCTTTGGCGCTCAAGACGACGACCCACAGGTCGCGCGCGGCAGGGTCCTGCCGCAGACGCCGCAGGACGTCCATGCCGTCCATGTCGGGCAAGACAAGGTCGAGCACCACAAGGTCGGGTCTATCTTTGGCGATTTGCTCCAACGCGAGCGCGCCGCGGTTGGCCGTGCTCACCGCGTACCCTTCGCGCTCGAGGACCTGCTTGAGCCAGGTCAGTGTGACCAGATCGTCGTCAACGACGAGAATTCTCATAATCACCCTGTTGCGCTCTGTTTAGGATTCGCCGGTGGTCGCTAGACCGCCCCAGCCGCCAGCCGGCGCTTCAGGAGCGCATAACGCCGCGAAGGTTGGGCATCGGCCTGCGCGCGGACTTCGGGGGCGCTCACCTGGTAGGCGAGCCGCTCAATTTCGTATGCCCAAGCCGTGTTCGGTTGCGCGATGATGACGGGCACGCCTTCGTTGATCGCGCGCACGGCCGCATCGGAATCGTGCGGAATGACGAGCGAAATCGGCATGCCGAGGGCCGCCTCGATTTCCTTTTGCGGAAGGCCGCGCCGCGGAAAAGCCCAGTTGAGGATGATGAGGAGTCGTTCGGGAGGATAGGCGAGGGAATGAAAAGTCTCCAGGATGGTCGTGGCGGACTTCATGGACAGCATGTCCGGCGTGAGGACGATAATGATCTGGTCGCTGATGTCGAAGGCGGCCAGGTTCAGTTCGTTGAGTTGGTGCGCGGTGTCAATGACCGTGTGAGAATAGCACCGCCGCAGCACCGGGAGAATGGTCTGGATCAATTTCGGCGTGACGAGTTCGGCCAACACGGGCGAGGCCGGCGCGGCCAAGAGACGGACGCCGGAGGGATGGCGCTGCGCGTAATCTTTCAGCAGCCCCTCGTCGAGCGCCGCGAGGTCTTCGCGCGCCATGTTCGCCAGCGAAGTCCGCGGAATCATGTCCAGCAGCAAACTCACGCTGCCCGATTCCAGCGCCAGGTCAACGAGGGGGACGTCATTTTCATATAACTGCGCGAGGGCCACGGCCAAGTTGACCGCAATGGAAGACGTCCCCGAACCCCCGCGTAAGCTGAAAACGGAAATCACCTTGCCCAGCGCGGGCGTGTCGGGGGCAATGCCCCGTTGGGCTTTGGCCCGCGCGATCAGGACGCGCACGCGCAGTTCCAGTTCGGTCGGGTCGAACGGTTTGGTCAAATAATCGTCCGCGCCGGCCTCAAAGCCCGCGATCTTTTCGGCGATGCCGGCGCGGGCCGTCAGCATGACGATGGGCACGCGGCCATTCGCGGGATCCTGACGGATGCGCCGGGCAATCTGATACCCGTCCATACCGGGTAACATCACGTCGAGGATGATGAGATCCGGGTTGAATGATTTTACCTTGGCCAGCGCTTCCGTGCCTTCGTAGGCCTCTTCGACCACATAGCCGCTGGAAACCAGCTTGTCGCGGATCATCCGCGTAATGAGCTTGGTATCGTCAACCACTAACACTCGCGAAGCGGTCATTTTCTGTGCCTCGCCGTGGGGGTTCGAACAGCTCCGAGTGCAATCATCGTGGTTATTATAGCACTCTCAAAGTAATCACGCAAACAATTTCGGCGGACAAGAAAACGGCTCGCCGCAGGTCGTGCCATCGGCGAGCCGGGAAGCGAAAAACCAAATAGCCGGTTATTGGGCGGCCAGACTAAAAGTCAAACTGGTTACTCTCCATTGCCCATCAATCTTGCGAAAAGTCCATTTGTCGTTATCTTTCACATTCGTCACACCGATCTTGGTGTCGGCCACGGCGTTGGCCGTCTCGCCCGTGATCGTCACGCGGATATTGGGATGTTCCGCAAAGGCGGGGTTGGACGGAAAGACGATGTTCACGTAGCGGTCACGAATCGCCGCCCAGTTCTTCCACGTCTTGTCGTCGCTGGTGTTGCTGGCCGTGCGGTTCGCGTCGGTGACGACGCCATCGTTGGCCCACATGCTCTGCAAACGATCAATGTCTTGTTGGACGACGGCTTCGCCTTCGGCGTTGATCAACTGCTTGATGGCTTCTTCGTCGTTGGCGGGAACGGCGGTTGGCGTGCGTTCCCGGACTCTGGGTGGCCCGCCCGGCGGCGGCGGCGGCGCGCCGGTCGAGCAGCCCACCGCGGCGATCACCAGCGCGATCGCGGCGATAAAAACGAACTTGCGCATACAGAGACCTCCTAAATCTCGGCGGAATTAGCGTGCGCCATCATAGCACGAAACAAGAAAAAGTCAAAAACAGGTGAATAGTTGAATAGTTTCGTAGTTTGATAGTTGCTGGACTGTTTGACTATGCAACTATGCAACTATGCAACTATTGAACTAGCTTGACTAATTCGCCACACACTTCGTACCGCCCGAAGGAGGGCATGAGGTAGGTCCCAGCAACCAGGTCTCGCGCCGCGCTCAGCAGCTCTTGCGCGAGCGCGATGCCTTCTGCGACGCCGCGCTCGCCCGCAGCTTTCATGCGGCGACGCGCGTCATCGGTCAGCGTGATACCGGGGACTTCGTTGTGCAGGAATTCCGCGTGTTTAGAACTCATCAGCGGCAGTACGCCCAGGATAATGGGCTGGACGATGCGGCCGTATCGGTCGCCGTATTTTTGCAGAAACTCGCGCAGAATGGCCGCGTCGTAAATCGGCTGGGTCATGACGAAATCGGCCCCGGCCTCCAATTTGCGATGAAAGCGGTCCATCTCCTGCGGATCGCCATTGGCCAAGATCATGTCGAGCGCGCCGGCGACGAAGAAATCCGCAGGCGTCCCAATACTCGTGCCCGCCCAATCGCGTCCCTCGTTCAACCTTTTCAGAACCTTGATCAGCCCAATGGAATCAATATCGTAGACCGCGGTCGCGTTGGGATAATCGCCCAGGCGCGGCGGATCGCCCGTCAACGCGATGACGTTGTGGAGACCGAGCGCGTGCGCGCCAATCAAGTCGCTCTGCATCGCCATCAGGTTGCGGTCGCGGGTCGTGTAATGAATGATCGTCTCCAGACCGACTTGCTGCTGGATCATGATCGCGAGCGAAATGCAGGACATGCGAATTTTGGCGAGCGGCGAATCGCCGATGTTGATGGCGTCCACGCCTAACTCTTTCAGCATCGCCGCGCCGTGGAGCATCTTGGTCGGATTCACGCCGCGCGGCGGGTCGAGTTCCACGCTCGTCACCCACTGGCCCGCGCGCAGTTTTTCGCGCAGGGTGCGCGGGACACTCGCGAGGCCGTGTGCGGGCGCCTCAACGGGACGCGGGGCCGGATGTTCGACGACGATGACTCGCCGTCCGGCCGCGGGCGCCATCTGATCGAGCGCCGCGCGCATCGCGGCAATGTGCGCGGGCGTCGTCCCGCAGCAGCCGCCGACGACGGTCGCGCCAAGCTCGCCAGTAAACTTGGGCGTGTATTCGGCAAAGTATTGCGGCGAGGACAGATACATGTAGCGCTCGCCGATGCGCGCGGGAAAGCCCGCGTTGGGCATGACGGAAAGGAATGGACGTTGGACGTTGGACGTTGGACGTTGGAGTTTCGAAGTCTGCCCGGCATCTTTTCCAACTTCCAATTTCCAATTTCCAACTTCTAAAGCCGCCGTCATGCGTTGCGCTGCCTTGTACGTTCCGGCGGGACCGATGGAGCAATTCGCGCCGATAATGTCCACGGGCAATGCGCACAGCGCCGCGACGATTTCTTCGGGCGTATTGCCGGTCAAGGTGTGCGCGTCGTCGGTAAAGGACATTTGCGCGAAAAGCGGGAGATCGTGGGTGATCTCGCGCGCAGCGAGGACGGCTGTTTCGAGTTCCTGGAGGTCGGAGAAGGTTTCGAGAATGATCGCGTCCGCGCCGCCTTCGAGCAGCGCTTCGATTTGCTCCCTAAAGGCCGCGTGCGCGTCGGCATACGTGATCTGCCCAAACGGGACGAGTAACTGCCCAATCGGCCCGACGGAGCCGAGGACGAACGTGGGTTCGCCCGCGATCTCGCGCGCCTCACGCGCGAACTTGGCGCCACGCAGGTTGATGTCGCGTACCTTGCTCGCCAACCCGTGATGCGCGAGTTTGAAGCGGTTCGCGCCGAAGGTGTTTGTCTCGATCATCTCGGCGCCCGCGCGGATATAGTCACCGTGGATTTCGAGAACGAGGGCCGGGTCGGAGAGATTGAGTTCGTCAAAACAGCGCTCGAACGAAACGCCGCGCGCGTAGAGCAGCGTACCCATCGCGCCATCGCAGAGGATCGGGCCGCGGGCGAGGCGCGCGAGGAGGGGGTGGGTCATTCCCATCGTTCGTAACTCCTGAAATTGAGGGGGAGAGGGGGAGAAGGGGAGAGCGGGAGACAAATTCTCCCCCTCTCCCTCTCTCCCCCTCTCCCCCTCGCTTCGCGATCGAGCTTACTTTTTCGCAGCCAGCGCCAGCGCCAGGTTTACGAACGTGCGCGTCGGCGTGCCGTTGCCCCACTTGTTCTGGTAGCCGCGCTCTTTAGCATCGCCCATCATGCCCACGCTTCCGGCGATGTCGAGGTGCGCCCATGGCGTCTGATCCACGAAATGGCGCAAGAACCAGGCCGCCGTGATGGAACCCGCGGGACGCCCTGACGAATTTTTGATGTCGGCCCAATCGCTCTTGATCTGCTCGCGATATTCTTCGTCCATCGGCAGCGCCCAATTCTTTTCGCCGGTCTCTTCGCCCACCTGAAAGAGCAGGGCGCTCAGAGTATTGTCGTTGGAGAAAAAGCCGGTGCGATAATTGCCGAGCGCGACGACCATCGAGCCGGTGAGGGTCGCGGCATCTACGGCCGGAGAGAGCTTGAGAGTATGGATGGCATAAACCAACGCATCGGCCAATACCAGGCGACCTTCCGCGTCGGTGTTAACCACTTCAATCGTTTTGCCGTTCGATGCTTTCAAAATATCGCCGGGCTTGTATGCCTTGCCGCTGGGCAAGTTCTCGGTGGAGGGCACGATCGCAGTCACGTTTATGCTCGGCTTGAGTTGCGCGATGGCTTGCATGGCCGCAATCGCTGCGGCTCCACCGGCCATATCGCCTTTCATATCCTGCATATTCTCGGCGGGCTTGAGCGAGATGCCGCCCGAATCGAACGTGATGGCCTTGCCGACGAGACCCAGTCCCGGCGCAGCGTCGTGGCCCGCGCCCCAATAACGCATGACGATGATCGCGGGCGGTTCGTCCGAACCCTGCGCGACGCCGAGAAAAGCGCCCATGCCCAATTCCCGCGCCTGCGCGCGATCAATCACGTAAAATTCCAATCCCTGCTCTTGCGCGATATCGCGCGCGATTTCGGCGAGGCGCGTCGGCGTCAGGGTATTGCCCGGCTCGTTCGCCAGATCGCGGGCGAGGTTCGTGGCCTCGGCGATGATGCGGCCGCGCTCGACCGCGGCCGCGAGCGTTTTCGACTTGGCGGTATCCCGCTCCAAGATGACGACCTCATCAATCGCGCCGACTTCGTCGGGCGTGGTGTGGTATTTTCGAAAGCGCCACAAACCGAGAACGACGCCTTCCGCCGTGGCTTGCGCGGCCGTAGCCGCGTCCAACGCGCCGGCCCCCGCGCCGTGGACGATGGTCGCGATTTTTTTCGCGCCAGCATCGCGCAATGCTCGGGCGCCTTTCGCCGCGGCCTGCCGCGCGCGGTCGAGCGTAAATTCGTCCGGCTTGCCCAAGCCCACTACGCACACGCGCTCGACCGGTAATTTGTCCAGCGTGTGGACGATGGTCGCGCTGCCCAGTTTGCCCTTGATGTCGCCCTTGCTAATGAGTTTGCTCAACAAGCCATTCAATGCTTCATCCAGAGCGCGACTCGCGCCGCCCGGCGCTGTGACGCCCTCGAACAGATTCACGATAACGCCATCGCCCTTCCAGGTTGCTACATCGCCTACCTCTACCCTCAATTCCATTAATCGCCTCCAAAGGTTGAAAGAAACACAAGAACGGGCGGCATTGTAGCACAGGAGTATGTGAGCGTCAAGCAAAAAAGTGAGGCAGTTGATTTTTCGTCAACTGCCTCACCGTGCCCTGCGTCAATCCTCTTTCTTGCCCTCTTTCTTGACGTCTTTTAGACGCGACACTTCGTTTCCGCCTTTGACCATTTGAGTCTTGATCTGGCCAACGCCTGGAGCATAGTATTTGTGCTCGACCACGCCCGGTTCCAGCGGCGTGAATTCTTTGATTACGAGCACATTCGTAAAGCGACCATGCGGCACACGGAGCGTTTCATTCAGTTTGAGCACGGTTGCTTTGTCTTCGGCGACGCCGGGCGCGACTTCCTGCGCGTAGCTATCGCCGACTTTAGGATTTGCCAACATGACGATCCCTGGCTCAGCGCCCTTTACGCCGGCCTGCCAGGAACCCTCGTGCCCAACCACCTTGCCATTCTGATAGTCGGTTGAGAATTCGCCCAGGTACCAGACGTTGCCCGCATCGTCCTGCGCGAACCAGTCCTCCGTCAGTTCCACCAGTTCGCCGTTCTCCCAAACCGTATCGCGCACGACGCGCGCCTTGATGCCCAGGATGGTCTTGGTTTCGTCGGTGACGACAAAGGTCTCGTAGAAGGTCTCGCCGTCCGCTTTGCCCTCGTAGATGAACGTGGTCCCAGGTTCCAGAGGCATGTATGAATTGTCAATGTCGAGAGGGCGATCAAATTCGGCTTGGTCAAAGTCAGGAGGCGGCGCCGCCTCCACCGGCCCGACGGGCACAAGCGACAGCGTCAGAAGCATGACCAGCCCGCCGACGGCAGCTACAAACCGTTTCATTTGAAACTCCTCAATTGTTGTGCTATTCCCATTGGTCAGAACGCTCCAATGGGGCTTTCGTTCACACCTGGTTAAACGGAGGCGACGGCACGGTTGTTGCAGAGTGGGTTGGCAATCACCGGCAAAAACGGAGCGGCTGACTCTGCAATCAGCCGCTCCGGAGCCAACACCGGGCACAGATTAGGAAATCTCCCCTACACCGACTTGATTTCCCTCTCCGCGCCATTCTCCCTGGTCGCGCCAATTAGACGAGCAATTAGTCAATCAGTGAATCAGTGACTGATTGACTAATCCCTAATTGACTAATTGACTGGGTTTGGTCCACGAACGCGTGGAATGCCGGCGTGTGCGCGTCGATCTCGCGGATCGTCTCTTCCGCCGTAAAGATAATGTCTTCCAGCCAACCGACCACGTCACTGGCCCGCAGCGGCGTCGCCTCCACCAGGCGACCCTCGCTGGCGAGATCGTGCAGGAGGTCGAGCCGCGCCAGCAAATGCTCGAACCCCTCTTCGCCATAGTCGAAAGTGCAGATAATCGTCCTGATCCCCTCCATCGCGTTCGCCCCCTTTCGGAAAAATAAAAAAGCGTGAAACCTCTCGATGGCTTCACGCTTCAAAAAGAGTTGGTCCTAGCGCGTTAACGTCGCGCACCTCCCCGCGCTCTAGAGCTCTTCTGGCGCGATGCGGATTCTCTCTCGGTTCGTAAAGCCAAAGTTGCTTGCGCATTCCACGACGCACCCGATTCGAGCACGGGTTGCGCCAGGCGCGCGGTTGTTCCTTGATACTGCGGTACTGCTCCAACGTTCTGACTGTATGATGCCGCCAAATAATTGGGCTGTTGGGCCGTTCGATCTAACATGTCCAAAATACTCGATCCCTTGATAAAAACGCGGCGGATGCCTTCGGGTTGGCTGACGACGAGGTGTCCGGCGCGAATCATCTGTTTGAGGGTAGTCAGGCCGATACCCAAGAGGTGCGCGGCTTCGGCGCGCGAATAGATCGCATTCGGTTCAATAAACGGTTTGGAACTCACCAATGTACTCCTGAAAACGACTTTTGTGCCCCGATTATACCAGAGTTGCCTGCGGTTGTCAAGGGGCGTCTAAGGGCGCTTGCGGTCGTTACGCCGCCACCTTTTCTCTCCGCGCTTTGACGCGCTTTTCTTCCTTGTAGAACACCACCTTACCCGTCTCGTAATCCACGACCACGGTGTCGCCCTCCACGAACTTGCCCTCCAATACCTGGAGAGCCAGCGGATCGAGCACGAGCCGCTGCACGGTGCGCTTGAGCGGCCGCGCGCCGTAGACCGCATCGTATCCCTGCTCGACCAGAAAATCGCGCGCGGCGTCCGTAAGTTCGATGTCAATCTTGCGTTCGGCCATACGCCGCCGCACCAATTCCATCTGAATCTCGATGATGCTTTTCAAATGGGCGCGCGTCAGCAGGTGGAAGAGCACGATTTCGTCAATGCGGTTCAAGAACTCGGGGCGAAAGCGTTGGCGCAGCGCGGTCAGTATCGCCTCGCGCGTGTTCGTATCGTCCACCGAGAATTTGCCGCCGAGAAATTCGGTGCCGACATTCGAAGTCATAATGATGACCGTGTTCTTGAAATCCACCGTGCGGCCCTGACCATCGGTCAAGCGTCCGTCGTCGAGAATTTGCAGCATCGTGTTGAACACGTCGGGCGCGGCTTTTTCGATCTCGTCGAACAGCACGACCGAGTACGGACGCCGCCGGACCGCTTCGGTCAACTGCCCGCCCTCTTCGTAGCCCACGTAGCCGGGCGGCGCGCCGATCAAGCGCGCGACCGTGTGCTTTTCCTGATACTCGCTCATGTCAATCCGAATCATCGCCTGCTCGTCGTCGAAAAGGAATTCGGCGGGCGCGCGCGCTAGCTCGGTCTTGCCCACGCCGGTCGGCCCAAGAAAGATGAACGAGCCGATAGGGCGATTGGGGTCTTGGAGACCCGCCCGCGCGCGGCGCACCGCGTTCGCGACCGCTTGCACGGCCTCGTCCTGCCCGATGACGCGCTTGTGCAGCCGCTCTTCCATCTTGAGCAGCTTTTGCACTTCGCCCTCCATCAGGCGCGAAACGGGAATGCCCGTCCACTTGGAAATAACCTGCGCGATGTCCTCCTCGGTCACTTCTTCTTTCAAGAGCGAACCGTTCTTTTGAATTTCGGCGAGACGCGCTTGCGTTTGCTGCGCCTTTTTGTCAATCTCGGCCATCGTGCCGTATTTGAGCCGCGCGGCTTCTTCGAGATTGCCTTCGCGTTCCGCGCGCTCGAGCGCCAACTGCGTGTTTTCGCGCTCCTCTTTTATCTGGCGCGAGTTGGCGATGACCTCTTTCTCTTGCTTCCATTTGGCCGTGAGCGCGTTGGAGTGCTCCTTCAGATTGGCGAGTTCCTTGTCGAGCCGCGCCAAGCGCTCGCGCGAGGCCTCGTCTTTTTCCTTTTGCAGCGCGACGCGCTCGATCTCGAGCTGCTTGATGCGCCGCGTGATCTCGTCCAGTTCGGTGGGCATGGAATCTATTTCCATCCGCAGGCGCGAGGCGGATTCGTCCACCAAATCTATCGCCTTGTCCGGCAAAAAGCGGTCGCTGATATAGCGCTTGGAAAGCACCGCCGCGGCGACCAGCGCCGCGTCGCGGATGCGGACGCCGTGATGGACTTCGTACCGTTCGCGCAAGCCGCGCAAAATGCTGATGGTATCTTCGACGGTCGGCTCGCCGATCAGAACCGGTTGGAAGCGCCGTTCCAATGCGGCGTCCTTTTCGATGTACTTGCGGTACTCGTTAATGGTCGTCGCGCCGACGGTGTGCAGTTCGCCGCGGGCGAGCATGGGCTTGAGCATGTTGCTGGCGTCCATCGCGCCTTCCGCCGCGCCCGCGCCGACAACCGTATGGATCTCGTCAATGAACAGGACGATCTGGCCCGCCGCGGACGTAATTTCTTTCAACACCGCTTTCAAACGCTCTTCAAACTCGCCGCGATATTTTGCGCCCGCGACGAGCGCGCCCATATCGAGCTGCACCACGCGCTTGTTCTTGAGCGGTTCGGGCACGTCGCCGCGCACGATGCGCTGCGCCAGCCCTTCCGCGATCGCCGTCTTGCCGACGCCCGGCTCGCCGATGAGGACCGGATTGTTCTTGGTGCGTCGCGAGAGAATCTGCATCACGCGGCGGATTTCCTCATCGCGCCCGATCACCGGATCGAGCTTGCCCATGCGCGCCAGGTCGGTCAGATCGCGCCCGTATTTCTGCAGGGCCTGATAGGTCGTTTCGGGATTCTGGGACGTGACGCGTTGGTTGCCGCGAATCTGCGTGAGCGCGCGCAGGACGACGTCGCGGTTGACGCCCGTGCTGCGGAGAATGCGCTCCGTCGCGCCGCCGGCGTTGTCCATTAACGCCAGCAGCAAGTGCTCGGTGGAAACAAACTCGTCGCGCAAGTTGGACGCTTGCTTGGTGGCATTATCCAGCACGCGCCCCAGCCGCGGCCCCAGCGCGAGCTGTGAAGTGGCGCCGTACGCTTTCGGCATGCGGTCTATCTCGCCTTTGAACTGCTGGGCCAGCATCTCCGGATTCGCGCCGAGCGTGCTGAAAATCTGCGGCACAACGCCTTCGCCCTGCGTCAACAGGGCATACATTAAATGCTCCGGTTCGATCTGGCTGTTCTGGCTGCTCTGCGCCAACTCCTGCGCGGCCAGCACCGCCTCCTGAGCTTTCTCGGTCAGTTTATTCATATTGAATGGCATAGATCACTTCCTAATCATTCCAGTTATTTGAAGACCGCCGAACGACACGCAAACTGTTTCAGTTATTTGCTGTCAACTTGTTGCCGCCGAGCGATCATCTTGCGATAAATCTCCTCGGCGCTGGTATCCTTCCACAAGTCGCGAAAATATTTCACAGAGTCGCCAGAACCTTTATCGAGTAGCATCACAAAACGTGTAGCATCGGCATAACCCAATTTCTCTACAAGCGCATCCCACCCGCGCGACACAAGATGCAAATACTCTTTGCGCTTGCGCGTTGTCGGAGATATTGTTCGGATTGTCATGATTTTTTCCTCTCTTCCAAGATTCTTACCAAGTCTTCTGGACCGACGAGTGCAACTTCAAAACCAGTTTCCCGAGTTATTTTGACACAGCATTCCACGCGCTTGACCATTTGGTCATCGCAGGACACACAATAGCGAGCTTTCCCAAGACAGGCTGCCGCAATGTGTAGCGCGTCGCGACCTTTGAATCCACATTCTTTCTCCAATCGCTGTGCCAAGCTCAGTTGTTCCTCTGTTCCTCGTCGGTCATGTTTTGCAAGTCTCAAATAAGCCTGAACTTTGCTTCTCAATTCAGTATCTTTGTTCTGCTCGATCTCGAATTCCAAGATCTCTGATTTCAGTAATTCCAACTCGCCTTTTTCGACAGCTCCAATAATTGTGGCGAACGCCTCGGCTTCGCGATGGATACGCGGGGAACTCTGGTCATTGAATGGACGATGGTACACATTTGTGTCGAGATAGATGAGCACAGGTTGCCCCCTTGATGATCAGCCAAGTTCCTCTGAGTTCCCTCATTTCCCTTATTTCCGTTGTTTCCTGTTTTATCTGGGCCACAATTCTTCCAACTTGCTCTTGATCTCTTTGACATTCAGTGTGGCGATTTGTTTCATCATCGTCGTCGGCGTGTGGCCCTGAAAATCATAGGGCGCCGACGCTTCGCGCTGGACCAGCACGCGGTCCACAAATGCCTTTTGTCCATCGTCCGCGAGCGTGACCGCGATGTGCATCCGGTACGTCACCGGGTCCGCCTTCCACTGCAGCTCCCACCGGATGGCCATGCGTCCGATTTCCGCCGAGCCGAGCCGGCCCAGCCCTTTGAGCCGCGACTTGTTCAGATCCGCGAGCAGTTGACGAATCGCCGGACCGTGGTCGCGAACGACCTCGCTCGCTTTTCGTTGCAGGCGCGCCTCTGCATCACTCGTCGAGTTTGCCATATTGTCCTCTTATTGAATTTTCAATAATTAATGTCCGCGTTGGCTAACGTTTCCACGGCAGATCGGATGCGAAGACGCATGCCCAGAGGCGACTGGACGAGCGCCGTGTACGAGCCACGCCTGCCATGACTTTGGTTCGCAGCTCGATGCCACTCCGCGGGGCACTGCCAGCCGTATAGTCCGTGACCTGGGTCCAGACAAATTCGGTTGGATTGAGTTCCGGTGCGGCCGTCGGGAAGTCAAAGACGTGCAGACGCGGATGACGAGCCAGGAAATCCTTGACGAGGCGACGACCATGAATCGGATGCTTGTCCCAGACCATCACGATCGGCCCGGGAAGGCGCCGGAGCAAATGCTCCAGAAAGACAACGACTTCCTTGCCGCTGAGTGAGATGTCATAGACTTGGAGGTGCAACTTGATCTTGCGCTTCCGCGGACTCACACAGAGCGCGCCGATCAGATTCAGACGTTCATTGTGTTCGATACTCGTGCGAATGACGGGCGTTTGACCGCGCGGCGACCAGGTGCGTTTGAGCGGCGAGACCAGCGAAAACCCACTTTCATCGAGAAAAACGAGCGTCGCGCCGAGTTGTTGCCACTTTTTTTATATGCGGCCAGATGTAATGTTTCCAGTGTGCAATCGCGTCGTCATCACGATGCAGTGCGCGCCGTTGCGGTTTTTGGCAACTCCACCCAAGACGTTGCATGAGATACCAGACACTGTGCGAACGATAGCGCACCCGGAATAGTTCCCAGATCACATGCGCGATGCGATCCAACGTCCAGTAATCTTCAGCGTACCCCTGCTGAAAGGCGCCGAGTGCCAGAGCGCGGAGCAAACGCCGACACTGGGAAGCGTTGAGGCGGCAAGGACGTCCTGGGCCGCGTCTGCGAGTTTTGGACTTGGGCTTGGGATGTTTGGATTCCTGTCGCCAGCGTCGCACACTACGTTCCGTCGCACCGACGCGTCGAGCGACTTGTTCGGTACTCTGACCATGCCGTAGCAAATTCCGCGCCCGCTGACGGCCGCGGGCCAATTGTTGACTCGTTCCGAAAGGTCTCATGTGCCTTATTATCGCACATTAACGACCTCTCCGGACATTAATTATTGAAGATTCAGTAATGCCATTCTGAATAGTATTGCGGGATGCGGCGACGCCGGCGGGCGCGGCCAATAAACGGCAAGATCAGCACCAGGCCGGCCACAAATCCGCCGATGTGCGCCCAAATCGCGATACCGCTCGCGGCCGCCGAACTCAGGACGCCAACGCCGTAGAAAAATTGTTGGATAAACCACCAGCCGATCACGATGATCGCCGGGACCTCGATCGTCCAAAACAGAATAAAGAGCGGGAACAGGATGCTGATGCGTGCCCATGGGTACAACACGATGTATGCGCCTAACACGCCGGCAATTGCGCCGCTGGCGCCGATCGCCGGGATGGGTATAGGGCCGCTGACCACGACTTGGACGATTCCCGCCGCGATCCCGCTCACCAAATAGAATACAAGATAGCCAAGATGGCCCAGGACCTCTTCGATGTTATCGCCAAAGACCCAGAGAAAAAGCATGTTGCCGATGATGTGCGCCCAACCGGCGTGCAAGAACTGCGAAGTTACCAGGGTCGCCCAGATGCTAAGAGGCGCCTCGATGGGGTCGGCCAGCGCGAGAAAGACATTGCCGGGAATCACGCCCCAGGTTTGAATCAGCGCATCGAGTTGGCGTGGCCGCAGCGAGATTTCGAATATGAAGACGATTACGTTGATCGCAATTAATGTCCAGTTTGTAATCGGCAGACGCCGCGTGGGATTCGCGTCCCCTATAGGAATCATATAGCTCTTTTCGAGGCGCTCGCGCCGCGCCGGCGCGAGCGCTTCAGTACAAGATGCGGGAGCACGGCGCTACGGCGCTCGCCGTGTACGGAGTTAGAAGCGCAGCATGGCCCCGATCGCGCCCAACGCTTTCAGTTTCGCGGCCGCCGGATCGTGGACGATTTCGACGCGGCTGCCCAAGCGCAGGGCCTTGTGAATCGCCAGCTCCACCATGTGATCTACCGCCCGCATGTTCGCGCCGCACAAAGGACAACGGTCCACCTTCTGCGCCGCAAGAAAGCCGCAGTTGTCGCAGACGTATCCTTCGGCGGAATAGTTCGCCGCCGCGACGAGCGTCATCACTTTGCCTTCGAGCAAGGCGTTAAGGGTATCGGCCAAGCCCAGCGTGGCGGTGGCGCGCTTTTTTCGCGCGGCGGTGGTCAACTCTTCGACCTGGGCCGCTTCTTGGTCACGCTCGAAATGGGCGACCAGTTCTTGCGCTTTGGCCAGGACGGTATTGGCCGGCGCGTGCATATCCATCGCGAATTCGCCGACGATGCGCTTTTGCCATGTCTTGGTCAAGAGACCGCGGAATTGAACGAGCACATCCTCCGTCCCCGCGAGCAAAAGCCGCGAGCACTCCCGGGAATTGAAGAAACCGTGTGCGAGCCGCGCGGCCTGCTTTAGATTCTGCAAGGCGAGCGCGTCGGCATGGCGTTGGAAGCGCGCCGCGCTCGGGCCGCCTTGCTTCTGCCGGCCCGGCGTCGGCGGCAGCTCGGGCGAAAATTCGGTAATTTCGCCCATCTGCATCGCAAAGAAACGCGCGTGGTCGCGGTCCACCAAAGCCACCACGTAACACGCGTGCTCGTCAAGCGCATCGGCGAGCAACCCCACGTTCGGCCTTGGCTCGATCGTCGCAAAGTCGAGGATCGGCACTGCCAAACGGATCACGCGCCAAAAACCGGCGCCCGCGCTGGAAAAGAGCGCGATCCCCTGGGCTTGCCAATCAAACTCGTGATCAAAGAATTTCTGCGCGCGCTCGACATCCGGCTGGGCATCCTCACCCAGCGGGTCAAGCAATTTCTTGAGGGCGAGACGGCGCTCCTCCTTGAGGTGTTGGGTCAGATCCGTCGTGAGATACAGACTGAGGACCGGGTGGCCCTGTGTGTCGGAATTGACAAGGTCCTGCAAATCCTGGCGGGTAAACATTGCCTCCTCCTGGCTGAAGGTCAAACTCCGCGGCCGTCGGCGTGTTCCATGGCTTGCAATTGGTTACGTAGTCTCTCCACCTCCGTGAGTAGTTGCGCTTCGCGCTGCTGCATGCGTTCGTTGAGCGCGTCCAGGCGTTCGGTGAGATCAATGATGATCTCCACTCCTGCCAAATTGACCCCCAATTCACTGGTCAGCCGCGCGATCTTGCGCAGCCGTTCGATCTCGCGCGGCGAGTACAGACGAATTTTCCCGGACGAACGCGTCGGCTTCAACAGTCCCGCGCGCTCATAATAACGCAAAGTCTGTGGATGCATTTCGACCAGTCGCGCCGCGACGCTGATCACGTAGATGGGTTCATCGTCGCCGTGCAAACCCATAAGCCATCTCCTTCTTGCTCACTATTCTCGCAGCTTGGCCAGTTTTTCAAATAACTCGCGCTCGGCGTCGGTCAAATGGTCTGGCAACTCGGGGCGAACCTTGACATACAAATCGCCAAAGACGTTGGGCTGCCCCAGTTTCGGCATCCCTTGCCCGGCCAACCGAAAGGTTTTGCCCGCCTGCGTTTCGGGCGGGATTCGCAGAGCCAACTGCCCCTTGAGCGTGGGCACCGCGGTTTCTCCGCCGAGGATGAGGGTATAAAGCGCCACCGGAATTTCGGCGTGCAAATCATCGCCGCGCCGTTCGAACTTTGGGTTATCTTCGACTTGGATGCGGAGATACAGATCGCCCGCGCTGGCGCCGTTCGTACCCGGCAGACCTTCACCCGCGTAGCGGATCTTGGAGCCAGTCTTGACTCCGGGCGGAATCTTGATCTCAAGCCGGCGTCCATCTTTTTGAACGATGCGGCTCGTGCCGGCGAACGCTTCTTGCAGCGAGATATCAACTTCTTGTTCGATATCTTGTCCGCGGCGCGGGCGAGTTTGCGCGCGCGCGCCGGCGCCGCCAAACCCACCGCCGAAGAAGGTGCGGAAAAAATCGGAAACGCCCCCGCCCAAATCCTCGCCGCCAAATCCGCCGCCAAACATCTGCTCGAATTCTTCGGGCGTTACGGTGCGATACTGGCCGCCGCCCGCGCTGCCCCCCCATCGAAACGGACCTTGACCGCCCGCGCGCTGGTACTGCTCATATTGCTGCCAGTTCGCGCCGAGGGTATCGTATTTCTTCCGTCGCTCGGGATCCGAGAGAACGTCGTAGGCCTCGTTGATCTCCTTGAACTGCTCCTGAGCAGGCTTGTTGTTTGGATTGACATCAGGGTGCAGCTTTCGGGCGAGCTTCCGGTACGCTTGCTTGATATCTTTTTCGCTGGCGTTTTTGCTGACGCCCAGAATCTTGTAATAGTCCTTGTATTCCATCGCTCTCATGCTCCCCAAGCCGTCCGGTTTTGAGCGGGAAACCCAGGTAATCTGTGGCAAATTATACCACTTGCAAGTAATTGTGTCAATGGAATTGTTGTTTGAATTGTGTAAAAACTTGATAATATCATTATCAATCCTCTTGACAATCAAAGAAGAATGTGCTATATTCTCGTCGAAAATGACAAAAGGGTCTTGCAGACCCGAAAAGCACAGAGAAATTAGGAGGAACTATGAGCAGTCTAATGCGATGGGATCCGGCTAGCGAAATGATTTCGCTGCGGGACATGATGGATCGCCTCTTCGAAGACTCTTTCGTCCGACCGCCTTTCCGTATGCCAATAGCGATGCCAACGGGCTACATGCCGGTAGACATGGTCGAGACGAAAGACGAGGTCGTGGTCAAGGCCACACTGCCCGGCGTCAAACCAGAAGACGTTGACTTGACGATCTCGGGCAATATGCTGACGGTCCGCGGCGAAATAAAGGAAGAGATGGAGAACAAGGGCGAGAACTATATCCACCGCGAGCGGCATTACGGCCAATTCTCGCGTGCCATCGAGTTGCCCGGCGGACTCCAGACGGACAAGGCAGATGCCTCGTTCGAGAACGGCGTGTTGACCCTGCGGATCCCTAAAAGCGACCAGGTTAAACCCAAGAGCATCAAGATCAAAGCCAAATCGTAAAACTATCAAGGAGGACAAATGAGCGTCTCTCGTTGGGAACCATTCAAAGATTCCATGACTCTGCGCCAGGCGATGGATCGCCTTTTTGAGGATTCGGTTGTCCGCCCGACACGCATGTGGGGAGACGGGCCGGCCGGCAGAACCTTGCCACTCGACGTTTACACGACCAAGGACGCGATCGTATTACGCGCTTCGGTGCCCGGCGTGAACTCGAACGATGTCGAAATCACGATCGAAGGCGGGACGGTCACGATTCGCGGCGAGACCAAGCCGCCGGCGGAAGAAGGCACGTATTTGCTCCAAGAGCAACGCTATGGCCCCTTCGCGCGCGCGGTAGAGTTGGGTATGCCGGTCCAAGCGGACAAGGCGGAAGCGTCGTTCAGAGACGGAGTGCTCACGTTGACGATCCCCAAGGCCGAAGAGATCAAGCCCAAGGTCATCAAAGTCAAAAGCACGTAATTCAAGCGAGCATGAAAAGTGCGGCGCAGCAACCGACGATGCGCCGCATCTTTATTTGCGCATAATACTACCGCGCGTTTGCGCCAATTGCGCCGCTCCCCACGCTCGTGGAACCCAGGTGGTCGCCGTGCAAGTACGTCACGCCGGCGCTTGTCCGCATCGCCACGCGCCGGCCGACAAGGTAGTACAACGGACAAGCCCGATTTCGATGGACACATAGTATTGGGTTGTCCGTTCAATCCGCAGTTGTCCGTTGTCATCCGCTGGTGACTTGGCCAGTTCTTGTCATCGATTTGGAGCACGTCACCGCCGCGGCACGCTTAGGGTCCGCGTTTCCATAGGTGCATATTGCTGTATCACTGCTTGTGCGCAGGGTGGTGTTGCCAATTCTGTCGTGTCCCCGTCCGGTATCTTTGGTAGCGATAGAGCCAGTTTTGGCTGATTAGAGTGGCGGTGTGCCCCGGCACTATCCGTCCGGCCGTCCATGTAGGACGGCTTTTGTGTTTCTCTGGGAATCGTGTATGCTGGGCACCATCCTGGAGAAAGGAATAGCCCGACCCGAAGGGACAAGCTTAGCGGCTTCCTTCGGACCGGGCTCCCGAACATGGTCATTGTA